>DNNE01000015.1:15162-27958 GCA_003487805.1 Blastocatellia bacterium | reverse complement strand
GCCGCGACCAGCCGCATGATCGAAAGCGCGGTCATCGATTTGCCACAACCACTCTCTCCCACCAGTCCCAGCAGCTCGCCGCGATCGAGATGAAAACTGACGCCCTCAACTGCGCACACCAGACCCTCACGAGTCTGAAAATACGTATGGAGATTTTTGACTTCCAGTAGATGAGACATTGTGCTCGCCTGTCGGCTTAAGGTCGTTGCTCTCGGCGACTGACTGAAAAGTCTTTTCGCCCTCTCCCCTTTGGGAAGAGGGCAGGGGAGAGAGGGCTTGTCTGCGTCAAGCTTCGCACTCTCCCCTAGCCCCTCCCAAAGGGAGGGAAGAAACCAGCGCGCGCGTTTCAACCAACTTGTGCAGACGTTTCCTGAAGTTACCGGCCATTGCATCAAACCAAATGCATTGACAGTTCTTCGAAATCCAACTTAGACTTGCGCCATCTGCTCAATCAAACCCGATCGGCAACCGCAAACTTCAGAGGTGCTCGCAATGCACAGCCAAAGCTTAACCGCAAAAAGAATCTTCCTCAATGCTGGTATGGTGATCATCGCGGCGATGACGTTCTCAGCGGCAGTTCGCGTTTCAGCCCAGGACACGGATTATGCATCCGAACGGCGTCGGGCCATGCAACTGCTCGATGAAAGCAAAATTCTCGAGGCGCTCCCGATTCTTGAAAAACTCGCCGCGCAGAATCCCAGGGACGGCGAAGTTCAATTCTTTCTCGGCTTTTGCATTTTTGCCCGGTCACGCGACATCAAGGATCCGGTATTGCACAAACGGGAGCGCTTGCGCGCGCGCGGTTATCTCGTGCGGGCCAAAGAGCTGGGTGTCACCGAGCCAATCCTAGTCCAGATCCTCGCCTCAATTCCCCCCGACGGCGGCGAAGCCCCAAAGTTTTCGACCAACCCGCAAGTCGATGCCGCGATGAACGACGGAGAGGCAGCCTACACGCGCGGCGAGATCGACAAAGCGCTGGCCTTCTATGCTCGCGCTCTGCAACTTGATCCCAAACTTTACGAAGCCGCGTTATTTGCCGGAGACATGCAATTCAAGAAGGGGCACAGCTCGACGGACGCCGCGCAAAGGAGTGCTCTTTTTGACAGCGCCGGCGAATGGTTCACCAAAGCAATCAAGATCGATCCCGATCGCGAGACTGCCTATCGCTACTGGGGCGATGTTCTCCTGGAGGATGGCAAGGACGATGAAGCCCGGTCGAAGTTCATTGAAGCAATTTTGGCTGACCCGTACAACAACCTTGTCTTTAACGGAATCGGCAGATGGGCGAAGAAAAAACAAGTGCAGATCGGACATCCACGGATCGACATTCCGGCGACCGTAACTTCAAAAAAAGCGGGTGAAACGACTATTACTGTGGACGAACAGGCGTTGAAAGGCAGCGACGGTGATGGATCGGCGGCGTGGATGATGTATGGGGTCGTCAGGGCCGGATGGTTGGATAAGAAAGATGGTGGCCGAAGCGAAAAGTTTGCCAGGGCTTATCCCGGCGAAGCCGCATATCGCCATAGCCTCGCGGAGGAAGTAGAGGCTTTGCGATCGGTAGTGGAATCCGTGCAAACCCAAACGAAAGAAAAGCGCATCAAAACGCTAAACCCGTCCCTCGATAATCTGGTGAAACTGAACGACGACGGCCTGCTGGAAGCCTACGTTTTGTTTGCACGTCCTGATGCAGGAATCGCACGCGACTATATGGCCTATCGGAAAGCTAATCGCGACAAACTCACCCGCTATTGGCTGGACGTTGTGATTGGTGGTTAAGGTAGCGCAAGTGTTAACTTGCGATTGGTTTTGCCAAGAGCGTTTTCTCCCTTCTCCCTCTGGGAGAAGGGCCGGGGAAGAGGTTTTAGGGCGAAGTAAAGATCCGTAACCGATATCCGTTGTTAACCCATCGCTCCTGAGATGGAAGACTCAGCTCCTGCGGGTTGTAAATCCCTCTCCCCAACCCTCTGCCAAAGGGAGAGGGCGGAAGACTCGAATGAGAATAATTAACTTGCGTTACATCTATCTCCCCGGCGCCGGTTTGCGCGGCAGCTTTTCGTCGCGCATCGCGGTCTGGTAAATGAACGCGGCCATGATCGTCGCGGCCTGCTTCATGTCGTCCGCCTGAATGCGATCGAACACGTCCTGGTTCGAGTGGTGCGTGCGCGTGTCGTACTCGATTTCGTCCTGGATGAACTGAAATCCCGGGAGGCCGATGCCATCGAAAGATTGATGGTCGGTGCCGCCGGTGTTTGAAATCGTGATCGTGCTTGCGCCCATGTCGCGGAAGGGCATAAGCCACTGAGTGAAAAGATCTCGGAGGGCGCGATTGCCTTGCAAGTAGATACCGCGAATTTTTCCCGTGCCGTTATCCAGATTGAAATAGCCCGAAAACTTTTCATACTCAGGCAGTGTCGTCAGCTTTGCCGGCGTCGCATTGGCGTTGCTGCCACCGCCAAGACCTCCGCCACCACCGCCGAATTGTCCAGGGCCTCCTTCGACCGATCCAAAGTGCGCCTTCACGTATGCGCGCGAGCCGAGCAGTCCCTCTTCTTCACCGGTCCAAAGTGCGACGCGAATGGTGCGGCGCGGTTTGATTCCGAGTGTTTGCAAAATGCGAACTGCTTCCATCGCGACGGCCACGCCCGCGCCGTTATCAGTTGCGCCGGTCCCCGAATGCCATGAATCCATGTGACCGCCCAGCATCACGATCTCGTCTTTTAAATCCGTGCCCGGAATTTCGGCGACCGTGTTGTAGCCCATGTTGTCCTGATCCTGATATTCAACCGCGAGGTCAACCGTCATCTTTAACTTCTCGCCCTGCTGAATCATCCGGATCATGCGGTTGTATTGCTCGACCGACACGGTGATTTGCGGAACCATCTTTGACTCGGCCTTCGGATCGTACGGCGATAGACGAGTAATCGTGCGCATCTCTTCGACGCTCTTCGGAATCGCCGGTGCGACGGTCGCTGACTGCACAAAAATTGTTCCGCCGGTTCCGCGCGGACTGACATCGACGACCACTGCTGCGCCTTCGTCAACCAGCATGTTCCAGCGCTTCGCGGTGAAGACCGCCTGCTCAAACAATTGTTGCTGGCGTTGTTGTGGCGTCATTTGCTGGCCACCGGCGCCGCGGCCACCGCCGCCGCCTGCTCCGCCAAACCCGCCGCCTTGCCCTGGCGGCAATGCGTTCGCCAAAGCCAGCAAGCTCTTTTCATCCTGTCGTCTTCCCTGCGCCTCGAACAGTGCCTTCACTTCGACCGGCTGCGAAACCAAAACGATCTTGCCTTTCAATGTGCCGTTGTATTTATCAAGGTCGGCTTCCGTCTTTGCGTCGAGAAAAACAACGTCGGCCGTCACTGTGCTGCTCGGTTGCGGAGCAGCCGCGGCGGCTGCCGGCTTCTTGCCTTTAGCAGCGGGCATGCTCGGCATTTCGGACATCACTTTGACGCTGGGCGACCATGCTTTCGGATAAGCGATCAGCGGAAGGTCCTGTGGCGCTACGACCTGCGCCGAGAAATGCTTTAAGGTCCAGCCGCGTCCAAACGGGCCCCAGGCTTCGAGGTGAGCATTTTGCAGGCCCCACTTTGTCATCGTATCGCGCGTCCATTCATTGGCGCGTTTTGCGTTTGGCGACGCGGTTAGACGCTCTCCGATTACATCGGTGAGATATGAAAGCGTCTGCATGACCTGCGATCGATTCATGCCTTCGTCCTTGATCTTGGTGATCATCGGATCTTCGGCAGGTGGTTGTGGTTGCTGCCCGAAGGCAGCATAGGGAACGACCAGGGTGAAAAGCAGAAGTAGAGCAGCAAATTGGCGACGGATCATTAGTGGACTCCTATTCAAAATCTGATTTTGGTTGGTTCAGTTGCCCTTGCGATGAAAGGCACGCGAACGTTTGACTGAATTGACGAAGCTTATACTCGGAAAGTTACAAAGATTCAAGGAAGGGAGACTTATCCACAGATTACGCAGATTAGGAAAGAGACATAGCCACGAAAAGGCACAAAAGGCACAAAATGGATTTTGTGCTAGTGAGCAACACGGATACTTCTCGGGTTTTTCCTTTTGTGCTTTTTGTGCCTTTTTGTGGCTCGCTCGCTGTTCCGTGTAATCTGCGAAATCTGTGGATGAGTCTGTTATTATGGCCCACTCATGCCTTCACCAAAGTCACAACCCGCGCGCGGCATGCGCGACTTTCTGCCGGCCGACGTGCGCAAACGCGAGTACGTCATCGGCGTGATCAAGTCCGTCTACGAACGTTATGGTTTCGAACCTCTGGAAACTCCGGCCGTCGAAAATATCGAAACGTTGATGGGGAAATACGGTGAAGAAGGGAACCAACTCATCTTCAAAATCCTCAAACGTGGTGAGCATGAAAAGACTGGTGAGGCCGATCTGGCGCTGCGTTATGATCTGACAGTTCCGCTCGCGCGCGTGGTCGCGCAGTATCAAAACGAGCTGCCAAAGTTTTTCAAGCGCTATCAGATTCAACCAGTCTGGCGCGCCGACCGTCCGGCGCGTGGGCGTTTTCGCGAGTTCTATCAATGCGACGTGGATGTCCTCGGGTCGAAATCGATGGTCGTCGAAGCTGAGTTGATTTCGGCGGCGAGCGATGCGTTGACGGCGCTGGGATTCAATGACTTCACGATTCGGCTTAATCACCGACAAGTCCTGACCGGCATTCTCGATCAAGCCGGCGTGCCGCCCGAAAAGCATAACGACGCTCTGATTTCGCTCGACAAGATGGATAAAGCGGGACCGGAAGGTGTTGCGCGCGAATTGAGCGACCGCGGTATCGTCGATGAATCCGCGGTGAAGTTGATGCGGTTTTTCGAAGGGTTAGCCGGCGCGGAACGTGCGGTTGATTTGCTTGATTTGAAAGAAGCCGGCGACGGTCGCAGCGCCTACAACGCTGACGTGCTCGGCCGCTTAGTCGAGTTCATCGGCTCGCATGAAGCCGGCGCCAGCGGCGTTGATGATCTGCGACAGATTCTGGCATTTAGCAAAGCAAGCGCAGTGACTCAGCGAATCAAACTTGATCCCACACTTGCGCGCGGCCTCGCTTATTATACCGGTGCAATCATCGAGATTAATGTTGCCGATCTGGCCGGCAGTCTCGGTGGCGGTGGGCGCTATGACAACCTGGTCGGGATGTTTCTTGGAAAAGACGTTCCGGCGTGCGGGTTCTCGCTCGGCCTCGAACGCATCATCGTCGTGATGAGTGAACGCGAGATGTTTCCGAAAGAACTAATTTCATCACCGGCCGATGTGATGGTGACGATTTGGAACGAAGAGTCGATCGCTGACTCGATTGCGCTGACGACTGAATTGAGAAGCAGCGGTCTGCGCGTGGACATCTATCCCGAAGCCGATAAGATGGGCAAGCAGTTCAAGTACGCTTCGTCGCGTGAGATTCCGTTCGTCGCGATCGTCGGCGAAGACGAACGCGCGCGCGGCGAAGTTGCGATCAAGAACATGAAGAGTGGAGAGCAGATATCGGTGAAACGATCGGATGTCGCGCGCGAGTTACAGAACCGCGAGCGGTAGCGAGCGGATCAGGGCTCAAGTAAAAATATCGAGCGCCTTAATACGAGATCACCGGGGTCATTGCGAATTGAGTCTTTATCCCGCTCGCTACCGCTCGCGGTTCTGTAACTAAACCTCAATCATTCGCTCCATTCAGCACAAACGGCGCCCAGAAATATGGATGTTTCCACGTGCCGCGCGCTCCGTGCAGAAACTGAAGCTTCGCCTGTCTGAGGGCCTCGTCCTTACGCAGACCACGCGTCAGATTTTGATAGAAAGCCTTCATCAGCTCGCTGGTCGCGACGTCGTTGACGTTCCATAAACTGACCACCACATCTTTCGCGCCCGCATACTGAAAAGCGCGCGTCAATCCGATCACACCTTCACCGTTCATCACTTTCCCGAGTCCCGTGCGGCAGGCTGATAGCGTTACGACTTCAGCGCCCAACTTTAATCGCACCACTTCATTCATCTGCAAGGTGCCGTCTTCGTTTGATTGCGCCACCCGAGACAGAACAATTCCCGATCGCATCGGATTGTCTTCGTCGATCACCCCATGCGCCGCGAAATGCAGATAGCGAATGTGGCTGAGATCGGCAGACTTGACCGAAGCTTCAGTCGCCTCAGCGCCGGTGTACGCGTGACGGTCTGCCAGAGCGAACAGTGAAGCAATCGCGCTTACTTCGTCGCGCGTGTAGGGCAGGGAAGTAAGCTCTGCCCCGCGCCCGGTCTGAGCGCTCGACGAATCGAACTTAACGGCGGTGTAAATCGGATCTCCGTAAGCAACCAGGCCCCGTGCGCCGGTTGTACTTTCTTTCGGGTCTTGAAT
Source organism: Blastocatellia bacterium (assembly GCA_003487805.1). Taxonomy (GTDB): domain Bacteria; phylum Acidobacteriota; class Blastocatellia; order Pyrinomonadales; family Pyrinomonadaceae; genus UBA11740. The sequence goes on along the minus strand of DNNE01000015.1, from coordinate 21,594 downwards.
CAGGCGCAGCGCCGTTGCGGAGGGCGCGTAGCTGATTGCAAAGCGTTCAATCAGGTAAGGTGCGTCTGCCTCTTTCTTTGAAGCGACGGCCGCGCGGCGCAGCGATTCAAACGGTAGATAGAACAACACGCCATCCGGAACGATGACGACTGAGTGTGCGCCCTTAAGCTGTGACTCGAGCGGCGCAAAGAGTGTTTCGTAAAGCTGACTTCCCAGGAGATCGGTGCTGGCGATCGAGGTCTTGACCGTCAGCGCAGATACATGCTCATTGAGTGCAGCGCGATAGTTAGAGACAACCGCTTCGATCTGTTTGCGCGGCGGCAGCACTACTGATGAAATCCGGCCGCCGTGAACAATCCACGCGAAAGACTTCTGATCGCCCAGGACAAATTCGATTAACGCAGTGCCATCGTCGGAAAATCTCGCGGTGATCTCTTCAGCTTTTTGCGGCCGGGGATATTTGACTCCGGCGTAACGTGGATTCGATCGGCGCATTTCAAGCTGAAACGACTCGAGTTCGTTTTCCGCACGCGCCAAGTTCATCTTCAGTTCCTCTTCAGGCGCCGCCCGCCCACCTGCGCTCCAAAGCTCTCTCTGAACACTTGAGATACGCGCAAACAATTTATCTTCCTGCTCGCGTTGTGACGCGCTCAGGTCTTTTGTCAGATCGACTCGCGATTCTGTGAGGATGTCCAGCAAAGCGCGGGCGTGCCAGGCTTCAGCAATCTCGAATGCTTCCGCTTCGCGATGCCGGCTGACCATAAAATCAATTGTTCCGGCAAACACATCGTGACGCGCTGAGACGATGCCGGCGCGCGAAACTTCACTTGGAATTGAAAGCGTGCGCGCCTGTTCGACGGCATCGATTGGCTGTCGATAGATGGTCATTGCGTCGTCGTTGAGTCCGAGCAGGCGGTTCGCTTCCGCGAGATAGTAAAGAAACGTCGCCTCCCAATGCTTGCTCCCGCCGCCGCCGTCCAACATACAATGAAGCAGGAATGGGAAAAGGCAGGCCAGAGCGCCAGCCAGGCGCTGTCTCTCAGTCAAAGCAATGGTGACCTCACCACCCAACTGAAAGCCACAAAACATTCTGGCGCTGGCCCGCTGGCGTTCAGGTCAGACGGGCGAGGCAATTCGACGTTTCGAAGAAGCCGCGGCGATCGCCGCCAAAGCAAACGAACGCCGCTCTGCGGCGAGAACCGCGATTCGTACTTGCCTCAATCCCTGGTCACTTACTAACGCGACTCTATGCCCTGCCGGACGGAGCTTGGCAGGGGAGAGGTTGTCTGTGTCTCAACAAGCTAAGCTCGGGCGATGATTGCACAATTGCATCGGCGACTAATCATAGTTGTAACCATGAAGAAGATTGTTGTGGCTGGGCGGAAATAACCCTGGCGCCCTGACCCTCAAGGCTGTACATCGACGAGAGCTCAATCAGCCCGGCCAATGCGTTTGAGGGCCGAGAAGGACGAACAAATGAGAAAAGCCTTCTTCATATTTTACATTCTGAGCGGCGAATCTCTCCGGCTTTGGACAATTAAGACCGAGGATTCCCAGGCCGAGACAGAATCAACCGGCTCAACCTTCGTCGAACCCGGCGCCAACATCAACTGAGAGTCCGCGTGCAACTGCCGAGCAGACCGCGTCAGCTTCACCGTCTTACAAGCCGGCCATCGAATACCAATACCTGATGGAATTGCGTTTCTACGAAAACCAGGGCGGCTTCCTGGTTGAGAATCTGGAAGTTGTCTTTCCACCGCCGGCCAAGAAGGCGACCTTTGTCATCTCGCGACCGAACGGCGATGTCGTCGCCGAAGTTCCTCTGCGTCTGGAAACGCCCTTGGCCAGCTACACCGCATTCGGAATGTTTCTGCCGGACGCCGTGGCCGGCCTGGCACCAATCGGCGAGCCTGGCGATTACGTGCTGTCGGTGAAAGTCGACGGCCAACCGATTACCAGTCTGCCGTTCACGATGAAGCGCGAAGCGAGCAGCGACCCTTTCAATCCAAAAAATACTTTCGTGCGCGAAGGACCGTGGCGCGACCTCGCCCATTTTTCTGTCCGCGCCGAAGATCCCGACAGCCACCTCGAGTTCAGTTGGTGGACGAGCCTGAGAGAGCTGCCTCCCGGCACCAAAGATCCGATGGTCACGCTGCACTTGATGTACGGCGGTCAGGAGATCGCAGCCACCAGAAGTCCGGTGGTGCCGACCCAAACTGATTGGCAGTTTCTGCGTCACGAATTTGTTTTGCCGGTGACCCCGGTCCGTTGGATGACGCTGGCCGATCTAACTAAGAGAGATGGCGAGTACACGGTAGTCGCAAAGGTGAACGGAAAGCCGTTCAAGAGCTATAAGGCGGAAGTGAAAGGCGGCCAGCTGCAGCGGCACCCGCGAAACAGTCTGGACATGGAACCACACACCGCGTTCATCTCGCCGCGGCAAGTCGATACTTCGGCGCGGACAACTTCGCGGTATGCGTTACGCGACGTTTATTGGATTCGGAAGAATTAGGTTTGACTAGACTGCGAACGGTTTTCTTTTGGCTTTCGCCGCAAGAATCATGTGGCCAAGCACCGAAGCGACGATAATCGCACCCCCAACGAGCGCCCAACCGCTGGGCCGTTCGCCGATAAAAAGAAAAACCCAGACCGGATTCAGCACCGGCTCGACGTAGCCGATGATGCTTGCATCAAGCGATCGCACACCGCGAGCCATCGCCAGGGTGAACAGCAGATAAGCAAATCCAATCTGCACGACGCCGAGATAAGCAATGCGCCCAAAGTCTCCCGCGCCTATCCCGCGCTGCAGCGCACCAAAAAACGCCGGCGCGCAAATCAGCACACAAATCAGATTGCCGTAGATCGCTGAAGAGGCGCGATTGACCTGACGAGCTTTCGAATGTCGCAACAGCAGGAAGAAGAGTGCGAAACACGCACCCGATGCGAGCGCGAACAAATTGCCGGTGACATCCTGTGGCCGCAGCTTGCCGACAAAAAACAGAGACATGCCGGCGATGCAGGCGGCGACGGTGATGAAGTCACGCGAGCGAAACTTCTCTTTGTAAAAGAGCGGCTCGAGAATCAGAACGTAAACGGGCGCCGTGTATTGGAGAAAAATTGCGTTGGCGGCGGTCGTCAGTTTGGTGGCGAGCACGAAGAGAATCAACAGCGCCGCGTACAGAATTGAAGTGACCGCGCTGACTGGATTGATGCCAAAGCCTTCCTTGCGCGTGAAGATCGCGATCGTGATGGCGGCGAGTAGCGATCGGCCAAATGAAAGTTCGAACGCCGAAAGATGAGTGGCTTTGATGAAGAGACCGCCGGTGCTCCAGAGAATCGCAGCGCCCAGGACGAGCAAGAGTGGCGAAGACTTCGTTGATGGACGAGAGTGAATCACTAATGTCATGAGACTGGAGCGCAACCGTCTCGGTTGCTGCACCGAGCGGTGGTTGCAAGCGAGGACGCTTGCGCTCCAGTCGCTGTTCGTGGTTTTTCGTGTGAATTAGTGGATCGTTCTATTGACGCAGGAAAAACGATCCACGAAGCAACACGAACCGCATGAACGTCAAATGCCAAATGACAAATCAAAAATGATTAGTTAAGAGTTTCCTTTCGTGGCGCTTCGGATGGCGCCTCTCGGATCGGACTCACATGTTCCGATTGGTCCCGCTTTAACGACTTCAGATACTTTCCAAACTGTCCATTCCACGGGGGAATCACGACTGAGACTGCGCCTTGCGCCAACGCCTGACACGCCAAACGAATTAGCGGTTTAGGTTCGACGCTGTCGATGTAACCGAACTCTTTGATCTTTTTTCCTTCACGCACACCGACGTCGGAAAGCCTCTCCGCTCCGCCAACGACGCCGACCCAGCAGGTGCCGCACGAAGCGGAACGACATTCGACGGGAATCGGCCCCTCCATGCGCCGGGGATCGATAGCTACCCAGTCGCGCGATCGATCTTCAGCAGCGCCCCAGGCGAGATCCTGACCTTCATTCAATTTGTAGTTCGCCTGATTGTCGTTCTCGTCATGCGTGACGGTGAATTGTTTGTTGACGGTCTTAAGAAAACCGAGCAGGCCCTGACTGTCGACTTTGGCGCGGTCGCGAAGAATCTGTTCGGGAGATTTTTTCGCATGCTTTTTGTCGATGCCGATCGTGCCCGGCGCAGCTTTGAACGCGTCCAGACCTGTCTGCTGCACCGTCATGAAGGCAACGGCGGTGATGCCGACCAAAAGCGATTCGTCCGTCTTTGACTGCTGAGCGACCGCACGCGCGACCGTGAAGATCTGATCCGGCAGAGAGGTGTGCGCGGACTCTGCGAACGAATCAGCATGCGCTGCCACGGCCTTCCTGATCTGCGGCCAGAAACGATGGCCGTAAAGAAATCGATGCGACCTGTCGATCTGATCTTTCAGTTCGTAATCGCCCTGCAAGAGTAACTGTTGGACGAGCTGGTCGCGATCGTCAGCATCTCTAAGGGCGGAAAAGAGCGACAGCGGATAGAACGCAAACCAGATTTGGGTCGCGGTGCGATCGACTTCGTGAATGGATCGAAGCAGTGTCGCCAGGGCTGAGGCCCAGGCCTCTTCATTTTGCTGACCCAGGAAAGTTTCGAAAGAAGTTTCGTTGCTCATAAGTGATTGTTAAGAATTCTCCCCTAAACGAAAACGGAAAGTTTAGCAGCATTGCGAGCGTATCAGAAGCCGACCTTGAGCCTCGCGCCAAGTATGACGATCCACGAATCCACACGAAACGTCTTTCGTGCCGATTTAGTGTGATTTCGTGGATCGTTCTTGCTTCTCCCGGACTTATGACCCTATCGGTTTGACAAGAACCAATTCCGTCGAATAATAGTGGCGCAGGAACAAGAAAGGGATTCTTATGGCAGAGGAAACCACGCAAGCCGCCAAGCCACGCCGCACCTTTGACAGTGCTTATGGTTTTTCATTCAGTGTGGCAGTCGGATTGATTCTTTTCATCGCCGGCTTAATCATCAGCCTCACTGTCGGTCAGGGCACGAGCATCGGTTTGATTTTTGGGATCCCATTACTGGTCGCCGGTCTAATCATCCCATTGTTCATGTTGCGAGATCTTTTTGTGACCGCCGAGATTAAGGAGCCTTGTCCCAATTGCGGCGCTACCATTAGAACCTCAGACGCGACTTTGCAGCTTCGATGTGATAGTTGTCAGAAGGTGATTAACGTGCGTGAACGGCAGTTGTTTTTAGGTGAGTGAATTGAGTCGCAGATTTGCGCGGCTTCTAATCGTCACGACCCCAGCGGCATCAGCCACGTGCGCGTCCAGTAGTCGCTGATAGTGAGCGCGAACATAATTCCCAGCCAGAACAGCGCCGCGAAAATTACCAGCCAGATTAGCCTGCCGCTGTAACGCACGTGCATGAAGAAGAGCACGACCAGCGTTGCTTTCACGACCGCAATCGTCAGCGCCACTACGACGTTGAGCGGGCCGGGAAAATCATGAAACGCCGCCATCACCGTCAGACCAGTGCCAAGCATTAACGCCAGGAAAATCGTGACGTAAACTCGCGGCTGTACAATGTGTGCGCTCATCTGCGTTTAGAGGCGGGCTAACGCCCGCCGCTTTCTGGCGGGCAGTAGCCCGCCTCTAAACCACCTTTATCCAATGTGTCCTTCCAGATGTCTTCCCAGCAAATAGAGCAACGGAAACAAAAAGATCCAAATGATATCCACGAAGTGCCAATACAGTCCTGAGACTTCAACCGGGGCGTAGTACTCCGGACCAAAACGGCCGCGCCAGGTCTTGATTGTTAACCACGTCATCAAGCCCAGGCCGATGATCATGTGCAGGGCATGCATGCCGGTCATCGCGAAATAAATCCAATAGAAAAGTTCAACGTTGCCGAGGGGAACGCCTACTGGAAGATGTAGCTTGTGCGGATCGGTCTCCCCGGGTTTTGCAATTTCAGGACTGAACGGATGGCCAGGAATTAACTGGCCCGGTATCAAATGGTCGCGATACTTGTCGTGATACTCGACGGCCTTGATCCCTAAGAACGTCGCGCCCAGAATCATCGTCAGGATCAAGCAGAGAATCGCGCCCTTTCGTTTCCCAATCTGCGTCGTGTAAACAGCCATCGCCATAGTGAAGCTGCTGACAATCAGCACGCCGGTATTGATCGCGCCGAGCCGGATGTCGAGGTGATTGCTCGCGGTCGCGAAGGCGACCGGATATTGATAGCGATAGAGCGTGTAAGCGAGGAACATGCCGCCAAAGAACATGACCTCGGTGACGAGAAAAACCCACATGCCGAGCGTGCCCGCTTCGCGCTGCTGCTCCATGTTCTCAAAGTGGTGCTGCAACGCCGCGTGGTGCGTTGGGTGTTCGTGAGTTGTTGCTAGTCCCTCAGCCAAATAAGTTTCTCCGCTCGTTTAGAGTCGGGCTACTGC
>DNNE01000015.1:0-14923 GCA_003487805.1 Blastocatellia bacterium | reverse complement strand
GGGGGGGGGGGGGAGGGGGCCGCCCCCCCCCCCCCCGGGGGGTGCGGGGGGGGGGGGGGGCGGGGGGGGGGGGGGGGGCGCTGCCGCCGGGGGGGGGGGGCCCCGCCGCTAAACAGATAGACATCAAGTCTCTGCTGGTTGTTGTCGCTCAAACTTTCCAACTACTTCTTTATGCTCTGGCGGCGCAAACTCGTACGCTTCGTGCGTGACAATCGGCGTCGTCAGAAAATTCTGGGTCGGCGGTGGCGAGGCTGTCTGCCATTCGAGCCCCGGCAAATTCCACGGATTCGCTGATGCGATTTTCCCGTAGCGCATCGACCAGACCAGATAGATCAGCGGAATCATCAAACCCACACCGAGTATCGATGCACCCGCGGTTGATAAGACATGCAGCACTTGCCACGAAGGCAGGTCGGCCGGATAAGTGTGATAGCGTCGCGGCATGCCCATGTAGCCGAGCACGAATTGCGGCAGGAACGTTAGATTGAAGCCGACGTAGACCACCAGCGCAGCGAATCTTCCCCAGCCTTCCGGATACATGCGGCCGCTAATCTTGGGCCACCAGTAATGCAAGCCGCCAAGATAGCCAAACAGGGCTCCGCCCACCATGATGTAGTGGAAATGCGCCACCACAAAGTAGGTGTCACTCACATGCACATCAACCGCCAGCGATGCCAGAAATAGTCCGGTCATGCCCCCAATTGTGAACAAAGCGATGAAGCCGAGCGCGTAGAGCATCGGCGTGTCGTAAGAGATCGATCCCTTGTAAAGGGTCGCAGTCCAATTGAAGACTTTGATCGCGGAAGGGATCGCGACGGCGAAGCTCAGGAAAGAAAAGATCATGCCCGCGTAAACTGATTGGCTGGCGACGAAAAGATGGTGGCCCCAGACGAGAAAACCAAACACCGCGATCGCCAGGCTTGAGAAGGCGACAAACTTATAGCCAAAAATATTCTTGCGCGAAAAATTCGCGATGATCTCGCTAATCACTCCCATGGAAGGCAACACCATGATGTAAACCGCCGGATGTGAGTAGAACCAGAACAAGTGCTGGAACAAAACCGGATCGCCTCCGGCCGCCGGATCAAAAATACCGATGTGCGCGAGCCGTTCGAGAGCAACCAACAGAATCGTAATCGCAATGACCGGCGTGCCCAGAATCATGATCAGGCTGGTGGCGTAGTGCGACCAGACGAATAGAGGCAGGCGATACCAGGTCATGCCGGGCGCGCGCATCGTATGAATCGTGACGATGAAATTCAGGCCCGTGAGGATGGAAGAAAATCCGTTAATGAAAATTCCCAGACCCGTCGCGATCACGTATGAATTGGAAAAGGTCGTGCTGTAAGGAACATAGAAGGTCCAACCCGTATCGACGCCGCCGGCGAGCAATGCATAAATCGTGACCACGCCGCCAATAATGTAGATGTACCAGCTCAGTAGATTGATGCGCGGAAAGGCGAGGTCCTTGGCGCCGATCATCATCGGAATCAAGAAGTTTCCCAGCGTCGCCGGAATCGATGGGATCAAAAAGAAGAAGACCATGATGATCCCGTGCTGGGTGAACATTTTGTTATAGGTGCTCGACTGCACCAGATCGCCCTGCGGGGTGAGCAACTCGAGCCGAATCGCCATCGCATAGAGGCTGCCGATGAAAAAGAAGAAGCTGATCGCGCCGAGATAAAGCAGCGCAATACGCTTGTGATCTTTGGTGAGCAGCCACGACTTCAAGCCGTGCTCAGCGTTTAGATAATTCGCTCGTGGCGGTATTGGTATTTCGAATTCTTCCATGAATCCTACGATCTAACCGTTTATACGATCTAACCGTTTAGAGGCGGGCTACCGCCCGCCGTCTTGAATTTTGCTGGTTTCGATCCGTCAACATAATCGTTCACTGAAAACGGGCGGGCGGTAGCCCGCCTCTAAACAAATCATTTCTTCTTTGGCGTTGCGTTCGGCGTCGCCGACGCCGGCGGCGGCTTTGCTGTAGACGTTTCGGGTTTCGCCGTCGAGAGCGACTTTACATATGCGACAACCTGCAAGAGTTGCTCTTCACTAATTTGGCCTTGAAACGATGGCATGATCGGGCCGAACCCGGTAACAATCTTCACCTGCGGATTCAAGATCGATTCACGGATATAGCCCTCATCGGCCGTAACGCTCTGGCCGTTATTCAATACGACTTTGCTCCCATACACGCCAGTCAGCGCCGGCCCACGTCCGCCTTCCGCATTTGCGCCGTGACAAGAAACACAACCGAGCGACTCATAAAGTCCGCGCCCCGCGGCTGCTGGCGAGGATTCACCTGCGTTGCCGCTTAACCAGTTTTCATATTCAGCTGGTTCCATCACCACGACGAAGCCGCCCATCCCCGAATGATTCATTCCGCAGTATTCCGCGCAGAAAAAGTGATAGCGTCCCGGCTTCGTGGCTTCAAACCATTCCGTCGTGTACTTGCCGGGCACCACATCGGCCTTGATGCGAAACGCCGGAACGAAGACGTCATGAATCACATCTTCGGACGCCATTATCAATTTGACCTTGCGGCCGACGGGCACATGTAGTTCATTGATCTCGCGCTGGCCGGTCGCATGCTGAAACTTCCACATCCACTGTTTGCCGACTACGTAGACTTCCAGAGCATTCTGCGCGGGGCGATACTGCCGATAGTAGAGACTGGCTCCCCAAACAAAGAAACTCATCGCGATCAGCAAAGGAATTACTGACCAAAGGGTTTCCAGCGTTTGCGAACCTTCGATGGGTCGCGGGATCTCGAAAGGGTTGCGGCGGCGATAGCGAAGGACGAAAAAAACAATGATGCCGCCAATCAGTAAGGCGAAAAAGACGGTGACACCGCAAAGATAAAGAAATAAGGCGTCTACGTCGCCCGACATAGTCGAGGCGCTTTCAGGTATGAATGGAAACCAGGATTGCATCTACGTTTTCAATCTCAAATCTCAAATCTCAAATCTCAAATCTCAAATCTTGAATCTTGAATCTTGAATCTTGAATCTGAAATCGTCTCACGCCCTCCCTCACGGTCGGGCTTCCGACACGATCATTCGGGCACGCCTCCGGCCGATCTTCCTCAGCAAGAACAACAACCCAACGATCAAAATGATGGTGATGACGCCCGCCACTCTCATCACATTCATTATCACGACTCCATATTTTCCCGTCGACGGATCGTAGTGATAGCAGTACAGCATCAGCGCATCGACCGGCGTCGCGATCTTGTTCGCGGATGCTTCGACCAGGCTGAGGCGTAAATCTTTCGGCGGATAATCAATGCCGTAGAAGTATCGCGCCAGCTTGCCTTCGGGAGTCGCGATCATGATTCCGCTTGCATGCGCAAATTGTTTTGTCTGCTCGTCCCAGGTGTAGCGAAAACCGACCGCGTCCGCCAGCCGCTTGATGTTCGCGGCGTCGCCCGTAAGAAAGTGCCAACCCGCGGCACCATTCGCGCGGTTGTAGCCGGCAACATAGGTTTGTTTCTTTGCCGCGGCCAGCACCGGCGTTTCATTCGGATCAAAACTTACGGTGACCGCCTCGAATTGTTCGCCTACATTGAAAGAGATCTGCCGGAATGATCCGAGCATCCCATTCATAACCTGATTGCACAGCATCGGACACTGGTAATAAACGAGTGACAATACCACTGGCTTGCCGTTGAAGAACTGGCCCAGGCGTACGTCTCGACCTTGCTCGTCCTTAAAAACAGCGTCGAGGGGCAGTTGCTCATTCAGATGCTGATCGATGCCCACCTTCTTCAGCACCGGCGGCAGTCCGGTTGAAGATTGACCAGAGTTCCCGCCGCCGCCGTACAACGGAGAATTTGGTTGCGGCACCCCGGGCTGAGCAAAGCAGAAGGCAGAAGGCAGAAGGCAGAAGGCGGTAACGAAAAGACACGAACCAATAAATGATCGACACGATCGACCTCGGCTCGGATCGATCAACCGGCTCTTCCTGAGTTTTGCCTTCTGCATTTTGCTTACTGCCAACTGCCTACTGCTTCTTTTGCTGTTCCAACTGCTTCAACACCTGTTCTTTCGCCTGATCAATCGGCATTCCGTAATGCTGCCCATTTTGATCGACGGGGCCATTCTTCAGTACTTCGTTCCATTGATCGTGCAGCACGCGGATTTCCCACTTCGGATCTTTCGGCGCCGGCGTATTGCCGGTAATCTGAGGGCTCAATTCCGCTTTCTTTTCTTTCTGTGCCTGCGCGGTCTTGTCCAGTTCTTCCGCGAATCCGGGCGCCGACTGCAGACGCGGCTCAGGCGGCAAGCGATCCTTTTCCCTGAGCGCCATCGGCGAAGGCGGTGCGTCGACCGTTTTTGATTCCAGAATACGAAACAGCGCCCACATCAAAATAAACGACGCGACCATCAGGATAAAAAGACCGACGACAAACTTGGCGATGCCGTCAATGTGAACATCGCTCATCTCGTGCGCGACATCGAGGTTCTTGATGTACGACGTGTCGGGTGTCTCAGTGATGTGATGTTTGTCAGCCATCCAATTAAACTAATTAATCTGTCGTTTAGAGGCGGGCTACTGCCCGCCTTTCCCAGCGGAAAAAATGGTGGGCGGTAGCCCGCCTCTAAACGAACTGTCGCTCAGTGCCCGTGCACGACTTCCAGTGCTTGCTCGAGCTGCGGATCGTTGAGCGGCACCAGCGCGCGTTTCTGTAACTGCCAGGCGAAGGTAGCGATCCACAATCCGCCAATCGCGAGTGGCGCTACTACGTCCATCCAACTCAGATGAAAATGTTCCTCGGCACTTTTATTAAAAGCCGGCTCGATCAGCCAGATCACATCGACGACGCGCATGATCAAGATCAGCACAGCCAGCGTCGCTAACCTTTCTGAACTTTTTTTGGCGGCGCGCGATAACAGAGTCATAAATGGAAACGCGAATTGCAGAATTGCGATTGCCAGCGCAATTGCTCCCCACCCGCCATGTTTGCGCGCGACGTACCAGATTGTCTCTTCCGGTAGATTGCCGGACCAGATAATCAGGTATTGCGAGAACGTGAAGTACGTCCAAAGCATCACGAGCGTCAACAATAAATTGCCCCAGTCCTGAAAGTGACGAGGCTGCGCAACTCGATCCATGGGAGCGCGCTTCGACAGCCACGACATGACGACGATGGTGAATGAGAGCGCGCTCAGACTCCAAGCCGCCACGAAAATCAAACCAAAGATCGTCGATGACCAGGCCGGCTCAAGCGACATCACCCAATCGATTGACGCAAACGTGATCGAGATGATCAAGAGTCCGAGCCCCGGACCGCTGATTATTTGCAAACGCTTGCGAACCGTTTTCGAATCCGCGCGGTCCTGTTCCAACGACAACCAGTTCGCCAGCAGCGCCAACAGTGACCATAAGGCGAAGTAGATGGCCGCTCGAATCATGAAGAACGACGGATTCAGGTAATGCGCCTTCTGCTGCAACGCCGGCGTCTCGCTCATGAACGCCGCACTGGTCCATGGATAAATCTGTTTCAGTCCAAAGACGATCGGAATAAAAAGTATCAGCATCAGCGGCAGCGTCCGCGTTGACGCTTCGAGCACCCGCCTGATGACTACGCCCCAGGCGCCGCCGGTCAGGTGTTGCAGTAACAGCAGGGCCAAACTGCCGACTGTGATTCCGATCCAGAAAATGAAGCCGACCAGATACGCGTGAAAGAATTGCGTGCGATCGGTAAAGGCGCCAATCAGAAGCAGGACCGTCAACACAACGCCAACGATCAGCGCGCGCATACTGACGCGGCTGAGTTCGGCTGGTGGTGTGTAACCAAGTGGCTTCATTTGCGTGATGAGCCCTCCCTTACGGTCGGGCTACTGCCCCGATCATTCACGGTCGGGCTATTACCCTGCTGGCTCAACTGCAACGCGCGAAGGTACGCAATAATCCTCCAACGATCTTCGACGGGGATTTGGGAAGCGTAAGACGGCATCGCGCCCCAACCGTTTGTCATCACGTCAAAGAAATGGCCCGCCGGCGCTTGCCGCAGACGATCCTGGTGATAGTTAGCCGGTGAAGGCTTGTTGAATCCCCTTCGCGCGACGATCCCGTCGCCATATCCCGTCATGCCATGACAGGCCGAGCAGTAGATGTTGTAGCGCTCCTGCCCGCGATCCAAATCCGCTTTCGTAATCGTCATCGGAATCGTTTCAACGTCATCAGGATAAAGCGGCGTCGATGTGCTTTGGGTCGCGGCGGTCTGCGTCTGCGGCGTTGCACTCGGAGCCGCCGATTTTTTCCCGGTGTAGTATTCGCGTTCTTGTCTCAGGTAACCGCGGGGAACCGTCCCTTCAACCAGCGGCCGCGATCCGGTCCCGTCTTTATAGAAAGAGTTCTCGCGATAAGCGATCGCCTTTGGTTGATCCTGCATGTCTCTTCTGCAACCAGTGAGCAGTGAGCAGTGAGCAGTGAGCAGTAAAAGAACGAGCACTAATTTGGAGTGCGCCGGCAGAGCGAAGCGGCGACGGCGCTTTGGATCGGCTGAAGATCGATCGGACCAGACGGAATCCAAAGCGGTGTCGCGCTGCGCTTGCCACCGCACTCCAAATCTGCGCGAACTGCCCATTGATTTACAACTCAACATCTACAACTTCCCTGGCTTCCAAACTCCGCAAAAACCGCACCGCTTCATCGTGATCGAATTTCGGATCTTTCGACTCGATCACTAAAAAGAAACTGTCGCGCGTTGCCAACGCAAAATTCGGCGCGTTGAAAACCGGATGATAGGGTTGCGGCAGCTTGTTCAGCGCCAGCATGCCCAAAACGGCCGAGAACGCCGCTACCAGCACGGTGCATTCAAACGTGATGGGAATGAATGCCGGCCAACTATTGAAAGGTTTCCCGCCGACATTGATGGGATAGTCCACAACTTCCATCCAGTACTGCATAAAGAATCCGCCCAGCGCGCCGATGATCCCGCCAATCAAAACGATAATCGGCAGCACGGACCTCTTGAACCCAATCGCCTCGGATAATTCTTCAATCGGAAACGGCGAGTAGCCATTGATCTGTCGATAGCCGGCTTCGTACGTTTCGCGCGCCGCCGCCACCAGCGCGCTCGGATTATCGAACTGGGCCATCACGCCGTATAAGGTTGAGTGCTTACGCTTCATGAACCCAAATCATTTTCCATTCATCATTTGACATCTATCATTTGGTCATTGTTCGTGACCTTGTTTGTGTTACTTCGTGGGGCTTTGTGGATCGTCTGTTCATTGTGAGAGAAGGACGCTCCACGAAACCATACGAACTGCGCTCACACTAGCCACAATTGACCAGATGACAAATGTCCAATGACAAATGATAAATAAATCTCTTCAAACCTATCCTTCGTCCACTTCCGCTTCCGGCAGAATCGTGCGCATCTCGAAAATCGATATCATCGGCAGGAAGCGGATAAACAGAAACAGCAGTGCAAAGAAAAACCCGATCGTGCCGATGAACATTCCCCAGTCCCATTGCGATGGTTTATACATGCCCCACGAAGACGGTAGGTAATCCCGATGCAAACTCGTAACGACGATCACGAACCGCTCGAGCCACATGCCGATGCTTACTACAATCGAGATCAGCCACAGCAGCAAAAGATTCGAGCGAATTTTCTTGAACCAGAGAAACTGTGGCGTCAATCCATTGCAAAGAATCAGCGTCCAGTAATACGGCGCGTAGGGACCATGCATGCGGTTCCAAATCATGAACCGTTCGTATTGATTGCCGCTATACCAGCCGAAAAACGCTTCGATCAGATAGCCGTAGAAAACGATCAGACCGGTCGCCAACATCACCTTGGCCATGTTGTGCATGTGACGCATTGTGATAAAGCTTTCCAGTCCGTAAATCTTTCTCAGCGGGATCGTCAGCAAGAGCACCATCGCAAATCCCGCGTAGATCGCGCCGGCCACGAAGTAAGGCGGAAAGATCGTCGCGTGCCAGCCGGGAATAATGCCGACGGCGAAGTCGAAACTGACGATCGTGTGCACTGAAAGCACCAGCGGGGTTGCCAGTCCCGCGAGCAGCAAATACGCCGTTTCATAGCGATGCCAGTGACGCGCCGATCCACGCCACCCCATCGCCAGCATACCGTAGATAATTCGGAATGATTTGCTGTTTGCGCGATCGCGCAGCGTCGCGAAATCGGGAATCAAACCAACGAACCAGAACATGGCCGACACGGTCGCATAAGTCGATACCGCGAACACGTCCCACATCAAAGGACTGCGGAACTGCGGCCAGATGCCCATCGTGTTCGGGTAAGGGAAGAGCCAGTAGGCGAGCCATGGCCGCCCCAGGTGCATGATTGGATACATGCCGGCCTGCGCGACTGCGAATAAAGTCATCGCTTCGGCAAATCGATTGATGGACGTACGCCACTTTTGTCTCAACAGCAGGAGAATGGCGGAGATCAAAGTTCCGGCGTGACCAATCCCGATCCACCAGACGAAGTTCAGGATGTCCATGCCCCAGGCGACCGGGACATTGACTCCCCACAATCCAATGCCGACGAACAACATCTTCGTGATCGTCAGCAGCATCAATTGGAAGAGCGCAAACGAAACCGCGAAGCCGACGAACCAGCCAATCGGCGTCTTTCGCTTCAGCACGATCGCGCTGATCTTGTCGGTGACTGAGCCGAAGGTCAGCTCAGTCCCCACGACCGGATGCGTCGCGTGAATCGAAGTGTGCAGATCGTCGTCTCGTTCGTCCATTTAGTTAGCAGCCACAGATGCACACGGATAAACACAGATCAAAAAAAGCGTTTTTATCTGTGAAAATCTGTGTTCATCTGTGGCTCTTTTCCTCATCCCTTGATTTCCGGGTTCGGATTTCGCAGCGCTGACAAATATGTCGTGCGCGGCCTCGTGTTCAATTCGCCGAGCAATGAATAGTCGCGCTCTAACGCTTTCATTTTAGAAACCTTGCTGTTTGGATCGTTGATGTTGCCGAACACGATTGCTTCGGTCGGACACACTGACTGGCAAGCAGTCACGATCTCGCCGTCGCGCACTGGCCGGCCTTCTATTTCTGATTGAATTTTTGCCGACTGAATTCGCTGCACACAGTAAGTGCACTTCTCCATCACGCCGCGGCTACGCACGGACACGTCCGGGTTCCGCATCAATTGATACGTCGGCGTTTCCCAATCCTGATACAGGAAAAAGTTGAAGCGGCGGACCTTGTACGGACAGTTGTTCGAACAATACTTCGTGCCCACACAGCGGTTGTAGACCATGTCGTTCAGGCCTTCAGAGCTATGGACCGTCGCATGGACCGGGCATACCGGCTCGCACGGCGCATTCTCGCAATGCATGCACGGCACCGGCTGAAAGAAAGGCCCTTCGGGTTTCTGTTCATCGCCTTTGAAGTAAGCATCGACGCGAATCCAATGCATCTCGCGGCTGCGCGCGACCTGTTCCTTGCCGACGATCGGAATGTTGTTCTCTGACTGGCAGGCAATCATGCAGGCGTTGCAGCCGACGCAACTGTTCAAGTCGATCGACATGCCCCACGCGTAACCATTGCCCTGATTTTTGTAATCGAAATCGGGATACAAAGAGAGGTCGTGATTCTCTTTATTCTGATCCTTTCGTTCTTCCGCGAGACGATCTCTTTCGTGCTGGTATTCTTCAATCGAGCTGGCGCGCAGGAGGTCGCGCCCGTCCATGGTGAAGTGCGCCTGGGTCGAAGCGATTAAGAAACGCTCCGCGGTTTTGCTGACAGAAGCGCCGGTCGCTGACCATTGCTGATTGGAAAAGCGCACGTCGTAAGCGTTGAAGCCGCCTTGCGGCAACCGCGAATCTGGATCGGGAATGGTGTCCCACACACGACCGACAGGCTTGCGACCATAACCGAGATGAATCGTAATCACATCATCCGGCTGGCCGGGCATGATCCATGCCGGCACTGACTTGATGATCGTGCGATCGCGAAGCGTTAACTTGATTGTGTCGACATACGCTTCGCGTCCATGCTGACCTTCTTCATATGCCTGAGCTGACAGGCCCAGTTTCTTCGCGGTGTTCGGACTGACCAGCGCGACGTTGTCCCAGGTGATCTTCGTCAGTGGCTTTGGCAATTCCTGGAGCCAGCCGTTATTTGCAAACCGGCCGTCGTAGATGGATGGATCGGGACGAAAGACAACTTCGTATCCTGGGTACGCAGACGTCCCGTCTGCTTTCTGTGAAAGCGATGCGGCCCAGTCTGATTTCAACGCAACAGTCTTTGCCGGCAGCGCAGTGTTAGGAATAAAACCATCGTGCAGACACTTGCGCCACGACGATTCGAAATCAGTTGCTGCATTCGGTGTAGGGCTTGGAGTTGAGACAGGCAAGACCGCGTTTGGATTGCCTGAGCCACTAATTGTTCGGACTACGTTTGTTGTAGTTGGTTGGCTGACCGGCGGATTCGCCCACCAGTAATTCCGCACCATGTCGTACGGCTTCTGATCGTAGTTGTCGCTGAACAGTGCCAGCACTTCATACGCAGTCTTGCCTTCATAAAGCGGCGCAATCAAAGGCTGCACGATCGACGACGTGCCGTCGTATGCACGCGCATCTCCCCATGACTCGAGATAGTGCGCGGCGTTGATATGCCAGTGACAAATCTCAGACGTTTCGTTGTTGTAGAGATTCAGGTGCGCGCGCAGCTTCACTTTCTCCAGCCGATTGAAATCAAGGCGGAGATCGACCGGCGTGTTGTAAGCCGGATTGCCGCCGATGATGATGAGCGTTTCCACTTTGCCCGCATCGATATCAGTAACCAGTTCGCGCAGTGATTGAGTTTGATCGACAGAATTAGCTTCGATTGGATCGGTGTAGAAGACTGTCTTGCCGACGTTCCCGAGCTTGTCGTTCATTGCATGCGCGAGGGCGTGAATGTTCGGAGACGCAGATCTGCCTGGGATCACAATGCTCGCGCCTTTGTGCAACGATAGATCGTTAATGATTTGGCTAATTAGACCATCCAATGCTAGAGGCGGACGACTCACGATATTCAGAAATCCGCCAATTGCGTAGTACATGTGCTGTGCCGTCTGCTGGAATTGGCTGGGACTCACTGAGAACCGATGATCCGCATTCGCACCTGTAATCGTCGGCGTGCTCTCGATCACGTACAGCCGCGACATCTGCTCGGCAGCGTCAGGACGCAAGCTGACAGCTTGCGCTACATTTCTTCGCTTCGCCGCGTAGTCGCGCGCGTAGCGCAGTGTCCCCGGCATCGCTGACAGAAAGTCTGATCCCAAAGAAAGAATCCGATCCGCTTTGCTGAAGTCGTAAGTTGTATTCACCGGCTGGCCGAACGCCATGACAGCACCCGCGCGCGCGTTATCGCGGTTGACGGGTTCGTATTGATGCCACTTCGCTTCGGGAAAGTCCGTGAGGATCTGTTTCATCTGCGCGGCGACCGATGGTGACGTAATCGTCTCAGTCAAAAAGCGCAGGCCCGCACCCTTCTTCGCTTTCAATCCATCGTTTTCTTTTTCAATCAGCCCACGAATTTCAGCGACGAACGTGGTCCAGGCGCGCGTCTCGCCGCGATAGAGGGGCGTCTGCGATCGATCGGGATCGTAGAGCGTCAGGATCGATGCCTGAGAGAAAATATCGGTCGCGGTTGCGCCGGGATTACTCGGATGATCTGGATTGCCTTCGACTTTTGTTGGTCGGCCTTCGTTGCTGCGTACCAACAAAGGGGTAGCGATCCCGCCAAGCGAATATGCGGTTGCAAAGAAGAGACCTTTGCCGGGCGTTTCTTCTTCCGGTTGTTTGACGTAAGGAATGACTTTCTCGGGCGGCTGAATCACGCAGCCACTTAAGCCTGCCAGCGCCAGCGACGCACCCATCAATTTCAGAAAAGTTCGGCGTTCAACCGGATCGTTCCATTCTTCAGCGGCGTGCGGAAACTCGCGCTGAACAAACTCTTCGAAGATGGGTGAGTCGGCGAGCTCTTCAAGGCTGCGCCAATACTGCTTGGGGGAAGATGCGGACGAGACGTCCGCGCTCCCAGCGCCAAGAATGCGGTCGCGTAACAGCTTGAAGTTTATGTGACGATCTTTATCCATTGAATTCTTATTCCCTCTCCCTCTGGGAGCGGGTCAGGGTGAGGGCTTACGACGCCCTTCGCCCTTTTATTGTTTTCTTCCTCAATTACTCAACGCTGACGACAACAAGAAAAACATTTTTTGCCGCGCGCTAAACCCTCACCCCAACCCCTCTCCCATTGGGAGAGGGGCTCACCTATCGATGACAAGTCGAACAGCTGGTCAACACATCCGGTTTCTGTATGTGATACTTCGTTTTCAAATCCAGGCCTTCCGCAATCTCAGCCTTTGAACTATTTCGCGGTCGCCATTCCATGTCGAAAACTTTCTCTTTCGGTCGCACATAGTTTTCCGGCGCCCGGTGACATTCCAGACACCACTCCATCTGCAACGACTGGGTCTGTGAAACGACCGGCATTTGATCGATGCGGCCATGACACGTCGAACAGCCGACGCCTTTGTTGATGTGAATCGAGTGATTGAAATAAGCGAAGTCCGGCAGGTCGTGCACGCGAATCCATTCAAGCGGCTTGCCATCTTTGAAGCTGTCGCGCACCGGCTTGAGATAAGGGCTGTCGGCCCAAATCTGTTTGTGGCAATTCATGCAGACTGCGGTTGCCGGCATGCCGGCCGACGCCGATGTCTCCACACTCGTATGGCAATAACGGCAATCGATGCCGTCATCGCCGACGTGATGCTTATGACTGAATTGAATTGGTTGCTGGCGCTCGATGTAGGCGCCGGTGTTCCAGCCAGAGCGCGCGATTTCCGCCGTTACCCAGAGGGCGGCGAATAGAATAAAAATGGCGCCGAAGATCGTCGTGCGCGCGAGATAGTTTGTGCTGTGACGAAAAATCTGTGGCATCGCCGCAGATAAAGTCTTGTTAACAGGCGGACTCGTGCCCTAAGTGCAAACAGGCGGGGGCCTCGTCCTCAACGTTAGTAACCAAAAACCTTCTTAATTATTTCTCTGTTGCGATTACTTTAGCGACATGAGCAAGTTTTTTCAAACCACACGAATGATTTAAGTGGTACAGTGAGCGCCACAAATGTTCATCGGACACTATGCAGTAGGACTCGCGTCGAAAGAATTTGCGCCGCGCACTTCATTGGCGGCGCTGATCGCCGCACCGATTTTGCTTGACCTGCTCTGGCCAATTTTTCTTTTGCTGGGCTGGGAACACGTGTCGATGGGGCCGAACAGCAACCCGTTTCTTAGACTGCAATTCGATTCGTACCCGATCTCTCATGGACTGGTCGCCGTGCTTGGGTGGGCGACACTCTACGCGTCAGTGTATTTCGGATTTACGCGTTACATCGCCGGAAGCATTGTCATTTGGATTGGCGTCGTCAGTCATTGGGTGATGGATTTCATTGTTCACAGGTCGGACTTGCCGCTTGACGCGAGGAGCCGTTTGGTTGGGTTAGGTGTATGGAACCATCGCTGGCTGGCGATTGCGATCGAGGTAACGCTGTTTGCGATTGGGATCTGGACTTATCAAAAGAGGACCCGCGCGAAGGACAAGATCGGTTTGTATGCATTCCTCGCTTTCGTTCTGTTCCTGCTGCTGGCGTACATAGGCGCGTCGTTTGGTCCTCCACCGCCCACTGTGAAGAAGCTCGCGATTATCACCCTGCTGACCTCGCTTTTGATTCCATGGGCCTGGTGGTTTGATAAGCACCGCGAGGTAAGGTGACAGAACCGCGAACAATAGTGAGCGGATCAGTCACTCAAGTTGCGTCTTTGATCCGGTCGCTACCGCTCCCGGTTCTGACACCTTACACCCGCCGGCGGCTGATTAAGTTGATAACCGCTACAAACAGTGCCGCGCCGATAATCGACCAAACAATTGGAAATTTCATCCCCGCCACTGGGAGCGCGACCAATTCCGGAAGGCCGAGCTGTCTGGCGAGCCAGCTGCCCAGCAAGGCGCCGATAAATCCCAGCGCGATCGAGACCAAACATCCGCCATGCGAATAACCGCCAATCGCCTGACCTATGGCGCCGCAAACACCGGCAATCAGCAGCAATAACAAAAATGGAATTAACATGATTGTTCCCTCCGCTTAGACCTCTTCAATAACTTCAAGCACCGTTCGACCAGCATAGTATTGCATTCACTTCACATTTTGTTGGCGGGCCCGGGAAATTATTCCTAAGATAGTCTTCCAAAGAACTTGCCCAATGCGTATAATCATGGGTGCCCGTCTGGTTGGCACCTCTCCTTTTCCCCGACTCCGGCTATTTTGTAATCGCGTACTAACAGGAGCAAAACTTAATGTCGAAAATACTCTCAGTCTCTCTTATTATTCTTGCAGCCTTCACTCTCGCTTTTTCGCAAGAGCCCGGTCGCGACGATCCGCCCAGCACCGGCCTGGCGCCGAAAGTCATTAACGGAATCGGCCGCGCCGATGTTCGCGTTCGTGACGAGAAGGGTGATCCTATCAAAGATGCTTACGTCAAACTAGAATCGACTCGCACCGATGGTTTCTTTTGCGAGAGCTGGAACAATACAGATGCGCGCGGCATTGCCGGACTGCTGCCGATTCACATGGGGAATCTGAAGCTGAAGATCAAAGCGAAGGGTTATCAAAGTCAGGAACTGGAAATCCCGTTCGATCAGTTAGGCGATCCCGTGCGGGTGACTCTCAAGAGGAAGTAGCCGATCTTATCGGTCGCGGGGTTCGCGCCGTTAGGCCGGAAATGTTCTTATAATTGTTTAGAGGCGGGCTACCGCCCGCCTCGCGATCATTTAGCAGCCCTCTAAACCGGGAACGGCACTTACACTAATGGTGGGTGTCCGCCGAAGATTCTAGTTCAAATCGAGTCCTGGCCGCAGAGCGGCCAAATGTTTATAG
>DNNE01000181.1:14103-20635 GCA_003487805.1 Blastocatellia bacterium | reverse complement strand
CGCAAACTGTCAGTTTGCGCGCAAGCTAACAGCTTGCGCTACTCGTTTGTCAGGGCGAGCGATTATAGTTATGCTGACAACAACCGAGCAAGAAGAACTAACTGGCCCCCGCTTGATAGAAGTTTTACGAAAAAGGGGATTTTATGAAGAGAGCATTCGAATTCAACCGCGTTATTGCCGGTGCGATCATTTCGCTCGCAATCTTTGCCGGCGCCGCGCACGCGCAAAAAACTGATCCAAAGAAGATTGCTGAGGCGTCACGAGACGCGCAGAAAGCCGCGGACTCCTTCACTGAAATCATGAATGTGCCTGAACGCGCGATTCCGCAAAGCCTTCTGGACAAAGCGGAAGCCATCGCCGTTTTTCCGGGTGTCATCAAGGCGGGATTCATAGTTGGCGGTCGCGGTGGTCACGGCATGATCAGCCGGCGAGTTAAGGGCGGGTGGAGCGCGCCGGCCGCTTTTGATCTGGGCGGCGGGAGTGTGGGATTGCAGATCGGCGCCTCGAAAACTGATTTCGTTTTGTTATTCATGAATGACGACGCGCTCGGAGGCTTGCTCAAAGATAAATTCGAAATCGGTGGCGAAGGCAGTGCGGTCGCCGGTCCCGTCGGGCGCACGGCCTCGGCTTCGACTGACGCGCTGTTGAGAGCAGGAATTATTTCGTACTCGCGCAGCAAGGGATTGTTTGCCGGCCTCGAAATTAAGGGCGTCGTAATCAAGCCGGATGACGACGAGAATATGGCGGTCTATCGAACCAGGGCACACGAACTCTTGTTGCCGGGCTCGGCCATGACTCTGGCGAAAATGCCCGCATCCGTGCGGATTTTCCCGCGTACGTTGGCGCGATATTCGACCAGGCATTAGGTACCGGGAGCGCAGTCCCGACCAGTCGGGACTGCGGTTCACCGGCATCCTGGCCGGTGGTTTATTGGAAATTTAACTGACGAGGACAAGCATGAAGAGAATCACCAATCCGCTTTTTGTATTCATGGCAATCGCTTTTCTACTCAGCGCCACATCGTTGGTGAACGCGCAGACCGGTCGCGAACGCAACACAAAGAAGGCGCGGGAAGCGGCGTCGCAATCAGATAAAGCCGCGCGAATATTCAGCCAGATCATGGCGACGCGCGAGAAATCGATCCCGCATGACTTACTCGATCGAGCCGAAGCCGTGGCGGTTTTTCCAAGCGTATGGAAAGGTGGATTCATCGTCGGCGGTCGTGGCGGCAGCGGTGTGATTAGCCGTCGCGTGGCCGATGGTTGGAGCGCGCCGGCGTTTTTCGATCTTGGCGGCGGCAGCATTGGCTTGCAGATCGGGGTCGCTTCGACCGATTACATTTTGTTGTTCATGAACGAGCGCGCCGTCGATTCTTTGTTGAACGATAAATTCGAAATCGGCGGTGAGGGAAGCGCAGCGGCCGGGCCGGTCGGACGATCGGCGAGCGCGTCAACCGACGCGAGACTCAATGCGCAAATTCTTTCTTATTCGCGCAGTAAGGGCGCGTTCGCAGGACTCGAGTTGAAAGGCGTGGTAATCAAGCCCGACAACGAAGACAATCTGAAAGTCTATGGGATGACTGCGCGCGATATCCTGACCGGCGCGAATAAAATTTCGATGAGCGAAATGCCTGAAGGCGTGCGGATCTTTCCAGAAACACTGGCGCGATTTTCAAGGCGAAGATAACAGGGCTCGCTAGAAGCAGGGTTTTTTTGTTTCGTGTCGGTTAGTGTGACTTCGTGGATCGTTCTTAGTTTCCTTGACAAAAGGAACGATCCACGAAGTCACACGAACTAAACACGAAACTCGTTTACACCGAAACGACTTTTGAGGCAAAGCTCGCCGCACCAGTCCTCACAGTCTTCCCAAAGTTCGTCGCTTAGAGCCCGAGGGCACTCTGAGTGGCCTCGTCAGCAATACCATTCGCGGTTAACGGAGGGTGTGCCGTTTGAAACGCTCGGACCGCGTCCTCGGTATTCTGTCCAAACTTTCCATCCGCGCCGCCCTTGATTGGGAAGCCTGCCGCGATAAGCTTTTCCTGGAATCGCTTCACATCATCGCCTTTGGTGAAGTTACGAAGCACGCGCGGAGTAGATGCTTGCTCGTCCTCGAACCAAAGGTGCAGATGGTTGTCGTGTCCGCCAGCGTGATGCGTTAATCCTTCTGCTATTAGCTTAGGATCGTTGAAGAACACCTGGTGCATGTTTGCATTCGACCTGAGAAACTTAACAAACTCGCGCGTTAGATCGCGGCTATACTCCGGGCTGTTAAAAGTCAGGTGAAGATCTTGACCGTCTTTGCTAAGCGGCCGCATGTCAGCCTCGATGCCAAGCTTGTGCTGTTTGTGCGGCGGAAACTCTCCACCGCCCTTATGCGAAACCTGGCCGATCGAGATAGGGTGATCGGGATGCAGGTCGTGCCACAAGCCCGCGATCTTGATTAGCAAGTCATGTACGACCTGCGTAGCGAAATGAGAATTGTCAGTTCGATTGTTGGTCCTGAAACCAACGCCATTAACCGGAACCAAAGATTCAATCTTAACCATGTTATTAGTTTCCTCTCACTTTCTGAGGATAGGGAATTATTTATCTGGTTCGACGTTTCGGATCTTTGATCCGGTCGAATCAAATCTACCTTGGACAGATACCTTCGCGTTATCTCTGAAGCTTCAACGCGGGTAACCACTTCCCGACATCTCCTATAGATAGGTTTTGGCCGGCTGAACTCAGCCGCCTTTCGATCCGGGGTAGCGAGTTGAAACTTTTTCCTGCCCTAGCCTAGCGCCGTCATGAACTTCTTGAAGTTCTGAAGTCTCTCGGCAAGACCGTGCGTCCCACCATTGACGGCCTTCGTGACTTTCGTCACGGTGGCGTCGTCCGCGCCTTTATCACAGATGGCCCAAAGATTATTTGAGTTAAAGAAGAAGGACGCGGAAGCCAGAGGATGTTTGGTGGCTACCAGGTCAGGGTTAGCGACACAGTCTTCGCCTACAAAACTTGAAAAGCTGGTGTAGTTGTTCTTGCCGGTCAGTTGGATATATCCGCGGCCGCGAAATTTGAATCCGTCGCCTGACGCTTCATCACCATTCCCCATTCTGTTGGCATAGACTCTGCTGCCCAGCTTTGCGGGGTTGTGAGCGTAGAGCTTTGGGTCAATACCTTTAAAGTATTTGGGAAATATTTGGAGTATGCGCGGGGCGCTGTAGTTTAAGTTTTCAACCGTGGCCGTGAAATTGTTGGACTCGAGCGCGCATTGAGCGAGGAAGTGGGCCAATCTTAGATTCGTCGTGATGCCGAACTCGGAAGCAGCCGCGGGAATCTGAGCAATCACATTATCCGGAACTTTTCCGGTAAGAGCGCCAAGGTTCAACCCGCCGGCCCCGGCGGGAGTCGCGCTCACCGCACTTGCGCCGGCTGAGCCACCTGAAACTTCACCACCAACGTTGGCTGTGGCGCCAGCGCCAGCAGATTGCAACGCCGCCATCGTTGCGGGTCCAGCCATTCCGTCCGCTTGCAGTCCTTTGCTTTTTTGAAAAGCAATCACCGCCGCGAGTGTTCCCGGACCAAACTTTCCATCGACACCCTTCGGATCAAACCCGAGGTTTTTCAGTTTCTGTTGCAGGTCCTTTTCGGCCGGACCTGATGAGCCTTGTTTTAGGGTTGGCATTATCTAGCTCCCTAGATCTCTTCCTTTAATTAATTATTGTCTAGCTTTCCACCCAAGGAGCAGGTTGACTTGCCTGGCCTCTTGGATCTTCTCGGACTCTGGCGCGTCATCTTCTGACATGCCATTGGCTCCTCGGTCTCTAATCTCAACTTCGTTTCAGACCCGCCAGGAGTAGTCTCCCACCAGTACGAAGCTTGAAATATAAAGACGCAACCTGCGTCCGAACATCGGCTGAGTCAAAATATACGCCTTACCGGTGAACGCCCTGCCCGAGACCGAGATTTATCAATCGTTGGTGTCCGCCGACATCCAAGGTGAGGGCGCGGATCGGGTTGCTGTTAGTCTGACAAGAATCGTCTCTCTCGCCACGTTGTCACTTTTCTCTGTACACCGCGACTTGAGCGGGATTGCTGTTTAGAAAAACCTCAGCGCTTTGAAAGAGTACGTCAGTTCCCGGCGGTTGAGGAGACGCGTGGGCTAGATCGACAAACGTCAGCGCTTTCTTAACGTAAGGTTGTTCAAAGGGAACCGGCTGATAAGTCGCTTGGGTTCCGGCATCGACACGGACCAACTTTGTAAGCTTCGCACGAAAAACGTCTTCGTCACCCTGACAGGTAATGCTGAGTTGGTCCAAGGTTCCTTCCGGTGGATAGATTTGCACTTTATCTGACATTATTAAACTCCTTTTGCTGATCGCGATCCGCTTTCGTTTTGACCCTCGGAGGCCGCTACGGACTTATTTTGAGAGCTTTCATCACTTTCTTTCGAAGCGCTTCGTCATTTCGGGATGCTTCTATTTTGTCCTGAAGCATTTCAAATAACTCGGAGGCCGGTTTCGAATCCAATCCAGTTAGTTCAGTCGGCTCGTAGAGTTCCTTGAGTGCTGACTTGATGTCTACGGTCGCCTGAGCTTTCGTACCATCGGCCACGAGCCTATTTCTGAGCGTTTCCGCCGCGGTGCGAATCACCTTGAACTGGTCGGCGACTTCCTTTGTTAGATAGCGCGACACCTTTTCATCGCTGGAAGCCTTCGCCGCTTTCTTGCTGTCGTCTCCGGCATCCTGGGCCAATTCAAGCAGAGCGCTGGTGACCGAGCCGGCGTGAAGATAAATTACCAAGTCATCGATAGCTGCCCCCAGCGAGTATTCATTCACCGGGGCTTTGACGCCCTTGTAAATGTCGGTCCGAACGCGGGACCTGGCTGCGCGCATCTTTAGCGCTATGATCTCGGTGGATCTTTCTCTGAAGAGATTAGAGTCTACGGACTTTCGGGCGCCCTTGAATGCAGTTGCCACGATCGCCAAAATGGTTTTTACGCGTTCACCGTTGGTTATGCCAGTAACTGCGGCTAGACTCAATTCCGCAACGTCGCCGGCGATGTTCGCGTTCGCGCGTCCCCGGAAGAACTCATCCTCAAAGTTGTCATAGCCATCATCAATTAGCTCGAGACAAGTGAAAATCAGTTCGTCCCGGTTTGTCCGGGCACCGTTCAGATCAGAGCTCTTTACCGCTGCATCATAATCGTTAGCGAGGCCTACTATTTTGTCGATGCGGTTCTGAATTAGCTTGTCTTTGATTGGAGCTGGCATTGGCGCCCTCATCTTTGGGCAGCCGGTGAGAAGCAAAGTGGCGAGGAGAATGGAGGCTAATAATGTGAACCGTGTCATGATCTAATGCTCCTTCAGGTGCGCTGGCTATGGCGCGATAGAGAGTCGTTCAAGAAATGCGGCGTCGCGGCAAATACAATAATAAGGGGCGGCCATGTCGCATCGTCACTGTGAGAGCGCGCCGCGCGGCGCGCAGAAGGTACTTTGGGACACGCGGCTTATACTCTGCCACCTAGTCCATGTCAACAATTATCTTTGCGTAAGGTCTTTCATTTAATAAAGAACTTCATGCTTGCGTGGTTTGGGACAAACATGACTACTCGTTCCTTGCAAAAATGCTTACTTAACGGCTTCAATTGCTAACGAACCGAAATGCGAAATCAGATATCACTCTGGACAATCGGGCATTCGACCCTCTCAATCGAAGACTTCATCAACAAGCTAAACTCGTTTGAAATTCAGGTGCTGGCGGACGTACGAAGCTATCCCGGCTCGCGCCGTTATCCGCATTTCAACAAAGAGAAATTGAACGTCTCTTTGGCGGACGCAAATATCCGCTACGAACATTTTCCTGAATTGGGAGGTCGGCGACGGGCGCGCCCCGATTCGCTCAATATCGCTTGGCGCAATGAATCGTTTCGCGGCTATGCAGACTATATGGAGACGAATGCGTTTCGTGCCGGTATCGATCGCCTGCTCAACATCGCGGCGACGCAGCGCACCGCGATCATGTGTTCAGAAGCAGTCTGGTGGCGATGTCATCGCAGCTTAATTTCCGACTATTTGAAAGTGAAGGGAATTGAAGTAAATCACATCATGTTGATTGGAAAAGCAGAGCCACATCCATTCACAACCGCGGCAGGCATTGTTGATGGAGAGTTGTCCTATCGTGGCGTCCTGATCGACTAGCGCACGGTGTCTGCGCTGCTCCGAACGTTCGCGACATGATAGGATTTGCCGGAAGCGACATGATACCAGGAGAGCATGACAAGGTTTTTCGTTGCGAACGCTGTGATGCCGAGGCGTCGCACGTAGTGGAATCAATCGGCGATGATAATCGACTGCATCATGTTTGTTGGGATTGCGTCGGTCGTGATGAGAAGCGTTTCAATCAAAAGCCCGGCTGGCGCCGCGCTCACCGCACCCGACGATACGAAGCTTTGTCAGAACCCCGACTGGTCGGGGTAGCGGGCGGGCCCGGCGACCCAAAATATCCTGAGAACAAACATAAACCGCCCGCTACCGCAGGCGGTTCTGAC
>DNNE01000181.1:12210-13795 GCA_003487805.1 Blastocatellia bacterium | reverse complement strand
CTACCGCAGGCGGTTCTGACCTCTGATGTCATGGGTCTCGTCCCACGAATGGCCATCTCTGGCTAAAAGTTCATCAGCTTCTTTCGGCCCCCACGCTCCGGCTTCATAGTTCGGAAAATCCGGCGGCGGACCGTTGGCCCACGCTTCCTGAATCGGCGCCACTACAGCCCATCCGGCTTCAACTTGATCGGCGCGCTGGAACAGGGTTGCGTCGCCCATCATGCAATCGTGCAGCAGCCTTTCGTATCCGGTGCTGGGTACGTCGCCAAAATAATCTTCGTAGTCGAAATTCATGTTGACGGCGCCGATGTTAAGAATTGGCCCGGGCACTTTCGCTCCGAAGCTCAAAGAAATTCCTTCGTCGGGTTGGATGTGAAGCACGAGCCGGTTACCCGATAGTTGATTAACTTCGGTGTCGCGGAAAAGCATAAACGGAGCGCTCCTAAACTTGATGGCGATCTCAGTGTCGCGAGCCGCGAGGCGTTTTCCCGTGCGCAGATAGAATGGCACATCGCTCCAACGCCAGTTGTCGATCAGGATCTTGAGCGCGACAAAGGTCTCTACGCTGGAATCCGGCGCGACATTTGGTTCACTGCGGTAAGCGGGTACCGCTTCGCCACCGATCACTCCGGCATCATACTGACCGCGGACAGTCCGCTGGGCGGCTTCTGCGGGTGAGGGACATTGGGCTGCATGAAGGACCTTCGCCTGCTCATCGCGAACCGCGTGCGCGTCAAACGACACCGGCGGCTCCATCGCGGTGAGCGTCACCAGCTGAAGCAAATGATTCGGCACCATGTCTCGGAGCGCGCCGGCCTGCTCGTAATATCCGCCGCGCTGCTCGACGCCGACTTTCTCGGCGGCAGTGATTTGCACGCATTCGATGTAACGTCGGTTCCAGATGGGTTCAAAGATTCCGTTACCGAATCGAAAGACGAGGATGTTCTGCACGGTTTCTTTGCCGAGATAATGATCGATTCGATAAATCTGATCTTCCTTCAATACTCGTTTGATGTCGCGATTCAGTTTCTGTGCAGACTTAAGATCAGAGCCGAAGGGTTTTTCGATTATTACTCGCCGCCAGCGGTCCTTTCCTTCTTTCGTTAAGCCGGCGGCACCCAGTTTCTGGATCACCGGAGCAAAGTATTGAGGCGCGGTAGCCAAATAGAAACAGTAGTTTCCGCTGGTGTCACGTTCTCGATCGAGTTTCTCGAGCGCGTCTTTCAGGTGCGTGAAAGTCTGCTCGTCATCAAAATCTCCCGAAAGATAAGAGAGCCGCTGCTCGATCCAATCCCAAACTTCCGGTTCGACTTTTTCGGTCGCGAATTCTTTCATTTCGTCGCGCAAGCGACTGCGGAATTCTGCCGTATCCATCTCAGCACGCGCGACGCCAATGATCGCGAAGTTGTCAGGGAGTAAATCGTTTTTTCTGAGATTGTAGAGCGCTGGAACCAGTTTTCGTTTGGTGAGATCGCCGGCCGCGCCGAAGATTACGAGAATACACGGCGGACTTATGTGCGATTTGGTATTGGTCTCTGTCATTTTTGGTTTTTCTCTACGCGGTCTCTGCGTCTCTGCGTCTCTG
>DNNE01000181.1:11414-11905 GCA_003487805.1 Blastocatellia bacterium | reverse complement strand
CTCTGCGTCTCTGCGTCTCTGCGGTGATATCAGCTTGAAAACCACTCACCGCTGAGACGCAGAGACCGCAGAGGAGGCGCAGAGAATCTCGCATCCGGACACTAGCGACTAAGCTTTCGGTTCGATGTGACCGCCAAATTTCTTACGCATCGCCGAAAGAATTTTCTCTGCGAACGTGTGTTCCTGTCTCGATCGAAAACGTGTATAGAGGGCCGCGCTCAAGACTTCGGCCGGCACAGCTTCTTCGAGTGCTGCCTGAATGGTCCAGCGCCCTTCGCCTGAATCCTGAACAAAACCGCTGTAGCTCTTTAGCTCAGGATCTTCGATCAAAGCCATCGCGGTAAGATCCAGCAGCCACGAGGAAACCACGCTGCCGCGTCGCCAAACCTCCGCGATGTCGGCAAGGTTAAGGTCGTAGCGAATGTTCTCAGGAAGTTGATCGGAATTCGCGTTGCGAAAGATGTCAAAGCCTTCGGCGTACGCCTGCATCA
>DNNE01000181.1:0-11090 GCA_003487805.1 Blastocatellia bacterium | reverse complement strand
TACTCGATGCCGTTGTGGATCATCTTCACAAAGTGACCCGCGCCTGATGGGCCGCAGTAGAGGTATCCATCTTCGACCGTGCCCGCGACCTTTTCCCTGCCGGGCGTGCGAGTGATATTCCCGCGACCGGGAGCGAGCGTTTTGAAAATCGGATCGAGATGACGCGCGGTCTCTTCTGGCCCGCCAATCATCATGCAGTAGCCACGTTCGAGTCCCCACACGCCGCCGCTCGTGCCCACATCCATATAGTTGATCTTCTTTTCGCGAAGCTCCCCAGCCCGCCGCGCATCATCTTTAAAATAAGAGTTGCCGCCGTCGATGATGATGTCGCCGGGATCCATCTTTTCCGCCAGGCTGTTGACAGTCTGTTCCGTGGGATCGCCAGCCGGCACCATGATCCAGACCGCGCGCGGTTGGTTCAGCTTCGCGAGCAAATCGTCGAGAGACTCAGCGCCCGTCGCGCCTTCACCCGCGAGCGCTTTCACGTTATCGGCGCTGACGTCCCACACGACGCATTCGTGCCCACCGCGCATCAGCCGTCGCACCATGTTGGCGCCCATCCGGCCGAGACCAATCATTCCCAGTTGCATAGCATCATCCTCTTGCGGCTCTGCCGCTCGATGTGCGGAAAGGCTTTGCCTTTCCGGAACGGCGTATTGACCTATCTTTTCTTCGTTCGAGGCTCAGCCTCGAACGAAACGAAAAAGAGGGAAAGAACTGTTTTCGGTAAGGCAAGCCTTACCGCACATCGGGCGGCAAGCCGCGTCGTTACTTCACCATCTTCTCGATCAGTGAATGGATTCTTTCCAGCCCTGCCGACACATCCACGCCCAAATGAACGCGCAACGCGCGCCGCCCACGTTCGTTGAGCACTGCAAAATCGCCGCGTGCCTGTGCAGCTTTTACAATTCCGAAAGAGTATTCCTGATCCGGCACCGGCAAGTCGTCTCTATCGTCGCAGGTGAATTGCAGAAAGACTCCGCTGTCTGGACCGCCTTTATAAGCCTGGCCCGTTGAATGAAGAAAGCGCGGACCAAAGCCCAGGCACGTCGCGACCTGCTTTGCATCTCTCACGGCTTCGCGCGCAGCTTGCAGCGACCGTGAGTGCGCTTCGTTCATCTCGACGTAGGCAAGCAACGCGAAATAGTCGTGCGGTTTCAATTGCTCCAGGTGAGCTTTCAAATATCCTTCTAATGATTGTTCGCTCGCCGCGTCTTTTAGCGCAGCGGTATTCCCTGGATCAGCAAACAGCTTAATTCCTTCCGCTTCGAAAAAGGGAGATTCAGAAGGCAGCGAGCCCGTGCGCGCATATTCATCGGTAAGTTTTCGGGTGGCGACTTTGCTGGCCTCAACGTCCGGTTGATCGAACGGATTGATGCCGATAATCGATCCCGCGACTGCCGTGGCGATCTCCCAGCGGAAAAATTCCTGACCAAGATCGTAAACGTCTCCGATTGAAATTGAGATCACCGGCTGGCCGGTGATTTCGAACTCAGCAATCGCCGCGTCTTGCGAACCGTCTGGTGAAGAGTCCAAGCGCAGGTAAACGAACACACGATCATCACCGTAAACATCGAGCGAGCCGAGCGGTTCGCGATCAATTGGAATCAAACCCTTGCCATTCTTGCCGGTCGATTCAGCCAGCAACTGTTCGAGCCACGCGCCGGCGTCATAGATCGCAGGCGAGGCGACGATCGTAATTTTGTCGCGACCCTGGTTGTGGGCCGCTCCGAGCACGGCGCCGAGAATCGCACCCGGATTGTTCTGTGCTGATGTGTCACCGCAGGCTTCCACCATTTCACTCGCGCGGCCCAGAAACCTGCTTACATCAATCCCCATCGCGGCGGCCGGCGCCAAACCAAAATCAGAAAGCGCTGAATAACGTCCGCCAATTGAAGGCACGCCCAGGAATATCTTGCGGAAGTTTTCCCGCGCGGCTTCTTCTCGTAACTTCGAACCCGGATCGGTGATCGCGATGAAGCGGCTGCCGACGTGGTCCGCTCCCACTGCTTCTTTGGCTCGCGCATAAAAATATTGTTTGAAGATATTTGGCTCGAGCGTCGTCCCCGACTTGCTTGAGACGAAGAACAACGTCTTAGCCAGATCGATCCGGTTTTCAGTCGCGCGGATTTGGGCGGGGTCAGTCGAATCCAGAACGTGCAGCTCAGGAAAGCCGGCAATCCTGCCGAAGGATTTGCGCAGCACTTCGGGGCACAGGCTTGAGCCTCCCATGCCGAGTAGCAACAGGTGCGTGAAGCCCGCGTCTTTTACTTCCGCGGCGAAATTGGCGAATCGTCTTTCAGTCTTTTGCTGCTCGTCGACAATGTTCAGCCAGCCAAGCCATTTTTCCTCGCCGTGATTGGTCCAAAGGGATGGATCGCCGGCCCAGAGCCTTTCAACTTTTCGGTTCGCGTCCCAATCCTGGAGCGCGGCCTCAACCGCGCTTTTCAGTTCAGGCGGCAACGAAAGATTTTGTTGGTTGATGGTCGGTGCGATGGTCCGCCTCCTCTGTTATCTCGCGCGTGCCAGGCGCACCGCGGCCAAAGTTCGGAGGCTTTCAGTGTATGGAGGGCGTGCGACGCCGCGATCGGTAATGATCGCGGCGATGAACTCGTTGGGGGTAACGTCGAAAGCAAAGTTGTGGACGCCTACCCCATCTGGCGTCATTTGGTAATCCTGGACGTGCGTCACTTCTTTCGCATCGCGCTCTTCGATCGGAATGCCGTCACCAGTAGCGGTCGCAAGATCAACAGTCGACAGAGGGGCCGCGACATAAAAAGGGATGTTGTGTTGCTTTGCCAGCACGGCAACCATGTACGTTCCGATCTTGTTTGCCGTATCACCGTTCGCGGCAATGCGATCTGCGCCCACCACGACACAGTCGACTTTGCCCTGCTTCATCACGTGACCAGCCATGTTGTCGGTAATCACAGTGACGGGAATGTTGTCCTTAGCTAATTCCCAGGCGGTCAGACGCGCGCCCTGCAGAAAGGGTCGCGTCTCGTCCGCGATCACCGCGACGCGTTTGCCGGCATGGATCGCTCCGCGGATTACGCCGAGCGCAGTGCCGTAATCACCGGCCGTGGCCAGGGCGCCGGCGTTGCAATGGGTCAGGACTGTCGAGTTATCGGCAATCAATTCGCCGCCAAACAGTCCGATTGCCCGGTTCGCTTCAATATCCTCGTTGTAAATCAACAAAGCTTCTTCAGTCAGGCGCTTCTTTATTTCTTCCTCGTCGCGGATGTTTTCGGCTTTCGCCTTTGTGATCACTCCGCGCATACGCTCGATGGCCCAGAACAGATTGACTGCGGTCGGGCGCGTGGCGGCCATCACTTTGCACATGAAGTTGAAATCAAATTCAAGATCGGCGACCGAAGTTCCGACCGACTGGCTGGCGCCCAGGGCCAACCCCATCGCGGCAGAGACTCCGATAGCCGGCGCTCCGCGGACTACCATCTTCCTGATTGCATCAGCGACTTCTTCGTACGAACGAAGCATCAGGTATTTCTCTTCGTTCGGCAGCAGACGCTGATCGAGCATCCGCACCCCTTCTTTGGTCCATTCGACGGTTTTGATCATTAAAGTATTCTGTTGTGTCGTGAAATGCAGAGCAAATCTTACTTGACCATGTCGCCTGTGGCAAAGAGACAGGGCATTCGATCGGCTCATCGTCGTAAAAGCCAACCGACGAGACCGACGGTTGCAAAGAAGGTAAAGATCAAACCGAACACCAGAGCCATTACTAATATCAAAGTGTGCGTCATCATCTTTTCATCGTCTTCAGTCCTGGCGACTGCTTTTACCCACCAGGGCGTCGGCATTTTCTGGCGCACGGATTTGCTGAAGACAAAGAACCAGCAGATTGCACTAATGACTATCAGGATGATTAGGCCCATAACTTCAAATTAGCACGACACCCGTGACCAAGGTTTTTTGACTTCGGCAATAACAGCATGATAAGGTGCGCCCATTCAAACGGAACAATAGTTCCGCAGTTCTTTAACATACGTTCAGGTGCCCCACATAAAAGCGGGGAGAATAGGGAAGCGGGTGAGAATCCCGCACGGTCGCGCCACTGTGAATGACTTCGCTGATTTCGTAGCGAAGCCAAAAGTCAGGAGACCTGCCCGAACGTTGCAGCAGCTTTTGAACGCCCGCGAAAAGGTGTTCAGGTCGCAATGGGAATTTTTGCTTTTCCGAAAATGATCCCGTCGCCAGCCTGTCGCTTCGCGTGGCAGAAGAGGTGACGGGATTTGAATTTTAAGACTAATTTGGAGTGCGCCCGACGAACGCCGCGGCGGCGACTGGAGCGCAAGCGTCCCGCTTGCATTCAAACGGAGTATGACTCTCGGTCCGGCAAGCGAGGACGTTTGCGCTCCAGTCAGTCATCGTCGCTTCGCTCTGCCCGCGCACTCCAAATTCTTGTCCTCGCACTGGTCGCACTTTCACTCCTGGCCTCGTGTTCGCGAATTCAAAATAAGAACGCTAACGTCGATCAGTCCCGCGCAGTCACCGACGAAGCCGGACGCCGCGTCGTTCTTCCTCAGAAAATCGATCGGATCATTTCGCTGGCGCCAAACCTGACTGAAATCGTTTACGCGATCGGCGCCGGTGATCGTTTGGTTGGCGACACGACGTATTGTGACTATCCGGAGCCGGCAAAGAATGTCGCGAAGGTTGGCGACACAATGACACCCAGCGTTGAGCGCATTATCGCGCTCAAGCCGCAAATTGTTCTCGTTTCGACTGCCTCGCAGCTCGAGGCATTCACA
The DNA here is from genome assembly GCA_003487805.1 of Blastocatellia bacterium. Classification (GTDB taxonomy): domain Bacteria; phylum Acidobacteriota; class Blastocatellia; order Pyrinomonadales; family Pyrinomonadaceae; genus UBA11740. The sequence continues at coordinate 6,318 of DNNE01000181.1, read as the reverse complement.
AACCAGCTCAGCGCGCAGCAGATCGCCGTCTACGTTACCAAGCCGGAAAGCCTCGACGACGTCTTTCACTCAATCCAAATGCTTGGTGACTTATTTAATGAGCATGATCGCGCGGCCAGCGTGGTCTCGGGTTTGCGAACGCGAGCCGATGCGGTCGACGCGGCGACGAAGACCACCAAGCCGGTCAAAGTGTTCTATCAAGTCGCCGGTGAACCGCTCTACACGATCGGGCGTGATGCTTTTACAACAGATTTGATTCGCCGCGCCGGTGGGGCGTCGGTGACTGCTGAGGTGCCGGGCGCCTTCCCGCGTTTCAGCGATGAAGCGGCGCTGGCGGCGAAACCGGAAGCGATCATTCTGCCAACCGGCGGACCGATGGGAGAGGCAAATTCAGCCGTCGTAAGCGCGCTCAAAAACTCGCCGGCGGTTTTGAATGGCCGCATCTACAAAATCAACGGCGACCTGCTCTCGCGTCCCGGCCCAAGGCTCGTCGATGGTTTGGAAGAGATGGCGCGCGCGCTACATCCGGAGGCTTTCAAATAGATATGGGTGCAAGGCAGGCGACTCTAAAAAGAACGTTCGGCATTTTTGGAATGCTGCTGGTAGCGCTGTTCGTCATTGTCGTTCTGGCGTCGCTCGTTGGCAGTCAAAACCTGCCGTTGAGAAGTTCACTGTGCGCTTTGACTGGCGCGTCCGGCTGCGGCCTTTCTCCTGAACAACACGCGATCCTTTTTGATCTTCGTCTGCCGCGCATCATGCTGGCCGGTGTGGTGGGGATGTGTCTGGCCGCGGCCGGCGCCGCGTATCAAGCGCTGCTGCGAAATCCGCTCGCTGAGCCATATCTGCTTGGGGTTTCGAATGGCGCGGCGGTGGGCACGATGATGGCTCTGGTTTTTTTCGGCGCGCACGAATGGAGCCGGCCGGTGCTGGCGTTTGCCGGCGCGCTGCTGGCCACGCTCTTCGTCTATCAACTTGCGCGGGGCCGGACGGGCGCGACACCGGAGCGTTTGATCCTGGCGGGCGTCATTGCGACGACTTTTCTTTCGTCGGCGATCGTTTTCTTAACGGCTTTGATGGACGCCACGAGAATTCGCTCATTCACTTTTTGGCTGCTGGGCGATCTGTCGGGCGCGAACACGCGTTCGTTGGCGTTGACTTTCGTGGTGGCCCTGGTTGGGGTGGCTTTGCTGGCGGTGCATGCGCGCCCGCTCAATCTGATGATGTTAGGAGAGCGCGATGCTTTCGACCTCGGAGTGGAGACGGGCCGCGTACGCATGACCGTCTTCGTGGCTGCGAGTTTGTTAGTTGGCGCTTCCGTCGCGTCGGGCGGATCGGTCGGCTATGTCGGACTGGTCGTGCCACATCTTGTCCGGCTTTCTTTTGGCGGCGACAACCGTCTGGTGATTATCGGCGCGGCGTTGGCCGGTGCGGCTTTCGTGATAGTTGCCGACACCGTCGCGCGCACGCTCATCGCCCCGCGCGAGCTACCGGTCGGCGCGATTACGGCGTTGATTGGCGCGCCGCTGTTTATTTATTTGCTGAAGAGGCGCTCCTCCTAAACGTGATGCCTAAGAAAACTCTTTTGAGCTGGAGCAGTGGCAAGGACAGCGCGTGGGCGCTGCATGTTCTGCGCCAACAATTCGAGGTTGAAGTTGTCGGGCTCATGACGACCGTCAATCAGCTCTATCAACGCATTGCGATTCACGCGGTGCGGCTGGAACTGCTGCAACGTCAGGCAGAGGCTGTCGGTCTGCCTTTGCACATCATCGATCTGCCGCATCCGTGCACCAACGCTCAATATGAAGCAGCGATGGAAAAATTTATCGCCGAAGCTAAGCAGCAGGGAATTGAGTGCATGGCGTTTGGCGATCTCTTTCTCGCAGACGTCAAGGAATATCGAGAAGCAAAATTATCCGGCACCGGCATTGCTCCCTTGTGTCCAATTTGGCTAACACCGACGGATAAGTTGGCGAAAGAGATGATCGCCAGTGGTGTGCGGGCCGTCGTTACCTGTATTGACCCGCGACAACTAGACGCGAGTTTTGCCGGCCGTGAGTTCGACGAGCAGTTCTTAAGAGATCTTCCCGCGAATGTCGATCCATGCGGTGAGCGCGGAGAATTTCATACTTTTGTTTTCGATGGGCCGATGTTCACAAAGCCCGTGCCGATCGAAGTGGGCGAGATTAAAGAGCGCGAAGGCTTTGTTTATGCCGATGTGCTGCCCGTTAATCAATTAGAAGGCTTTATCGTTTAGAAGCCGGACTTGTCCGGCTGGCCGTGCGGCGGACGAGTCCGCCGTCTAAACAATCACCGAGAATAGATAGATGTTGGAAGCCCGCAAAATCAGCGTGAATTATGACGAGCGCGAAGCTGTCACTGATGTTTCGCTGCGCGCGGATGCCGGCAAGCTGATCGCCATCATCGGGCCCAACGGCGCGGGGAAATCGACTGTGCTGCGCGCGCTCAACGGAAGTGTCAGTGTCAATCGCGGCGAAGTCATGCTTGATGAAAGGCGCATCGATTCGTACGCGCGCCGCGCGGTCGCTCGACAAATTGCCGTCGTGGCCCAGGAAGCAGACCTGCGCTTTCCGGTCACGGTCATGGAATTCGTTTTGGGCGGGCGCTACGCCTGGTCCAATGCCTGGGGCTGGGAGACCGAACGCGATATTGAAATCGCCCGCAGCGTCTTGCGCGAAAGCGCCCTGGAAGATTTTGCAGATCGTCTGATGAATGAATTGTCCGGCGGCGAGCGGCAGCGCGTGATTCTGGCCCGTGCGCTCGCAACTGAGGCCAAAATCCTGCTGCTTGACGAGCCGACGGCAAATCTCGATCTGGCGCATCAGGCAACGATGCTTACGCTCGTGCGCGCGCGTTGCGATCGCGGCGACACCGCCGCCGTGGTCGTGACCCACGATGTCAATCTCGCCGCCGAATTCGCGGATGAAGTAATGCTTTTGGAAAAAGGGCGGATCGTAGAAGTTGGACCACCGCGCGAAGTTCTGACGCCGGAACTACTGGGAAGAGTTTTCGACCTGCGCGTGCTGGTTGATGCGCACCCAATCTCAGGCGCGCCACGAATCACGCCGGTACATGAAAGACAAAGATGAGTGGCACGGGCGTCTCGCCCGTGGACACGCGCAGGATGCACGTGCCACGTCAAACCAAACTGTAAAGGATGAGGGATTAAGGATGAAACAAATACTTTTGATTATTGTCGCCGTGTTAATGACTTCGACCGTCGGTGCGCAGACTGCTACAAGTCTTCGCGTCCACGTGACTGACGCGCACAACGCGAACGTCGCGCGCGCGCGCGTCGTCCTGATTGAGCGGTCGGGCGCTCGCACCCTGACCGTTACCGACGATAACGGCGCCTACACGTTCAGTAACATAGCTCCCGGCGATTACGTCGTGGAAGTACGCGCGCGCGGTTTTGTAACTTTCACGTCAAATGCCTTTCATGTCGCGCGCGGGCAAACGCAATCGGTCGATGTTGGGCTGGCGGTCGAAGGCGTGAGTGAAAGCGTGGTCGTCACCGCGTCCGGCACCGCGCAGCGAATTGACGAAATCTCAAAGGCAGTCAACGTGTTGGACAACGCCACGATCGAATCCAGGCGCGAAGTTACGATTGCCGAAGCTTTGCGCGGCGTTCCCGGAACGCGCGTCCAGCAACAGGGTTCGCCGGGAGCGTTGACCAGCATCCGCTTGCGCGGGCAGAGACCGTTTGACACCGCTCTTTTGCTCGATGGCTTACGCGTTCGTGACGCTTCCGATATTAACGGTTCAGCGGTGCCATTCATCACCGACCTGCAACCGGCAAATCTGGATCGGGTCGAAGTTCTGCGCGGTTCAGGCTCATCGATTTACGGCACGAACGCGATCGGCGGCGTCATCAACTTGATACCCGCGAGCGCCGGCGGCGATCGCCACTTTGAATTTGGATTCGATGGCGGCAGTCTCGCTTTGTCTCGCGAGCGCATTCAGGGATCGACTGGTTTCGGCAAGCGGCTGGGCCTCACCTTTGGATTGTCGCGTGTCGATGTCCGTCACGGCGTCGACGGAAACGATCAATATGGAGACACAGCCGGGTCATCACGCTTCCAATTTCAAGTGACGCCGTCAGCGACGATCAGCGCAAGTTTTTATGGGACGATCTCAAACGCACGGCTCAACGACAGTCCGTTCGCGCTTCCCGGAGCCTTCACCAGCGGCAAGTATCCGCGCGCAGTCGAAGGCACGACGTTTCATGCGGACATCAATAATCCCGACGAAGGTCGTCGCAACCGTATGCTCGTCGAAGCGATTCGTTACACGGATCAGGTCAACGACAAGGTTTCGTTCACCTTCGCCTACCAACATGTGGGATCGCGGCGGCGCAACTACAACGGAGATCGTATCGATCCAAAATTTGCGGCTTTCTATCCGTTCGGCGACTTTGCCTTTGTGTCCGTAAATAACGGCGGCACCGACACGTTTGATGCGCGCAGCAATTTTCGTCTTGGTCGTCACAACCTGGCGACCGCCGGTTTTGAATACGAACACGAATCGATCTTTCAATCGTCGCTGCCGTCCTTCAGCGCTTTCAATAACACGACGGACGCGCAGCGGACGCTGGCGATATTTGGCCAGGATCAAATTTTCCTGCTCAGCGATCGGTTGCAGATTTCGGTTGGAGCACGCGGGCAGACTTTCAGGGTTGACGCGGCCGATCGACCGGGATTCTTGAAGGCTGTGAATCCGAAGAACTCGTTGACCGGTGATGGCTCGATCGCTTACTTCATTCGCTCGAGCAACACCAAGCTGCGCGCGCACGTGGGCAATGGCTTTCGTGAGCCCGCATTGTTCGAAAGATTTGGCGCTGGAACTTTCGCGCAGGTTGGGTTCGTTCGTTTCGGCGATCCTACGTTGCGCGCTGAAGAATCAGTCAGCGTCGATGCGGGCTTCGATCAACGCGTATCGCGCGATCGCGCGCGCTTTGGCGCTACCTGGTTTTATACGCATTTGCAGCGCGTAATCGGGTTTCAGGGTTTCGCCGTCGATCCGCTCGGCGTTGGTCGCTTCAGCGGATATGCAAATCAGCCGGGCGCGATCTCACGCGGAGTTGAGAGCTATGTTGAAGCGGCTCCGTTTCGTGGTGCGGACTGGCGCGCCTCGTACACTTTCACCAATAGCGATCGCTTTGTAAACGGAAAGGGCGCGCAACCTGAATATGTTATTCCGAGGCATCTGTTCGGGCTCTCTATTAATCAGCGCTACCACGCCGTGCTTCTCAGTTTCGACTTAAATCGCACAGGAGCCTATCTTGCGCCCGTCTTCGAAAACGATTTTCCATTCCGCACCGCCGAGCTGACTTTTCCCGGCTATACCAAGGCAGATTTATTCGTTAGTTACGAACGCCGCGCTTCTGAGCGGGCGACGGTCACGCTCTTTGGCGGCGCTGACAATCTCTTTGACGCGAAGTACTTTGAGAATGGATTCCGCGCGCCGGGCATTACCGCGCGGGGCGGAGTGTTAGTGAGATTGAAGTGAAGGGCGTAAGGGCGCACTCCGGTCCCGACAACCATTTGCCGGGACCGAGTGGGTTCTTTCAGTTAGGATCTGGAGCGGTGGCTTCCTTAACGCTCGCTGCCGCCGAGCGCGCCGCCAGCCAGGAAAATAATGCCGAGCAGGATGTGAATAATGTGATCCATCTTGCCGAGCATCAGTATTGATCCCACATTGAACATGTGGTCTGGGCCCGCGCCCATAAACCATCCGACAACTCCCAGGAGCAGATAGACCACGCCGAAGATAAGACAAAACGCACGCGCGGCGCCCCCTGATCCGGCGAAGCCAAAGTACAACGCGATCGCGCCGGACACGAGGTGGACCACGTTATGAGGCGGCGTCAGATGCGCTCCGAGCAGATGCGGCATCAGAAAACCGCAAATGCCGACTAGTACAAATACTACGCCGAGAAGTTTGCAAACCGTTTTTGCCATGATCGTTGGTGTTCCTCCTGTGAAACGTTTATGCGACTGAAGCTGTAACGATCCCGCCTCAATACATCGGAAGGACGATCGTCATTGACGGCTGCACGCGCCGTGCTCACTGACGATCGACCTTTTCACGCCCTGCTTGTCTGGAACGCGCGGATTGTACACCTATCCGGCGATATAAAGGCAAGATTTTTTGTCGGCACATGCTTCGCCAGTAGTGTCTTACTTTGCGGCTTATCTTTGCGGCTCCGCGCTCTGCGTGAAACCGCTTGCAGCCAAGTGTAAATCTCATGCAAAGACGCGAAGCCGGGTAGTGGTAAAGGTTGACTCCCTCTCCCTTTGG
>DNNE01000180.1:32767-33024 GCA_003487805.1 Blastocatellia bacterium | reverse complement strand
AATTCAACAACTCCGCCAACGAAGCCTTTACCGTGACCTTCAACGTCATCGGCAACCTGGCTCGTCCATCGGGTGGCAGCTCGTCGAGCAGCAGTTCATCCGGCGGCGGTGGCAGTGGCGGCACATCATCCGCATCCAGTTCAACCGGGACGATCACGAATATGGTGTTCACCGTTACCTACAACCCTTTGCTTAACACGCTGAAGTGGCAACTGACCAAACAGTGAGGACGTTTGAGTCAGAACCGCCTGCGGTAG
>DNNE01000180.1:0-32446 GCA_003487805.1 Blastocatellia bacterium | reverse complement strand
CTGCGGTAGCGGGCGGTTAATCTGAAGCAAAGTAATTCTTGAGGGGACTCTGTCCGGCGTTCCTTGGTCAACCGCCCGCTACCGCAGGCGGTTCTGACGTTTCCTACCCAGGAATGATCGCCACTTCCAACCAATATCTTCTTAGCTTGTCGCGATTCGTGGCGCGGTACGCCGCATAGTCGTGCGCGATCCCTTCGTCGGGACGCGCAAACAACACGAACGATTCCAGCAAACCTGCGTCATTGAGCTTGACCAACGTCTCCAGCGAAGCTTCCAGCTCTTTCACCTTGCCCGACTTCAAATCTTTCGCGCAGGCTTCCGCGACCATGCGCAAGGCCGCCGTCTCTTCTTTCAAGCTGTGACGATAGGCCGGCTCAGCCGGATAATTCCTTGAAAAATCACTCTTCTGCCAGGCGATTCTCGTCAGGTCATACATCAGCCACTCGTTTGAACCGTCCTTGCTGTCGAGCGTTCGCGGATCGATATTGAGCGTTGTTTTCGCTCCCTGCGTGGTCGTTGAATTCGGCGGCTCGATATGCGGATGGCCCAATTGCGCTTTGTGGCGCTGGGCCCATTGCGTCAGCCCCACGTAGGCCCGGCGGCCGTAGGGTTCGGCAACGATTGCATCGATGAACTTGTCACGCGCTTCATTCATCTTGCCTTGCGCATCCAGGGCGTCGCCCCAATATCGATATGCCGTTTCGGCATTGGGATCAATCGCGATCGCTTTTGCAAACCACACTCCGGCGGCGTCGAAATGCACCGCGCGAAACTGCGGGTCAGTTGAGTTGGAGCCTTTCTTAAACTCTGCGTCGCCGGCAAACAGAGCCGCCTGATAGAGATGCGGATCGACATCAAGGGCCCGCTTATACGCTGCGATTGCCGCATCCAACTCTCCGCGGACGAATGCCGCTTCACCGTCCTTGAGGGCCGCATCCGCCGCCTGAATATTTGAGAATGAAACCTCGCCTGCGTCGGGCCGTGACAATACTTCGAGGGCCATGTTCGTGACGTTGCTGTTGTCTCCCAATGAGCGAGCTTTTAGCAGAATCAGGCGAACTCGATCGCGAACTTTCTTGCGGGCGACCGGGTCTTTCTCACCAGCAGAATTGGCGTACAAGGAAAAGCCCAGCCGTGACAAAACCTCGCGATCGTTTGGATTGGCGACGGCCAGTTTTTCGAGCAGAGGCAGCGCCGCAATAAAGTTATTGGCGTCGAAAAGATCTATTGCTCGCTGACGCTCGTCCTGACTCTGCTGAGCAGCAACTGAGGTGGCGATGATTAATACCGCAATGAATAGCAAACCGGCATTGAGGAGAAATCCTTTTGCGGTTAAGCTGTGATTCAACATGATAGAGTCTCTTTGAGTTTGCGAATTCGGATGTAAGACGGCGCCAGAATATGGCGAGTGTTCAATAACTGTCAACGCGGACGAGCACGTCCAGCTAAAGCGTAATCGAACAGAAGATCCCGATGTCTCACTTACTCGAGATAAAAAAACTTCACACCTATTTTCAAACCCGCGAGGGATTAGTGTGCGCGGTCGACGGTGTCAGTTTCTATCTGGACCGCGGAGAGCTGCTCGGGTTGGTCGGCGAAAGCGGCTGCGGAAAATCGATCACGGCGCTTTCGATCATGCGGCTGGTAGCGCCGCCGGGAAAAATCGTCGCCGGTGAGATTCTTTTTGAGGCCCGCGACCTTTTGAAGCTTTCAAACGCCGAGATGCGAAGTATGCGCGGCAACGACGTGGCGATGATCTTTCAGGATCCGATGACTTCGCTCAATCCGGTTTTCACCGTCGGCGAGCAAATCGCCGAGGCACTTCGGCTGCATCGTAAGCTCTCGCGCAAGGAAGCGCGCGCCGCCGCCGCGGACGCTATGCGCGAAGTTTCGATACCTGATCCTGAACTGCGCGTGAATGATTATCCGCATCAACTGTCAGGCGGAATGCGTCAGCGGGTAATGATCGCAATGGCGCTCGCCTGCGACCCCAAGGTCCTGATTGCTGATGAGCCGACCACCGCGCTCGACGTAACTATTCAGGCACAGATTCTGGAGCTGCTCGACAATTTGCGTCGCACACGCGATCTGGCGGTACTTTTGATCACGCATGATCTCGGGGTCGTAGCCGAAGTGGCCGATCGGGTCGCCGTCATGTACACGGGAAAGGTCGTCGAAGAATCGCCGGTCGATGAATTGTTCGCGCGCCCGAAACATCCTTACACGGAAGGTCTCTTGCGCTCAGTCCCGAAACTTACAGCGAAAGACGTCGCCAGAAAGACGAGACTGCAGACGATCGAAGGCACAGTGCCGCGACCAACAGCATTGCCGCCGGGCTGTCATTTCGAACCGCGATGTCCTTATCGCATGCCGCAATGTCGGGAAGACGAGATTCCCTTGTATCAAGTGACGGAAGGTGTGACGGTGCGATGTCTTTTGTTTGATCCGGCGCTGGTGGCTAATACGGAAATTGTTAACCACAGAGGACACAGAGAAGACACAAAGATTAATTAGGCGTTGATCATTCGTTTTGTTTTTCTCCGTGTGCTCTGTGGTGAAATTTTGCAAATCATGACGGATAACGCAGCCAACAATGGCAAGCTCGTCCAGGTCCGCGGCCTCGTCAAACACTTTCCCATCGAGGGCGGTGACGACGTGTGGCGCGCTGTCGATGGGGTGTCGTTCGAGATCCTGCGCGGAGAGACCCTGGGTCTGGTGGGCGAGTCCGGATGCGGTAAATCGACTACGGGCCGCTGCCTGCTGCGGCTGATCGAACCGACGCATGGTGACATTGAATTCGAGGGACGCGACGTCACCGCGATGGGCAAGCGCGAGCTGCGCGAACTGCGCCGCGAGATGCAGATCATTTTCCAGGATCCCAATGCGTCGCTAAATCCCCGCATGAAGATCGGAGACATCATCGCTGAGCCGCTGGTGATTCACGGCATCGGCGACAAGACCGAGCGGCGCGAGCGGGTGGCCTGGTTGCTGGGAAAGGTCGGCCTCGATGCCGACTACATGAAACGTTACAGTCATGAATTCTCAGGCGGCCAATTGCAGCGCATCGGTGTGGCGCGCGCGCTCGCCTTAAATCCAAAACTGATTGTTGCGGACGAACCTGTCTCGGCTCTCGACGTTTCAGTACAGGCCCAGGTCGTGAACCTCTTGCAGGATTTGCAAGCTGAATTCGGGCTGACTTACCTGTTCATTTCACATGGTCTCGCCGTAGTTGAACATATCTCGACGCGCGTCGCGGTGATGTATCTGGGGCGCATCGTCGAGATTGCCGACGCGCAAGAGCTTTACGTTAATCCGCTACACCCGTACACATTGGCTCTGCTTTCCGCGATTCCAATTCCCGATCCAAAACAGAAGCGCGATCGAATTATCTTGAAAGGCGATGTGCCGACTTCAAGGAATCCGCCGTCCGGTTGCCGATTCCGCACGCGCTGCCCGATTGCGATTGACGATTGCCGTTCGATTGATCCAGAGTTACGCGAAGTTGCGCCGGGCCACAGCGTTGCGTGCATTCGCGTTCCGGGTTATGACAATGCGCCCAGCGTCGAATCACGAACTCCAGTCGGTGTAGCTTGAGAACTTCACGGAGATGTCCTCGTGCGCGAGGCACGAAATGTTTATAGGCCGGTCTCGTGCTAACTGTTTTCATTAACCATTTATGGGCGAAAAAAATATCCCGCTCCTTCGAGTTCAGGTTTCTTTTTCCGGGGAATGGTTCTATAAACATTTCGCCGCTAAGCGGCGCAAACCGGAAGTCGAGCCATGTTCGACTGAAACATGGATCGCCTGACAAGCGTAAACACAGATTGAACTAGAGTCAGAATGCCATCGGACGGAAATCTCTCCGTCCTCAAGACAACCAATCGGAGGATAGTCACATGAGTGATCCAAATCAGGGTTTTCAAGCGCCACCGCCGCCCTCGCCTATCGATCCTGAACCGGAGCGACGACGACCGGCGAATTTGATGTGGGCGGGCGCAGCTCTGGTCGTACTCGGAATCATTGTGGTAGTGCTCGGGATTGTTGGCCTGATTATTGGCGGCATTGGAACCGGCGTGGCAGTTTGCTGCCTGGGAATTTTGTTCATCGGATTCAGTTTTATGCGGTTGCCCGCGGTAAAAGATCCGCCGCCGAAAATGTCTGCTGCCGCCACCCTAACCGGCATTTTCTTTGAGCCGACGAGCGTGTTTCGCAACCTGCGCGCGCATCCGCAATGGTTGGCCGCGATCATGGTCGTCGGAATAATGAATGGCGCATATAGCGTCGCCTTCAACCATCGATTGACGCCGGAGCGAATAATCAATTTCACGATGGATAAGCTTGAAAACAGTCCGATAAAGCCCCCGCCCGAGGCCATGGCCAAAGCGAGAACCGATGGCGTCGAGCAGGCTAAATCGCTGACTTTTCAAGCAGGAGATTTTGTTAAGAAGATAGTCAGCGCTTTCTTTGGCGTTGCCTTTATCGCGGCGCTTTGTCTTTTGGGCGTGCTCGCCTTCGGCGGGCGCATGCATTATTGGCAAACTTACGCCGCTGTTGCCTACGTTACTTTTCCGTCAACCCTGATTCAGAAAGGAATCAGTTTTTTAATTCTTTACCTCAAGTCACCCGACGACATCCATCCGATACTGGGACAAGAGAGTTTGGTTTACGACAACCTCGGTTTGCTGGTAGCTGCGAAGGACCACCCGGTGATTTTTGTCATAGCCACTTCGATCGGAGTGCTTTCGTTCTACAGACTTTGGCTGACCGCCACGGGTCTGCGCGAAGCAGGCTACAAGGTCAGCTCGTCGGCAGCCTGGGGCGTGACGATCACCCTCTTCGTATTGTTCTTACTTTTGGGAATGGCAGCGGCCATGCTGTTCGGAAGCATGTTTGGCTAAAACGCCGCCAGGGGCAAAGAGCGAAGGGCAAAGCGCAAGTCATATCGCGGCGCTTTGCTCTTACCTCTTTGCCCTTTGCGCTTTGCCTTTTGCTATTCGTATCGCAACGATTCAATTGGATCGAGCCGCGCGGCCTTCCACGCCGGCCACAGTCCAAAGATCATGCCGATGCCAACGCTGGCGAAAAAGCCCGCGACCGGCGCCCACAAGGGCACGTATGAAGGCATGATCAGTTTCACCACCAACGATCCCAACCAGCCCAGAGCCAGGCCCATAAAACCACCAAAGCCCGTCAATGTCATCGCTTCGATCAGGAATTGCCAGAGGATGTCCTTTCGGCGCGCGCCCAGGGCTTTGCGTACGCCAATTTCGCGTGTGCGCTCAGTCACCGAGACCAGCATGATATTCATTACCCCGATGCCGCCGACCATCAGTCCAACCGATGAAATGGCCACCATGGCGATCGCCACGCCGCCCGTGATTGAGTGGAAAGTGTTAATCAGATTCTCGGTTGTTTCGATTCCAAAGTTGTCAGGTTTGCCGAAAGGAACTTGCCGGCGCACGCGCAGCGTATCGGTGACCTGATCCATAGCTTCCGTCATCATGCCGGGTCTGGCGACAGCCAATACATAGACATCGTCAGAGTTGGGTTTCAGCTTGCGCGCCACATTGTAAGGCAGGTAGATAACGTTGTTCTGATCGTCGCTGCCACCGCTGAATAAGAACTGTTCGCGTTTTTGCAGCATCCCGACGACCCGATATTCTTCAGAGCCAATCTTGATCATGTCGCCCACGGGTGTGCCGAAGCGAAAGAAATCGTCGGCTACTTTCGAGCCCACTACGCAGACGTTCGCATTCGTGTCGTTTTCAAACTGAGAGAAAAAGCGGCCTTCAGTGATTGTCTGAGTCCCGGCCTTTTCAAAATCCGGAAGAGTTCCCTGCAAGGCAACTGAGGCGGAGGTTTTGCCGCCACCACTAACCAGAAGTTTTTGGCCGAAAAAGTTGTTGGTGATTTCGAGGAAAGGAACTGCCACTTCGACGGTCGGCAATTTTGAAAGCGCGATCGCGTCGTCATACGTCAGGTTCTTTCGCATGCGCTCTTCGCGTGAGAGCCGGCCCACGTGAATGCCCGGATTGTATTTGCTGATATACATCGAGCGCGTGCCGAAGGATTCAACCTCTTTGGTGAACGCCGTGTCGATCCCGCTGATAATCGAGGCGATCAACATCACCGTCACGACGCCGATAATCACACCAATGATCGTCAAAAACGAACGCAGCTTGTTGGCGCGTAGCGTGGCCAGGGCCAACCAGAGATTCTCGAGAATGTCGCTACGGAATAGTTTCATAAATCAACTCGCCGGCTGGGAACAAACATTGAAAATTGAGAATTGAAAACTGCGAATTTGAAATTTCTCGTCGCCAACCAGCCCGCAACTAATTGTCACTTTGCAGTTTTCATTTTTCAATTGGCAATCAGGTGTCAGCCCGAAGCGCTTCAATCGGATCCAGTCGCGCCGCTTTCCAGGCCGGCACGATTCCGGAAATGATCCCCATCCCGCCCGAAGCCGCCAGCGCTCCGAGAATCGCGAAGATCGAAAGATAAGTCGGGAAGAACGTCGCGGTCACAACCTTTCCCACAACCCAGGCCAGGAGTACGCCGACCGCGCCTCCAATGGTCGCCAACGTAACGGCTTCAAACAGGAATTGCTTCAGGATATCCATCTTGCGGGCTCCCAGTGATTTGCGCAGCCCGATCTCTTTAGTTCTTTCAGTAACTGAGACCAGCATGATATTCATGATGACGATGGCGCCCACAACAAGCGCAATAAAGGGGACGGCGATCGCCACAATAAAGACCGTGCCAAAGATGCGATCCCGCAAACCGGTAATCGCATCAGGAGTGACGATTCCGAAATTGTCCTTTTCGTTTGGTCCGAGTTTGCGCCGCGCGCGCATCAGGTATCTCGCTTCTTCGACGGCATCGTTAAAGGTCTCATCAGTCTTTGAAGTTGCCGTGAAGTAGAGCGAGCGTTGGCGGACCAAAGGCCCGAAATCCAGCTCGTAAGTCTTCAGCGGAATTACAATGAAATTGTCCTGCGGAATGCCGAATACAGTTCCCTTCACGGCTTCGACTCCGATAAGCCGATAGGGCAGACCGCGAATCTCGATCTCTCCGCCAATGGGATTGCCTGCGGGAAAAAGTTTGGTGGCGATGTCCGCACCCACATACGCAACGCGCGCGGCGCCATCGGCTTCGGTGTCAGTGAAGAAGCGGCCGTTGTCGATGTTGCGGTTCTCGATGTCGGCAGTATTGGCGGTGGCGCCGCTGACGAATACATCGTCCAGGACCTGATCGTTGCGCTTAATCTGCGATGGAGTGCCGCGCGCTTTCGCCCCGAGTTTCGCGATCAGCGCCGAACGCTCTTTGATGAAGTCGTAGTCCTGCATCGTCAACTCTTTGTTGCGCCGTTGCGCGGCGGCAATCGTGTCGGTGTCTTTGAAGTCTTCGAAGGGATTGAAGCGTTGAACGGAAAAAGACTTTGCGCCAATACCCGCAATCTTTTCGTCAATGTAAACGTTGAATCCCTGGATCAGGGACACGACGGTTACAAAGGCCGTCACCCCGACGATCATGCCGAGCAGAGTCAGCGCCGAGCGCAGCTTGTGCGCCCAGATGGCCGCGATCGCAACTTTGAGAATTTCGATTAATTTCACTGAGGTTGATTATACGGGCGGCAAATGGTTTTGGTTACCGATGCGGCGAGGAGCTAAGGGCAAGGAGCTAAGGGCTAAGAGCCGAGACGCTTTGCCCTTCGCCCTTCGCTCCTTGCTCTTTGCTCTTCGCCGCCTCACTCCCACCTGAGCGACTCGATTGGATCAAGCCTGGCCGCTTTCCACGCCGGCCATAATCCAAAAATTATTCCCACCCCGGCCGAGATGCCAATCCCCACAACGATGGCCCAGGGGGGAACATAGGCCGGCAACGGCGAATACCGGTTCGTCAAGAAGCTGAAGAGTTCGCCTATCGACAATCCAATCAAGCCACCGATGGCCGTCAAGACCACGGCCTCGATCAAAAACTGAGAAAGAATGTTGGTGCGGGTCGCCCCCACGGCTTTGCGCAGTCCGATCTCTTTGGTTCGCTCAGTAACCGACACCAGCATGATATTCATGACGCCGATGCCGCCGATCATCAGCGCGACACAGGATATCGCCGTCAATACCAGATACGTTGCGCCGGTCAATTGATTGTAAATATCCAGGAGCGCGTCCTGTGATGAAATGCCAAAGTTGTTTGGCGCCCCGGCCGCCACGCGTCTTTGCTTGCGCAGGATATCAGTCATTTCATCGATGGCAGATTTCACGTACGCGCGTGAGACAGGACGAACGATAATCGCGGAGATGATCTCGGGAAATTCGATGTCCGGGTAATATTTTTCAAACGTTGTGATCGGAATATAGACAGAGTTGTCCCGAGATTGGCCAAGGATGCTGCCGAGCGGCTCCATCACGCCCACGACATGAAACTGATGCCCTGAGATTTTTATATCCTTATCCAGAGGATCTTCGTTTGGGAAAAGCGCCTTGACCAGGTCCAGCCCGAGCACGCAAACATTGTTACGAGCTTCCACATCCAGGTCCGTAACATAGCGACCGCGGGCGACATAGCTCGAGACAGTGAATTCATGGTACGGCGTCACGCCGATCAGGATTGGCGTGTCGCTTTGCTTGTCGCCGTAGCGAACGGTCTCGTTGATCTTTCGATAGAAGGGAGAAACCCCGACAACCGAAGGCGCTTCACGGCGAATCGCGTCGGCATCCGCGATGGTCAGTTCCTTCCGATGTATTTCTTCTGAAGTGGGTTGATGACCAATGCTCGGATCGAACTTCGTTGCCCAGATTGTGTTAGAGCCCAGCGATTCAATCTGCGCCGCGAAAGCTTTGTTCAACCCCTGGATGATCGAAACCATGAAGACAACCGTGATCACGCCGACGCTGACGCCGAGAATTGTCAGCGCGGACCGCAGCTTGTTGCTGCGCACGGTGTCGAACGCCATCAAGGCGGATTCGCGAATGTCGATGAAAGTCATTTCTAATTGGAGCGCGGGCATCCCTGCCCGCATGAGCGCGTTAGCGCGAAAAACCGTTCTTCACCCTGATGCAGCTTGTCTCTCCCCACCTCGAAAGCACGCACTGCCGAAGGGCCAATCGCGAGCGGAGTTGCACAGGCCTGCCCGTACCGGATTACTTTCGATGTAGTTGATCGCGTTTTCGAAATGTTTCGCGTTTCGAATGTAACGATCGAAGTAGTCCTCAAACCAAAAGTTGCCGCGTCTATTAAGCATCTTATTTGCTTCTTGTGCAGTGTAAGACTTCAGCGAATGCATGATATTCGACAAGCTGTGGCCAATACATGGCGCGGCCAGGAGATGGACGTGGTTCGGCATAACAACCCAAGCCGACAACCGGTAACGTTGACTATCAAAATAAGTCAAAGCAGATTGGATAAGTCCCGCGATTCGCTTATCTGCGAGGTAAGACTCACCTATTCCGCGATCTAAATATGCCTCAATTCTATATCGCAACTTGTCTTCCCACTCTTCCGATTCGCTTGCTAATTCATGTTTCCACTTGTCCAAGAGGGCTTGTGGCATTGAATCGTGCAATCGAAATGTGATCGACTGAAACACCTCGCCAGCATCGAAGTGCGGAAGGTATCCGCGACTGTGCCAACCGATATGTTTATGATCTTGGTTTACATTCACGACATTCTTTCGCGCTACGCGCTCAGGCGGGCAAGGATGCCCGCGCTCCAATTAACTACTCTGCCCTCAACGCGTCAATCGGATCCAGTCTCGCTGCGCGCCAGGCCGGCCACAAGCCACTAATCACGCCAACGATCGACGATACCCCAACGCCGAGCACGGCCGACCAGATACTGAACAGCAGCGGAAATCCTATAGCCAAGGCGATCAGCCAGGCGGTGCCGAATCCCGTCAATACTCCGAACGCGCCGCCGATCGCGGTGACCATCACTGCTTCGATCAGAAACTGCGTCAGGATGTCTTTGCGCCGCGCGCCCACCGCTTTGCGAATGCCGATCTCTTTAGTGCGCTCAGTCACTGAGACCAGCATGATGTTCATGACAACGATGCCGCCGACGACCAGCGAAATCGCCGCGACGCCAATCGTCACCAGATAAATGTTAGACGTGGCGCCGGAATAGAGTTTCAGGAAGACGTCTTCCGTTTCCAGGGCAAAGCCATCGTCCTCATCATTGAAAGTGCGCCCGCGCCGATTGCGCATGATCGCACGAACTTGATCTTCCGCCGTTTCCAACTGGTCGGCGGAGGGCGTTTGGATGAAAATCACCAGCGATCCTTCAGTATTGAAAGCACCGCGCGCAATGTTCAAACCGTAATCTTTCTTATAAGTAGCGAACGGAATGACAATACGGTCGTCGCGCGAGATCCCAAAGATTTTCCCCAGCGGTTGCAGGACGCCGACGATCCGGTATCGATGCCCTCCAGCCCAAAGGTCCTGTCCGATTGCCTGTTCAGGCGATTCATTCGGATAGAAATTCGTGATGATGTCGGAACCCACGACACAGACCGGCTGGCCTGAGTTGCTTTCGGCCTCGCTCCAGAAACGTCCCGCATCGATCGTCACTCCATCGACCTCGAACATTGAAGGGGGCGCGATTGCCCGCACCGCCACGGCGTCGGCTTTCTGATTTCCGTGCTTGACCGGCACCACATCGTTAGCCGCAATGCCCGCGCGCCAGCAGGCGCTGCAGAGACGAAAAATCGCCAGTGCATCATCTTCTGTGATGTCCTTGCGCTTATTGTATTTGATGAAGTCTTCGCGCGACGTGATCACTCGTGGCCGCTTCGAAATCGTAAACACGGTCGAGCCCTGCGAAGAGAAAGTCTGCGCGACCGTCTGATCCAGACCCTTGATGATAGTGACGACGGCGATGACGGCGGTAACACCAACGATGATGCCGACGAGCGTCAGCGCGGTGCGAAGTTTGTTCTGACGCAGACTGGCGATGGCGACAAAGAATGCGTCCCAAATCGCCGCGAGGCGCCCGATGCGAAATGAGCGAGCCTTGCGCGACGGCAAAAGCTCTTGATCAAAGGCCAAGTCCGTGGATAAGTTGGTTGGGGCGCTGCCGGGGAACATCGCAGCTCCTACTTAATTTGCTCGTCTTTCTCGATCAGTCCATCGCGGATCGAGATGACGCGATGCGCGCGGGCCGCAATGTCGTGCTCGTGCGTCACCAGGATGATGGTGTTGCCCTCTTCGTGGAGCTTTTCGAAAAGGTTCATGATGTCGTAGCTCGTCGCGGTGTCGAGCGCGCCCGTTGGTTCGTCGGCGAGCAGAATCGACGGATGATTCACGAGCGCTCGGGCAATTGCGACACGTTGGCGCTGGCCGCCAGAGAGCTCGTTGGGCCGGTGCATCATTCGATCGACCAGATCGACTTCGGTCAACGCCTGCTTGGCCATCTCGTGACGCCTCGCGCCGGGAATGCCGCCGTAAATCAGCGGTAGCTCGACGTTGTGCAGGGCCGTTGCACGGGCCAGCAGATTGAACGTCTGAAACACGAATCCAACTTCCTGATTGCGGATGCGTGCAAGTTCGTCATCATCCATCTCAGAGACGTTTTTGCCGTTGAGCCAATAATCTCCCTGCGACGGCGTGTCGAGACAGCCAATCAAATTCATCAACGTCGATTTGCCTGAGCCGGATGGACCCGTGATGGCGAGATACTCACCTCGATGGACTTCGAACGAGACTCCGTGCAGGGCATGGACCTTCTCAGAGCCCATGTCGTAGGTCTTCCAGATGTTCTGCATGGCGATGAGGATCTCCGCCTTGCCATCTGCTGAGGCCAGATCGGGCTTCCCGAAAATTGCCGTACGTGGCGATGTTGCTACCGTAGCTTCAGTCATTATTTTGGCTCTTGCTCCCTCTCCCTCTTGGGAGAGGGCTGGGGTGAGGGGTTAGTGACGATATTAAAAAATTTGCTTTCCCGCTTACGCCCTCACCCTAACCCTCTCCCAAAGGGAGAAGGAACGTTAGATGGATTAGCTGCCTCCACCTGAATTGGCATTAGCGTCGGGTTTACGCGTCTGTTTCTTCACTTTATCCCCCACTTTGAGGGCTTTCAGCACGCGACTTGGACCAGTGATGACCTCCGTGCCAGCCGGTAGGCCACTAATGATTTCAATATCAGATTCGCCGGTGATGCCGGTGGTAACTTCGAGGAACTTGACCTTGTTGTCCTTATCCAGAATGTAAACGCCTTTTTGATCTTTCGCCTTGTCACTAACCGGGGTCGGCGCGCTACTCGCGAGCGACGGTCCCGGCGAAGGCGCGGGTGGCGCTTTTTCTACGATGGCCTGGAGCGGCACCGCAATCACGTTGGTCTTGGTCCTGGTGGTGATGGTTGCGGTTGAACTCATGCCTGGCCGCAACTTGTCTCTAATGTCATCCGGCAAATCCTTAAGCTCGAGCGTAACTTTGAATTCCTTGGCCTCCTGCACGTTAACGCGATTGTTCAAGCCACCGGTAGTATCGGACTTGGCGACCGCCAGAGGGTTTTTCTGAGTAACCACGGCGACGATTTCTTTATCGCCCAGAGCATCGACCTTTACCTTTGCTTGTTGACCGACGTCAACGACTGAGATTTCCGTTTCATCGACATTGACTTCAACGTTGATGGTCGACATATCGGCGATTGTCATCAGCGGCGTCGATGAAAGTTGAGAAACGGCAAACTCACCGACACGGGTGGGAATATCAGCCACCACGCCGGGCAGCGGCGAATACTGGGTCGCCTTTTCGCGCTGGCTCGACTGCCCGCGTAAGAAAGCCTGTTGCTGACTGGCGCGCATCTCGCTGGACTTGATGCCAGTTTGCGCTTCTTTAATGGCGGCGCGTTGCTGATTGCCACGTTCCTGAGCTTCCTTGACGGCGAGCTTTTGCGATTCCAGATTAGACTTCGCCGTTTCCAGCGCAATTTTTGTCTGGTCGTAACGATCGTGGGCCGCGTCATAGTCGAACCGCGACGCAACGCCCTTCTCGATCAGTTCGGTGGTGCGCTTCAGTTCGCGTTGAGCGGCATTTAGATCGACGTTTGCCCGATCGACTGCGGTCTGCTGCGCAATCACCTGCTGACGCGCGGAAGCAACGGCAGCGTCCGTGACGGCCAGCCCCTGCTGCGCCGAAGCGACGGCATTGCGAGCGTTCGACACGTCGTTAATGGACGCTTGAGTTGCCGCCCACTGCGCTTCCTGGCTTGATTGAAGTTGGGTGGGATCGACCCGCACCAGAGCCTGGTTCTGCTTAACGATGTCGCCCGGATTGACGTAGATCTCTAGTATTCGACCCGGCACTTCGCTGGTCAGCTTGATATATCGAACCGGCCGCACTTCGCCGGAAGCTGTGACCGTTGATTTCAATTCCGGCCGGACGTCGACTTTTACTGTCGTTACTTCGGGTTCGTCCTTGCGCGTCGCAACTACGCTAATGACAATGACCAGCACCAAGACGACGAGGGCTGACACACCAATAATTATTTTCTTTTTTCTACTGACGGCCATTTCGGTTTCAATTCCTTATTTGAATTCGCCGGGGTTGAATGCTTAACACTTAGATGCCAGCCACTGCGAATAGTTCACGGCTTGAGTTGGTTTTACGAAGAATTTTAGCGCCTGGTTTCAAAGAAATCTCGCGCGTGATGCCCTGATTATAGACGATCAGCGGATTACTTGCCGAACCTGACTGTCAGGGAAGCTGAATGGATCACGGAACCCTCAATTGAATTGCGAGAACATCAAAGCCATTGGCGCGACCTGTGGTTTCGCGTTAAGATATTTTGTTTGGAAAGTCAGCACCCCCGGCGACGCATCCGATGATCGTCTGCGATAGATGTAGTATCCGTAATATTGAGGGATCGCGATTCTGCGACGGGTGCGGAGCGGCGCTCTGGATGGCGGGAAGATCGAGCTCAAGCTTGGAAAACGGCAACGGGAACGGTTCGAACGGCAATTCGCTGCAACCGGCGGCCAGTGTGGCGCCCAGCGGCGCCACGGTTTCAGCTGAGCAGGTCTCGCTGTCGGGCTTTCAACCAGGCAGTGTGCATGCGACGCTTCAGATTGAGCGCGGCACCTCGGCCGGTAAGAAGTTCACCTTGAGCAACCAGGAATCTCAGATCGGACGCTGGGATGCAGACGGTGGTGTTTTCCCTGACGTTGACCTGGATTCCGACGATCCCGAAGCTAAAGTGTCGCGGCGCCACGCGCGTATCTCAATACGCGATGGTAATTATCTAATCGAGGATCTGGGATCGACGAATGGAACGTTTGTGAATCGTGGACGGCGGCTGGCGCCGGGCGATCGCTGTCCGCTCAAGGATGGCGACGAGATCATCGTCGGCAAGACATTCTTGCGTTTTCGCGTAGCGAAATAAGACCAGGACAACCGGAGTATCCTCCGACACAGCTGGATTAACTCCTCCAGCAGTACAAATGGCCGTTTGCATCCAGTGTAGCGCCGCGATTAATGCGGACGAAAACTTCTGCGGCGTTTGCGGCTCGCGGCAAGACCGCGTCGGGTCTTCATCGTCCCCAGACGTGACGGAGAACATTCAGCATGATACCTATCCCGCCGGCATAAAAGATGTTCCTAATCAAGAGCGACCTACCGCGATGTCGTCACAACGCGGCACGGGCGAGCTGAATGAAGACAGCGAATTCGCTTCAGCAACCTCACGAACGGGCGAAGTTTCGTCGCGCCGGGGCAAGCCCAAAGCCCTGGAAGGCGGCACAGTCCTGACTCATCGTTATGAGATTGTGCGACGTATCGGCGGGGGTGGCATGGGCGCCGTCTACCTCGCAAAGGACCGCAACCTTGGCGACGCGCCGCGCGCCGTCAAGGAGATGATCGAATCGCACCTCGACGACACGCAACACGAAAAGGCGATCGCCGACTTCAAGCGTGAGTCACTGCTGCTTACGGAACTAGAGCATCCTTCGATTCCAACCGTTTACGATTATTTCTACGAAGAAGAGTCCGAACGGTTTTATCTCGTAATGAAATTCATTCCCGGCAGCGATCTTGCTTCCCGGCTTCGCGCTTCGCCCGGCGGCCGGATCGATGAATTAACGGTGACGGAATGGGGCATGCAAGTAGCGGACGTACTGCACTACCTGCACACGCGGCCGCAACCAATCATCTATCGCGATTTGAAGCCGGCGAACCTCATGTTCGACAGCAATCTCAGTCGCATCATGCTGATCGATTTTGGCATCGCGCGATGGGTGAATAAGAAAGAGAAGGGCGTCACGGCGGTGGGCACCATGGGCTACGCGCCGCCGGAATTGTTTAGCGGGCAGGCCGACGCGCGCGTCGATATCTACAGCCTGGGCGCGACCATGTTTCATCTATTGACGGGATCGGATCCTCAGGACAATCCGCTGCTCATTTTTGATTTCACCAAGAACCCGCGGCCGCGGCAGATCAATCCGCAACTGTCGTCTGAGATCGAGCAACTGCTAATCCGCTCTGTCGAATATAAGCCGGAACATCGTTTTCAAACCGGTGCAGAGATGCGCGAGGCGATGGGGACGCACCTGGAAAAACTGCGTTCGGGACAGGTTAGTTACGGCCTGCCGGCACAAGATTTAGGCGGCGAAACCCTGCGCGTGGCAATCGTGTTCTGCGGATTCTGTGGCGGGCGAATTGCTGCGGACGACATTTTTTGCGCTCATTGCGGATCGCGCCAACCACTCGGCGGCACTGATTCGAGCCCGCGACTGGTTGCCCGTCCCACCGCTAAACTAATCGTCGCCGGCACCACGGAACTCGACGCCTCGTTCAATTTACAGAAGGACAGCAACCTGGTCGGACGCACTGATCCGCTTTCAAACATTTTCCCCGAAGTCGACCTGTCGCGTTTTGATCCACAAACGAAGGTTTCTCGCCGGCACGCGCGCATCTGGCGCGAAGGCGCAGCGTACCTGGTCGAGGATCTTGGTTCAGTAAATGGAACGGTGATTAATGATATTATCCGTCTCGAGCCGAGACAGCCGCGCCCGCTCGACAGTGGAGATCGCATAAAGCTTGGGGAGACGACGCTGCATTTCCTGGTGGGCTAGCAAGATCAAATTTGATTCATTTCCGATCGTTATCTGTCTGACTTTTTAATCATTCACATCATCTTAACGAACCCCCTATGACCGCAGATATCGAAACCGCAAAAACAACGACCATCGCTGCTGCCAGTCGTCGACATGAGTCGCATGTGCGCGTGCGCTATCGAGCGCCGTTTGCATTACGTTGCGGCGCCCTTTTGATCGACTACATTGTGCTGGCGCTGGTGCTGACCTTCAGCATCATGATTGCGCGCTTGATGGGCGGCGGCGCTCGCCTGGCGGGCGGAACGGCGGAAAAGATTGGAATCGTTCTAACGTTGATTGTAGCGGTCGCCGATCTGGGTGTGTTGGCCGGCATCACCGGGCGATCGATCGGAAAATGGACCACCGGCTTGCGCATAGAGCGTATCCACGGGGGCGCGCCCGGCATCGTTCGCGCGCTGGTGCGACATTTTGTAGGGTATCCTCTGTCTTTACTAACATTCGGACTTGGTTTTCTGATTGCGACCGTTACTCCGACAGGCCGCGCTTTGCATGATTTCATTTCCGGAACAGTCGTCGTCCGGAGGAGTGTCGCGCCGGTCATTCCGTCGGCACGCAGGATCAGAAGGTGAGAGTTAAGAGTTAATAGTAGACCCCGCTCCGGATGGGAGAGAGCTGGGGTGCGAGACAACCGTAGCAGTACTTCACCCTTAGTTCGTGTGATTTCGTGGTTTGTTTTTACTGCCTTGACGAAGACATGACCACGAACACACACGAAAGGAAACCGCCTAAACGTTTGCATGGCTGAGCTAATCGTCAAATACCCCGATCGTGCCGCCGAGCATTTTCAGATCAGTCGCTTACGCATGACGATCGGCCGTTCGGCGAGAAACGATCTGTGTATTCCCGATCCCTTCGCGTCGCGCGTCCATGCCGAAGTGCGTAACGAGGGCGACGAATATTTCCTTCAGGATCTCGGTTCCGCGAATGGCACTCTCTACAACGGTTCGGTAGTTGATTCAGCGGTGACGCTGACCCGCGGCGGGCGAATTCAAATCGGCGAAACTGAAATCGTTTTTAACGATAGCGCGTTCCCGTTGAGCAGCGGCGCGACGATGATCACCGACAACTCATCGTCGATTCCGGAAGCCACGATCGCCTTGTCGTCGGCGGACCGTACGACGTCCGGTTTGTTCGAAGCGATCGAAGGAGCACGCACGCGCGAGGACTCAGCTCCACGTCCCGCGAAACAGAGCGATCTGCTCGCCTTGATCAGCAAAGTGGGCGTCGCACTGCTGGCGTCAGTAACGCTGAACGAAACGCTCGAGCAAATTGTGGCCCTGGTATTCGAAGCGGTGCCCGCCGATCGCTGCATGATCATGATGCGGAGTGGCAAGAGTCCCGAACTGAAGGTGGCCGTCGCGCGACTTCGTGATCGCGCCGGCGAAGTCGGCGAGATTCGCATCAGCCGTTCGGTAATCGACGAAGTAGTCACCAACGGCAAATCAGTTCTGACTTCAGACGCGCAAGCGGACCCGCGCTTCATGGGCGGCACTGTCATGCTGCAAGGCGTGCGCTCAGTTCTGGCGGTGCCGCTCGGCGTCGGCGCAAACGTTTTTGGAATTATCTATGCCGACTCGCCGCTGTCTGATAATCGATTCACCGAAGATCACTTGAAAGTGCTGACGACGCTCGCGTCCGTGGCGGCGATCCGGGTTGAGAATGCGCGCCTGACCGAAGAGCAGATGGAACGCGAACGGCTTGAGCGCGAACAGCAGGTTGCCAGCGAGATTCAACAACGCTTTCTTCCCGCGGCCGCGCCGCAGATCGAAGGGTATGAATTGCAGGGCATCAGTTTTCCCTGCTATGAAATCGGCGGCGACTATTACGATTTCATTCAGCTCGAATGCGGCAAGATGGTCGTTGCCCTGGGCGATGTTTCCGGCAAGGGTACTGCCGCGGCCCTTCTGATGTCTTCGCTGCATGCGGCCGTGCATGCGCACGCGGAATCGCACGAGTCAATCGCGTCGGCGATCTCCGCGGTCAATCGCTATCTGGTCGAAAGCATTCCGCCGAATCGCTTCGTGACTTTGTTCTATGCTGAGCTTGATCCCAAGGCGGGGTCGCTCGCTTTTCTCAACGCCGGTCACAATCCGCCGCTAATCGTTCACGCCGGCGGCACGATGGAGCAACTCGCAGCCGGCGGTCTGCCGCTCGGCATCATGAGCGACGCTGAATTCCGCGAAGGTCGCACGCAACTTCGTCCGGGTGATGTGCTCGTTATTTATTCCGACGGAGTGTCAGAGGCAGTAAACCCGAGCGGCGAAGAGTTTGGGCCGACGCGACTTTATGAAACAGTCGCGCGCAACCTTGACGCATCTGCCGGCGGGATCCGCGACCGCATAGAATCCGCACTCACAAAATTCTGCCAGGGGACACCGGCTGCGGATGACATCACGCTCGTGATCGTCAAGCGCCTGGCCGAAGCGGCGGAGATAGCCGCAGCAGTCGTAAGTTGATTCCTGTTGGCACCCGCTGTCAGATAATGACTTATCCAGCTACTCTGGTTCACTTCTTATTTCCGGATTGGCCACAACTCTGGCTGTCTTAGTTAAGATTAACGAAAAGTCATTGACATCGAATAATTCTTTCGATATCGTCCGTCCGAATCTTGGTTACTCCCGGGCTGAATTCCCACGAGCCGTTGCTCACCGGCAAACTCGCTAAATGCACCCGGAATAGATTTCGATTTGAGGACGCTTGGGCACAGTTCGGAAGAACAGGCCACCGGCGCGACATACAATCGGGAGGATCGCCTCAAACATCAACATCACACAGAAAGGACAGGACAAATGGAAAACGAAGACAGATGGTGTTTTGCATGGCACGCGGAAAGACAGGGCGGTGAAGGCCAGGACAGAGCAGCATTGGTGAAGGCTTCCAAGTGGAACGCCGGAGATGTAATCACGGTTTCGTTTCTGGACGGAGACCCGAATGTGCAAAGCAAAGTCCAGAAGGTGGCTCAGACGTGGGCCTCGCCGCAACTCGCCCGGCTTACTTTTGACTTTAGAAAAAACACTACGAACACCATGGTTCGGATCTCTTTCAAAAGCAGTGGATCCTGGTCGGTGATCGGGACGACTTGCAAGCAGATTACCAATCAGACTGAACCGACAATGAATTACGGATGGCTAACGCCGCTTTCGACGGATGACGAGATTCAGCGCGTGGTACTCCACGAGTTCGGGCACGCTCTGGGTCTGATTCACGAGCACCAGAATCCGGGCAGCAAGATCAACTGGAACAAGCAAAATGTGTATCGCGATCTCTCGCAGCCGCCGAACTCATGGAGTAAGGCAGTCATCGATCACAATATGTTCGAGCCGTACGCGAAGGCGGAAACGAACTTCACTGCAGTCGACGCGTCGTCTATCATGATGTATCCGATCCCAAAAACCTGGACTACGGATGGTTTTTCGGCCGGTCTGAACGGCTCGCTGTCGTCTACGGACAAGAAGTTCATTCACGATCAATATAAGTAGTGTCGGCCAAGAAGCTGAGACGGGGACAGATCATGGTATGTCCGCGTCTCAACCTGGTCTGACTTCGAATCGAGGGGACAGGTGATGGCTAAAGATGATTGGGCCATTGTTGTCGGGATTCGGCTGTACCCGGGTCTTAGCGATCTTGAGGGCCCGGAAAACGACGCAAAGAGTTTTTATGAATGGGTAGTCTCTCCCGCGGGCGGGGATGTGCCGCCGGAACAGATTGCTTACATTTCCTCTTCCAAGTTTCCTGCCCAAAACTTGCCGGGCAAAGCCGAACCCGCGGCGGCGACCGTGCAACGGGCCTTTGACGACCTGCAGGATCTCGCCGAACAGAATTCAAAGGCCGGGAACGGGTTGCGTGTGGGCCGCCGGCTCTACATTTATCTTTCGGGCCACGGATGCGCGCCCAGGTTAAATGATTCGGCACTCTTGACAGCTAACGCCACGCCTCAGCGTGCCGGTTATCACATTCTGGGACGTTTATATGCTGATTGGTTCCTGCGCTCTAACTTCTTCGACGAAGCGATCCTGTTTATGGACTGTTGTCGCGAGAGCTATCCGCAAACGCCCCCCAACATTCCGCCGTACATCGACGTCACCGGCGCGGACGCAATGGACAAGGCAAAGGCCTTTTACGGTTTCGGAACCAAGTGGTCTCGGCTCTCACGCGAACGGAAGATGGCGGATGGCAAGGTCCACGGAGTTTTCACCACCGCCCTGGTCGAGGGACTCAAGGGCGCCGCCTGTGATCCGAGCGACGGAAGAATCACCGCTGCGTCACTTGGTAACTATCTCTATGCAAACATGAAGAATTTTCTCTCGCAGGCCGATCTTGATGATCCGGAAATACCCAAGGAACCCGATCTCGAATACGACAAGAATCCCCAAACCCCGCTGGTCATTGCCAGCGTACCCATCCCGAAGTTTTTGGCTACGATCAACCTGCCGGCAGGCACCGCCGGGAAAAAAATCGAGATACTCGACGACAAATTCAAATCAGTATATTCCGACACGGCAACGCCCCCCGCGCTGAAAGTACAACTCACGCGCGGCATCTATGTGGCCCAGGTACTGGTCGACGGATTGCAAGCCCCTTTCGAAGTGAATGGCACGGAGGCTGTCAATGTCAACTTCTAATCCAGATCCACGTTTGAATCTTGAAATCCGCTGCGCCGATTCAGCGACCGAGGTGTTTGTGATTGATGGCCAGTTTAATTTGCGGGATCGCGGGATCGGATATTTGAAAACGCTGCTTGAACCTGGGATATACAAGGTTAAGGTGCGCGCCGGATTCGAGACCCGCGAGCAGCCGGTCATCTTGCGCGACAAAGATCAGACTATTGAAATTTCACGATTCAATTTCGTTTCCCCAGCGCCGCTGAACCAAACTTCGAAGACTCACGAATTCCAAATGGACGCCGCTTCTGACGGAAGTCGCAATGTCGATCTTTCGGACGGACAAGGGAGCTCCATCTTCATCTTCGTTCGTGATTGGACCAGCGACACACCTCCGGCGCAGGTCTTGCCATCTTATCCAAACCCTGGACGAGGCCTTTCGCTTCGAAACATCCAGGGAAATGTGATTGCGGATCTGACGATCCAGGGTAAACAATCCAACCAGTGGGAGCCCTGGGCGACCTGCAACGTCGAGCTTAATCCAGGCGCCTACCTGTTGAGTCTGGAAACGCCTTCGGGCGAAACACTGGAGCAGATCATTGTCGCCTCACCTGGTTGGCAAACTCAGGTTTTTCTGCTGCAACGAAGCTATGGAGAAGGGCCCGACAGTCAACGCGCGGATCTGCAAGGCGCGGCAATTCTGATGGCGCGGCAGGGACAGGGATTCGATCCTAACAATGACACTGCCCGGCTTGCCGAACTCGCTCGGCTTGGGTTGAGCAATGCGCGTCGCGTTTTGTCTGACGATGTGCGTCAGATGCTCGCTCACAAATTTGACAATCCCATGCTGGGCATCCTTGCGGCACATCTGCTTTTGCTTGATAAAGAGCCAGAGTTGGGCCTGCTGAGTATCGTGATTGACAATCTGCGCATGTTGTTGCCCGGAAGCCATCCGGATGTCGACGCTTTGTCACTCGTCCTGAATCCCGGAGCAGCGCACACGTTCGGCGTGCCGCCCATGCTGCGCAAGAGTTGGACGTTGGTCGTCAATGCGACCTCAAAGCGCCCCGACATTGTTCCAGATCAGTCTCTGGCCGCCAAGATCGCGACTCATCTGTGGAGTTCTGACCCCTGGCTCGTCTGGATGAAGCCGAAAGAAATCGCGCCGAGTGACATGGAGAGCGAGCAGGCTTTGGGCTTTGAAAGCATACCCCCGCCGAAATTGGCAACCAACCTCGAGGTTGCTCTTCGAGCTCGGTTGCACAAACCCTGGGAACAGTCGAGAGTCACGTCCGAAACGAGTAGGGGCGATTCCCCTTTTGCGGCGATATCCAAAATGACAGCCGCCCGTATCAAAGACGACCAGCCATCGTCGTCTTTGGGGTTAGCTCCCGGGCTTGAAGCGGCTGAACGCCCAAACTTCGCGCGCCTCGGTGAGGAGGGGATCGATAAACTGGTCCAGTCGATGAACATTCCAAGAAAGAATTTGGAGGGAATGATCGCCCGGCTAAACACCAATCCACTCGATCTAGACGAGATTTGATAATAATCGGTTCCAATTAGAGAGTGGCGGCACGAACAAGCTAAAGGTTACATTCTGCCATGCTGAAAGTGCAGCTCCAGAACAATCAAATCCAATTTGGCAATCAGTTCTCTGTCTCATTCCAACGAACGCTGCGAATTCCCGACGACGACCGCATATATCCGTTGCCACCCGGACTGGGGGTCTTCCCAGTCTATGAACTTGCCGGTAACGACGAACGGCTCCCCGGATGGTGGAACGACTCAGACGTCCTCATCCCGGTATATCAACGCGAGGCGCTTTGGATTGCCTTTGAAGGCGTCGACTGGCGACCCAACGCCGTCAAGGTTGGGATCGGGAAAATCAACGCCGTCTCTGGAGAGCGATGGGACACGAAGTTGCACGATGATCCTCAGGATTATCTCGTCTGTCCGCTGCAGCCCTGGCTCGATGGCATCAATGCCGGAGAGAACTATATTAGACAGTTCGTCTCGATGCCCTTGGGCGAGGGTTACACAGTCGAGGCCCAAGTGGCTGGTTCAGAGCAATTTGGTGGAATTCAATTGATCGTCTATGAAGCCAAACCGAACAAGTTTACGGATCGACCTCCACGCAAACAAGAATCCGGTGTGGCCTTGATGCACTCGTTGCGCGGTCAGAGTATGGGGACTGAAATGGGACTCGGGGCCGGCGGTAAAATGAAACAGAAAATCTATCCCGATCCGCATGGAATCGAAACCTGGGATCCCCACAACTATGGCGCGGTCTTCGCGCATCTGGTTAATAGCGAACAGTTTCGAACCCTGACCGGTTACGAACCACCACCGACTCCTATTAGCGCCCAAACCTATACTGAATATGGGTTGCCATGGTTTGATCTCTATGATGAGGCACTCAGTGATGTGGCCGCGCCGGAGAGTTTGACTAGAATTGAATCCGTCAAGGAACTCGAAGCGAAAAAGGACATTCGTCGGGAGGACGATCGCTCAATCGGGATCATCGATTCCCAAATCAAGAAGCTTCTCTGAAAGTCTCGATTACTTCAAAGGGCGCCTACCAGATTCGAAGTCGACAAAAACAACGTTACGCGGTCGGTAACTAGTAAACTTCACGCTGGTATTCACTCGCTTTGGTCCGCAGACTAAACCTCGGCTCAATTCCTTCCTTGCTCCCCTCGATTCTGGCAGCAACATATTCTCCCACCACTGGTCCATGCTTGAACCCATGGCCTGAACCGCCGCCTACTAACCAAACATTCTCGAACTCCGGATGACAATCGATCAGGAAGTCGCCGTTGGAAGTGTTCTCGTACTGACAGACGCGCGCCTCAATCACCGGCGCGTCTTTCAACTCAGGCAGACGCGCGGCGAGATATTTTCGTACTTCTACCAAACCTTCTTCAGTCACAACTCGATTGCCGTTGTCAGGATCGAAAGGTGGTCCATGTCGATCGATCGCGACTTTGACACCGTGGCCTTCCAAATTCGGCAGGCCGTAGGCTTCGTCTTTGAAATCGATCCAGGTTGGCAGGGCCGGTGAGGTAAAGCTCTGATTGCCTGCGGGAGCGGCAAAGTAAAAAACTTCCTGGCGAGTTGGTTGAATTCGCCCAGCCAACAAGTCCGGAAAGATTTTCGGTAACCAGGGACCGCAGGCAAAGACAAATGAACCGGCTGAGATACGACGGCCACTCTTTGTGACGATATGATCGAGGTTCGATTTGGGTGTCAGCGGCCCAACCGCTTCCTCGAAATATTCGACGCCAAGTCGAATTGCCTCTCGGACCACGGCCTGAACCGCTTTGCGCGCAGATAAGATTCCACCATCAATCTCGAGCATGGCCCATGAGATTCGGTCCAGTCCGATCTGCGGATAACGCTGACCAAGCTCAGACGTGGTTAGCTTTTCGAAGGGAATTCCTAAATCGTGAAAAGTCTCGCGGGTTCTTATCGGGTAAGGATCGTCCTCATGGGCCAACCATAAGACCCCGGTCTTGTGAAACAGCGTTTCCTCAGCCTGCGCGGACAAATCCCGCCAGAGCTGCAACGACCTCAGCGCCGAACGCGTATAGAGCTCATCGCCACCATAGCCCGTGCGAATGATGCGCGACTGGTCACCGGAACTTGAGAGACTGTTGCCCGCGCCCTGCGCATCAATGAGCACCACACGCTTTCCTGTCCGTCGCAGTTGATAAGCTGTCCAGGCGCCAAAGACTCCGGCGCCGACAACCGCCACGTCATAGGTCGACTCACTCACTGCTCAAATGCTTTCAACGTAGGCCGCCTCGCCGTGGATTGCCATATCAAGGCCTGCGGTCTCTCCGGCTACATCGACTTTGACCGCCGTGATCCGATCGATGATCCAGAGCATCACGTAAGTAAAGACGAACGCCCAAACGGAAGAAAGCAGCACCGCGCCAAGTTCAACCAGGAAGAAACGCTTGTTACCACGCAGCAATCCATCCGCGCCGGCCGGATTGAACAGCGTCGTCGCGAACACACCGCAAAGAACGATGCCGAGGAAGCCGCCGACACCATGCACTCCCCAGACATCGAGCGCGTCGTCCCATTTCATCTTGTTCTTCAGCGCGACAGCATAGAAGCAGACACCGCCGGCGATGATTCCGATCAGACAAGCCGTGGCCGGCGAAACATAACCTGCGGCCGGCGTGATGGTTGCCAGGCCAGCGACCGCGCCGGTTAACAAACCTAAAAACTTTGGTTTTTTAGTTGTCATCCAATCCATGCAGAGCCAGGCGATCGCGGCAAAGCTGGCCGCCAGATCGGTATTGAGAAAAGCCACCGCGGTAACTGAATCGACGCGGAATTCGCTGCCCGCGTTGAAGCCGTACCAGCCGAACCACAGCAGCCCGGTTCCCAGCGCCACCAGCGGAATCGAGTGTGGGCCGGCATCAGCCACCTTTCGTCTGCCCACATACAGCACCGACGCCAGCGCCGCGATACCGGCAATGTTGTGAACGACAATGCCGCCTGCGAAATCGAGCACGCCCCAACTCGCCATGATGCCGCCGCCCCAAACCATATGCACAAACGGAAAGTAAACCAGAGCGAGCCAACCCGTAAGAAAAAGCATATAGGCTTTGAACGTAACGCGATTTGCAAATGCGCCCGTTATGAGCGCGGGCGTGATGATCGCAAACATCATCTGATAGGCGCAGAAGACAATCATCGGGATCGAAGGATTAATCAGAGACGGTGTGTCCAGAGTGATCCCACGCAGAAACGCCCAGTGGAAGTTTCCGAGGATGCCGAAGAAGTCCGTGCCGCTTTTCATATCACCGCTAAAGCAGACTGAAAAGCCAAACGCCCACCAGAGCACCGTAGTCCAACCCATCGAAACGAAGCTCTGGATCATAATCGCCAGCACGTTCTTGCGCCCGACAAGGCCGCCATAGAAAAAAGCCAGTCCCGGCGTCATCAGCATGACGAGACTGGAGCAGAGCAACATGAAAGCGGTGTTACCGGTGTCGATAGTCATTGGCGGCATCGAAGAGTTCTCCTTCGTGGTTTCCGGTGTTAAGAGCTGAGAAGTGCGGCCATAATACGCCTTTCGCGCGTGCGATCAAGATTCTGCTTTGGAGTGCGGCGACTAGTCGCCGCTTTCGAAAGCGCTGACTAGTCAGCGCACTCCAAGTTTCATTTGCGCAACCCATCCGCACGTGAATCAC
The DNA here is from genome assembly GCA_003487805.1 of Blastocatellia bacterium. Taxonomy (GTDB): domain Bacteria; phylum Acidobacteriota; class Blastocatellia; order Pyrinomonadales; family Pyrinomonadaceae; genus UBA11740. The sequence continues at coordinate 6,527 of DNNE01000180.1, read as the reverse complement.
CGGCGACGAGACACATCACCGCGTGCCCGATGAGAACTATGCCCACATACGCCAGGCCGTCGGCGATGATTGGTCCAACGCCCGGTGCGAACACCATCCACGCCGGGTACCTCGCGGCGTACAGGTAATCCCGCGGAGGGCCAATGATCGCAACGATACATGTGAAGACCGCCAGTCCACGCCAGCCGAACCGGCGGACCACACGCCAGGTGACGAGGTAAATTGGCGTAACCGAGATAGCGAGACCGAGGTAAAACAGGACCACGAAGTAGGGCCGTATCCAGAAGATCGGCACGCGCCACACCTCCAGCGTATTACCGAGAACGATTGCACCCATTCCGAAAACACCGACGGCGGCGCCGCCTGCAAAAGCACCAACGACGCGGCGCGAAGTTGCCCGCGTGAAATAGACCACGACAATCAACGCGACGAGATACGCGCAACTGACAATGATTAGCTCGAGGGTTGTCATGCGTCCGCCACTCCTGAACTCTTCAATCTGTAAAGCTGCTTATAAAAAGGCTCTGCCCAAAAAAGTCGAAGTTCTCATTCACACCCGGCTTCAGCCGGGTGATCGGGATTGTCGGGAAAAGGGGAGACCGTTTAAACGGCGTTAACATACTTGACTCACCCGGTGTACTAATCTAGTCGCAACCACTCAATTTTAGACGTGAACATTCAACGAGCTGCGGAGCAGCGGACTGAGTTAAGCCCAAGGCGAGGCTTTGCGAGCCTTGGGTATTGGTTCGTTGGATTTCGAGAGCCGCGAAGCGGCGACAGAAAATTTATGACCAGGGTCCTGCCGATTACCGTTGATCGCTGTCGCCCCTTCGGGGCTTGCACCTTAAGGGGGCGTCGACCCAAGGCTCGCAAAGCCTCGCCTTGGGCTTAATTCTGTCCGCTGCTACGCAGCTGGTCGCCGCTGTCGTCACTACCGCTTACTCTCGCAAACCCAACGCGGTGTCATTTCGAATTACTCTTTGGGCAAGGAGATCTGATGTTCCGCTTGTCGAATCTTCTCTTGAAAGATTACGTTCGCTCGATTATTCCAGCTTGATTATCATCGCTTCCAGGATCGTTTGCTCCCTCTCACCTGCCTCCAGTTTCGACTCCCGATATTTGTCGCCCAGATAGATCAATGCGAGTGATTGCAGATGACTATCTTTAATTAGCGCCAGCGTCGTCAGAGCCTCGAATAGGACTTCCGCGGCCTTAGGCGTTTGTTCCCGGCGCGCCAGCCTGGGAGCTATCTGCATCAAGGCCTGAGCTTTCTGATAAGGCATTTCGATCTCAGTTGCACGGGTAAGTCCTTCGGACAAAGTGTGATCAGCTGACTCCAATTGCTCGGACGCGATGAAAGCGTCGACAAGTTCAAGTTCACAGAGGACCCTTGCATAGTTGTCTTTGATCAACTCGCTCACTTCGAAGGCACGATTATTATTTCCGGAAGTCACGCATAGTTTTGAGATCTCTGTCAGGGTGAGGTTTTGCTGACCAAGAGAAACCATCAGCTCGATTACCTGCAAAGATTCATCGTAGTGATTGACCGTCGCATAAGCGATCGCCAATGCATTAAGCATATTCTCGCGCATGATCATGGTCTGCTCGCCGTAAATCTTTTCATCCCGGGCTATCTCCACAGCCTCAGCCAGGAGCGCCAGCGCCTTGTCAATATCACCGGCCTGGTAGCACGCCGATGCCACCTTGACGCTCGCGTCCGCGCATTGAAACGGGGCCTTGATCTCCTGAACTACCTGATCGGCCTGATCGTAGCGCCGCAGTTCGGCAAACGCGCCGGCGATTTGCGGCAGGACACTGTCTTTGTCGAAGCCTTCAGATTCATCGCAAAGACGGTATGCGCGTTCCAGGATTTGCCGCGCCTCCTCTTCCTGTCCACACTTCTGATTGAGAGCAGCAATCGTTGCGAGAGTAGGGATCTGCTGTTCGGGAAACTCAATTTCGTTCGCGGCCTGGATTGCTTCCTGTAGACGCTCCAGCGCCTCGTCGTCGCGGCCTTCGCTATGGGCTCTGGCAGCCAACTCAACCAGGACTGGCGCTTTCAAGTCCGCGTAATCGATTGAGCGAGCCACCTCGAGAGCTTGATCGGTTTGTCCGCGGGCGACGTACGCAAGACCTATCCGGCTAAGTATTGGCGCACTTTCTCCAACGCTGTGGGCGACTTCGATCGACTTGTCAGCTGCGCCCGATTCAGCATAAGCGACCGCCATTTCTTCAGCGGCCATGGCGTAAACGCCATCGTCTTCGATCATATCCGCTAGTTCGTCGGCGTAATCAGCGTCGCCTGCCCGAATACACCTGGCGGCAACGCCGGCCAGCGCCTGCTCTCGCTGGTAGGAATCGCCAATGCTCTCCGCCACGTCAACGGCAGAATCGAGCTGGCCTGATTCGGCGTACTTGAATGCTATGAGAGATTGCAGTTCAGAACGACCTTCGAGGTTATCAATCGTCCGGGCAATTTCCAGCGCCGAGTCAAGGAAGCCACGTCGCGCGTTGTCATCTTCAGCGAATTCAGGTTGCAAACTGGTCACGTCCTCTCACCAGACTTAATGCTCTCGACAAAGTGGCCGCATGATACGCTCTTTTTGGGTTGGATCACGATTCGCACAATGAAAGACTAGGCTCTCCGACAGTCAGGGTACGCACTCCCCTCGAGCCATTTGGCTTTGGCGTGTACTGCCATTATGATTTGCCATCATTCTCAATAAGCAATTCATGATTAAAAACAACCTTATCAATCTAATTAGGGATAAACGCGCGCGCGTCGGTGTAATTGGGCTTGGCTATGTGGGACTTCCGCTGGCGACTGAGTTCGCGAGCGTCGGAATCAAAACAACCGGCTTCGAAGTTGATGAGAAGAAGGCCAGCGAAATCAACGCCGGTCGCTCTTACATCGCCGATGTGACTTCGGAAACGATTAAGGAATCCGTCGATGCCGTTCGTCTGAGCGCCACCACCGACTTCGATCTGCTAAAAGAATGTGACGCGATTATCATCTGCGTGCCGACGCCGCTCAGAAAAACGAAAGAACCCGATGTCTCTTTCATCCTCGCTGCCGCCGAAGAGATCAAGAAACGGCTGAGACGCGGCCAACTGATTATTCTCGAATCAACTACCTATCCGGGAACGACTGATGAGGTCCTGATGCCCATGCTCGAGGCGACAGGTCTGAAACTTGACGAAGATTTTTTGCTCGCCTTTTCTCCCGAGCGCGTCGATCCCGGCAATCCGCAATTCAAGACACACAACATTCCGAAAGTTGTCGGCGGTGTGACTGACGACTCAACTGAGACGGCCGCATTTTTGTATTCGCAGATTGTGAATGATGTTCATGCTGTCAGTTCAGCGCGCGTGGCGGAAGCAGCCAAACTTCTCGAGAACACATTTCGCGCCGTTAACATCGGCATGGCGAACGAGATGGCGCGGCTTTGCTATGCGCTGAACATTGACACCTGGGAAGTGATTCGCGCGGCTGCGACCAAACCATTTGGGTTCATGCCATTTTATCCGGGCCCCGGCATCGGCGGGCATTGCATTCCGCTCGACCCGCATTATCTTTCATGGAAAGCGCGGCAACATGGTTTCGATTCGCGATTCATCAGCCTCGCCGAAGAAGTCAATTCGCGCATGCCTGAGCACGTGGTCCAACTCGTCTCAGACGGTTTGAACGACGATCGGAAAGCGATGAACGGCGCGCGTGTGCTGTTGCTCGGCGTGGCTTACAAGAAAGACATTGATGACGTGCGCGAGAGTCCGGCGCTTTCGATTATCGATCGCTTGCGCAGCAAAGGTTGTGAAGTGCGCTACCACGATCCTTTCATCAGTGAGCTGAGCTTTGACGACACGCATACGGCGAGCAGCGGCGAGCCGCTGGCTTCCGTCCAATTAAACGATGAGGAGATCAAAGCGTCTGATTGCATCGTGATCGTCACCGATCACAGCGGGATTGATTATCAAAGAGTGGTCAATCTCGCGCCGTTGGTGGTCGACACTCGCAACGCTTTGAACGGCGAGGTGCGGAAACGTAGCGCCGCGCGGATTATCAGGTTGTAGGAGGAACTATGGAAGAGATGATTTTCATGGTCGAGAACGCGCCTGAAGGGGGCTACACAGCGAAGGCTTTAGGTGAATCGATATTTACGGAGGCAGAGAACCTGGACGATTTGCGACAGCAGGTGCGCGATGCAGTGAAATGTCATTTTGACGAGGGACAAGGACCAAAGATTATTCGACTTCACTTCGTACGCGAAGAAGTCATTGCTGCATGAGACTCCCTCGCGACATTTCCGGCGTACACCTCGCGAAAGTTCTGAAACCTTTCGGCTACAATGTGACGCGACAAACAGGAAGCCACCTCCGCCTCACTACGCAACAACGAGGCGAGCATCACGTTACAATTCCGAATCACGATCCGTTGCGAACGGAACTCTGGCTGGAATCCTCGCGGACGTTGCTGAACATTTTGAGATTACACGCGATGAGCTAATCGAAAGACTATTTGATCGCTGAATCTCAATCAATAAACGCTCGCATCCACAATTCCAGATTCAAAAGCTGAAACACCTGAAGGTTATAGTCTTCCCGGCCCGAAAGATTCGCGCCGATGATCCGTTTCACTTCTTCGAAGCGAAATAATCCGCGGCGCCTAATCGTCTCTTCTGACAATAAATCGTTGACCATCGGCTGCAGCGCGCCGCGCAACCACGATCGAATGGGCGCGCCAAAGCCCGCTTTCCGGCGCCAGACCACATCGTGCGGCAAAAGTTTTTCCGCCGCCCGCTTCAAAATATATTTTCGTTTCAAGCCTTTCAGCTTCAAACTCGCCGGCATGCGCGCGGCGAACTCGATCATTTCCTTATTCAGAAACGGCACGCGCACTTCCAGATTCGCGGCCATTGAAGTCTTGTCTGTAGTCATCAGATTCAAACAAGGCAGAAATGTTTTCATGTCGACGTACAGCAATTGATTTAGCGGCGCTGCATCTTTCACGTGCGCGAAGTAGCGACGATGCGCCGCATATGCGTCCACCGCGCCCACCTCTGTTCGCAGATCGCCGGTGTAAAGTCGCTGTTTCGCCTCATCCGTGAAATAGGTTTGATAACCAAGATACCGATTCTCGAAATCGAGCGCCGCGCTGCGCGCAAACTTCTTCGCATTACGCAAAGGCGCGGTTAACTTGCCCGGCATCCCGCCCGGCAGAGCATATTCCAACGCGCGCATCACCGGCCGGCGCAGGAGCTGCGGCACTGGATCAAATGCGCCGGCAATCTTCATTGCCAGTTGGCGCGGATATCCCGCGAAGACTTCATCGCCACCCATTCCGGAAAGCATCACCCGCAGCGTCTCACGTGCTGCTTTTGAAACCAGGTAACTGGGAATGGCCATATCGATCGCCGGCTCGTCCATGTGATAGACAAGCTTCGGCAACAAATCCGCCACGTCCGGCTGCAAAATAATCTCGTGGTAATCAGTATCGAGCTGTTGATTGACTTTGCGCGCCCACTGAACGTCGTCGGGAATGATGTCATAGCGCAAGTCCTCGGCTTCCATTCCGATGGTGTACGTTTCAATGCGCCGGCCATTGCCATGACGCTTCATCAGCGCCACGATAGCCGATGAATCAATGCCTCCCGACAGGAACGATCCGAGCGGTACGTCAGCAACCATTTCGAGATTGACAACTCGATCCAAAGTTTCGAGTAGTTGCTCCTGCCACCACGATTCACTTCGCCCTTCTTCGATCTCGTCAAACGAAACGTCCCACCACTGCCGGACATTGATCTCGCCGTCGTGCCACTCGACGAGATGGCCCGGCGGAACAGTCTTAACACCGCGAAACAGCGTGTTCGGATCCGGCACCCAAAGAAATGTCAGGAACTGATGGAGCGATTCGTGATCGAGTTCGGCTTTGATTAAGCCGCCGGCGAGGATTGATTTGACTTCGGAAGCAAATAGAAATGGGAGTTGCCCTCCCTTACGGTCAGGCTTCTGACAGTGTGCGTAATAAAGCGGCTTGATGCCGACGCGATCGCGAACCAGAAAGAGTGAACGCTCCTGGTCGTCCCACAAGGCAAAGGCAAACATTCCATTCAATCGCGGCAGGGCCGCTTCGCCCCACTGCTGCCATGCCGTCAACAGAACCTCAGTATCAGTCTGCGTTCGAAACTGATGACCTTTCGCGGCGAGCTCGCCCCGCAACTCGCGATAGTTATAAATCTCGCCATTGAACGTGATCACAAACCGCGCATCACGGGAGATCATCGGTTCGTGGCCCGCGTTGCTGGTGTCGATGATCGACAGGCGTCGATGGCCCAGACAGACGCGCTGTCCGTCATTTATCGGGGACGATGTCCACACGCCTTCGTCGTCGCGACCGCGATGCTCGATCGCTTTCAACATCGCGCTGATTTGCGACTCTGGCTCTGCCGAAACTGTTCCCGCGATCCCGCACATGTTGTTCAATTGAGCAAGGGATAATATTCTGCCACGTTTAGAGGCGGGCTACTGCC
>DNNE01000110.1 GCA_003487805.1 Blastocatellia bacterium | reverse complement strand
AAGGCGCAAAGACGCGCAAAGCCAAATTAAGCACTCCCCAACTTTGATCGGAATCAATACCACCCGTATTATTTGTGATCGATGCCAGAGCCAAATATCTCTTCACCTTATTATCAGGCACTCAACCAGGCGCTGGCCCAACGCGGCGTCAGCGTGTCCGATGTTTGTCCGGATGACGATGCTGTAGCGCGTCGAGTTCTTCATGACTACGGCGCAATGTTTGTCGGCGCTCAGAACATTTTGCCGCCGCCCGCTTGTATCTTTACGAGCGAAGATCAAGTTTCGCAATTCCAGGAAGCAGCGGGGCGAGCGCCGGCGACGATTGGCGATGCGGTCATCGAATTACAACCGGCCGCGATGCGGGCGCTGCTACGCGCGCGGGCAACTGCTCTCGCTGAAGGGTTGGACATCACGCCGCGTGATGGGGCCGAAGCGGCGCGGCGCGATTATGCCGATACCGTGCGTTTATGGAATTCGCGATTTCTGCCGGCACTCGATCATTGGAAGAATGTCGGGAGGCAAAGCGAATCGCAAGTTGATCGATTAAGAGCGCTGCCGATAAATGAACAAGTGAGGGAAGTGCTCGAACTGGAAAAGGAGGGAATCTTTTTCAGCAAGGACTTATCAAAGTCAGTGCTTTATTCGATCGCCGCGCCCGGTACTTCGCAACACATCGCCATGCTTGCCTTTGATGCTAATGAATTTCTTGATTCACGCGTTCGTGAAATCCTGGCGACTGAAGGTTGGTTTCAGACCGTTCTCAGCGATCTGCCGCATTTTACTTTTCTCGGACTCGCCGAGGGCGAGTTACCTGAGAGAGGGCTGAAGTCCGTCGATGTGAACGGGCAAAAGTTCTGGATTCCTGACGTCGAGTGACGCATTAAATGCTTTTGGCATCCGTGACTTCGGGTGCGACATCTCAATCTCCGGCATCGACGATTTTGCAGGCCGCCAATCGTCGCGGTAACATAGCTCGCGAACCTGCTGTTATTCTTTCAAATATTCGGCACAATATGATTAGAAACGCATTATTGATAACGGCTCTGTTTGTCTCTGCCGGTTCCGTTTGCGGCCAAACGCCGGCGGCGCGACCGGCCCCTTCGCCCGTGACGCCGCAGACGCGTCCCGCTGCGCCTTTTGAACTCGTCGAATATGGCGTGCAAATAACGCCTGACCAGCGCTTGATCATTGTGATGGCCGCGCTCGAAGCGGCGGGTTTTGATCCCACACCGGCAGGCAAAGAGCCCTCCGCTTTTAGACGATTGGTGCGAAAAGACCAGGAGTCGCTCGATCCTGATTTGCGCCGGCGACTGAAGAATTTTTTCGACCTGAACAGGTTGCCCGCGCCCGCAACCCCCGCCGATCAGGCAGCGCGCTACGTTTCGTTGGCATATGCGATTGGCCAGCCGCCCTTGCTCGAAGCGCCTGAGCGTTCCGACGACCTGCCCGGTGGCGTGCTGGCGGTGCTCGACTTTGCGCCGCTGCTCAGAGAGTTCTATCGCAAGTCCGGAATTGACGAGCGACTCGTCACCTACATGCGTGCTTATCAGGCGGAAGGCGATCGCCTGCGTCCACAATCGGCGGAGATGGTGCGATCCGTCCTTTCGTACCTACACACGCGTCCGATCGTGGTCAGCACTGAGCGCGTCCGCGTGAAGAGTCCGGACAAGAAGAAAAGTTCCGCGATCGTTTATTCAACCCGCGTACACGATCGTCATTTTAATATCGTTCCCGATCTACTGGCGGCGCCCGGCACCGTAAACTTTCGCGTGATCGCAGATGAGTATTACGCGATCATTCCCGAAGGAACTGATCCTACAGCGTCAGAAATACGGCGCGCATTTTTGCAGTTTGTGATCGATCCTTTGGTGCTGAAATTCAATAAAGAAATTTCGGCGCAACGTGATCAGGTCAAACAGCTGATCGACGCGCACACCAAGGCCGGCGGCACCGTTTCACCCGACGTCTTTGTGGTCGTGGGGCGATCTTTGGTGGCCGCGGCTGACGCGCGATTTGACGAGGCCGCGCGTTTGAACGAAGTCATGAGTCTGCAGCGCCGGCAGTTACAGCAAGCCAGGGACGAAACCGCGCGCAAGACTATTGCGACGCAAGCGGAGGCCGCGCGCGCAGCGATTGCGGATGAAACTATTGCGCGTCTCGCGGAGGACTATGAAAACGGAGCAGTGCTCGACTTTCTGTTCGCCGACCAACTGCGCGAAGTACAAGCTTCGGGTTTTGATATCGGAAACTTTTTCGCTGAAATGATATCCGGCGTGAATTCAGCAAAAGAAGGTAAGCGGCTGACAGATGCCGGCGCCGCGCGAGATCGTGCCGTGGCCGCGCGCAAGGCCCATCCGCGTTATTCGGCCTGGCTCGTCGATCCAACTTCGGAATCGCGTGAGGCGGCGGATGTTTCGCACAACACCGCGCTCCTGAACAAGCTGGGCGACGTTGAGAAGCTTCTGCAAACTCGGAATTACGAACAGGCCGAATTAGCTTTGAAGTCTTTGTTGCTGGAGTACCCGGGCGATCCGCGTCTGTTTTTTACTCTGGGCCAGACAGCGAGCTTGTGGGCCCGCGACACCACCGACGACGACCAGCAAACGCAACGGTTGAATCGCGCGTTGGGAAATTATCGACTGGCGGTAGCAGCAGCGGCGCCCGAAAGCGATCAGGGACTTCTTTCGCGCGCGCACGAATCGATGGGTCGCATTCTCGCGTTTCTGGAGCAGAAAGACGAAGCTATGAAGGAGTTCGACGCCGCAATCAGGATTGGCCGGGTGGCGGGGGGCGCATACGACGATGCTCTCGCCGGAAAGCGAAAGCTGGCGCAACCCTGAAGTGGCACGCGCATCTTGCGCGTGATCTCACGGGCGGGACGCCCGTGCCACTTCTCAGATTGAACCACTCACTTCAATCAGGAGGATTGATCTTGTCAATCTCTTTATCGATCAAAGGGAATAAGCGCTGCCGCAGTTTGGTGACCAGCAGATCAGCTTGCCGCACATCTTCTTCGAGCCGCATCCGGCTCTGAGTCGTTACGCTCAAAAGATTCTCGACGCCCTTCCGATCATTTTCCAAAACACGTCGTCGCGTATCGCGCATCTCCGCGGTGCGCGTGCCGCCGATGCCGGCCATCGATCGCTCGATGTTTTCGGGCCGCAGGTCTTCATCAAATTGGGTCGAGCGGCTGCGGTAAGCAGTCTCTTTTTCGATTAGTTCGATGAGCTGTTTGCGTAACACTTCCGCGCGCTCTTCGGCGTGGGTGAGCAAATCCAAATTCGTCGTGACTTGCTTTACCTTAGCGACCGAATTGTCGTCATCTTTCTTGTCGGGCGCGAGCAACTCCTCGCTAATCGCCTGCAGCCGGCTATTCAAAGTTTGCAGCGACTTGCGAAGGGCCGCGACTTCATTCGTCAATGGATCAGCCGCATTTGTATTCTGCGGAGTTTGAGCGAATGAAGGAAGACTGAACAGTGCGAGACAGAGAAGCAGCAGGGGAAGTCTGGAGCGGATTTTCATTGATGGACTCCTTTGGTTGGAAGTTTCGTTACACCGTTATCACGCACAAGTGTCATTCAAGTTTCCCTTTCTATCACCTCAGGATGCTCACGTCCAAGAAATCTTAGAAGTGTCTGATGTTAAAGGCTGGCAGTGTGAAATTTTATTGGGATCACGGAGTCAGTACCGGGAGCGCTAGCGACCGGGTCGCAGCCTTTGCAGGGAGCGGATACTGTTGGTAATTATTACCGGGTCGCTATCGCTCCCGGTACTGATGTTATGA
>DNNE01000162.1 GCA_003487805.1 Blastocatellia bacterium | reverse complement strand
ATCGACGAGATTCGGAAGGCCGGGGAGCGCGCCGCTTCACTGACCCGGCAGCTGCTCGCCTTCAGCCGCAGGCAGGTGCTCGAACCGAAGGTCCTCGACTTGAATGGGCTGATCGGGAACCTGGAAAAGATGCTGCGCCGGTTGATCGGCGAGGACGTCGAACTTCTCACCGTGCTCGGCCCCGCGATCGGCCGCGTCCAGGCGGACGCCGGACAGATCGAGCAGGTCATCCTGAATCTGGCGGTCAACGCCCGCGATGCGATGCCCAAAGGAGGAACGCTCACGATCGAGACGCAGGACGTCGAGCTCGATGAGGCCTACGCCCGCGAGCACGTCACGGTGCGCACCGGAAGCTACGTGATGCTCGCCGTTACCGACACCGGCGCGGGAATGAGCGCCGAGACTCAGTCCCACATGTTCGAGCCCTTCTTCACGACGAAGGCGCCCGGCAAGGGGACGGGGCTGGGTCTGGCGACCGTCTACGGAATCGTGAAGCAGAGCGACGGAACGGTCTGGGTTTACAGCGAAGTCGACAAAGGCACCACCTTCAAAATCTATCTGCCCAGAGTGGATGAAATTCGCGCTGAAGAAGCGCACGCCGAGTCGCATATTGTGCCGCGCGGACATGAAACGATCCTGGTTGTCGAGGATGAAGAAATTGTGCGCACGCTATCGACTGAGATTCTCAAGAACCACGGTTACCGGGTGCTCGCAGCCGGCAACGGCGAAGAGGGCCTACGGGTGTGCAAAGAATTTTACGGGGCGATCGATCTGCTGATTACCGATGTCGTGATGCCGCATATGAGTGGGCGCGAACTGGCGGAACAAGTGGCAACGATTCGACCCGACACCCGCGTTCTTTACATGTCAGGATTCACTGACGACGCGATTGTGCGGCACGGCGTGCTCGATGACGGAGTGTTCTTTATTCAGAAGCCGTTCTCGCCCGATGCGTTGGCGATCAAAGCGCGGTCAGTGCTTGACCACTTCGCGAAATCCGCCAACTCCTTGAATCTTGAGCCTGCCGTAACTGACCTCGGCGAAGTAAGCCATGACAACGCTCCTGCTAATTGAGGCCTCGCCATTCACCTCTAAGCACGAGCGCAACTCAGCAGATCGCCGCGATTGAAGCAAAAGCTTCCAACGCGATTGCCCAAAGCCGCCAACAACGTTTAGTGATTTTTTCGTGGGTTGTGATGATTGGCGGAAGATCGACTCGACTTCCGTTCCTGGGCGCGATAAGAATTCACCCGTTTCGAGATCGTGTTGCGATGAATCCCAAGCGCTGTTGCGGTGTGCGTGATCCGCTTCTTGTTGCGCGTGTAGGCTTTCTGAATATAGAGCTTCTCGAATTCTTCGAGCGCTTCATCCAGCATGATGTGCCCGTCAAGCATGTCTTCAATTACTGCTTCCAGGCGGGGGCGTATCTGCATCGGTCGTTTGTCCTTACGTTTTGTGTCAGAAGCCCGCGCGTCAGCAAGGGCAACCTGCATTTCGAGTCAACAACGGTGTGTCTTGCCCTCCCTAACGGTCGGGCTTCTGACAAACTACAACGGCTCACCGACCAGCAATTCATAAGCTTCAAGATAGCGAGCCGTAGTCGCTCTGGCGATTTCAGCCGGCAACTCCGGGGCTGGCGGCTGCTTATTCCATTTGACACTCTCGAGATAATCGCGCACGTACTGCTTGTCGAACGAAGCTTGTGATTTGCCGACTTCGTAACTATCGACAGGCCAGAAACGCGATGAATCGGGCGTTAATACTTCATCGATCAAAATCATCTGGCCTTCCCGATCGCGGCCGAATTCGAATTTTGTGTCGGCGATGATAATGCCGCGGCCGCGAGCGTAGTCACTGGCTTCCTGATACAGTCGAAGAGAGGCCTCGCGCAGCGATTCCGTTACGTCGCGACCAACGATTTCGGCCATTTGCTCTTCGCTGATGTTTTCGTCATGGCCGGTTTCGGCCTTTGTTGCCGGGGTGAAAATTGATTCTGCTAACTTTTCCGAATCGCGCAGGCCGGCAGGCAATTTGTGCCCGCAAACTTCCCCCGTGCGCTGATAATCCTTCCAACCTGAGCCCGAAAGATAGCCGCGCACGACGCATTCAACGGGAAAAACCGTGGTGCGCTTGACGAGCATTGATCGGCCGCGCAACTCGTCGGCGTGCGCGCGCACCGCGTCAGGCATTTCCTCAATCTCAGTCGTGATCAAATGATGCGGCACGATGTGCCCGAGCTTCGCGAACCAAAAGCGCGACAGCGCCGTCAACACTTCACCTTTGCGTTCGATCGGCGTCGGAGAAACGCTGTCGAATGCCGAGATGCGATCGGTGGCCACGATCAAAAGTCGCTCCTGATCGACTTCATAAACGTCTCGAACTTTGCCGCGGCGTAAAAGATTGAGGTCCGTAAAAGTAGTTTCTAAAACAGGAGCAACCGAGGTCATGAGCGCGTCTCTTTTTGCATGGTCCACCCGCTACCGCAGGTGGTTCTGACATCATTTTTTGTGAAGCTGCATCTTGCTCATTCGCGCGCGCGCTGTCAAGAATCTGCACGAAATAAAACCGATCGCGGTCGACGAAATACAACGCGTTCGTCGATCAATAAAAAGAACTGAATTTGCAGGTCGGCAATTAGCTGTTACTGCGAGAGATATTTACTAAGCGCGGCGAGAAAGTTTTCCGCGGCACCGCACGATCCACGAAATCACACGAAGCGTCACGAAACACGAATTTGGTTAGTGCGGTTTCGTGTGACTTAGTGGATCGTGTTTTTCGTCTTAGTTAAAGAATGAATACAGGCAAGTATGCTCAAGGCGTCGAATTCAGCGGCAACTCAATCCGAAACGTCGTTCCCTTCCCGGCTTCGCTTTCGACTTCGATCGTTCCGCCGTGCAGATCGATGATCTGGCGAACGATCGACAAGCCCAATCCCGTGCCGCGCTTCTTAGTAGTAAAGAATGGTTCGAACAGACGCGCCTGGGTCTTTTGATCGATTCCCGAACCTTCATCGGTAATGATTATTCGCGCGCGCGCCTCGCCATCTCGCCGGCCGGCAGCATAGTTCCGAGGCGCGCTGTTCGCCTCAATTAATTCCGTTGAGATTCCCACCGGTGACTTCGCGGGACTGGCATCGATCGCATTAGCCAGCAAATTCACAAATACTTCGCGCAATTGCTCCGCGTCCCAATGGCCGCGAATCTGGTGGGCGTTGAAGCCGATCTTAATTGGGGTTTCCTTCTCATGGACCCGATCCATCACCAGCTCGACACTGGAGTTGATCACTTCATGCAAGTCGGTGTCTGACAATTCAAGCTGGCGATGTCGCGAGAATTGCGTAACATCCACCACCAGCTTGTTCAGATGATGAATTCCGCGCTCAACCAGCGAGATCGTCTTTTCGGCTTCCTCGTTGTTCGTGTATTGACGCAGCATCTCTACGCCGAGCCGAATACTCCCAAGGGGATTCTTAATTTCGTGCGCGAGTTGCGCTGCTGCCGAACCGACCGCCGCCAAAGACTCGCTGCGTCGCAAGGCAACCTCGGCTTTCGTCGCCTCAGTCACATCGACCAGCGTCAGAATCTGTCCGTGCTCTCCATCAATTTCCAGCGGCGACGAGTAGACATCGAAGGCGGCGGGCGCATCTTCATGCTGGAGCGTCCAGCGGCCCCGATAAGTGGCCTTTTCAACGTGCGACGCGGTGGCCGCCTCCAGCAACAGCACGCCTTCACGCGTGGCAATTTCGTCGTGAATTGAAGAGCCGATAGTGGCGTGAGGGAAGATGCGCAAGAATGCGGTGTTAGCGCTGCGAATTCGATCGTGGCGATCAATCGCGGCGAGCGCGCTGACCATCCCCTCAAGCAGTTGGCTGTTGAATTCGCGCTCGCGTCGGGCGGCTTCGGTACTACGTTTAATCTGGCCAAAACGGCGCTGTACTTCCCATATTGCTCCAATCGCGATTATCAATCCCATTACGAGCGCGACAGTGTTCCAAATGCGGATCGATCTAGTCGCGTCGAGTTGCATCGCTTCAGCTTGACGAAAGATCTGGAGTTCCTCGCTCCGCGACTCCTCGATTAAATTGTTCAAGTCACTATCAACCTCGCGAAAACTACCGAAGCCTTCCTGAGCATAGCGATTGCGATCGCGCGTGATGTCTAAATAGGCGATGAGATCGGTGTGAAACTTCTTCCATTTCGGAAGATCAGAAAGCGGCGGATGATCAAGCAATGGAAGCAGATCTGAAACTTTGCCGCGCGTAGTATCGAGCCGCAAATCAAAGGGCGGGCGCAACTCATGCCGCGCGTCGGCTTGCATGCGATTTCGCGCCTCGATATCGAGCTGGGTCAGCGCCACGCGGAACTGCAACAGCAGCGAGGCGCGCGCGGCATACGATTGCTCGAGCCCCAGAGAGTTGCGGCTCGTTTCTTCCAAACGTCGAACACTGAGATTTCCAATCAGCAATATCAGCAGCAGCAAGACTGCGAACCCCACGACCAACGGCACTAGAGCGGGATCGATGCGCGCCTCTCGCCGCGCGCCGGCCTGATCGTCAGGCATGACCCGGCGATAGACGACCTGTCCTTCGGGAGATTGAGGCTTTTGGTTAGCGGACATTTACTAAATTTACCAGGCGCGCTAATGAAAACAATTGAGAACTGAAAATTGCAAAGTGAAAATTGAAAATTGTTAGGGTCGAAGCCTCCCTACTGCCCACTGCCCTACTGCTTACTGCTCACTGCCCTACTGCTTACTGCTCACTGCCCCACTGCTTACTGCTTACTGCTTACTGCCTACTAATGTTTCGCGTCCATCCAATTATCGCCGATTCCGGTCTCAGCAATGAGCGGCACATCCAGCTCGACAGCATTTTCCATTTCGCGCTTCAGGGTCTTCGCGACGTGCTCTGCATCGTCCGCCGCACATTCGACTAACAATTCGTCATGAACCTGCATCAACAGTTTGGCATTAAAACCTTCACGACGAAATGCTTCGTCAGCATGCAGCATCGCGATCTTCACGATGTCGCTGGCAGTCCCCTGGATCGGCATGTTGATGGCTTCGCGTTCCGCAGCCTTACGAATGTTCGCGTTGCGATCGTTGATGCCCTGGAGCGGCCGAATTCTTCCGTAAAGCGATCGCACATATCCCTGCTGCCGTGCCAGCACGGGAATCTCTTCCATGTAACGCCGCACGCCTTTGTAAGTCGCATAATAATCGTCGATCACCTTGCGCGCTTCTTGCCGGCTGATGCCGACGCGCTGTGACAAACCCCACGGCTCAATCGCGTAAGCGATCGCAAAGTTCACAATCTTCGAAAAGCGCCGCGCCTCTTTTAACTCTTCATCGGTTTTCGCGTTGAAGACCAGACGCGCAGTGCGATTATGAATGTCATCGCCTTTTTGAAAGGCGTCAAGCATTACTTCATCGCGCGTGATGTGCGCCAGCAGACGCAACTCAAGCTGGGAATAGTCCGCTGAGATCAGTTTGTTGCCGGGCTCAGCAACGAACGCGCGCCGAATTCGGCGGCCCAGCTCGGTGCGAATCGGAATGTTCTGCAAATTCGGATCGCTGGAAGACAGACGCCCGGTCGCGGCCACGGTTTGATTGAGCGAACCATGAATGCGTCCGTCGCCGGCGACCTGATGCGGCAGCGCATCAGTGTACACGCTCTTCAGTTTTTCCAACTCGCGATATTCGATGATCAGACGCGGCAGCTCATGCGTTAGCGCCAACTCTTCCAGCACCGCTTTACTCGTCGACACCCGACCAGTCGAAGTCTTACGTCCGGAAATGATGTTGAGCGCTTCAAAGCATTCGCCGACCTGTTTCGGCGAATTGATATTGAATTCGCGGCCGGCGAGTTCGCATATTCTGCTGGTCAGCTTTTCCAGCTCAGCACCTAAATGTCGCGACAAGTCGGAGAGCACTTCACAGTCGACGCGAATACCGGCGCGCTCCATGCGATAGAGCAAAGGCGCCAGGGGCAATTCGATTTCGCTGTAGATGTTGTCGAGATCTTTTTCATGAATGTGCTCACGCAGCACCGGAGCAACCTGCGCCGTAAGGTCAGCGACCTCCGCAGTTTGCCACGCGGCTTCATTCCAGCCATCGTAAGCCGGGCCGCCGCCCTCAACGCCGCCAAGCTCGCGCGCCAAATCGTTCAGTTCATATTTGCTGCGCGACGGATCGAGAACATAGGCCGCGATCAGCGTGTCGTCATTGACGCCGGCCAACTCGATGCCGAAGGGGGCTAACAAGGCTGTGGCTCGCTTCAAATCGTGCACGGATTTTTCCGCGAGTCCGTTCGTCAGCAGCTCTTTCAAAGCAGCGAGCGCGGTGTCCGGGCCTTCCGCGAAATTTTCCAGATCGACGAATGCTGACTCACCGGCCTTTGTTGAAAAGGCAATGCCGCGCGCGCCATGTTCATCGCGCGGACTCTGTTGTTGGCCCGCACCCGGCGGTAAGGAATTCGATAGCGCTACCCCGACGTTTTCGGCTTGCCAGAGCTTTTCGATCAGACTATCGAGCTCTCGCTTGTTCTTAACAATCGAATAATGACGCTCAGTCGCGCTGACTGTCGCTTTCGCGTCGGCAAATTCGTTCGTGAGATTCGTAAACTCGAGTTCGCGAAATAACTCGTAAGCGGCGGCGCGATCTGGCGGACGCGCCAGCAATTGATCGAGGTCCAGCTCGATCTCAATGTCGGTCTTGATTTCGGCCAACTCGCGCGACTTGCGAATCAGCTCTGCGTTGTCGCGCAGCGATTCGCGATAACGTTTGTTCTTGATCTCCTCCCAATGCTCAAGCGCGTTGTCGATCGATCCGTAATCCTGGATGATCTGCACTGCTCCCTTTGGTCCAACACCGGGCGCGCCGGGAATGTTGTCTATCGAATCTCCCATCAAACCCAGCAGGTCGACGAGCTTGTTCGCCGGCACCCCAAACTTTTTCGCGACCCATGCTTCGTCACACCATTCGATTGGCGGCACCGGCTCTTTGCGTTTCACGACTTGCGAGTTCTGACGCATGCAAACGACCAGCGGATCGCGCACCAGTTGGCACATGTCTTTGTCATTGGAAACGATGACCGCCTGCAATCCCTTGTTCGCCGCCTGCAACGCCAGCGTGCCGATCACGTCGTCGGCTTCAAACCGCGAAACGCTAATCATCGGAATGTTATAGGCATCGCATAGTCGCTTGATGTAAGGCAATTGCGCGGCTAGATCGTCGGGCATCTGCGCCCGATTAGCTTTGTAATCACTGAACGTCTCGTGGCGAAAAGTCTTTTCCTTCGATTCAAAAATTGCGGCGATATATTTTGGCTGCTCATCCTGCAAGAGCTTGCGCAGCATATTGGTGAAGATGTAAACCGCTTGCGTCACCTGACCCTTGGAGTTCATGAGCGGCGCCGCGCGATTTGCCAGTGGCGCAAAGAAAGCGCGAAAGATGTGCGACATCGAGTCGATGAGAAAGACACGATCCGCCGGTTCGTTTCCGCCAGGGAAATTCGGTTGCGGCATTATGGGTCGATCATAGGGACGGCTTTTGAGATACGCAAGCGTGTGCGCTATCCAATAGTGGCTAAGCCTGTGGCGCTAACGTGGGGGCAATAGCCCGACCGTAAGGGTAATCATATAGTTGACTCACTCAAGGTGGTATGTCTGTTCTCAAG
>DNNE01000207.1:39410-39569 GCA_003487805.1 Blastocatellia bacterium | reverse complement strand
GCGGGACGCCCGTGCCACTTTCATATCTGGAGGAATCTGTGTCACTCTGTGGCTGAATCGAGTTGAAGTCTGCTACGTTTCCGAATGCTTTATCGGGATTCAGATCAATTCTCCCCGTTCTTAACTCTGCAAAATTTTGTCTGCGTGATGGTGGCCGTT
>DNNE01000207.1:505-39123 GCA_003487805.1 Blastocatellia bacterium | reverse complement strand
TCTGCGTGATGGTGGCCGTTGCCTTCGCCTGGCTTCCGTGTATCAGTCCGACCGATGCGTCGGCGACTATTCAAAGCAACGGCGAGTTGCGATTTGAACTGCCGGCCAATGGGAATCTGCGCGTCGAGAATCTCCGCGGCGCAGTAATGGCCGAGACCTGGCAGGAGAATTATGTTTCCGTTTCCGCCGTTTCGGATAACGGAGAGTTGAGCACCACGCCACCGGTCGTTGATCGCGGCGAATCCTTGCTTTCGATTCGACTGGCTCGTGGTCCAAAAGCGTCGCCGCGCGTCAATCTGCAGTTGCATGTTCCCGCTCGCGCGCACCTGGCAATTCAGACGGCCGACGGCGCCGTTTCTGTTCGGGGGGTACCCGCGGCTTTGTTAGCGCAGAGTTTTTCCGGAGAGATTCGCCTCGAGGTGCCACAGAACTCGAACGCAACTTTGGTCGCTGATTCTAAAACCGGCGGCGTTACGTCTTCGATTGACGCCATCCAGGTGAATCGCGGCGCTAGTCCTCAATTACAAGGACGAATTGGTTCTGGTGCTGCGTCCGTCAGGCTCTACTCGCAAGCAGGAAACATCAACGTCAGCGCGATGACCGCTGCTACTGCGCGCACTGAATCATCGGCGCCCGCGCGTACGGTTCCCCTCGGCGCGACTGAAACACCCACGCCGAAACAGCGTCCTGATCTCGCCGGCCCGCAACCCACTACGACGGGAGCCGGAACCCCCGCGCCGGTCACAACGGCGCCGGAAGAGATTTCAGAAGGCGACGTGATTCGCGTCGATACTGAGTTGGTCGGCCTGAATGTGAGCGTCGTGGATCGCGGAACGAACCGCGGCGTCAACGATCTAACGAAAGATGACTTTCGTTTGTACGAAGACAATGCTCAGCAACAAATCGCCCACTTCGAATCTGCGTCGGCGCCTTTCAATCTTGTGCTGCTGATCGATCTTTCGGGCTCGACAACCAAAGTCGTTGAATTGATTAAGTCCGCCGCCTTGCACTTCGTGGAAGCGGCCCGTCCCTTCGATCGAATCGGCGTCATCACCTTTGCCGGCGGCCAGGTGGTTGTCTCGCCCTTAACTAATGATCACGAGGCTTTGCGGCAAAGGATCCGCGCGATCCAAAAGCCGGACGGCAGCACAAAACTGTATGACTCAGTTGCGTTTTCGCTCGACGAAGTATTTCGCGAGGCGAAGGACTCGCGACGTAACGCAGTCGTCGTGATCAGCGACGGGCTGGACAGTGTCTTGCCGAATGTGACGGGCGAAGGCTCGACGCTCTCTTACGAGGAAATGATCCGGCGCGCAAAGGAATTCGACGGGGTCATCTATTCGATTTGGACCGACACGCAGAGTTATGAGCCGTTGAGTCCGCTCGACATTCAACAGGAAACTTTCGATCTGGCCCACGATCACATGAAAGACCTGGCGGACGCCGGCGGCGGCGCATTTTATGAATGCGAGAAGCTTGAGGACCTTGCCGGAGCGTATGATCGGGTCGTTGCTGATCTGGGAACGCTCTATACTCTGGCCTATCGGCCCACCAATAAAGTTCGCGACGGCGCGTGGCGAACAATTCGCGTGAACGTCAATCGTCCTAACGCAGTCGCGCGCGGCAAGCGGGGATATTTCGCGAAATGAGCTGAAGCAATCACAGTGAGCGGTCTTAACGCGACAGCAACGTCTGAAGTTCTCCTCAATGAAAAAACACGGCTACAGCAAAACTGTTGGTAGTGTCTTAAATTGGTTTCGTGTTGTCTTTCCCCGGAGCAAAAACGATCCACGAAATCACACGAAATGGGGACTAAAAGAACTTTGGTGTCGGTTCGTGGATAGTATTACCCGGTATAGGGATCTCAAATTAGAGCATTACAAAACCGTTTCTTATGTTGGGTTGATTTTTCTGCTCACAGCTTACGGCTCACTGGTCACTCTTCACGCCCAGAGCGCTGAACCTGTCGACGTCATTCGAGTTGATACTGACCTGGTGAATCTGAATGCCAGCGTCTTCAATCGCAAATCCGCAGGGAATACGCTGGCACTTCAACCCAAGGACTTTACCGTGCTCGATGACGGCGCGCCCCAGGACATTTCGTTTTTTGCGGCCGGCGAATCCCCCTTCGACCTGGTGCTGTTGTTGGATCTTTCCGGATCGACTGCGAACAAAATCGGTCTGATTCGCAAATCTGCGAAGCGATTTGTTGAGGCCGCAAGGCCCGAAGACAGAATTGCAATCTTAACCTTCACGGCTGACATTCAAATGATTTCGAAGCTGACGTCAGATCACGCGGCGCTCAGAAAAAGCATCGACGACATTGAAAAGCCAGTCGGCGGAACGAACTTCTGGGATGCGTTGGCCTTTGTTTTGGATCATGTGGCCGTGCAATCCCGCGTTGAGAAGCGGCGCAGTGCGGTGG
Organism: Blastocatellia bacterium; assembly: GCA_003487805.1. Lineage (GTDB taxonomy): Bacteria > Acidobacteriota > Blastocatellia > Pyrinomonadales > Pyrinomonadaceae > UBA11740. Next base: position 36,698 of record DNNE01000207.1, on the reverse strand, counting down.
TCGTGATGACCGACGGGGTCGACAACGCGCTGCCTGGTGTTTACGGTGACGGATCAAAGATCCAATTCGATCAGTTGCTGGACGAGGTCCGCCATCTCGAAACGATCATACTGCCGGTATATCTCGACACCGAGAAAGAGTCGAACCAGAACAGCACTCCAGCAAGCGCCTACACGATGGCCCGCGAACAACTTGCAATGCTCGCCGCCGAAAGCGGGAATGCTGTTTATCGCGCCGCAAAGTTGAAAGACTTGAACGAAGTATACGCGCAGGTGATTCGCGATCTTAGTACCGTCTACAGCATCGGCTACCGGCCGGTGAATCGCGGACATGAAGGAGCGTGGCACACCGTGACGTTACAGCTCGTCGGCCATCCCGAGCTTGAGGTTCACGCAAAGCGAGGATATTACGAGCCTAAACAGTGAGTTACCAACCAACATGACGAATAGATTTCAAATCACGAGTGGGACGTGTCTGCTGCTTCTCGTTTGGTGCTTGTTCGCGGGATGCTCCAGTGCTTCGGACGGCGCCCGGGCTTATCCCAAAGCCGTGGGTGAGGCTGATGAAGGATCCGCCATTCAAGCGCTGCGAAACATTGCTACGGCGCAGACTCAGGCGAAAACTATGCGCGGCGCATATACGGATTTTGATTCGCTCGTGCAAGCGGGGTTTCTGGATCAGCGATTTGCCGGATCAAGTCCGACTCTTAGAGGCTACCGCTTCGCTATGACCGCAAGCGAAAATCAATTTATGGTGAACGCTGATCCGCCCACGCAAACCGGGCCAGCGACGGGCAGCCGGCACTTCTATATGGATTCGACTGAGAATGCGATTCATGTGAATTCGTCACAGCCGGCAACGAAGCAGGATCCACAGCTGTGAACAGTGGCAAGTTGTTGGACATATGAGAGCCAAGGCGTATAATCGCTCCACTTTCCCCGAACCGCTCAGTTCTTTAGGAGGCTCCGCTATGAAATTCTCCATCGGCATACTCAAGACATCCGTGACGTTGGTAGCGTTGGTTGCTTTCGCGACACTCGCGCAAGGACAAAACCGCGAGCGCTTCGGAATTTCGGCTAAGGCCGGAGGCGTCAATGCGGTGACTGGGAAAGTCTCCGTCAAGAGCACCGGTCAGCCATCGCGATTGCTGAGTAGCGAGGATGATCTGGCTTCTGGTGACATCGTCACCACCAGCCTGGGTAGCCAGGTTGAGGTGCTGCTGAACCCCGGCACTTACCTGCGACTTGCCGAAAAGAGCGAGTTTACGATGGTTGATAATTCGCTGGACAATCTGCTCGTGCGAATCAACAAGGGCACCGCGATTATCGAAGCAACGGGACCGGATCAAATTGAATTGCATGTTCCCATCGTTACTGAGCAGCAACGAATGACTATCGTGCGCGCCGGCGTTTACAGAATTAACGTGACACCTGGTACCACGGAACTGTTCGTCCGCAAGGGCCGAGTCTCGCTCGGCGGTAACAAGAGTGACCTCGTGAAAGGTGGAAAGAAAGTCACATTCACCAGTGCCGGACAGACTGTCGCGAAAATAACCAGCAGCGACAAAGACGAATTCGACGATTGGAGCAAAACCCGTGGGCTGACCCTGGCCCGGGCAAATCTGAGATTGTCCGCCCGTACGGTCAACAGTTACCTTTCGTCCGGTAGCTGGAACTTCGCGGATTTTCGTTTCAGCCGATGGGGTTTCTGGACCTGGAGCCCCTTCGCGAGTTGCTACACATTTCTTCCCTACTATTATGGTTGGGGAAGTCCTTACGGTAATCACTACGGGAACTACGCCGGATTCGGTGGCGGATATTATGGCAATCGCGGGTACAATCCGACTGTGATCACCGGTAATTCCACGCCGGGTGGTTCGGGTTCAGGCTCAGGTTATCCGGGTGGCGGTTCGTCAGGTGGTTCCGGCGGCTCCAGCGGGGGATACGGAGGAGGCGGGGGTGGAGCAAGTTCACCGGCTCCGAGCGTTCAGTCTCAAGCGGGGCCGCGCGATCCTGATTCGGGAGGTCGCTCAATTAATAGAATTAAGCCCCCAATTAATTGAGACGTTCAATCAGCGTTCGCGACGAAATAGATCGCGGATCTCTTCGTTAACAATCTCCAGAATTTCTGATCTCGGCAATCCTGCCAGGGCCAGGTGAGCCAAACTCGCGCGCAGACCTTTGCGTAAATCGGCATCGCTCTGCTGTGCGGTTCGACGCGATGCGACGATTGCTCCCGAACCGTGCCGCACTTTCAATAGACCTTCCTTTTGTAACTCGCGATAAGCGGCCGCAATCGTGTTCAGATTGACGCCGAGATCGTCGGCAACCTGGCGCACTGGTGGCAGGGCCATGCCCTCACTCAGGGCTCCGCGAGCAATCAACGCTTTGATTTCATCGGCGACCTGGCGGTAGATAGGACGCCGGTCAAGCTCATCAATTGTAATGTACATAGTATAGTGTCCGTAGACACTATACACTATGCCCGATTGTCAGCTAATTGGCGCGATTTCGTTGGCGATTTCCCAAGCTGACTGTGTTACGCTCTCCAAACCCGGGCCGTCAGATACTGTATCGCCGACTAGAAAGAGGTTGGGATAGGGACTCTCAACTACGCCTCCGGGAGTAGAGCCAGAGACGGAAGCAACACGTCCGATCATGCCAAACCGCCGGCGGGTCGACTCGTAGTAGGTTTGAGGTGTCGCGGTTTCGATTAGCTCGATCCCGTCGCCCAGTTCGGGTATGGCGCGATGCATTCGCGACCACACCCGCTCGAGCATCGACTGGTCGCGCTCTTCGTGCGCGGCGTGATCTTCATGGAATGAAAACCAGTCCTCAGCGTTCGTATACGCGGACACGGTGGCAGACAATTGCCCCGTTCCATCATTCGATGTGCCAGGGAAAGCGGAGAATACAAGTTGCGCCTCCTCCGGATCGTAAGGTTGATTTTCTTGCCAGTCGGTTAACGCCAGAACCGGGCGTGAAGGTATGGACGCCGCGATGGAATTGTTCAGAGTCAAAAACGTCTGATAGGCGCCCCAGGCTCGAAGGTCTCTGAGTCTGGATGAAATATCCCGCGGCGTGCGAGCCGGACCGATCAGTTTTCCGTATGTATCCCAGATAGTGAGATTGCTGATAATGGCCCGAGTGGCAATCACTTGCTCACCGCTCAGCAAATCGACGCCGACCGGAACTCCACTCGAGCCGTAGGCAAGGCGTAACGCGGTTGAGTTAAGACGCAGCGCACCACCGGATCGCTTAAACGATTGCGCCAACGAGTCGATGAGCGTTTGCGCGCCACCTTCGATGCTCCAGAACTGGCGTTGCGGATCTAACGCGCTTGCCGCTAACTCAGCACCGCACACCTCGGTTGGACACTGAACGAGCGTTTGTAGCTGCACGTCGACGAAGCGATGAAACCTTGGCGAGCAGCGCGACAGATGCGCCGCAAATGTCTTTGATTCTGTTTCTCGTTTGGTGAAATTCGCGAGACCGCGATAGAAGTCGATCGCTGCGGCCGCACATTCGGGAAAGGCTGAACTCAAGTGAGCTTCGAAATCTTCAATCTGAGTCGTTCGCGGAACCTCGATTCCGTCCGGTAGCCTAATAACATAAGCGGTCGACTGTGGATGGGCTCGCGGCCGTGTCGTCCCCAGGGCTGAGAAGAGGCGCTCATAAATCCCACCTGCTTCCCATCCGCAGTAAAGGCCATGCGTTGGTTCGAACCTGTGACCGCCATGCTCGATGGTTGCCGCGCATCCGCCGACGTCCGATTGTCTTTCCAAAAGGCAAACGTTAACGCCGCGAGCTGCAAGCAACGCCGCGGCGGTGAGCCCGCCAACGCCACCACCCACAACCACAACTTCGTAACTCATCGGTTAATGAAGAAAAGGAAATGACGTTAGTGATCCGCTCGGAGATCCATGGCGCATCGTTTCTAATGCCGCGCGCAGATATGGCTCAAACAGGATGATAACCGACTGAATGCCGTTGAAGACGAGATGCACGACAAAGCACGGCAGCAATCGCCCAGTGCGCGCACGAACGAGCGTCAGCACGACGCTCAAAAGTGTGATGGAAGAAATGACGCCAATGTTAGGCCAATACTGCGGGACGTGAGGCACGGCAAAGAGGAGCGTGACTAAAATTACGGCCGCCTTCGCACCCGCAGTTCGCTCGATAGCTGGGTAAAGAATTCCGCGATAGATGCTTTCCTCCACCAGCGGCGCCGTAGCCACTGCCAGGAAAGCAATAATCAAAGCTGCGGCCCTCGAGCTTTCGACCAGACGATCCAGTGCAGTCCCTTGTCCGCCAAAGGCCAGTGTTAAGAGAAACGCCGCCACATACAGCATGAGCGCCAGACCGATGCTTTGCCACAGTCGCAGCTTGCCGTTCCACGTCAGACCCAGGGTTTTGATCGCGGAAAATTTTCCGAACCGGGTAGCGACGGCCCAGACAATCACCAGCGTGATCAAATGGACCGGCAACACTCCCGACACGAGGATCAAAATCAAAGTTTTGTCGGCCAGCAGCGTCTCCGTAGTCGGCCGGGTCCCGCGGTAATGTGCCGCGAGGTACGGAATCGCCATCACCTGCGGTAAGAACAACAGCGCGACGCTGGCGAACCAGGTTGCGATGGCCGTCAACAAAGTCCATGGCGGATTCTTAGCGGGCTCAGTTGAGTTGGTAGATGTGTCCAGGCGGTGCAAGTCCGCCTGCTCGGCAACTGCGATTTCTGGCAAGGTGCTCACGCGATTTGCAACAGTGTGGGCAGGTTCGATCAGTTCTCAGTCGAATCAGGGGGCATTGACTTACCGTTGTATTGCTCCAGCTTCCGATAAATCGTTTTGCGGCCAATGTTAAGCAACCGGGCGGCCCGGGTTTTATCCCCGGAGGTGTAATCCAAAGTTGCCTGGATTGCCCGGCGTTCGATGTCATCCATTGATGAAGGCAACTCTATTTCCAACGCTGTCGTGCGGCCTTCGCTGGCAGCCTGGGCGCGTTCCGCGCGAGCCATCACCTCGCGACCGGCCACCACGTTTCCAATTGCCGAAGGCAGATCGTCAAGTTCAATCTGTCGTCCCGCGGCGATGATCACTGCACGCTCGATAGCGTTTTCAAGTTCCCGAACATTTCCCGGCCAGTCGTAACTAACCAGCGCCCGCAAAGCTTCCCGGGAAATACCTGAAACGAAACGGCCCGTGCGCTGCTTGTAATGTTCAAGAAAATGAATGACGAGCGGGTGAATGTCCTCGCGGCGTTCGCGCAACGCGGGCAGCGTGATCGGGAAAACAGACAAACGATAGAAGAGGTCACGGCGGAATTTTCCCTGCTCGGCCGCCCGTTCGAGATCGACATTTGAAGCGGCGATAATCCGTACATCCGCTTTCAGAACCTCGTTGCCGCCGACGCGCGTGAACTCGCCGTCCTGAAGCACACGCAAAAGGCGAACTTGCGCACCCAAACTCATCTCGCCAACTTCATCGAGGAACAGCGTGCCGCCGTTTGCTTCTTCGAAGCGTCCGCTGCGGCGCGCGCGCGCGTCCGTAAATGCGCCCTTCTCATGGCCGAATAGTTCCGATTCGAGCAACGTTTCAGGAATCGCGCCGCAGTTGAGTTTGATGTACGGCTGATCTTCGCGGCCGGAATTGAAGTGAATCAGATTAGCGAGTAGTTCTTTGCCGGTGCCGGATTCACCGTGAATGAGCACAGAAGTTTGAGTGTCGGCAACGTTTAGCGCGAGTTCGATGGCTCGTCGAATTGCTCGAGCTTGGCCAATGATTCGATCCTCGCCATATCGTTCGTGCAGCGCGCTCTTCAGCCGCATGATTTCTGCTGAGAGGTGATCGCGTTCGAGTGCAGTTCCGAGTTGATCGGCAATGCCTTCGCACAGGGCTACTTCGTGATCCTTGAAGCGATCGCGCGGCTCGCTCCAAACAAAACCAAGCAGCCCGAATGCGTGACCCGCGATTCGCACCGGTGCTATCAAAGCGGCGCGTCCGCCGAGGGTGGCATTGAACATCATGCGCAGCGGCAACGGCAGATCCGATTCATGCAACTTAAAGGTTTTGCCTTGCGACAGGATGTCTATCATCGCGGGATATTCCGTGATGTCGAGCGATTGCCCGTGAGCTTCGATCAAACCGCGCACATTGTCCGTAACTGCGTGTGGCGCGGCTTTGAATGCCGCCAGGCTGATGCGATTTTCATCGGCGTCGAGTACCCCCAGGGCGGAATAGTCAGCCCCGACCAAAGACAGCGCACGTTCGAGCACGGCCGATGTTACTTCACCAAAATCGGATCGTGCGTTGAGCGTATTAGCGATTTCCAGCAACGCGTTTGTCGTCTCAGCTTCGCGTTTCTTGTCCGTGTAGATGCGCGTGTACTGATAGCCGATGGCGAGTTGCGTGGCGATGGAAACCAGGAAAGCGACTTCTTCGTCCGACCAATGACGCGTCGCCCGGGTATGATGAAGACCAATCAAACCGAGCACCTCATCATCAAGCACAACCGGAACCACCAAAAGCGAGCGAGTGCCGAGGCTCTTGGCAAAAAACCTAATCTTGTGATCAAGTTCCGGCGCCGATGTGTCATCGAGCTTGATTGGCTTTCGCACGTCGAGGTATTGAGAAAGCGTCTCAACATCCACCGGAATGCGCTTCTCCAGGCTTGACGGCACGTTGTCCGACGCGCGCCACTCATGGCTGATGTTCAGCTCGCCGTCCGGCGTCAGCTTGATAATGTCGCAACGATCGACCTCCATCATTTGCCCCAACTCGGCGACGATGACCTTGAGGAACGAATCGAGATTTATCGAGGTCGGCAGATCGGACGCGAGGCGGCCGATGATGGATTCACGCGCCTCGTGCAGCTTGAGCTTGCGTTCGAGCGAAAGGCTATGTTGTGCTTCTGCCGCTGGTTGCATGGAACAAGTTTGGTTGATGGTGGCGACCAGTCGCCTGATCTCAAGCAAAGGTTAATCAGGATCATAACGAACGGTCGCGCAACTTGCAAAAACGTTCATCTCGTTTAAGGGTCTGCGAGGCGGCGAATTTCAAATCGCCGGCATCTGAGAAGAGAGCAGTTTGTAACGGTCGGAAACGGTCTCGTATAATCGTGCGGACACTAAACGAAGAAAAGATTAACGATGCCAATCTACGAATTCCGCTGCAAAAAATGCGGCAATCAGATCGAGGTTTATCAGAAGTTTTCCGACAAGCAACCTACGCGATGCAAGAAGTGCGGCGGGCGTCTGGAAAAAATGATTTCGCAGACCGCCTTTCAATTGAAGGGTGAGGGCTGGTACGTCACCGAGTACGGCCGCAAGGGAAGCGTCAGCGAAAAGGTCGAGAAGGAGCTCTCTTCGCCTGAGCCTGCGGCAAAAACTGACGACACGGCGAAGTCAAAGAAGTCTCCCGCGAAAAAGACCGGTGGCGACAAAAGCTAGGATTCCAATTCCGAAGATGAGCGGCATAACCGAAACATCGAAGCTGAGAAGTATCTGGGGTCGCGCGTCGATCGTTGCGCTGACCGCAATCCTTCTCATTGGCACCTTGTTCGGGCAGGCCGGTCGCCGCTCGCATCCGACCTCTGAGGCGTCAACCATGGTGAACGTGGTCGCGGTGCGAACTGAAGGGGCGCCGGCGCCGATCACCGCGAAAGACATTTCATTTTTCGATAACGGTGTCGAACAAAGCGTCAGAAATTTTGCTCCTGATCTTTCGGCGGCGAAGATCGTCTTGCTGGTGGATAACTCGCTGACAATCCGTGCCGACGTGGAAAAGTTGGAAGCAGCGGCCCAGGAGTTCGCGTATGAGATTTTCGACGGCGACAAATTGCTGATCGTGGGTTATGACTCTGAGGCCGACATTGTTTCCGATTGGACCGACGATGCGAAAAAGATCGAGGCGGAGCTAAAGGCGTTTCATAAGAAGGGCGATCCGCGCCTGTTCGACGCAATCATGGCGGTGGTCGGAGATGCTTTGCAGCCACTGTCGGCACAAAAGCGGGCCATCGTGGTGATCAGTGACGGCCTCGATCGCGGCAGCAAGACAAAATTTCAACAAGCATTGAGCGCGCTGCAATCGCTGGACATCGTCGTGTACTGCGTGCAGGCGCAGGATCGGACCCGTGGCGCCATCAGGCGCGACGTGCCCAAGCCGCGCCAGGTAATCGACGATCTAGCCGAGGGAACCGGCGGCCGCATCTTCCCAATCGATGATCCGCGCGAAGCCGCCAAGGCGATCTGTGATGAGCTGCGAAAGAACCGCTACGTTTTGTCTTATTTGCCGCAGAGCGTGCCGCTTACCGAATCGCGGCGATTGCTGGTGATGGGCGATCGTGGGATCGATGCCCGCGCAAAGACGATGCAGCCCGTGAATTAGATCAACTCCACATCACGTTCCGTTTAGCGTTACGTTTAGAGGCGGGCTACTGCCCGCCTGTGTTTGGTAGTGGTAGTTTGAAATCAGCCGTGCTAACGCCTGGTGGCGATCAGATTCGCAAAGAGTATGAACAAGGCGATCAGCACAAGTATCACTCCCGCGATCGCTCCACTGACAATGAAAAAAATACGAGTAGGTCGATCCATTTTGGACGAAAGTTATGGTTTGGGCGGGCGGTAGCCCGCCTCTAAACGATCAGGCGCGTTAAGTCTTCTTGCGCGAATACAACCAGAACAAAGTCACGATAATCGCCAGCAGAATAATTTCCCAAAAGACAAATACTGTCGCATCGAACCGGCCGAATTCATCCTTCGCATCGTTGTAGACGATGAAGGTGCCGAAACTTACGCCTGCCACCAGCCAGATAATTTGTCGCTTTGTATCCCACATAGACTAGAGCTTAGAGCTTGGAGCTTAGAGCTTTGTACTTTGAAAAAGCGTCATGGCGTGACGCCTCGATTCAGCTCGATTCGCATTCGCGGCAGTACACGGGATTTGCCCAGCACGTCGGCCGGTACTTCGCCGATTCGATTCGCTCCCATTCGTTCATAAAAACTTTCAGCGTTTGGATCAGCAGTAAGCTCGAGCGTATTCCACCCTAACTCTTCGGCGCGGCGTTTCGTATGCTCAAACAGCGCGCGGCCGATGCCTTTTCTCATGTGCTTTGGATCGATCCACATGTGCTCCAACTCAGTGAGTTTTTCGCTTAGCACCAGCGCGCAGCAGCCGGCGATTTCGTCATCAATTGTCGCCACAAAGACTTCATTGGCTGCAATGAAATCGGATGTGATTGTTAAGTCAGTCCGCCAGTGATCGATCCATTCTTCAGGATAGCCCCAGTGTCGCTTGGCGGCGTGGGCGAGCGCGGTAAGCGCCTCGGCTTCGTCAGGCGTGGCTCGGCGAATTTGCAGGTCCATGGCGGAGGAGCAGTCTAACATTTCTGATGATGGGTGGGTCCTATTTTGAGATCTCTCAATTCCAAGTAAGACTATCCACGAACCCACACGAAACATTTCCTTCGTGCCGATTTCGTGTGAGTTCGTGGACAGTCTTTGCTGAGCGGAAGGACACACGAAACCAGGATTGGGCGCTATATGACGATGAGCGACTGTTCGGAGTTCCGCCTTTAGGCGGCCTGCGATAGACTTTGCGTTCTTCCGCCTGAAGGCGGAACTCCAAACAACCATGGAACGCATAGTCTTTCTCGAGCGCAAAACGATCGACGCACACTTTCGCCGTCCCGGCTTCGATCATGAGTGGATCGAATATCCTGAGACGACGGCTGGACAGGTTGTCGATCGCGTGCGCGACGCTACGATCATCATCAGCAACAAGCTTTCTCTCGGCGAGTTGCAACTGTCGAACGCGCGAGACGTGAAGTTGATCGCCATCGCTGCAACCGGATCGGATTGCGTCGATCTAAATTATTGCAAGGAACGCGGCATTGCGGTCTGTAACGTGCGCGGATACGCAGTGAATGCGGTGCCTGAACACGTGCTGATGATGATTCTCGCCTTGCGCCGGAATCTGCTTGCGTACCGTGCGGACGTACAAGCGGGGTTGTGGAATCAATCAAAGCAGTTCTGTCTGCTGACGCACGAGCTTCACGACATACGCAACAGCACGCTGGGAATTGTCGGTCACGGAGCTATAGGTAAAGCGATGGCTGGTCTTGGCGAATCGATAGGAATGCGGGTGTTAATTTCCGAGCACAAGAACGCGACGAAGGTTCGCGAAGGCCGCACATCGTTTGCAGACACGTTGCGGCAAAGCGATGTGCTGACGCTGCATTGTCCTTTAACGGACCAGACCCGCGACCTGATCGGATCCGATGAGTTTCAAATGATGAAGCGGAGTGCGCTGCTGATTAACACCGCGCGCGGCGCGTTGGTCGATGATGCGGCTTTGATCGATGCGTTGCAAAACGGTCTGATTGCGGGAGCCGGACTTGACGCGCTGCGTGAAGAGCCGCCGCGTCATGGAAACCCGCTGCTCGATCTCAAGCTGCCGAACTTGATCGTCACCCCACACGTCGCCTGGGCGAGCAGGGAAGCCGTGCAGACGCTCGCGGATCAGGTAATTGATAACCTCGAAGGTTTTATTGCAGGAAGACCGCAGAATCTTCTCACTTGAAGAATAGATAGGCGTTTAGAGCCGGCACTTGTGCCGACGCGCGCGCCGCACGAGGGCGGGGTCTAAACGGTAAGATTCACGGATGGGATGCTGAAGAGACTAAGACGCCGCTGCCTCGCTCGCCGGGTGGTCCACCTCTTCGGTGGTGTAGAGGTTGAGGATTTCGCGTCCTTGTCGCGAACGCGGATCGATCGTGCGCAAATGTTTGCGCCCTTTCATTTCCCAGATCGCGGTGACGACGCCATCTTTCTCTACCGCTTGATAGGTTATCTCTTCTGAATTTTGATTGTCTGCCGGGGCAGACTCAGCTTCGGCCATAAATTTCCAATTCTCTCCTGTGTGAGTTATTCGATGCTTGAAACGGATTCTGGCACAGCCACGAAGCGGCTGTCTAGTTAGGGCTCCGAACTATCGGCCACAGATAACCACGGATTAACACAGATCAGAAAATGCCAGAGCTGCTCTTGCTGTTATCTGTGTACATCCGTGTAAATCCGTGGCGGATTACGATTGGAGCGCACGAGCAACCGCCGCTCTCGCGTTAACCACTCCCCATCCCTGTCGATCCGCCTCGATGTCATGCACACGTTCAGCGGTGTCGATCAGGATCCGTTTGATTTGCTGTGGCGTCAGGCGCGGATTCGCTTCCAGCATTGAGGCGACGATCGACGAAACGATCGGCGCCGCGAAAGAAGTTCCATCGACGTACTTGTAATGCTCGTTGATGACGTTGCCTTCGCGCAGCTTAATCGTTATCAGTTGCCGCAAGAGCGGTATGGGAAGCATCGCCGCTTCATCCAGATCCTTATCGACGCCTTCGTGAAGCTCGATTGCGTTGCGCAACTCGTCGTCCGGCAACGAATGCAATTGAGAATACAGCTCGGCCTCTTCGGCAGTCGGTGTCTTTGGCAGAATAGGCGCGGCGACCCAGATGCCCGGCGCGATGACTTCCGGCTTTTGCAGGCCATCGATAGTTGGCCCATACGACGAGCGATACATTCCCCGGCGCGCGCGATCGAGCGAGTTCTGATCGTCGAGACCGCCGACGGCGATACATGAAGGCGCGCTGGCCGGCGGCAAAACCCGGTGGCCGGGAACGTGTCCCGCATTTCCTACCGCACAGACAACGGTCAACCCGGCTCGCGTGCAACGTTCGACCGTTTGCGCGAGAGAGTTCGTCAGGTAACTCTCTTCGAAATCTCCGCCGGCCGAAATATTCACCACGCGAATCTTGAATTCTGCCGCGTGATCGAGTACCCACTCCAGACCTTCCTGAATTTGCGCTTCGCTTATTCGACCCGTGCGCCCGATTTTCACCAACGCCACATTCGCGTCCGAGGCAATTCCGCGATAGAAACCGCCGGCCAGTTCGCCATTACCGGCGGCCACGACTGAGGTCATCATGCCGTGCCAGCTGGCCACATCGTTTGTCTCAAGCGAAGTCTGATCGCCTTCAGCGCTGAAAATGCTCTTGTAAGCGACGATGCGATTGGTTGGCTCAGTTAGATCGGGATGTGCGTAGAAGCCGGAATCGAGAAACGCGATGGTCACGCCGCGGCCCGTGAATCGTTCATCGGCATCCATGCGCAGCGGCGTCGGCAGGACGAAGTCATTCTGCTCAAAGATTGTTGAGTGCGATTCGATTTGACGTTGGGCGCGACTGAAGATCTCGACGCAGCGCCGGCAGAGTTGACTCGCGTCGGGAGTCGCAGCGTTTGATCTGACTATCGGATGCAGGCTTTCATGCAGGGCGTCGATTGAATGAAGCTCGCCTTCGACATACCGAGCGCAGACTTCGCAAACGTTCGGTTGTTCGACCGTGGCCGTCAAAGACTCGCTCTCTTCCAAAGTAGTTTTCATATCGGCGGATTTAGCTAACCACGAATTTACACAAAAAGAAGTTCGTGTATCTTCGTGGGGTGAATTTCTTTTATGTCTCGGCCTCGGACGAACTCCATTCAGGCAAAACTCTCGGCATCGACGCCAGCTTCTGCAAGTTTAAAATGTGCGCCACAAAGATTGGCCGCGCATAAAAGGCGCGTGACGTACTGCCGTGACCCGGTCCCTTGGTGCGAGCCTGCACTAGTTTTCCCAAATCTCCGGTCACTGAGTCAATGCCGCGATTCCGGATCTGGCCGCGAATCGTCTCGTAATCATCGCGAACCTGCGCATGGATCTTTGGATTGTCGAGATCGAATTCAGCCGCCGCGTGCAGAATCGAATGCAACTCCTGCTTGCTTTCCCAGACGCGGCTGACAACTACCATGCTGCGGAGCTTGTCATACAAATGACTATCTTCAAATTTATTGGCGATGACTTCCACCGGCTCAAGCATCGTCACCGCCATCGATTCCTTGACGCGTAGATTTCCCTGCAGGTCTTTACGCAGCGGCACCACCTTCAATTCCCAATCGCCAAAATCAGGCTCCTGCCGCGAATTTTGCGGCAGGCCAAGATAGTGCTCAATCACAAGTCCGGCCCAGCCTTTATTTTCATGCCCGTTCTTCCAAACCGGAATCTTGTATTCGTCGGCGATCGGACGCAGGTCTTTGCCGGCCAGGAGATTAATGCGCCGAACGGCTTCGTGGCGATCGAGGGTTTGGGTGGTGATGAAGAAGGACATCGTTTATGGACCTGCTACGCACACTGGCCAGTGACATTTGTGCTGACTTCTACTGATAAAGCAATGAGCGGAAAAAAACCGGCCGTGCCTGGACGACGCGAGAGTGCATGTCTGGTCCTTGTCTCGCGCCCGCAGAAGTCTTCAAAATCCATCGTGATCAAGTCAATTCTCCGATCACAAACCTTGGTGTGCGGTCTTTATCAAGTACGCCTATCCTCAACTCTATGTGTCTATTGCGTGAAAAAATCCATAGCCAAAGAATCTGATTCAGAGTAACATGCGCGCCGTCATGGAATTTCGCCCCAACCCGGGTCCTAAGCGAAGGACTCTCCTGGACGTCAACTATTTCTCCTGCTGGTAAAGCGTTAACCCGACAGTACGTTTCAATAGTTAGCATTGGCTCGAGTTGTATCGACGGTGCAGTTTGCCGAACCGTGCTTACAGCCGCACTCGCTGTTTGCAAGATCAATCGCCCGACTGGGCGAACGCACTCCACAGACGAAAGGATAAATCGAATGACTAAGCCGAAGTTTGCAAGCATTACCAAAGTAGCGTTGGCATTTGCTTCTGTGCTGTTCCTTCTGACCTTTACGTTAACAACAGCCAGGATGGCGCCGCTCGTTGAAGGATTTGAAGCCGGCGGAAAGACTGCGTACGCAGCAGGCGACGTGACGCTCGGCACCGGATCATGGTTCATGGATGACGCGCTGACCGGCAATCTCTCCACTGACCGAAAGACCGGGTCCTACTCCGCGCGCGTCCGGAATACCGGTCTCGTGCATATGAATTTCAACAAAACCGGCGCTGGAACAGTGACGATTCAGCATGCGGTTTTCAGCACCGACGGTTCCAGCACGTGGCAGCTGTGGTCATCGACTAACAGCGGCAGTACCTGGACGCAAGTTGGGTCGACAGTAACGACCAGCTCAACGACGCTGCAGACAGCAACCTTTACGGTCAACAACGGGAATGCGATTCGATTCGAAATTCGAAAGATTTCGGGCGGCGCCAATCGCATCAATCTCGATAATATCCAAATTGGCGATTTCTCCTCGCCCACACCGACGCCGACCCCGACCCCGACTCCGTCGCCCACACCAACACCTTCTCCCACGCCGCCGCCGAGTGAACATCTCACCATGGGTAATCCCAGCAATGCGGTGACCAATGTCTTAGTGCCGGACAACTATCTGATCGAGAAGCCGCAATACTCGATGTCCTACAATCGCGATCGGGGAGAGTCAAACTGGGTGAGTTGGCACTTGAGCGTGTCATGGTTGGGAAGCGCACCCAGGCAGAATGATTTTCGCGCTGACACGACTCTGCCCACGGGCTGGTATCAGGTGCAGGCCACCGACTATTCGGGTTCAGGGTTTGACCGGGGTCATATGTGTCCGTCGGCGGATCGTACTATCACGGTCACGGACAACTCGGCCACGTTCCTGATGACGAACATGGTTCCCCAACTGCCGGCAAACAATCAGGGCGTTTGGGCCAACTTTGAAAACTACTGCCGCTCACTGGTTAACGCGGGCAACGAGCTGTACATCATCTCGGGCGGCGTCGGAACGCAGTCAGTCATCGCGAACGGACATGTGACGGTGCCGACGCAAACCTGGAAAGTGGTAATTGTGTTGGCTAATGGCAGCAACGATGTGTCTCGGGTGACCACGTCGACCAGGACGATCGCGATTGTGGTGCCGAACTCCGGAACCATCAATAGTGACTGGCACGCCTACCGGGTCAGCGTCGATCAGGTTGAGGGCATGACCGGCTTTGATTTCTTCTCGAGCGTGCCGGCGTCAATTCAAAGCGTGATCGAGGCCAGAGTAGACAATCAATAGCAGGCAGTTAAGGTGACATCGGGAATGCGGGGCGAAGGCTTGTGCGAAATCACAGGCGTTCGTCCCGCCTCCGTTAGGGGCTCATTCAAGGATGACAAGTTGAAACCGTAAGGCGGCGACAATGTCCGCGCGCAGCTTAATCTCGCGAAGTGTTCCGAGATTTCTGATGAGCCGTTGTTTGTCTAGTGTGCGAATCTGGTAGCAAAGAACGATTGATTCAAGGTCAAGTCCCGCCGTTCCGGCGGGAATCAGTGCTTCGTTCGGATAGATCCGGCGGTTTCGTTTGCGCGAAGTGATTGGGAGCGCATTAACGACCGGCAGAGTTTGATTGAGTCCCGTATCGCTTAGAACCAGCACTGGACGCGTTCTGCCTTGCTCCGAACCAACGACGGGATCGAGGTTCGCGAGCCAAACGCTCCAGCGTTCCGGCGTCATGCCGCGGTTCCCTCGGAATCAATATAACGAAAGTCGTCCATTACTTCGTGCAGGTCGGCAAGAAACAACTCATCCTCCATCGCTTCCTGCATCAAGGCGAGCCGTGCATCCGTCCCATTGTTCGGCTCATTCTCACGATTTAGTTCCGAGACCTTTTCCATTAAAGCTTGTTGCTCTGATGGATCGAGTTGCGTGATCGTGCGTGCGAGTTCGTCGATTGATTGCATGATGGTGTTCCTAACAGCGGTTATGTTATAGCCTCTACCAAGAAGCTGACAACCTAGGTCTGCTTACGAGAACTCTTTCCGTGATAAATTAGTGATCATGCCAAATGACCACTTCATACCAAGATTTTACCTGAAGAACTTTGAAATACCTGGACGCCCGGCTTGGATCTATTCTTACAAGCGTGGGCATAAACCTGTTCCGCTGGCGATTAGAAGCGTAGCGTCCGCTACAGATTTCTACACTTTGAAAACGCCGCAGATAGATGTTCCTCAAAATGCTCCGGATGAATTCCTAAAGCGATTGGAATCAGTGGCAGCCCCAATTGTGAAAAAACTCTTATCAGCCGCGAGGTTGGAACTCTCCTACGGCGAAGCGATGATTTTATCTATGTTCGTTGGGTTTTTGGCGGCGAGAACGCCGATGGCACGTCAGAAGGCGCTGAACGTGCATCTCGCAATGCGTATGAGACTGGTCAAGGACTTGGCTGAAAATAGGGACGAGTATGAAAAGTTAGTTTCCAAATTGAATCTCGCAAAAACACCAGAGGAAGCGGAACTGGCTCGGCAGGGATTATTGGATCCCGAGAAGAATTTGATGATGAGTTTTGAAGGCGACGTGGATGACTTTTCACTACAAAAGTCTTTCAAAACGGGTGAGCTTCTGACTGAGATTTTGCTTGGTAAAAAGTGGGTGTTGGTTGAGGCGCGCGCGGAACAAAAGTTCGTGACGTCGGACAACCCGTTTGTTACGCTTGCGCCGGAACCCTACACACCCGGAATGGACGTTAACGCAATAAACGCAGAGTGTTTGTTTCCGATCAGCCCACAGCGTGCTCTACTCTTTTCGAACAAAATCGGCGGCAACAGCATCTACAAAGTTGGCAAAGATCGAATGAGTAGTTGGATCTGGCAAATTATTTCGTTCGGATTTGAAACTGTTTTTGCCAGCTTCTCATCTGATTACGTAAAAAGAGAGTTTGACCAAATACCAGCCGGTGAGATCACCAAGGTGCCGATATCGAGTCTCCCGCCTGTTTTGCCATTAATGGAGCGATGAATTTCCTTGAAATGCGAACCAGGGGCGTCGCTTCGCTCTGCCCCTGGCTATTGTATTTCACACCTTCGGTGTGAAGACCTACGAACTAAACCCGCGCTTCTTCATCAACGCTTCCACTCTTGGATCTCTTCCGCGGAAGTTGCGATAAGCCTCTGCTGGATCGATCGTGTTACCAATTGAGAAGATGTTCTTGCGCAAACGATCCGCCACCTTCTTATCGTATGGCCCACCGGCTTCCGTGAACGCGCCGAACGCGTCGGCCGTGATCACGTCCGCCCAGAGATAGCTGTAATAACCGGCCGAGTAACCATCGCTCGAAAAGACGTGCATGAACTGAGGCAGGCGATGGCGCAGAACGATCTCGTGCGGCATGCCGATCTCTGCCAGCGCTGATTTCTCAAACGCGCGCGCGTCGATCTTTTGATCACCAGCCAGATGCAGCTTCATGTCGAGAATGGCGGCCGAGAGATATTCAACCGTCGCGAATCCCTGATTGAAAGTTTTCGAGCGATTGATCTTGTCGACCAGCGCCTGCGGAATGGGCTTGCCCGTTTGATAATGAACGGCGAACTTTTGCAGCACCGCCGGCGTTGCCAGCCAGTGCTCCATCAACTGAGAAGGGAACTCGACGTAATCGCGCGCCACGGCCGTGCCCGAAAGCGATGGATAGGTGACGTCAGAATTCAATCCATGCAGCGCATGGCCGAATTCATGGAACATGGTGGTCGCGTCGTCCCATGAAATCAGCAACGGCTCGCCCGGTTTTCCTTTGACGAAGTTCGCGTTGTTGGAAACGATCGTGGTGATCTCGCCGTTAATGCGTTCCTGGCTGCGATACGCATTCATCCATGCGCCTGAGCGCTTCCCGGCCCGCGCGTACGGATCGAAATACCAGAGCCCGATGTGCTTGCCGGTTGTTTTATCGCTCACTTGCCAGACGCGAATGTCCGGGTGCGCGACCGGAACGTCTGTCGCCGGGGTGAATTTGAAATTGAAAAGTTCGCCCGCGACCCAGTGAATCGCTTCGACCAGTTTGTCGAGCTGCAGGTAAGGCTTCACTTCATTCTGATCGAGATCATATTTCGCCTTGCGGACGCGCTCCATGTAATAACGATAGTCCCAGGGTTCAATCTTGATTCCGGCGCTCTCTTTGTCGGCCAGCGCCTGCATGTCTGAAACTTCTTCGTGCACACGCATGACCGCTGGTTTCCAAACGGCCATCATCAATTCCATGGCCCGCTCCGGCGTCTTGGCCATCGCATTTTCAAGCCGCCAATGAGCATGAGTTTGATAGCCGAGCAGCTTTGCGCGCTCTGCGCGAAGCTGAAGAATCTGCGAGATGGTCGCGTTGTTATCGTGCTCATCGCCGTTGTCACCGCGCATGATGAACATCCGCCAAACCTTCTCGCGCAAATCGCGCCGATCTGAATAAGTCAGAAATGGTTCGACCGACGAACGCGTGTTCATGATTACCCAGGCGCCGGGTTGTTTCTTCGTGACCGCTGACGAGCTTTCGGCATCGCGGACGGATTGCGGCAGGCCTTTCAGCTCGTCCTCGCTCTTGAGCGTGACAAATTGATTGTCTTCTTCGAAGAGGACGTTGTTACTAAACTTAGTGAAAAGCGTCGCGAGCTGCTGATTAATTTCAGTCAGCCGCGCCTTTGCTTTTGTGTCGAGCTTCGCGCCTGAGCGAACAAAATTCGTGTAGTAGAGCCAGACAAGTCTCTGCTGTTCGGCGTTTAGTTTTTTCTTATCCGGAGAGTTGTAAACAGTCTCGATGCGTTTGAAAAGAGCTTCATTCTGGGTGATTTGATCGTTGAAGGCGGCGAGCTTGGGGGCCATCTCGCGTTGCACGGTTTGAAATTCAGCGTTCGACATCGTCGAACCCCAAATGCCATACACGGTCGTGACGCGGTCCAGCGTGTGCCCCGCTTTCTCGAGCGCCACAATCGTATTCTCGAACGTCGGCGCGGATCGAACTCGCGCGATGTTTTCAATCTCGGAAAGATTCTCGGCCATCGCGGTTTCGAGCGCAGGCTTGAAGAGCGCGACCTGCACCTTGTCGAATGGCGGGACGCCGCCGTACGGGCCGGCCCATTCGCCGAGCAGCGGATTCGGATCCGCAGGCAGGTTTGCGGCAGTGACGGTTGTGATTGAATCAGAAGCCATGAATACGGTGAGGGCAAATACGAAGAGCAGAACCAGACTGCGAGTTAGCAATTTGCGCATGAAGAGACATCTTCCTTTGGAAATTAATTGAGCGTCCCTGAATTAACGAGAGAGACTGAAGCGCCGTTAGTATATTGAGGGCAGGGAAGAGTTGTACAGCTTGGTGGTGACCCTTCAAGAGGGAAAGCTGCTTGTTCTTCCTCCCTTCTCCCTTTGGGAGAAGGGCTGGGGATGAGGGCTTAGCGTCACGCTGCGACTCTAACCTTTTCCTTCTCATGAGACTCTCCAAAAGCCTTTGGAGAGTCTCATGAGAAGGAGAGATATCCTGGGATTGTGCGGAAGTAAGACCCTCACCCAACCCTCTCCCAGAGGGAGAGGGCAAAATGACTCTCTACTACTTTTTCTTACTGTGCCAGACTTTTTTCTTTGCGCTCTTCTTACGTCGTTTCGTTCCCGTGCGGTGCGGAAGCTTTTTGGGATCGCCGGTCGCCGCTTTCTTTACATCACCGCCTTCGTCTTCCGCGATTTCCGTGAGCGTGCGTTTGGTTAAGACTGAGAATGGTTGAGTCTCAGTGATGTCCTCGCCTTCCTTCGCGTACTCGTCTTTGTGCTTCATCAAAAGCCACTGCCGATCGCGGGTCCGCACGAGCACGAACGAGCCTTTCAACTTCTTGCCCAAAAGCACGAACTTCAACTCGCCTTTGGCCAGCGCTTTCGAAACGTTCTGCGTGTTTTCGGGCGCGTAGACGCCGATGTCCCAGACCATTACCGTGCCGCCGCCGTACTCGCCTTCGGGGATCACGCCTTCGAACTCTGCGTAATCCGTCGGGTGATCCTCGACCTGCATCGCCAGTCGTTTGACGGCCGGATCCATGGGCGGACCTTTGGGAACGGCCCACGATTTCAAAACGCCATCGGCCTCAAGTCGAAAGTCATAATGCAACTGCGTCGCGCGATGTTTCTGCACCACGAAGATGTTGCCGAGCTCGGAAGTCTTTTCCTGCGGACCGGGCTCCGGCGTTTTGCTGAAGCGACGTTTCTTTTTGTATTCGGCTAAACCCATGGGGCTAGTTTCGGGTTTCAGGTTTGAAGTTTCAAGTTGTGGCGGTGAGGCCTATCCGCCGCGGATGAACGCGGAAAAGAAAAAGATAGCCACGAAAAGGCACAAAAGGCGCAAAGGAAAATCCTACTGTTCCTTTTTGTGCTTCTTGTGCCTTTTTTGTGGCTAATGATTTTGAGTCTGTGAAATCTGCGTAATCTGTGGACTCTCTTATTGCCCCGCGACCGCGCTTTCCGCTTTCTCTTCAAACAATTCGCTTTGAATCGGATCCAGGCCAAGCGCCTCGCGCACGCGCGCGAAACTTCGTCTATGGATCGGCGTGGCGCCGAGTTCTTTCAAGCAGCGGCAATGTTCCGGAGTGGGATAGCCTTTGTGCGTCGCGAAATTGTATCCGGGAAGGATGGAATCCAATTCGGTCATGATCGCGTCGCGCGTGGTCTTCGCAATAATCGATGCGGCCGCAATGCTCGCCGACAGGGTGTCGCCTTTGATGATGCCGCGTTGTGGGGTCGAACAGTGAGGGATGCGTCGCGCATCAACCAGAATAAAATCGGGTTGTGAAGTCAGGCCTTCGACTGCGCGGCGCATTGCCAGGAGTCCGGCGTGATAGATATTCAGGGTATCGATTTCGTCGACTTCAGCAATCCCAACCGACCAGACGACCGCGTCGGCTTTGATCTGCTGCGCCAGTTCGTCGCGCACCGCGATGTCTAGAATCTGTTTTGAATCATTCAACCGCTTCAGTTTGTAGTTGCGCGGCAGGATGACGGCGCCGGCAACCACCGGCCCGGCGAGCGGCGCCATCCCGGCTTCATCTACACCAGCAACAGACCGGAATCCCTGTTCCCAGAGATCAATTTCAAATCGCAAAAGGTTGTGAAGGCGCTGACCCTCAGCCCGATTTTTACGCCAGCGTTCGCGAATCAACTTTGCGAGATGATGCGCGCCTTGTCGGTTGTCCGACTCGAGCGCTTCAACTAATCCTTTCGGAATCGGGCGCTCGCGATCGACGAAACGCTCGCGTAGCTCGGGAATTGATTGAGTGAGAAGCTGTTCGAGAGTTAGCATAATACGTGGCCGCAGATTAACGCTGATGCACGCGGATATTAGAACAGAGCAGCGGACAATGAGAAAGGATCACCCGTGTTTTTTTAAGTAGGCAGTTTCAACCAGAGCGTTCCGTTCTCTTGAGTCATATGAAAAGCACGATCCACGAAGTCACACGAAACCGCGCGAAAAGGCCTGGTGTTTCGTGACGTTTGGTGTGATTTCGTGGATCGTCCGCTGCCATCGAAACAAAAAGAACTTCAAGATGACCAATATCTGTTCATGATTCTTATCCACGCTCATCCGCGGCGAATGGTCGCGTTACTCACCCCTCAATGCAGCCAGCGACTTCTGATCCAAAACGTAAACGTCGGCTGCCGGGATTGTGCCTACGTTTATTGTAAACGCCGGCCGGCTCGCATTCCGCAAGCGCATCAACATGGCCTGATTGCTAAAGTAAGTTCGTCCGCGCGCATCGATGACAAAATCTCCGGGCTGCAATTGGTTGAGATCCGCCGGATCGGAAAGCTCCAGGCAAACTAAATCCGGCCGGTTCGCTCGATTCGCGTAATACTCCGCGACGCTTTGAATCTCGCTGGCGACGCGTGCGTTAGGCGCTGCACGCTTAGCTATTTCCGCCATCGTCTGCTGCATGTAAGCATCGTAGAACTCATCTTGCGGAAACATAATGCGCCCGCCAGCGATTGGGTTGGCGTACAGTCGATAATGCGGCGCCGCCTGAATCGCCGCCCACAGACTGCCCGCGATGACTATCGAAGGTATGGCCGCGCGCGCGTAAGGTTTGATGGCATCGCTGCGCATCAGTTGGGCGCAAAATCTTTCAAATGCACGCGCGATGAATTGAATCCCAATCGCCGCCGCCATGAAGACTGCCGGTAGCAGCGACGTGACGTAGCGCGCGAACTTGCCGCCCACAAACATGAAGGACAGCCCCCAAAGCACGAACCACACAAACAGAAAGTAGCGGCCGTCGCCGATCTTTCTGCGAAACAGCAGTCCGACGCCAATCACAAATGACGCAAGTGAAAGCAACGGAAGTTTTGTCAGCAGCAACACCGGATAGAAATACCAGGGCTCACCGCGCACCCAGTCGGCAAACTTGTGCGTATACAGGCGTCCGATGAACTCGTAGCTATCGTGTCCCATGGTCCGATAGTTCGAAAAGTTCGCCATCGCTTTCCAGGTATCAGGCAGGAAAATTGTCGGACTGAAAATTACGAACGCGAGCCCCATCAGCAGGAAAAATTTTATGAACCGCTTCTTGCCGATAACCCAACGCGTGGCCGGAATTTTTTGAAACACATAGTTGTACGCAACCGGAATTGAAATCAGCATCGGAATAGTTTTCGAAGCCATCATGGCGCCCAGCGCTATGGCCGTGGCCCAGTAATAACGTTCGGGGTTCTTCCCATGGCTTTCAGCCACGCGCTGCCCGCGCAGCCAAAACAGATTGGCGAGCAGAAAAAAGAAGATCAGAAAAGTGTCTTCCTTCGCGATCCGATTAAAACCGAGCGCCAGCGGATCAAAGACCCAGAGCGCCGCCGCGATGAGCGCGACCTCAGAACCGAACAACTCTGACGCGATCAGAAAAATCAGCACTGGCGTTAAGGCGCCGAAGATTGCGCTCGGCAAACGTAGGGATGCTTCGACCGGCACGTTGAACTCGGGATGGCTGGCGACCAGCGACGTTTGATTCCAGCGATCAGACGCGATGAGGCTCAGGGTACACAGCGCCTTCATCACGAATGGATGCTCACCATTGGCGCCCGTCAGTCCGTGCGCTCGATAGTCATTTACCGCCACCAGCTTGTTCAGCTCGTCATCGCTGAGTCCCTCACTCGCCAATCCCCTCGCGCGAAAGCCAAAGCCCGCGATGACCATAATGCTCAAAGCGGCGATCAGGACCTTGCGGCTGAGGGCAGTTTGGTCTTTGAAGAATTCAGGTCGTAATCGGGCAGTTATGGCGACTGGGGTGGAATTGGACAAGTCTGGCGCGTCTCCCAAAATCTTACGGTTTCGTGCAGAGCAGACGGCTGCGGATCGAACCTCGGCTCGAACAAACTGCAAAGCTTACTTGTTCTCGGATGAACCAGCAAACCGGGCCTCAGTGAGTTTTTGCTCATGATTAAGTAATAGGCTTGCAATTACCAATCAAATCAGCGAATATGAGCGCTTGATTTTACCATCAGGCGGTCCTCTGTGTGTCTTTGGAGGGACGGCAATCGAAGATAACTTAATAAACTAAGAGGTAGCAGCGAAATATGGCACCAGCACTTCAGCAAGAGAATGCTCCGACTTCGTCGGCCCCGCCGTCACGATTGGATCAGAAGCTTCATCAAATTCTTTACAAACCGGAGATGCGTACGACCCTCGACGCGCTCCCCGAGCCGGCCGTACTGCCAGAGCCGCCGTATCCGATTCATGCCGATCCCCAGCCGATGAGCAAATCGGAATATCAGAAGCTCAACGCGATTCGCACGTGGAAAACCTGGGGCGCGCCTTATTTCAAATCGCGCTGGTATAACAAAGACCTGCGGCCGATCATCCCTTACCTCTTTACCGAGTGGAAGTGCAATTTGGATTGTCACTACTGCTGGTCGTACAACAACAAAGTGAAGGGCATGACCGAGGACACTGCCAAGCGCTCGATCGATTGGCTGCACTCGATCGGTTCGCGCGTGTTGGCGCTCATGGGCGGCGAGCCGCTGCTGCGTCCAAAGTTCATTCACAAGATCGTTCATTACAGCGCCAAGAAAGACATCTTTGTTTACCTGCCGACCAACGGACGCCTGATGAAGCCCGAAGTAATCGATCGTCTTGGCGACGCGGGTATCGCGACAGTTAATCTCGCCGTCGATTCCGTCAGAGACAGAAAGTCTCTGCCGAAAGCTCTCGACCCGATTCGTCCTTACTTTGAATATCTGGTGAAGCGCCAGCATCACTATGGCTACACGGTGATGTTCAATATCAACATCTGCCGCAACAACATGGACGATGTTAAGGAGTTGACGGAAATCGCGCACGATATGGGCATCGCCACGGACTATCACATCAACGAAACTCCGATGATGGAGCAGGACCATTTTAAGCACCTTGACGAGAACGTTACTTATCTGACGCCGGACGACTGGTCAAAGGTGGACGACCTGCTGGACTATCTGGATGACAAGCGCCACAACGAAGGCTACAAGATGGTCAACCAGAGCAAGCACATGCAGGAGATGAAGCAGCTCATGCGCGGTGCTGTGCCACCGTGGAAATGTCGCGCCGGACAGAACTCTCTAATCATTCGCACGGACGGGACCCTGGCGCCGTGCTTCCCCATGTACTCGGCGACGCACGACTGGGGCACGATTGAGAATCCAAAGTTCGATCACGCGCAGTTGGACGAGATGAAGAAAGAGTGCTCGACGCATTGTCTGTCGACCTGCAACTACATTCTCGCTTACTGCTACGACACTAAGCGCGTATTGAAGTGGACCTTGAAGCAGGCAATGCATGGTTTCAAGGGATCGACCGACACGATTCAATAAGCTAAGCCAGAAGCAAATACAAGCTTCTTCCGAGCCCACAGCCCAAAAGGTTGTGGGCTCTTCTCTTTGTGCCTTTTGGTCCTGCCGATCGTTATCCGGTACGAGATATGAGATCCCGCAGGCCTTGATCAGGTTTGGACCCACGTGTCTGGCATTGATATTGCGCCTGTTTCATCGCGGTAAGGCCGGCGACCGAAACCCGGTCCTCATTTCCCGGCGCGCAATCGCTCTTTTCTCAAAAGAGCGCGAATCTCACATTCAACTCTCGCGGCGAAACGCCTCTGCGTTCGGGAGCCAATGCGGACATCTGCCTATTGAGACAATGAGACAATTACTTTCAAGAACAAGAAATCGATGGAACTTCGCGGCAAAACTAGCGGTTTCGTTCGGCGTGCTGATCACGCTCGTTAGCGTTGTCGATTGGCTTGCCATGCGGCAAATAAGCCGCGACGATGATGACCTGGATGCCATGGTTGATGCCCGATGGGAACGCGTTGACTTAGCTCGCGAGGCGCAATCGTATTCGAACCTCAACGGCCGCATCATCTTGCAAGCTTCCATCACCGACAATCAGGAGGAGATCAAAGCTCTGCTTGTACAATCAGCCGACAATTCGCGCCATGTCTCCGAATTGATTGACAGCCTGCGAAGCAAATCAGATGCGCCCAAAGAACGCGATCTCTTAACGGATATACAGACAAAGCGAGATGCCTATCGTACGAGTTCCCGTCACGCGCTGGATCTGCTCGTGCAAAAACAAAAGCCTGATGAAGCACGGATGCTAATGGTGCACGAGCTCTCGCCACTATTGGGCGTTTACCACCGCGCGATGGACGATTACGTGCAGTATCAGGGCCAGCAGCTGGATGAGGCGCAAGCGGCGAACATTCGAGCGAACGCTAAAGCCCGGAGTCAGGCGCTGCTCTTGATCTCTTTGGCAACGCTCTTTGCACTGGCGATTGTAATAATCATAACGACTTATACTGCGAAACAGTTGGCGCGGCGCGTCCGCGCAGAGGAAGAGTTACGAAATGCGTATCAGGACCTGGAAGCGAAAGTCGTCACCCGAACCGCGGCGCTACTTGAAGCGAATTATCGACTCCAAACCGAAGCCGCGGAACGCCACGTGGTTGAGTGTGCTTTGCGTGAATCTGAACAGCGGTACCGGCAAATAGTTGATTGCGCGAGCGACACTATCTATCGAACGAATGTGCAAGGCTTCTTCACTTTCGTCAATCCGAGCGCCGCGGCATTGGTGAAGAGAAACGCTGACGAATGTCTGGGTATTCACTTTCTTGAATTGATCAGGGATGACTTTCGCGCCGACGCCTCAGAGTTTTATCGTCGCCAGGTCGCGAATCGAACGCTAATCACCTACTTCGAATTTCCGGCCGTTGCCAAAGATCAAAGCGAAATATGGATTGGTCAAAATGTGCAGCTGGTGATCGAGGACGGGAAAGTTATCGAGTTGCAAGGCATTGCTCGTGATGTTACGGCGCGCAAAGAAATCGAGCGGCAGCTGCTGGAATCTGAACAGCGGTACCGTCTTTTGTTTGAATCCAACCCGCTGCCGATGTGGGTCTTTGATCTGGAGACCCTTGCCTTCATGGCAGTGAACGCCGCCGCCGTTCGCCACTACGGATATTCGCGCGCTGAATTTCTAACGATGACAATCGCAGATATTCGGCTGCCGGAAGATCGGGCAGCGCTATATCACGCTCAGGGATCTTCGGCGGGCGAGTACGGGAATGCTCCCTCTGTTTGGCGACATCGAAAGAAAGATGGCTCCACGTTCGACGTTGAAATTAGCTGGCATACACTCGAATTTGCAGGCCGACCGGCCAAAGTGGTTCTGGCGAATGACATCACTGACCGTAAGCGACTAGAGCTCCAACGCCAGGTAGTGTCCGATATCATCAATGGCGCGATTTCGACGGCCGACCTGGACGACCTTTTTGAACTGATACATGAGTCGATCAGCAAAGTCTTATATGCGGACAATTGTTTTGTTGCGCTGCACGACCCGGCAACCGATCTCCTAAATTTTGACTTCTGGGTGGACAAGCACGATCCGGCGCCGCCGCCGCAACCAGTCGGTGTGGGTTTTGGCAGCTATGTTTTGCAAAGCGGCAAGTCGATATTGTTAACCGAAGAGCTGACCGCCCAAATGATTTCTGCCGGCATCGTAAAAAACAGCGGCACGTTCTCGCCGTCCTGGCTCGGCGTACCTTTGCGCACTCCCTCACGAATAATCGGCGTGCTCGCGGTGCAACACTACGATGCGAAGGATGCTTACACCGAAACGGATCTTCAGTTTCTTGAATCTGTGGGCAGCCAGATCGCCATGGCCATCGAACGAAAGCGCAGCGAGCACGCACTGTTCGAAGCCAACAAAAGGGCGCTTGGCGATTACGAATCTCTGGTCGAGCGTATCGCCGCGCTGGGCCGCACCTTAGGGACGGCGCGTGAGTTGAAGATGATCTTTAGAGCCTTGCGTGACTTTGCCGTGGCATCGGTTCCATGCGAGGGACTGGTCATATCGCTTTACGATCGCGACAAAGAATTGCGGCGAATCGTCTACGGCTGGACTGACGATGAAGAGCTTGAATCTTCAAATGGAACGGAAGTGCCGGTCCGCGACGGCATGGTTGGCCGCGCAATCAAATCTGGAGCCGTGGTAATCGATAATGATTATCGCGCAGCGCTGGCTGAGAATCCGACCAGTGTCGCGATCGGCAGCCGCGTCGATCGCGACACTGATCGATCGGCCCTGGTCGCTCCGATGACGGTAATGGGAAGAACGGTCGGTTGTGTAGAAGTTCAGTGTCATCGTGCGGGAGCATTTGAAAACGGCCACGCGACAGCGATGCGCATGGCCGCAAATCTGG
This sequence comes from Blastocatellia bacterium, assembly GCA_003487805.1. Taxonomy (GTDB): domain Bacteria; phylum Acidobacteriota; class Blastocatellia; order Pyrinomonadales; family Pyrinomonadaceae; genus UBA11740. The sequence continues at coordinate 9,218 of DNNE01000207.1, read as the reverse complement.
CCGCGAATGCTATCGAAAACGTCATTCTGATCGAGCGTGAGCAGGAAAAGGAAGAACAGCTTCGACAAGCGCAGAAGATGGAGAGCATCGGAACCCTCGCCGGCGGCATCGCTCATGATTTCAATAACCTGATGACTGCGGTCACGGGCTACAGCGAGCTGGCGCTGAGAGGCTCCCTTGATGATTCGCTACGGGGAAAGATTGAACAAATCAAGAAGGCCGGAGAGCGCGCGGCCACTCTGACTCGGCAGTTACTGGCTTTCAGCCGCAAGCAGATGCTGCAACCGGAAGTACTCGATTTGAACGTCGTAGTTAACGGTCTGATCACAATGTTGCCGCGCCTGATCGGTGAGCACATCGTGGTTAGCCTGAAGTTGAGCAGCTCGCTGGGCCGAATCAAAGCCGACCCTGGCCAGATCGAACAGGTGCTGCTGAATCTTGCCGTCAACGGCCGTGACGCAATGCCGCAAGGCGGATGTCTGATGATCGAAACGCGTAACGTTCATTTGGGCGCTCCGATCACTAAAGTTGGATCGACCATCGAACCTGGTCATTACGTGTTGTTGTCTGTTTCGGACAATGGTAGTGGAATGGATGCCGAAATTCAGGCGCAAATATTCGAGCCTTTCTTCACGACCAAAGGAGTGGGTAAAGGAACGGGCCTTGGACTGTCGACAGTCTACGGCATAGTGAAACAGAGCGGCGGCAATATCTGGGTTTATAGTGAACCCGGCAAAGGGACGGCCTTCAAAATTTATTTGCCGCGTGTCGATGAAGTTGAGGCGGCAGAGATTGCGGCCCCGGCGCCGGCAGCGGCTTGCGGAAAAGAAACGATCCTGCTGGTTGAAGATGAAGAGCAGGTGCGAAATCTCTCGAAAGAAATCCTCGAGGGTTACGGTTATTCTGTTTTGGTGGCCCAGGATGGCAGTGCCGGCCTGAGCCTGGGGAAGGAATTTCCGGGACGTATTGACCTTGTCCTGACCGACGTGATCATGCCGCATTTGGGCGGCAAGGAATTAGTCGACCAGTTGAAGCCGCTACGACCTGAAAGCAAGGTCCTCTTCATGTCGGGTTTTACGGACGACGCCATCATTCATCACGGTGTGTTGGACGACGGAGTTTTCTTTCTGCAGAAACCCTTTTCGACTGAGTGTCTTGCTACCAAGGTGCGGGAAGTATTGGATCAATAATTGGTGGTGTGAAAGTTGTGTTGCTACAGTGCGGGGCACTAGCCCGACCGTAAGGGAGGGCTCAACTTGCGAGGACTCAATGCTGAGCCCTCCCTTACGGTCGGGCTAATTCCCCGCCATACAACTCTCAGACGCTACCTAATAACTCGATCAATTACCTGGACTTGAGTGATTGCCAAACGATCTTTCCGTTCTTATCGACATATCCGCTCATCCAGCCGTTCGGCGTCTCGCGCTCAATCTGGGCGAGTCCTCCTGAGAAAGATGACGCGTAGCGAAAGTCTGCTTTGAGCGCGACTTTGCCGGCCGTGTCGATGAAGAAAGCTTCATCACATTGATGAATGACTGCAAGGCCTTCGGCGAACGGAGCCGCGCTTTCAAATTGTGGCGGGATGACGAACTTTCCGGATTTGTCGATGTAGCCCCACTTCATCGTGAAGCCTTCGCGCGACCCTGACGCGTCACGCGCGCACCAGGTTGTTTCGTTGCTGCGAACCTTGACGGCCGCTAATCCGGCGCTGAAGTCTTCAACGTCTTCAAACTGTGGAGCAATGGCGACTTTGCCGCTCTTGTCGATAAACCCTGTCCGCCCTTTGCTCTCAATCGGCACCAGTCCTTCAGAAAACGAATAGCTCTTTGGTCCATCTTCCGTAGGGACAGTCAATTTCTTTCCACTGCGATCGTAATAACTTACGCTGCCATTAAGCAGCACACCGACGATCCCCTCGTGAAATCCAAGCGTTACATCGAGCGGCAAGGTGAAGATTGTTTTTCCGCTGTGGTCGATAAAGGCTCCGTGATCGCGATCGCCATCGGTAATGGCAGCCAGCCCTTCGCTGAAATTTTCGGCATGCGTGAACCGGAGCGGCATGACGAGTTTGCCCGTTCTGTCGATGTAGCCCCACTTTCCCGGATTTGAGATTAAACCAATATTGGGAATTCTCGTCTCTCCGATATTGACGGCGGCCATTCCTTCCGAAAAATCGTCCACGATGTCGTAGGCGGCATTGAAAACAATTTTCCCGGTCGCGTCGATGAATGCCTTCTTGCCGCTCATCGTCACCAGGGCCACGCCTTCATGAAAATTGTTCGCTGAATCGAATTGAATCGGGATCACAACTTTTCCCGTTCGATCTATAAAGCCGCTCTTGCCGTCCTTTTGCACGAGGAATAAGCGCTCCGCAGATGATTGTTGCGCGAACGTGAGATGACAACAGAGTAAACAGATAGTGACAATCAGAATACCTGATGTTGATGATATACGTGTCCAGGCAGTCTTGAATGAAGTCATATGTCTCGCCTTTGCATTTTTCTTCTCCAATGTAATCACCTACGTTCGTGTTGTTGGTCTTGTGTTCGTGTGATTTCGTGGTCCGTTTTGTAGATTAAGCAACGAGAACCAAACCACGAAACCACACGAACCAGGAATCACGAAACCACACAAATACCGGCTGATGATTCAAGTATGTTGATCCCTCCGTGGTGGAGAGAAATGCCGGAACTCTATCTCACTTCCGAAACCTGAAAGAGATTAGTCGCGGAGGCTTGTTCTCGTCCTCAGCATGCCACCATTCGTTCATCGCAATCAACGAAAGATTTGCGCGCTCGGCTCCTTCAAGAAAATCTGATATGTGATGTACAAACGCCGGAATCGCAATCGTCTCGGCACCTCGTTCAAAACGAGCTTGCACGCCTTGATATTGCCGGAACGGGTGCAGCTCGCTGACAAAGCATCGACCGCCATCGACTAAAACGCGGGCTGCTTCGGCGAAGACAAAGCGAAGGTCGCTGATGTGTTCGAGCACCAGATTGCAGGTGACCAGATCGACCGAGGCATCCGCGACGGGCCATCGTTTAGTGATATCGGCAAGCGTGAAAGTTACATTTTCGCAGGGGCACTTCTGTTGAGCCTGCTCGATCATTGCTGCCGAAAAATCGATGGCATGTAACTGTTCGGCGACTTCGCTCAGCCAGCGAGTGTTTTTTCCAGTGCCGCAGCCAACCTCGAGAATCGACTTGCTGTGACAATCCTTCAACGTGGTTCTGGTGATTTGCTCGTCCAGGTCGCGTGTGAGATTTCGATCTTCATCATAAGTTCGCGACCAAATCTCGTAAGCTTCATCGACTTTCATTTTAGAGCTGCGAGTTGGTTTGCGAGTTTTCTGTACTTCTCGACGATGCTTGTATCAGCAAGTTCATGCGGAGTCGGTACAAGATTGATTCCCCAATTCACCTCGCGAGGATGGTTCTCCTCCCAGTCGTCCAGCGGCGTCCAGGCCGGGCGGCCCATGGTCGCAGACGCAACTGAAACCAGTCCGTCGTTATCCTGCTCTGTCCTGGCAATGATGTCGTGCGTCAGGCCAAACAGGCCTTGCGGGATTCCCAATATCCGCGGCGGCGAGAACCGGCCTCCGATTGAAAAATATCGAACGCCGTCTGCGTCCGGTACGTCGTCATTGAAAGGCGGCAAAGCTTCAGTGGTTATGTCCAGCAGGCCTTTCACATCAACACCAAGATTCTCCATGACCTCATTCAGAATCGGTTCGTTGCCATTCACGACAATATTCGCGATCGGAGTGCCGTGATGCGGCGTGCCGATGGTCGTCAACGATAGAACCCGATCCGCCATGCCAAGTTTTGAAATCATGAAGCGACTATCCAGGCCGCCCAGGCTGTGCCCGATGAGATGCACTTGTTTCTGAAAGACGTCGCCGCGGTTCGCATCCTCCAAATAGTTCTTCAAATCTTGTGCGCGTTCCGCGACGCTGCCTCCGGGATTTAGTTTCGGCGGCTCAGGCACCACGTGGCCGTCGCGTCGCAGCGCATCAGGTATGAGGTGAAAATATTCGGTGACTTTCACGCCAGCCAGACTTAACTGATTAAAGCCAAACAGTCCGTGGACTAAAATGATCGGTGCTGATTGAGGTTCGTTCATGAGGAACTCCTGAGGTCATGTATTTTTGTTTAGGACGCTCTTCCGGGATCATTAATGCGGCGGGCGGCGGTCAAGACAAGTTAGCCCTGTAAACGCGCCGCGCGGCCATGTTTGTGCTTCGAAACTGCTTCGCCTCGCGGGCGATCAATTTCGATCGAAGTGACGCTTACGCAGGAACAAACGCCGGCGCGTTGGGATTCAACGGCCTTCGGTGATGGTCCTCGCAAAATCCCTCGTAAAGCTGCATGAACGACCGGGGCGTTAGCGCTGCCAAAGCCGAAAACAAACGCCACTGGTTATTGATGAATGCCTTTTCAGCGGCCTCATACAAATCTCCATCAGTCACTCGTGATTGATCACACCCGCCAGCAATATGGGCTATTAAAGCGTCGCCTGCTTGAACCACAGTCTGCTGATTTGCCCCGAGATAATTTTGCAACAAGTAGTTGACCTGGTGCGCCGGGTTCATTGCTACGCGTGGTCCTAATCCTCCGCCCACCACAATGCGGTGTTCCCGTCCGATTGTGTAAGTTGCACGCCCCTGGTTTGTTGACTCCTCTTGATAATGTACCTTTGCGAGCAATGCGCCGCCGCCCACTGTATGCAAGGCGTCACGGATTTGTCTGACTGAGCTGTCTACATTACCCGCCGGAGAGAAAACCCAGATCTCAACGTCGTTAGACAGCAGAGCATCAAGCGGGGTGCCGTTCAATCCAAGCGCCGTTTTCACCTGTAAAGAGAAATCGTTAACGTATCCAACTATTCTGGCTGAGGCTGAGGTTGCGTCGGCGTGGAACAAGAACGAGATGTTGGCGCCGTTGCTCCGCATCGCCAGCGCGGCGCAGGTGGCGAGGTTCGAAGTATGCGCCATGCCCCCTCCAACGTAGGGTTGCGCATCCTGCGCGACGAAATTTCCCAGGTTATTCTGGGCCTCGTCCCACTCTGCATTAGCGGCGACCGCGAGCTGAAAATCTACCCTATCTACTCTGGTGGCCGCATCGATATGGCGCTGTATGACTCTGGCGAATATGGGCGGCATGCGATGGGCTGCGGCGATTGCCGCGTTGCTTTGCCGGCTCGAATTGGGTCCTGAGCGCGCATTGCGCTGGTGCTGCTGGATAACCTTCGATCTTGATTCAGGATCCTGCGCGCGAGACGAGACTGCTACTTTTTTCTTCCCGATCTGGTTGGCATGCGCCGGTGGAGTTTCTCCCAGCTTTCTCTGTAAAACCCGTGGTGGCTTTTGCGGAGAATATGGTGGCGGTGGTGTGGGGGCTTGATGTGATCGAGTGCCGTACTGAGAGGCAATTGCCGTCTTCGTCTGCAAGACTCTGGGCACAGGTTGAGGACGATAAACGGGGGGCGCAACCGGCGAAGCAGGCTTGGTTGGAGCGGCCGCGCGAGTTGATTTGAGTGCCGTCGTGCGCTGCAAAACTCGCTGGATCGGCTGCGGCTTATAGACCGGAGGTGCGACTGTCTGCTTTCTCGCTTGCGGCACCGCTAGAGTCGATGCTTTAACTGGTGGACGCTTTGGAAAATGAGGGTTGGCCATGACTTGACTCTTACCGAATGAGGACCGGCGCTCATCAACTTGAGAGCACGTACGATATTCGCGTGCCAGTGAGAAGTCAATGGAATTGCGTAGGAGTAGTGCCCTAATTTCTTGTGGCACGCATCTTACGCGTAATGACGGTCGTGCTACATCACAAACCGCACCACCACCAAGGCGAATGGCTGCTGCTCGAGGTTCTGTAACACCTCACTCATAAGTGCGAATCTCGATTAGGTGGTTGTTCGGATCGTTCATGTAGAGAGTGGGCGCCGGGCCTCTCGCGCCGGTTTCGTTTCCGGGACCTGAGTTATTACCGACGGAATGAAACGAATCGCCGTAGGGAATCCTTTTTTCCTTCAGACGCGCGAACGCTTCGTCAAAGTCCGGGCGCGAAAGGGCAAACGCCAGGTGCTCGTTTCCTTTTGTGCCCCAGGGTGCGAGTTGAATCGTGAAATCCTCACTGACTCTGATTACCGTGAATGGCCCATCCTCGCCTTCCAATTTGAATCCGAGAACGTTGACATAGAAATCAACGCTGGCGGCAATTTCGTTGACGTTAAGAATTATGTGATCGATCGTCGCCATGGTCTTATGTCTTTCAGACTGGAACCTTTGCCGAAGACTCGGTAGAAACGGCGACGTATATCTATCGCGGGTCTCCGGCCTGAGTCAATGGGCTTGACTGGAATCCCGGATTCATCATAGAAACTGAAGTTAATTCGTCGCCAGAAATATGTCGATCAAGGATTTTTTTTGGTTCTATCTAAGCCTTGTCAGCTCCGTAATAGTGCTGACAGCGGTCTTCTATGTGCTGGAGAGACTTGCGCCAGCCGAACCAGATCAGACGATCTCTAAACGGCTGTTCAATTCGACTTATTATCCTTTCTTGCTTGGCTGGCTGCTGCTGCTGCAGCTGGTGTTGGCGCCCGCGTATTCTTATTTCCTCCGGGTGTCAGGAGGTGGGTTGCTGTCGAAGCTCCTCAATCCGCCGCGGGGTTTCGTTGCGCAGTTCCTGTTTGCTTTAGTGTTCGCCGTTGCGTGGGACTTCTGGCAGTACTGGATTCATCGCTTGCAACATGCATGGCCCATGTTATGGGAAACTCACAAATTTCATCATAGCGAGACTGCGCTCAACTCAAGCGCGCAGGCGCGGCAACACTTTTTGAATGCCATATTGTTTGCGGTGCTCTATATCCCGCTCCTGATTTTGTTTGGTTGGTTGACGCCGCACTTCGTCGCCAGTTTCTTAATGTTCCGTGTTTGGGGGTTCGTCAATCACGCGAATTTGCGTTTGCATTTTGGTTCGCTGACTCCGCTTATTTCCAGTCCGCAGTGGCATCGTATTCATCACTCGGTTTTCGCCCAGCACCACGACAAGAATTTCGCTGCCTTCTTTCCTTTTATCGATCTGCTTTTCGGCACGTACTATCGTCCGCAGAAAGATGAATACCCGCCCACCGGACTTTCGCCCGAACAATACTCCGGCAATTTGCGAGAGGCGACAGTTGCGCCGCTCGCGGGTTTGTATCAGCTGATGCTGGGCAGAGCACGCCAATTACAGAACCCGGAGCGGTAGCGACGGGAGCGAACACGCAACAGCGTTCGTGTTTTTTCGTCGTGTGCTTTGCTGACGAATCAACAGACACCAAACCACGAAATCACACGAACCGGGAATCACGAAAAGACACGAACCTCGGTTGATGAGTCAGGTGTGTTACCGATGCATGGGGACTGGGTTGCGACAACGGTCCGGGGGATTCCGCGCGCTTCTATTTCCGCGGCGCAATATAGCTGCGTCTTGCCTTGACGACTAATTTGCCTTGCGACTTCTGAATTGACGGCGCCAGATCGAGCTTCAGCTTTCGCGTTGTGCCATCACGTTTCTTGTTTGTCGAGACGAACGCCAGGTTATAGCGGCTGGGCAGGTGATCGATCAGCGTTTCAAAAGTCGTGTCGAGTTTCTTAGGTTCGTTCGAGAGCACTTCGCCACCCGTTTCGTTTGCCAGCGATTGAATGTCCATGTAGTCGAGGCCCCCGACCTTGAATACACGGGTAAGCATGGTCATTTGCCCGTTCTCAAAGGCCTGTTCTGCACCTTTCGGAATGATGGCGCAGACGACGGTCCCCGATTCATAAATCGACAGGGCCGCCGATTTTCCGGTCGGACTGTCGGGGCAATCGAAAGCGCGCGTCAGGCCGCTAATGACGATTATCACGCGGCGGCCAGCGGGATTGCTGGCCTTCATCATGTAGTTGGCCGCGTAATCGAACAGGGTATTCAGGCAATGCCCACCCATTTCAGCGTGTGGCGGAATGTGATTGAGTGCCTCTTCGAGCAATATTCGGTTGGTTGTGAACGGCTGTATCAGATCGGTCGTGGTGTGGTAAGACATCACCGCAATCTCATCCACCAGTTTCAGGCGATCGATAGCTTCGCGCGCGGCGCGGTGCACCTCGTCACTGTATGGATCAAGACAGCCGCCGCGATCGATGAGCAACATCACAGAGAGCGGCAGCTTGTCCTGGCTGAAATGAGTGATCTCCTGTTTCGCTCCATCTTCGTAAAGCAGAAAGTTTTCTCTCTTCAGCCCGCCCACGATGCGCGCGGTGTTCTTTTGCAGCACCAACGCATCGATCTTCACGAGATCGACATCGACCTTAACGACTTCTTCACTTGATTCGGGCGTGGGTGTTGGCAGCTGGATTGCTTTTCGACTTGGTCGCCCGCTGTTTGTGTTGAGGTTCTTATTCGGTGTCTGTGAACTGACAGAACTAACGGACGAGAAAACGAAGGCTGCGATCACCACTAGCGTAAAGGCTGAAAGAACAAATGGTAGAGGCGGGGATCGATGTTTCATTCCGGACGCTATGAGAAAGACGGACTGAGTGTGTGATGTGTTAACCCGTCGTCGGGGATCAACTTTGGTTTGGGCGCATCAACGAGCCGCAAGCGACGGCAGAATTACAGAACCCGGAGCGATAGCGACGTGCTGCTGCCATTTAAGTGAGTTTATGATCCGCTCACTACCGTTCGCG
>DNNE01000207.1:0-194 GCA_003487805.1 Blastocatellia bacterium | reverse complement strand
ACTACCGTTCGCGGTTCTGTACCGGCGCTGCGATTACATTCAACCGTCGGTTCAATAAATCAATTTGCGAAATCCCGATTCATCGGGACTCTGGTCCAACGATTTGTTATGTCTGTGGCAGCTTATGAGCGCCAAATCGCAACGTCTCCTCATCGCGTCGCCGGTGTAGCGACACCTTTGATGAGCAGCCACAG
>DNNE01000012.1 GCA_003487805.1 Blastocatellia bacterium | reverse complement strand
ACTGAATAGCCGTACTCAAAACCGAGGACTCCCGGTTCGGAAAGGGAACTGTCGAATACTTCAAAGCGCCCACGCGGATTTTCTGCGGCACGTAATTCAGCCAGCGGCGACCAGGCCTGACCTGTCTGAGTGTCATAAAGCACGGCATGTCGCTGACTAAAAGTGCCGCGCCCGGAATCCTGGCCACTCAAGCGGACTCGCGTGCCTTCGAGAGCGAGCGAGCCAAAACCGATCGCTTCGGCAAAGGCCCAGTCCATCGGCAGCGCGCCTTCGCCCATCTTGGCGCGCCGCGCGAGCTGACTGACCATTTTAGGATTCAAATGAAAGCCTTCCGGCACGACTGAAATCTGATGGGCGATCTTTTTGATCACATCAGCACTCACGGCGGTCTCTGCGACTTGTGAGCCGTCCAATTCGCTGATGACCGGTTCGGCGGTTCCAATTGATTTCTGTTTCCCAGCAACTTCTTTGGCGCGCGCTTGCGCATCTTCATAACGGCGAATGCGTTCGTCGATCAATTCCTTTACGCCGGCGTCGTCGATGACGCCTTCCCGAACCAACTGCCTGGCATAGATCGTTCTGACACCCGTATGTTCCTTGACCCGTTGATACATCAACGGCTGGGTGTAGCTCGGCTCATCGGTTTCGTTGTGGCCCAGGCGCCGGAAGCCAACCACGTCGAGCACCACGTCTTTCCTGAACTGCTGACGATAATCGAGCGCGATGCGCATCGTGCGAAATGCCGCTTCGGGATCGTCGCCGTTGATGTGAAAGATTGGTGCTTGAGTCATGCGCGCGACGTCGGTTGAGTAAATCGAAGAGCGGCCTTCTTCAGGTGATGTCGTAAATCCAATCTGATTGTTGATGATGATGTGAATCGTGCCGCCCGTGCGATAGCCGCGCAGCTGCGCCAGTTGTAGCGTCTCCATCACGATGCCCTGACCGGCAAATGCCGCATCGCCGTGCAGTAACAATGGCAATGCGCGCTTCATCACGTCTTCACGCGACGAATTCGATTCGTCCATTGCGGTGTCCTGCGTGGCGCGGGTCATTCCTTCGACCACCGGATCGACTGCTTCCAGGTGGCTCGGATTTGGTGACAGTGTGATCTGAACTTTCTTGCCACCCGCGGTTTCACGTTCGCCCTTCGCGCCCTGATGATATTTGACGTCGCCTTCGTCGGCGGGAAACGCGGGATGGACCGAACCTTCGAACGAAGTGAAAATGCGTTCGCAGAAGTGGCCGATGACATTTGCCAGCACGTTCAGCCGTCCCCGATGGGCCATTCCCATCGTGATGTCTTCAATGCCGAGGTCGCCCGCGCGTTCGATCAATTGATCGAGCAAGGGAATGATCGTCTCGCATCCTTCGATCGAAAATCGTTTCTGACCGAGATACTTCGTATTGAGAAATCGTTCGAATTGCTCAGCAGAAATCAATTTCCAGAGGATTCGTTTCTTAATTTCCGCGTCGATCGGTTTGGGATCGACAAACTCGCGACGAATCTGTTCGCGCAACCAAAGCTTTTCTTCTTTGCTTTGAATGTGCCGGTATTCGGTGCCGACTTTGCCACAGTAGGCGCGTTGCAGAATGTCGAGGATTTCGCGCAGGGTTGCGGTTTCCGTCCCGCCCAGTCCGCCGGTAATGAACAGTCGATCGAGATCCCAGATCGTGAGGCTGTACGTTTCGATGTCCAGCTCTGGATGATAAAGCAAGGGCAGCGCGTGCAACGGATCGATGTCTGCGATCAAATGCCCACGCACGCGATAGGCGTTGATCAATTCCATCACGCGCGCCTGCCGGATCGATTGCTCGTGCATCTGATCCGCGCCGAGGAAGAGGGGATTCCGATCGACGTTCCAACGCAGGGGTGCATGCGGGATTTCCAGATCCGCAAAAATCTCACCATAGAATTTATGTTTGCCGAGCAATAGCTCGTGAACATGCGCGAGGAAGCCGCCGGACTCCGCGCCCTGGATGATCCGATGATCGTAGGTACTGCTGATCGTAAGCGCTTTGCTGATGCCAAGCTGCGGCAGAATCGCCGGCGCGATCGACTGATACTCCGCCGGATATTCGATCGCTCCGGTCGCGATGATGACTGACTGGCCGCTCATCAAACGCGGCGTAGATGCAACGGTACCAATGGTTCCGGGATTTGTAAGCGAAATCGTGGTGCCCTGGAAATCAGAAATCTGCAGCTTGCCTTCACGCGCGCGTGAAACGACATCATCGTAAGCCGCAAGAAAATCTGAAAAGCCAAGCGTGTTTGCGTCCTTGATGTTGGGGACCAGCAGCGAGCGGGTGCCGTCTTTCTTTTCCAAATCGATCGCGATCCCGAGATTGACCGACTCGCGTTTCACGCGTGACGGCTGACCGTCGATGACCTCGAATCCGTCATTCATTTGCGGAAAGTTGTCCAACGCTCGCAGCAACGCGAAGGCGATCAAGTGCGTATAAGAAGCCTTGTGACGACCGCGTTCCCCGAGATGGCGATTGATCAGACGTCGGTTCTCGTCAAGCAGCTTTACGGGGATTCGCCGCTGCGAAGTTGCGGTCGGAACCGCGAGGCTTGCTTCCATGTTCTCGACGATTTTGAGGGCAGCGCCACGGATCGGAGTGGCTTCTGTTCGAGGCTTAGACTCAGCCGCTACCTGCACCCCAGCCGGGCTGCCCGTCTGGGGACCCCGCCCCGCAGGTGGTACCGACTTTTGCGCTGGCGCCTTGGCGACGGCGCCGCTATCTCCCTCAGCCTGCGGAGTGGCTGCGGTTTCCGCTTTAGCAGTTCTCGATCCATCGCCGTTCGATCCGATTAATTCTTCAAAATATGCGCGCCATGATTCGTCAACCAGCGCGGGATTGCTCTGCCAACGGGCGAGCAGAGTCTCGACGTAAGTCGCATTGGCGCCGAAGTTTTCGGCGATGATCTCAGAAAAGTCAGTTGTGATTTGCTCTTCAGCCAAAGGAAATTCACCGTTCGCGCTTTAATAGCTGCGCGTTAAATTGAGTATGGTTGAGTCGTTCGTTTGAGCTAATAGGTTAGCATCTTCTTTTGCCGTTTGCATCCGCGTGTCAGAAGCCCGACCGTGAGGGAGGGCCGCTTGAAACTGAAGGAGTTAGGCGATGAAACGAGCCCTTGCTGACGCGCGGGCTTCTGACACGCTGAACATCGTACCCAGTGATGACGCAATCATTATCTACACGTCCGGCACCACGGGAAAACCGAAGGGTTGTTTGCTTACTCACGGCAATGTCATCGCCAATGCGCGACAAATTAGTGAGTGGTTGAACTTCACAGAGAATGATCGTTTGCTGACCATCATGCCGCTGTTTCACATGAACGCGGTTTCGGTGACAACCATGTCGGCGCTTTACGCCGGCGGTTCGACCGTGGTCAGCCCCAGGTTCTCGGCCTCGAAGTTCTGGAGCATTATTTCGGATTATCAAGTCACGTCATTTGGATCTGTAGCCACGATGCTGTCGATGTTGCTCAACACATATCCCGATGGCGTGCCTGAGGGTTTGAAAACCAATCAGCTCCGCTTTGCGATGTGTGGTTCCGCGCCGGTGCCGGCGGAAGTTATGAAGAAGTTCGAAGAGACTTTCAATTGTCCCGTGATTGAAGGTTACGGCCTGTCTGAGTCAACGTGCCGATCGACTTTCAATCCTCCGAATGAAGATCGGCGGCCAGGATCGTGCGGCTTGCCAATCGGCAATGAAATGAAAGTAGTCGACGATGATGACAAGGAGGTCGGCGAGGGTGAACTCGGTGAGATCGTCCTGCGCGGCGACAACATTCTCAAGGGCTATTTCAAGAATCCTGAAGCGACTGAGCGCGCGTTTCGCAACGGTTGGTTTCACACCAGCGACATTGGGTATCGAGATAAGGACGGTTACTTCTTCATCGTCGATCGCAAGAGCGATATGATCATTCGCGCCGGTGAAAACATCTACCCACGCGAAATCGATGAGGTGCTCTATCAACATCCCGCCGTCGCTGCCGCGGCGACCATCGGCGTCCCGGATCAGCTTTATGGTGAAGAGGTAGCTGCGTTCATCGTCTTGAAAGAGGGAAGTGAAGCCGGCGAAGCGGAGCTAATCGCGCACTGTCAATCTCAACTGGCCGACTACAAGTGCCCGAAAACAATTCGAATTGTCTCAGACATTCCGAAAGGGCCAACGGGAAAGCTCTTGAAGCGTGAACTTGCAGCTTCAATTCGTTAGAATCAATGAGACTGTGGGCGCTGATTCGTCCGGATTAACATGACGTCACCACTTATATCACTCCAATGATCAATCTTCCGGTCAAAGTCAATCCTCCCGTCCTGCTTCAACTCAATCAAAGCCTTTAGAATATCGGCCGGCCGAAAGCGATCGCGAAAATGTAGAGCCACCTTCATCACGGGCATCGCTGAATCACTAGACGAAAGCTCGTTCAAATACGATAAGAGGTGATCCTTTATGTTCTCCTCGCGGGCCTCGCGATCAGCGTTTAGGGAACCATCTATCGCCATGTCCAATACCTTCTCTAATTGCTGTCGGACGGGACTGAGTTGCGCCTCTGTTTTACCGAACTTCGCTACCGCAGTTTCAAGTTCGGTCCGCATATCGGCCTTGAACTGCTCAATTTTTTCGTTTGTTTTGGTTACGGCCAACTGCTCAGACTCCTCAACAATAGCGGGATCGGCAAGGAATCGCTTTTCATAAGCCGATATGGTGCCGCGAACAATTTGGAATGTCTCTGTGTGCAGAAGCTCAAAGAGCCTGTCCAATTGCGTGACGCTGTTATCAATTGCGTGGGTTGACGCCTGAATGCCGTTCGAACTCTCGGCTGAAAGCCTAAAGAACATATACGACAAAAGAATGGCAACCGCCGCGAGGACGAGGGATGCCACTGACGCCACGAGCGAAACCGCCGACGCGAGGAGGGATGCGATCTGCAAAACCAGATCCAGGGTGTGGCTATCCATTGACGGCGGTAGCCTCTGAATGACTTATCAACATAATATTCGCCATTGGGCGCTAATCACTAAATAAGCCCATCATCATCCCCAAATCTGGACCGTGGCCGTTCGTACATATCATGAATACGAACTATGTCGCGCTGGGGATCGCAGAAGCCTTCTGTGATTTCTAGCACCCTGCAACCGGATTCAAGCGCGATAACGCTGTGCGGCACGCCAGCGGGAATCCGCAATGATTGGTTCTTATTCAACTCAATGTGACGGTCCCAGAGGCGAATTCGAATACGGTCATCGAGGACAAAAAAGATTTCATCCCGAAGTAAATGATAGTGGAAACTAGTTCTCCGCCCTCGTTCCAAATACAAGATTCGAGAACTAGTGTATGCATTGTCTCTAAAGACGATCAATTCACCCCAAGGTTTAGGGATGAAACCCAACGTTGAATGAGGCATGAAACATGTCGCACCTAATTTGGCCTTCAAGTCGACCATGCTTCTTCCTTCTTCATTACTAAGTTTGGCGCGCGTGGGCCGCGCGTACCCCCATGGACACGAAAAGCCAAACCCGACGTGTTCGGACCCAAAAATCACATGCCAACCGTCCGCCTCCAGATTTGATTTTGCGTCGGGGTCGATTTGCAAAAGAGCCGCAACGATCCTATTTCTATCAAGACCAAAATTCCTGATTAAGTAGTCCCGCAGAATGTGTAACGTGTTTCCACTAAACGATATGTCATCGAGAATAACGAATGCGTCGAATCGATTTGGGTCAAACGGAGGCTCGATGCTTGTTACTGCTCTCCTGCCACCATAAATTTCAGCTCGTCCGGTGATATTAACCGTTAGCGAAGGGTATTGAGATACAAGCATCTTGAGATGCGGAATGCGGTCGATTAGAGTCTTGATCTCTCGCCCTCCCGGCGATTCCGCGTCGTTTGCGAAGAGTAAGCAAATCTTGTTCGATCTTTGTGCGGCGAATGACTGAATCTGTTCCAATAGTTTTCTTGTCAGCTCTTCCACCACCACGTCGTCAAGGTATTCGGCTCTTAGCCTAAAATTAATCCGATCGACAATCTTATCTATACGCGCCCGCTGCTTTGAAAAGCTGCCTCTCAGTCCCATCATCAGTCTATGGGAGACTGTTTCGTTGAGGAGCGTAAAACAGATCCCCTGCAGAAAATTGTCGAACAGTGCGTCCTCACCCGTAATAAATTGGTCCAAATCTGTCTCGAATCCTTTCTGAAAGTCAGAAGGAGTCGTGAACGGATCGACGAACCAACACTTTTTCACATCCGAAACTACTTGGGGTAGAAGTAACTCGGCGAGTGAGAAGCCGATAAAGATAAGACGGTGGCGCACAATTAGTCTTCCCAACTCATCTCGAAGACACTTGTCCAAATCAGATGAAGATCGACGTTGCCTGTCGCGTTCGCCAATCCTCAGTACGAGCACGCAATTGGGCCTGAGGCCCGCTAACATCTTGACGATTTCTTGCTCAGAGTGGTTCCTCCGGCTGGCAATCACCAGCTGATTCGATGGCAAAAGGATTCGCAACTCATCCTCGAGCATGAAGTCAGTGTTAGAATTCACTATCACCCGGAAATACCCTCGGGCGATCAACTGGGCAAGCAATGAAAAGGCTAGCCGGTTTGTCCGCAGTCCGGATGAATCAAGTGACAATTTGTGACCATGTTCCGCAAACTGTTTTTGCAATTCAGTATTAGTTGTGATCTCGATCCCCAACATTTGGGAGAGGCGCATGTTCAACGACTCGACCGTGAAGCATCCCATTGAAACCGAGCAATCTCTGCCAAGCCAAAGAACGGGCATCTGGCCGGCCTCGTGGCGGGTTGAAAGAGACCTAGCAAGGGCCTTTGCGCTGTTGCTTGTTAATTGCCGCATAGTGGTTCTTCAGCTGGAGCAAAAAAGAGAGCGACTCAATTTGTGGAGATCGCTTCGCGAGAGACGAAGGACGCACGATCGCATGCGCGGCTGGAAAAGAGAGATGCGATAATCGGCTCTGAGGCCAGCCTACGATCTCGCGAAGTGCCGGTGAGAATATGTCATATGTCGATTAGCAGTCAATCCCACAGCGCCCCAAAATCATTCCGCGTAGATGGCGTCCTTCCGAAAGGGTATTGAAACGGGAACTCACACGGATTTCTGCGAGCAGTGATTCGCGTTCTCCTAGTAGTCTTGAGTAGAAATTCTCCCCGTTAAGACTCGCAATATTTCGTAGGGCCTCCCCGCAACTCTGAAAATTGAAGCCTGATACGAATAGACGCAATCCTTGGCGTGCGGGAACAAAACTTTGTGTGCCCCTCGGTGCTGGATTCTGTGCAGGCTTGAGAGTATCTGTCATCTGCAATCTCAGTTTGATAAATGCAAAGCGCCGCGAGCCCTTTCTTTTGGCGATCTGCACTGCCACAGTGTTCTAAGATTGTGTTGCCAGGAAACAAGTGGGGCACTAGCCCGACCGTGA
>DNNE01000079.1 GCA_003487805.1 Blastocatellia bacterium | reverse complement strand
AAAACTCCGTGTGCCCCTTCAAACGCAGCTTTGAGTGTCTCCGGCTTTCCTAAATCTGCCGCGACGACTTCCTCTGCGAGTTCGCGATGCTTGTCTGGATTGCGAGTCAGTGCTCGCACCTTAAATTGTCCGCTGGCTTGCAGCGCACGTAGGACTCCACCGCCCTGCTGTCCCGTTGCGCCGATCACGGCAATTAGTTTCTCATTGTTGGATAACACCTTTAGCCCTCCCTTTCATCTTCAATCATTCAAGATTTAATCGCGCCCATTCGGGCCCGACGGTAATCTTCAAACGCCTGATGCGCGTTCCGCCTGAAACCAATCCTCCAATTCATAGCCAGGCTGTGCCCCGCGCTGCGGATAGATTTCGTACGCGCGATTCCTTATTTCTTGCTCACGCGTTGAATCCAGTAACTCCTCTCTTTCTTGAGCTGCCTTTTTGCGTTGCGTGCGGTCAGTACCGCCGATTGTCTTTGCTTTCGATGCCATCTTCGTCTCCTTCAAAAATGCACTTCACAGAAATCTCCTTGATCTCACGAGCTGAGGTCTACCCGATCAGACACCCGTGGCCGAGACGGCTAAGCCACGCGCAGCACGATCTTGCCGTGTGAGGTGCGTCTTGCCGCTCCCAGCCCACTGGGCGACATCTCATGAACGTGTGGCAGGTTTCCAGCGATGTCCTTCCAGGCCTGGGCCGCATCCTGGAGCGCGTAGACGGTCGCGACGTCTGGTCGTATCGTGCCCTCTTCCAGCAGTCGCGCAATTCTGGCGAGCACGTCCCCGGCCGGCGCGAGCCTCATCATCTCACCCGACACACGGTGCCTCGTCGCCTCTTCCTGCGATACGGGCTGGACGGCAGAGACGAGATGGCCACCTTCCTTCAAGACGAGTAACGACCGCTGCTGAGTATCGCCACCGATCAAGTCGAAAACCACATCGACCTTCTCTTGCAGAACCTTCTCGAACGGCGCCTCTCGATAATCGATAACGCGGCTGGCTCCGATGGATTTGACGTACGCCTCATCGTGGCCGCTGGCGGTGGCAATGACGGTGGCGCCGGCATGCGATGCCAATTGGACTGCATAGGCGCCCACAGCGCCGGCGCCACCATGGATCAGGATCGTTTGTCCATTTTCCAGGTGACCGTGGGTGAAGATTCCCTGCCACGCAGTTTGAGAGGCCACCGGCACTGATGCCGCCTCCTCAAAGGAGAGGCTGGCAGGTTTCTTTGCGATGACGGCCTGCTTGACAGCCAGATACTCCGCGTACGCGCCGCCCGTCTCGTTGGCAGCGAACACGGCATCACCGGGCGCATATTCCGTAACGTCACTGCCAATCTGCTCGACGACCCCTGAAAACTCGTGACCAGGTATCCACGGCAAGTCGATCGGGAGTATCTGTCTTACTGTTCCCGAGGCCTTAACCAGGTCCAGATGATTGACGGCGGTGCACTTAACCTTCACCAGTATCTCGTCGCGTGCGATCGTCGGCGTCGCTATATTGTCGAATACCAACTGTCCACCGTATTCCAAAACTCTGACAGCTTTCATGCGAGTTCTCCTTATCTCTCAAGTTGGCCGCTCTTCGATCAGAATGGATATTGACGCTGACCGCTGTGCGAGTTGATCCAGATCACGTCACTGAAGTCATCCAGGCTACGCGGCCCTGTGCGGCCCCAACCACTGTCGCGAACTCCACCCATCGGCGCGTGAATCTCGTCGTTGACTGTCGGTGAATTCACATTGACGATTCCGGCGAGAACCTTGGGCGCCATCTCGAATGCCTTGTAAGTATTCCCAGCAAGAATCGAAGACGTGAGGCCGTACAAGGTGCGGTTTGCAGCAGCGATCGCATCTTCCGGCGTATCCACCGCTTCGACCACGACGACTGGTCCAAAGGTCTCTTCGTTGGCGATGGCGGCATCCAGAGGAACGTCCGTCAGAATCGTGGGGTAATAAATCTGTCCCTCGTGCTTCGCTCCGGTGTGGGCCTTGGCTCCGCTGGCGACAGCTTCCTTGACGCGGTCATCGATCAGCTTTACGGCATCACGCGTGATGATCGGACCGATGATGGTTTTCGGGTCCAGAGGATCGCCTGCCGGGAGGGTGTTGGTCCGAGCTACAAACTTGTCGAGGAACTCTTCGTATATCTTCCGCTGAATAATGATCCGGCGAGTATTCAGGCAGATCTGGCCCTGATGAAAGAAAGAGCCAAACGTCGCCGTGCGAACAGCGTAGTCCATGTCCACGTCATCGAGAATGATCATCGGATTGAAACCGCCGAGCTCCATCACGGTGCGCTTCAAAGTGCGCCCGGCACGTTCCGAAAGCATTCGCGCAGTCTTGACGCCGCCGATCAGATTGATGATCCGGACTTCGGGACGATCGAAGAACTCGTCGGCGATGGCGCGCGCAGTTCCCGGCGCATGAGTGACAACGTTAATTACTCCGGCTGGAAACCCGGCTTCCTCCGCGACTTCTGCAAGCATGATCCCTGCTGAGACTGGAGCGAACTCAGATGGTTTGACGACGACGGTGTTCCCGGCGGCAACAGGCGAAATGACCGCACGCCAGGAAAGAATGTTGGCGCCGTTCCATGGAGTGAAGCTCGCACAGACGCCCAAAGGACGCCGCAGCCCGATTGAGTGCGTGCCCGCTAAATTGGTTTCCAGAACCTCGCCCTTAGGCAGATAAACCCACCCGGCGACCTGCTGAAGGGTGGCCGCAACCAAGTCCATCTGGAACGTCGAGAATGAGATAGTGGATCCGGTTTCACGAGCGAGGATCTCAGCGATCTCGGTGCGACGGCGTCTGACGATCTCCGATGCCTTCAAGAAGAGGTTCGCTCTTTCGGCCGGCGTGGAATCGGCCCAGGCTGGGAACGCTTTGGCTGCGGCATCCACGGCTGCGCGCGCATCCGCGCGAGAACCTGCCGCGACGCGGGCAAAGAGCTGTCCGCTGTAAGGCTCGTGAACTTCGAAGAACTGATCGTCCGCAGCTTTTCGCCACTGGTTGCCGGCGAAATAGCGGTAGTCTTTCACCTCGATTTGCGTGGATGTCATAATTTCTCCTCATCTGTTTCGTTGTTCACGACCCACGTTGTTAGTGGGTCAAGGCGGCTTCGAGATTTGTCAGGACGCCCAGTTGCGCCAGGGTCACAGTCCCTGACGGATAGCAGTTGAAGGATTGAATCTTGCCATCTATCAGGCGAAATACGTCACAGCAGGGTGCATCCATTCGCTTCCCTGTCGGCGGTAGGGTTCCCTGAGGCAGAGCCAGCGGCCCCTTGTGAGTTCCCTGCAAGGCGAGTTCTACGACGACCGTATCTCCGATTACGTAAAGGTTGTACAGTTCGCGATGCATGTCGGGAAACGCTGTCGCATAAACCTCGACGGTACGACCGAGCTCATTCGGCCCGCGATACGTGACCCCAAGCGACTCATCCGTGAAGGTCCCGTCCTTGGTGAAACAGTTAACCCATCCGTCAACGTCCTTGTCCTCGGCGATCTGATACGCCTTCCGAATTGCTGCCTCATTTGCAGTCATTGGTGAATACTCCTTTTCTAACAAACTTACAGACCAGCTTTATCATTTATCCACGACGCGCACGTGCGCCTCGAATAAGCGGCAACCAGCAGCATTACCGCGCGACACACCGAATGAACTACCGGCCTCCAGGAACGGAAGCCTCTTAGGCAAGCTTTCCGCCACTCGTGAATTGACTGAAATGAATGGAAAAACTGATTCGGCGACAGATGTGAACTGGAGAAAAGTCGTGGATTTGGTGAAGTGTGGTGGTTTTAGTGGTTCTGGTGGTTTTGATCAGCTCTCAAGGATACTTGAACTGCTTTTTATTGATTCTTAGGGCTTTGATCCGATGGTCGAGAGTTGACGGTGGAATCCCCAGTTTAGCGGCCGCGCCAGACGGTCCCCAGACCCGCCCTCTGGTCTCGACCAGCACCGCCTCAATAATGTCTCGCTCGCCACGTTGCTCAACGGCACTTTTGGATCGTACCGATGCTTCAATCGTAAGTGCTGGTGGGAACGTCTCTTTTGAAAGCCACGATTCGTCAACTGAAAACTCTCCGCCGGAACTTAGAATCACAGACCGCTCGATGATGTTCTGTAACTCACGGATGTTCCCAGGCCAGTCGTAAGACTGCAACAGAGCCAGCGCCCTTTTGTCGATCGAGCGGATGTTCTTACCCGCCCGCTTCGCGTACCGTTGCACAAAATACTCGACCAGCATTAGCAGATCATCTTTCCGTTCTCGCAGCGGTGGCACTTCAATCGGAAATACGTTCAGCCGATAAAATAGATCCTGGCGGAATATCCCATCAGCCACAGCGGCCTTCAGATCACGATTGGTGGCGGCGACGATGCGAACATCGACAGGGATCGGTTGCCTTCCGCCGACTCGTTCGATTTCTCGTTCTTGCAACACCCTCAGTAACGCAACCTGAGTGTCGGGCGATAGTTCGCCCACCTCGTCCAGGAAAATCGTTCCGCCGTC
>DNNE01000036.1:1351-2578 GCA_003487805.1 Blastocatellia bacterium | reverse complement strand
GGGTCAAACTGAGAAAATCTCAGCATGAGCAAATGTCTTCTGCTCTTGATCCGACAACAGACATTGCTCGGCTTCAGGAGTTGATGACGCCGCCGCCGGCACCGCGAGCGGAGCGATATTAACCTCGTCTTGTATACTTTGACCCTGGGATAGGACGGGTGAAGCAAGACGGCTCCATGTAAGGAAAACTCCGCCACGAGCTTCCTTTTCACAGGCTCGCAAACGAAAAACGACCGCCTACGGCCTGGATATTGGAAATGAGCAACAAGATTGCTCAGGTTTCGCTCGACTTCGCCGGCACGGGAAGCATGTGTGCTGGCAGCAAAGGAGTTGACGCCGATGGATCCGCAGTTAGCCGAAACAACAATCAAGACGTATTTGAATGAAATCCGCAGCCGGCTCGATAGGGCCGCCGGGATATCGCGCGCGGCCGATGCCTGTGCGAGTGCGGGGTTTCATGAGAAGGGCCTGGAAGTCGCACTCGACATGGAGCAGCTCCTCTATGAGGCAACGACGCTGCTCAATGCTGCGAGTTTGATCAATCGGATCGCTCGACAGAGTTAGCGATCGTTCCTTTTGATCCTCCCTCCCGCCAGCGCTCGGCGCTTTCGCGGGGTTGAGGTCGTGGCGGCGATGGCGCCGCCTGATCTTCAAGGAGGATTTAATGGCGATCTCTGACACTCAACTTCTCATTCTGTCTGCGGCCTCCCAACGAACCGACCATGCGGCGACCCTCCCTGCAAACCTAAAGGGAAGTGCTGCGAAGAAGGTGATCGACAGGCTGCTGAAACAGAAACTGTTGCAGGAGCTTCGCGCCAAGGACGACATGCCAATATGGCGGCGCGGGAATGATAGCAGATCCTACACGTTACGAATCACCAAGGCTGGTCTCAAAGCGATCGAGGTCGAGGATGTCGCCGATGCGCCGGACAATAGAGCCACGGGTAGCCGCGATGAAGTCGCAACGGCCAATACGCCCGCAGAAACCAAGTCAAGTGAACGGCCGGGCCGCGCCAAGCGATCGAGTTCGAAGAAGGCGGCTGCGCCAACCGCGAAAGCAACCAAAGCATCATCGGGCCGGCCCAGCCCAGACACAAAACAGGATCGGGTTGTCGCCCTGCTTCAACAGCCAGGAGGCGCAGCCCTGGATGTACTGGTCGACGCAACCGGATGGCAGAAACACTCGGTGCGCGGCTTCTTGGCCGGCACGGTGCGCAAGAAGCTGAA
>DNNE01000036.1:0-1039 GCA_003487805.1 Blastocatellia bacterium | reverse complement strand
GTGCGCAAGAAGCTGAAACTTCCACTGATCTCCGAAAAGGTCGACGGTATCAGGACCTATCGGATCGGGGCATCCAGAGCCGTGAAGGCCGCTAGTAAACGACGGTCGACGTGATCCAATGTCCCGGCGAGAACGCGATGATGCAGCTCTGGAGGCCGAGATCGCGCGTTTGCCCGATCTCGGCCATGAGGACCTGCGCAAGCGTTGGAAGTTGCTGTTTGGTCGTCCCGCACCAAAATCACTGAGGCGCAAGTTCATGGCGCGGGCGGTGGCTTACCAGATGCAGGTTGCGGCCTACGGCGGTCTGTCCGCGGCAACAAAACGTAGGCTCCGCGAGATCGCTATGGCGGTTCACAATGGTGACCGTACGGGCGTTTTCAGCGGGGTCCAAATCAAACCCGGCACACAGCTGATCCGGCAGTGGCAGAACACGACCCACACCGTGATGGTTCTCGACGAAGGGTTCGCACTGGATGGCCGGACTTATAAGTCGCTCTCCGCGATCGCCAAGGCAATCACCGGCACAAACTGGAACGGATACGCATTTTTCGGAATCAAGCGCGCTGCCCGCGGGAACAAGGCCGCGGCAGGCTCTAAACGCGATTCCCGGCTTATGAACCAACCGGACTCTGAAGGGGGTGCTCGCGTGCCTTCCCGGAACTCAAACGAAAGGGATTCGCGTGCGTAATCAGGCCGCAAAACCGAAGTCCCTCAAATGCGCGATTTACACCCGCAAATCATCGGAAGAAGGACTGGAGCAGGACTTCAATTCGCTACATGCGCAGCGGGAGTCCTGCGAGGCATATATAAAGAGTCAAAAACACGAGGGTTGGATGGCGCTTCCCAACCTGTACGACGATGGCGGGTATTCCGGTGGATCGATCGAACGCCCTGCCCTCAAAAAGCTTCTTGCCGACATCCAGTCCAGAGCCGTCGATGTGGTTATCGTCTACAAGGTCGACCGTCTGACCCGTTCATTGGCGGACTTCGCCAAAATCGTCGAAATTTTTGACGCAGCCGGCGTCTCGTTCGTCTCGGT
>DNNE01000061.1:6186-11052 GCA_003487805.1 Blastocatellia bacterium | reverse complement strand
GGCAATAATATATTTGACGAATCAACCGGGTTCACAACCCGAAGGGTTGCCCGAAAGTAGCCGGGGGTCGAAGCGTTAGCGCAGACCCCCGGAACCGATCGATCCGGGATTCGCACCCTGAAGGGGTGCCAGCCCAACTCTTTGACCCTTTCAGGGTCAAAATAGAATTGCCTTGTGATCCGGGGGTATCGCATGCGCAAGGCATAGACGGTCGATGACGACTTCGGATAAGATGTGCGCCGCTCCAAAACAATTCAGCCTGTCGCAATGAAATTAAGGAGACACCCCCATGATTAAGAAGATTCTTCTCGGCGCGATCGTTGTGATCGTTCTGGTGGTTGCCATTTTCTGCGTCGTCGTGGCGATGCAACCCTCGCATTACCACATTGAACGTTCAGCGACGATGAATGCCCCCTCGTCTGTCGTCTTCAACCAGGTAAATGATTTTCATAAATGGGATGCCTGGTCGCCCTGGGCCAAGCTCGATCCGAATATTAAGACGAGCTACGAAGGTGCGCCGGCGGGACCCGGGGCGATGTATTCGTGGACCGGGAATAGTCAGGTCGGTGAAGGACGGATGACGATCACAGACAGCAAGCCCGCCGAACTGGTCAAGATCAAGCTTGAATTCATCAAGCCTTTCGCGGCCGTTAATGCAACCAACTTCATGTTTACCCCACAGGGCAACCAAACCGCGGTGAAATGGACTATGGACGGCGACAACACTTTCATGGGCAAGGCCTTCGGTCTGTTTATGAACATGGACAAGCTGGTCGGCGGGGATTTTGAAAAGGGCTTAGCGCAAATGAAAGCTGTGTCTGAAACGGCTGCTAAGTAAGAAGCAACAACATACTAGACTCGCGTCTTCGTGTGGATCGTTTTTGTGTTCGTGGTTTTTCGTGGTCTTTCTTGCAGATTAGCTAACGAGAACCAAACCACGAAATCACACGAACCGAGATCACGAAAAGCACCAAGGCTTGATCGTTTACTTAAGCATGTGATCCCCCCGCAAGCGAGGGGAAATATTTCTCATGAACATTCTTCTTTGGATCATTCAAGTACTCCTGGCGCTTTTGTTCATCTTCGCCGGCTCAATGAAGTTCGTAATGCCGGTTGAAGAGATGAACCGCCAGGCGCCGGTCGTGCTGCCCGGCTTGTTCCTGCACTTTATCGGCGTCTGCGAGATCCTGGGGGCTCTCGGGCTGATTCTTCCGGCGCTGCTTCGCATCAAGCCGGGGTTGACGCCGCTTGCCGCCACGGGACTCGCCATCATCACACTTGGCGCGACAGTCATAACGATGAAGGGCGGGGTGGCGATGGCTGTAGTTCCGCTCGTGGTATGCCTGCTTTCAATTTTCGTTGCGTATGGCCGCTGGCGAGTTGCGCCGGTACATGAGAAGTAACGAAACCTCCGCAGCCGCGTAGCGACGGAATATTTATAGCTACCGTGCATGCTAAGTGACCTCATGCCGAACAGAGCGAATACGATTCGCTCTGTTCGGCAAAAGATTTTTAAGCGTGATGGTGCTATAAACATTTCGTTCCCAGCGGCAATTCATTTTGATTGCTGCAATTTTTATGATTTCGAGGGTTTCTTCCGCCGGAGGTTTCTAATGCAAAGGTCCGTTCGCCGTTCTCTTCTCCTGCTTTCTTTCGCGCTCTTTGCGCTCACTCTGCAAGCTCAAACACCGGAAACCGCGCGTTATCAACAAGCAGCGCGCAACGTCACGATCACGCGCGACAACTGGGGCATCGCCCACGTGCACGGGAAGACCGACGCTGACGCGGTGTTCGGCATGATCTATGCGCAGGCTGAAGACGACTTTAATCGCGTCGAGACGAACTACATCAACTCGATGGGGCGGCTGGCTGAGGCCGAAGGTGAAAGCGCGATCTGGCGTGACCTGCGCATGAAGCTCTTCATCGATCCGCAGGCGATGAAAGCGGAGTACGAAAAGACCCCGACGTGGCTGCAGAAGTTGATGATCGCCTGGGCAGATGGCTTGAACTTCTATCTCGAGAAACATCCCGAGGTGAAGCCGCGCGTCATTAAGCATTTCGAGCCATGGATGGCTTTGACTTTCAGCGAAGGCAGCATCGGCGGAGACATTGAGACAATTAACCTCACGCAGTTGCAGGCATTCTATGGAAACGATCATGCAACAGTTGCTTTGAACCAAGCGAGCAGTTTTGTCACTGATCCGGGTGGATCAAACGGCGTCGCGGTCTCGCCCAAAAATACGATCGGCAAACATGCTCTGCTGCTAATCAATCCGCACACGTCGTTCTATTTCCGATCTGAGTTGCAGATGTCGAGCGATGAGGGTCTCAACTCCTACGGCGCGGTGACCTGGGGACAATTCTTTATCTACCAGGGATTCAACGAACACTGCGGCTGGATGCATACCTCCAGCGCGGTCGATGCGATCGACGAATATCTCGAGACAATTGTGAAGAAGGGCGATCAGTTCTATTACAAGTACGGCAACGAAGCGCGTCCGCTGACGACTTCGGTCATCAAAGTTCCCTACAAAACGAACACCGGCATGGCCGAAAAGAGTTTCACTGTTTATCGAACGCAACATGGCCCAATCATTCGCGCGCAGTATGGAAAATGGGTAAGCATCAGCCTGATGCAGGAACATGTCAAAGCGCTGACACAATCGTACAGCCGAACCAAATCAAAGAATTATGCAGAGTTCAAACAGATCATGGAGCTGCATACGAACTCTTCGAACAACACGATCTATGCCGACGCTGACGGCAACATCGCTTACTTTCATGGCAACTTCATCCCCCGTCGCGATCCAAAATTCGATTGGACCAAGCCGGTCGATGGCAGCAATCCCGCCACGGATTGGCACGAACTGTTGTCGGTGGATGAGAGTCCGAAGTTGCTGAATCCTGCGAGCGGCTGGCTTTACAATAGCAACAACTCGCCATGGTCGGCGGCTGGTCCAAGCAGTCCCAAACAATCTGATTATCCTAAATACGTCGACAACGGAGTCGAGTCAGCGCGTGGACTTCACGCCGTTCGCGTCCTTGAGACGAAGAAAGACTTCACCATCGATGGTCTGCGCGAAGCAGCCTACGACAGTTACCTGACGTGGTTTGAAAAACCGATTCCGGCTTTGATCAAAGCCTGGGACCAGACGTCTGAAAGCAACTCACTGAAAGCAAAGACCGCGGATCAGATTGCGCTCTTGCGTAAATGGGATTTTCGTTGGTCCGGCGAATCGGTGCCGACTTCGCTGGCGGTGTACTGGGCGGAAGAACTCGATCGTCAACGCATCGCCGCGGATGCGCGACGCGCAGGGGTGACTGTGCCGGACTATATCGCGACGACTGCCAAGGCCGAGCAACTCGTCGCTGCACTATCGGCCGCGTCGGATAAACTCGCAAACGACTTTGGTAAATGGCAGACACCCTGGGGCGACATCAACCGCTTTCAACGGCTGACTGACGACATCGTGCACCCGTTCACTGATGCCGGCCCGAGCATTCCCGTCGCTTTCACTGCCGCCACATGGGGTTCGCTCGCTTCATTCGCGGCGCGGCCTTACAAAGGATCGAAAAAGATTTACGGCACCAGCGGCAACAGCTTCGTCGCCGTGGTCGAGTTCGGCAAGACAATTCAGGCGAAGGCCGTAACGGCGGGTGGTGAGAGCGGAAATCCGTCATCGCCACACTTTAATGATCAAGCCAGGCGATACAGCACCGGCGATCTCCGCGAAGTCTATTTTTATCCCGCGCAACTGAAGGGTCATACCGAGCGCGAGTATCATCCGGGGAACTAAGGAAGATCAGCCACGAAAAGGCACAAGAAGCACAAAAAAAGATAAGAGCGCGACCATCCAATTTTTGTGCCTTTTGTGCCTTTTGTGCCTTTTGTGCCTTTTGTGCCTCTTGTGCCTCTTGTGCCTTTTTGTGGCTTAAGTTTTTGTCCGGCAAATCATGATTGTTCACCTCATCGACGGCACTTACGAACTCTTCCGCCACTTCTACGGACTGCGGCGGTTTCATAAAACTGATCCGCCATTCGGCGCTGTCTCGGGCGTTCTGAATACCGTCGCAAAGATGATCGAAGATGGCGCGACCCACGTCGGCGTCGCGACCGATCACGTCATCGAATCGTTCCGCAACGATCTTTGGCCGGGATACAAGACCGGGGCCGGAATGGAGCGCGCACTGACGGCGCAATTTCATCCATTGGAAGACGCGCTGGCCGCGATGGGCGTCGTTGTTTGGCCGATGGTTGAATTCGAAGCCGACGATGCGCTCGCCGCGGCCGCGCATCTCGCTGCGAAGAGCAAGCGCGTTGAGAAAGTTTGCATCTGGACTCCTGACAAAGATCTCGCGCAGTGCGTCGTCTCGGATCGCGTCGTGCAAATCGATCGGCGCAAGAACGAGATTCGCGACGAAGCCGGCGTGCTCGTCAAGTTTGGCGTGGCGCCGAAGTTCATTCCCGACTACCTTGCCCTGGTAGGCGACGCGGCCGACGGCTATCCGGGCATTAAGGGATTAGGATCCAAAACAGCGGCTACCCTTATCAATCGTCACGGCCACATCGAACAATTCCCGGCGACAGTTTTGAACCCGGCAAATCGTGAGCTTGCGTTGCTATTCAAGAATCTGGCCACGC
Source organism: Blastocatellia bacterium (assembly GCA_003487805.1). GTDB lineage: Bacteria > Acidobacteriota > Blastocatellia > Pyrinomonadales > Pyrinomonadaceae > UBA11740. Next base: position 6,410 of record DNNE01000061.1, on the reverse strand, counting down.
TAAGGACGGATGCGCCGCTTCTCTCACCCACGATCGATCGGCAGACGCGCGTGGATGATCTGCGATGGAAAGGGCCCATCGCGTCATTCGCAGCAGTTGCGAAAAAGATCGACGCGCCGCGGCTTTCGGAGCGAGTGATAAAACTATCGGCCAAGGTTGGCTGACCACCGATCAGCGCCATCGACGCGTAGCGTCGCTGTGAGTTTAGCCCGGCGTTTCAACGC
>DNNE01000061.1:0-5928 GCA_003487805.1 Blastocatellia bacterium | reverse complement strand
CCCGGCGTTTCAACGCCGGGATCGATTCAACCGATGAATCGTGTTCGTCGCGTCAGTGACGATTGATTCAGCCGTCGCTCACGCGACGGGAAATTGTTTCGCCAGTTACCCAGCACTAAAGTGCTGGGCTAAATTCATCGCATCGCTCCGCGACGCAAAACAATCAGCTGATCCTATGGCCTCTCATTCACACCTCGCTTGAGCGAGGTGACAAACGGCGAGTCGAAGATCACCCAGCCGCTTTAACGGCCTCGCTCAAAACCGTTGAAACGGTTTTCGATGATAAGGCTGGTGCGGTTCACCTCGCTGAAGCGACGTGTGAATGAGACAGATGCCCATGATGAGCTTCTTAACAACAATTTACATTTCGTCCCCGCCGCCGATCACGAATCCGCGACTGATGCTGTTATCATGTTCCGACGAATTTGTAACTAATCTTCTAGTGTAGATGCTCCTGATTCAACAGAACATCGCTCAATCCTTTCACTCGCCGGTTGTGCGCGTCTTGCTCGGCGCGATCGCGATCGCTCTGGCATATGTCTTCTACAAAGAAGTGCGCAAGATTCCCGCGAAGCTCTTCACCCTGATGATCACGGCGTTCATCGATATGGTTGGATTGCTGATGATCATTCCGCTGCTGCCGTATTACGTGAAGGACCTAAGCGGGAATGGCTTGACCGTGTGGCACTTCCAGATCGGCGTGGGAACTATCACAGGTTTCATCGTCACCTCTTACACGGTTGCGCAACTGTTGAGCGCGCCGCTTTGGGGAAGGTTTTCTGATCGAGTCGGTCGCCGTCCGACCCTGATGATCGCGTTGGCAGCATCGGGAATTGCTTATCTTATTTTTGGCTTCGCCCATTCGCTGCTGTTGTTATTTCTTTCGCGGATAGTGCAGGGTGCAGGTGGCGGCACTGTCGGAGTCATTCAAGCTTACGTCGCCGATTCTACTGAACCGAAGGATCGCACGCGTGCTTTGGGCTGGTTGTCGGCAACGACGAATCTGGGCGTTGTCATCGGACCGGTTATCGGGTCCTTCGCCGTAACGTTGGGAACAAGCAACGCGTTCAGCGGACGCTCGACGATCTCCATCGGCCGCGCCGCGCCTGGCATTCTGGCGGCCGCGCTTTGCCTGATTAACATCATTTTCGCGGCGCGCTATTTAACTGAGTCTCGCCGCGTTACCTCTGCTGATACAGACCCACCGGCGCGCAAGTCGCGTCAAGCCATCTGGCGCGTGATCTCGCATTCCGGTGAACCTGCGTCTCGCCTTATCTGGATTTACGCGATTGCGATCGGAGCGTTTCAAGGGACCTTTGCCGTGCTGGCGCTTTTCCTCAACGTGCGCTTCCAGGTCACTGCGCAATTGATCGGTTACTTCTTCATGTACACGGGCGCGATTTCAGTCTTTGCGCGCGTGCTTTTGCTCGGACGCATGGTTGATTGGCTGGGAGAAGCAAAGCTTTCGCGGCTGGGCCTGGTACTTTTGGCGGCGGGCGTGGTTGGCATGCCGTTGGCCGGAAGTCTCGGAACGTTAGCGTTGGCTGTGGCGCTTATTCCGCTGGGCACCGCGTTTACTTTTCCCTGTGTGACGGCCTTGCTCTCGCGTGTTGTTAGTCAAAGAGAGCGCGGCCTTTATATGGGCATGCAACAGACTTACGGCGGCGTGACTCGGGCCATCGCGCCAGTCCTCTACGGCCGGGCATTCGATACGCTCGGCGTGTCATCGCCCTACTACTTTTCGAGCGCGATCATTCTGGCGACGATATTTTTGGGCTTCGGTTTGGATAAATATGCGAGGCACGAAGTTGCGCAACCTAAGACCGACGCACAACCTGAATTAATACCAGAGCCGTTGGACCCGGCAACGGAAACCCAGTTAGCGGCAAAGGCAGCCGCGGCCACAGAGCAGGAAAGTTAGTCTCGGGTGATCGTCCGCATTAGCGGCGAAGCCTGCAGTCGAGAGAAACTCAATCAATCAAATCGAGGAAGCGACGAGGTACAGAACCGCGACCGGTAGCCAGCGAAATAAGGAGGCAAGCTTCGCTAGCGATCGGGATCCTTCGTTACAAAAGAGCATCCAAACTAAATGAGACTTGAGTTTTTATCCCGCTCGCTACCGCTCGCGGTTCTGTAACCGAGCGAGGCCATAAAGACCGATATTCACTGCCGGGTTGCAGATACCTTGTCACGCCGAATTACTGCCAGCGTCATATCATCTGTTAACGGCCGGATCGCCGCAAAATCCTGAACTGCGCCCAAAACTGAAAACAGAATCGCGTCGGCCGACGCCGACTGAGTGCTTGCGAGTTGTGCCTGTAAACGCTCGTACCCGAATTCTTCACCTCGCTCGCTCTGCGATTCGATGATCCCGTCGGAAAATATGAGCAAGGTATCTTCGGACTCCAGTCTCACCTGGCCACGGCTGTACTGTGCATCGTTGAGTACGCCTAGCAACAACCCGCCATCAGTCAGCGATTCGAATCCGCCGTTAGCCCGCAAAAGAAACGCGGGTGGGTGACCGGCGCTGCAATAATCGAGCGCGCCATTTGCCACATCGAGCTTCGCCAGAAACAAACTAGCCAAAGGCCGCATGGTCGGCATGCGGCAAATATCTCGATTGACACCGGCCACAATTCGCTCCGGCGTCGACTCGCGCGCGGTGTGCGATTTGAGCAGGCCGACCAGCTGGGTGGTCCACATTCCCGCCGCCAGTCCCTTGCCGCAGATATCACCTAACGCAATGACGACGCCGTCCTTCGTTTCTTCAGCGGTAAAGAAATCTCCGGGCAAGTGACGCACCGCGAAAATCTCGCTCGCAATTTCAAATTCGTCGTAACGCAAAAGACGCGGCGCGCACAAACGGCGATGCACTTGCGCGGCTTCGAAGATCGCGGTATTCAACTCAGCATAATCCTTCTGCAGAGCGACCAGCTTCAGATCGAGATCGCTTTGCCGTTTCTTTTCCGGGCTGAGCCGGCGTGGTGCGGGCGTAGCGCGATCGACTACACGACGGGGAGCGAGAGTTGCATTAAAAGATGATTGGCCCATATCGAATTTGGGATCCTAACCCACGAATTTGTATCCAGTGCCGTGTACGGTAAGAATGAAACGCGGTTCTTCCGGATTCGGTTCCAACTTTTGTCTGAGGTGAACTATGTGCGTATCAACTGTGCGTGTGTTTGGATAATTCTCGTAGCCCCAGACTGCGTCGAGCAGACGATCGCGCGAAAGTGTTTCCGCCGGATGAGCGACAAAATATGCAAGCAAGGCAAATTCTTTCGCGGACAGCTCGACGCGTGATCCCGCGCGCAGTACTTCATTGCTACGCACGTTAACTTCGACGTCGCTGAACTTATAAATGTCTGAGGGCGGTTGTGGCGTCGCCCGGCGCAAGACCGCTTTGACCCGGGCCATCAACTCGCGAATTGAGAATGGCTTGGTCACGTAATCATCGGCGCCCAACTCGAGCCCCACGACCTTGTCAATTTCCTGACCGCGCGCCGTCAACATGATGATCGGCAGCGCCGGCTGCTTGACCTTTAACTGCTTGCAGACGTCGAGCCCGCTCATGCGCGGCATCATCACGTCGAGCACCACCAGATCAGGATTTTCCGAAAGCGCGCGATCCAAACCTTCGACGCCGTCGCAGGCGCTGATGACTTCATAGCCTTCGTATTCGAAGTTGTCGCGCAGGCCGGCCACCATCGCCGGCTCGTCTTCGACGATTAGTATGCGCGCTCGTTTGCCGCTTCCGGGTTCGGCGCTCTCTAAAGACGAAAGCTCGTTCCGCCCGTTGGTAACTTTTCCGTTTGATTGGCCGTTTGATTTCATGGTTTTAGTTTTAGTTAGTGAAGCGTATTTGAGTTTGAAACCTGCGGTGGTGCGGGCGCGGCCACCAGCGGCAGGGACACTATGAACTTGCTGCCGGTTCCCGGAGAGCTTTCGACTTCGATTTCGCCGCCGTGCGCTTCCGTGATGTGACGCACGAGCGACAGACCCAGGCCACTGCCTTTGGTGTTATGCACCAGCGGGTCGCCCGCGCGATAAAATTTTTCGAATATCTTTGCCTGGTCGCGGCGCGCGATGCCGATGCCGTGGTCGGCAACTTCCAGTTTCACCGAGCCGTTGTCGCGATAGAGCTTCACGCCCAGGTATTTTTCGTCCTGCGAATACTTCAAAGCATTGTTGACGAGATTGACCAGGGCGCGCGCAATTGCCTCCCGGTCTACACGCACCGCCGGCAGGTCCGGGTCAATCGATTCCTCGAACGCAAAGCCCTGCTGCTCGATCTGATAGCGATACGAATCGAGCGTATTGCGAACCAGGTCGGCAATGTCAGTCTCGCGAAACTCATATTCTTTACGCCCCGCTTCAATGCGCGAAAAATCAAGGATGTTATTGATGAGCGCCGTCAGCCGCTCACTCTCTTTGCGAATGATTCGATAATACTGGTGCTTCTTTTCCTTGGTGGTGATTCGGCCCAGCTCAAGTGTCTCAGCGTACAGGCGAATCAACGCCAGCGGCGTGCGCAACTCATGCGAAACATTTGAGACGAAATCCGATTTTAGTTTTGCCACGGCCATTTCTTTGCTGACCATGTGTTTGGTCAGCACCAGGCCGCCAATAGTCATCAGTGAAAGAAATCCGAGAATGATAAAGCTGTTACGTATCCAGGTATGGCCCATCGCTTCCACGCTGGTGCCTTCAAACTTGATCCCCAGGGCAAGCCCGCGAAAAACGTCGTCAAGTTTTCGCGAGACCTCCGGTTTCCCTTCCCCCCATCCCACCGTTGCAACCATTGGTTTTATCTCGCGCCCGTCCATCTGGTCGGCACGGTAAATCATCATGGCGCGGCTGTTCCCGCTTTGTTCGGCGTTCTTCTCTTTGACGAAATCATCGAGCATATTCGCGAAAAAGTCGCTCTTCATGTAACAGGGGTCGAAGGTCACTCCGGCTACTACGGTTCGATCCTCAGCGGGCAAAAGGAATATTGCGGTAAGCAAGTATGTGGGCCCGTCAGCGCGTTTGGTTTGCGCCTGGGTAAAGTAAATGTTGTGGGGCTTCATGCTTACAATTTCAACCAGCGACTTGAGCTCTTGCTTGCTGCTGAACCAGGTTCGATAAGAATCGACCATCTCTGCGTGTTCATCACGAACGTCCTTGTCATCGTGCTGCGCCGTTTGCGTGTGAAAAGCAACGTCGTCTCCGTCAAAAATGAACGCGTGCGTAAAGCATGAACAGCGCGAAAGAATCTCATCGAGCTTCCGCTCTTTCTCGCCTTCTTCCACGTCCGCGGATGGAAACATGTCCCGCGCTTCATCGACTTTTGCGTATATCGCCTTATTCATCTTCTTTTCATAGAGGGTCAGCGCCTCCTGAAAATCTCGCTTAATCAACGCTTCAAGCACTTTGTCGCGCTGGAATGATCGCAACTGGCTGAAGTTGACATAGATGAGCGCAGCCGCCGGCAGCAGCACCGCCAGCCCGAGCGTTATCACGAGGCGATAGCGATTAAAGCCGCCTACTAGATTCTTTTTCTTTAACTTCATATCAAACTAAGGGAACCTTACGCGGAGCAGAGAATAATCCGTACCGCATCAAGATCGTGTCAACCGCAAGTAAAAAGTTGTTAAGAGTTGTGAACCTTCCGGTAGCGTCTCATTCACACATCGCTTTAGCGAGGTGATCTCATGGCACTCGACTCACGTTAACCGTTTCAACGGCAACAACATACTTGGCCAATCAAGCAATCAAATTCCGAGACCACGCCGAGGCAGCCCGTAGGGCTGCGAGATAGTAGCCGGGGGTTGAGCGTAGCAAGTAGCGTCTTACTCTGCGGTTTTTCTTCGCGGCTTTGCGTGAAAACTGATGTACACAAGAATAAATCTCACGCAAAGACGCGAAGGCGCAAAGACGCGCAAAGCC
>DNNE01000145.1 GCA_003487805.1 Blastocatellia bacterium | reverse complement strand
GGCGCGACCCATGGCAAACTGAAGATATCAAATAGCGACTAAGGCCAAGATACAAGGAGCGAAATGTTCGCGCGCATTTTGCTTCAGATACATTGCGCTCCTGCGGAGCGCAGGAAAAACTCGTGCTTGGTCGCTATAAACATTTCGTCCCTACAGGACGAGAACAATGCCGCGCTCTAACGGCAGATTCGTTTACAGGTCCGACAGTTCAGTGATATAAGCTGCGCGTTCTTTCACTTCGTCTGAAGCTCTCATTTATTTCTGACGTGACCGAATCAAAATCCAAATCTGAATCAAGAGAAGCGGAAACCAAACCGCGCGAGCCGCGCCCGTTATCAAGCGAATACCACAAAGCGCGCAAGCAGTTAATGCTGTGGGCCGCTATTCTCTTCGTCTGGGAGTTGGTGGGAATCGATCTTGAAAAGGCGCGAGAATCAGAAGGATATGTGGGAGCGCTCATAAAATCAATTAAGAGCCCACAAGCTATCCCGTGGGCACTGCTGATTGTAGTTGCCTACTTTCTGTTCAAATGTACGATAGAGTGGCATCAATGCAGTAAAGCTCGAAGGCGGACGCGCGCTTCGCGAATCGATTACTTCTCAGGTTGGCTGGCTTCGCTGATGGCCGGGGCGCTCTACTTTGGACAAACGATCAGTCACATTCAAATTGCCGATATTCTCCAGAGGCCGGGCAAATGGGCGATACTGCTTGGATTTTTTGTCGGTGTTCTCCTTGTAGTCATCGCCTTTGCGGTCTGGGGGCTCTACTCTGTCGGTTGGAATAAGGAAGACTGGGTAATGACACCCAGCACGTTCTTGTTGATGCTATTGCTTTTGTTTGGCGCGCCGCTCTTCGGAATTCATGTCGATTGGGCGCTGCTACTTATAGGAATCGCAACGAGTGTTGTTGTATTTGGGACGATAGGATTCGTAGCAAGAATTCCCTGGAGCCGACTAACGCTCATCAAGAGGCTGCGCAAACGGGAGTCTTAGAGTTCAGTCATATAAGGAGATTTCTCTTTCCATCCGCCTAATGTTGCGCTACTATGCCCGGACGAGGTAAGGCCCTTGCCTCGTACCCCGAGTTTTTTCCGACAACCGGCGATGAGTAATCGCCATCAAACGAACCCCGGCAAGTGAATCTAGTGCGCAGCCCCGAGCGGCGCTTCGGTCTCTTTGGTTTTTTGCAGTAGGAGGTCTTGTCTTGAAAAGAAGCATCCCCCGTTTTGGTCTCGTTCTGTGTTTCCTCGCTTTCATTCAGATTGCCAACGCTCAGGATCGTCCAGGTCCTGATTCGACACGCCAACTCAGCACTGCCCCGCAACAGGCGGCCTCGCTGCCTGAACTGGTTCGTCGGGTCAAGCCGTCGGTAGTGTCGGTGCTGACTTATGACGCGAAGGGAGAGGCGCTCATCAGCGGCACCGGGTTCTTTGTCCGTGCGGGCGAGGTCGTGACGAACATGCATGTGATCAAGGGTGCGCATCGCGTCGAGATTCACATGCTGGAAGGCAAAGGCCGCACATATCCCGTGGCCGGTGCGCTGGCGGTTGATGACGAAGCGGATCTCGCCTTATTGAAGGTAGATATGCCCAGCGATCGATCGCGTGCGCTGACGATGACTACTGCTTTACCGGATGAGGGCGAGCAGGTCTTTGTGATCGGAAATCCCCTGCGACTCGAAGGGTCAGTCAGTGACGGCATCGTGTCAGCAGTGCGCGAAGTTCCGGACCTCGGACGCATAATTCAGGTCACTGCGCCGGTTTCGCATGGCAACAGCGGCAGCCCGCTTTTCAACATGCGCGGTGAGGTCATAGGGATTGTCACGGTGAAAGTGACCAATGGTCAGAACATTAATTTGGCGCTTGGAATTCCGCGGATCGCCGCCTTGCACGGTACCGAGCTGATGGCCTTCGATCAGATTGCGGCCAAGGCCAAAGCTGGCAGCCAGCCAGAGGCTCTCGCTGAAGTGTGGTATCGCGGTGGGATTGATTCGTTGTGGCTCGGCAACTATGACAACGCCCTAAACTATTTCGAGACTGCTGCAAATCGAAATCCCCGCCGCCCTGAGACGTGGATTCAAATCGGTTACTGCAAAGTCAAACAAGGCCGCAACGAAGATGCGATTCGTGCCTACAAGCGAGCCCTGCAACTGAAGCCTAACTCATCCGAGGCTTTCAACAAACTCGGCGACGCATACTTCTTCGCGGGCCGGTTCGATGAGGCGATTACTTCTTACAAAGACGCCGCCCGCGTCCAACCTAACGAGCCGGATGCCTATTACAATCTGGGCCTGGCCTATCTGGAAACCGGAGATCGAGACTCTGTTGTGATCCAAGCGCGGCGGCTCGAATCGATCGACGCCGAACTGGGCAAGAAACTGTTGGCTGAGTTGCATAGATAAGCCGGTGGCCGCAACCCGACAGTCGGGTAGGGCGCTCTCTTGAGCCTGCTGATTAGGCGCTCTTCCTGACTCAAATTGCCTCAAACGCCTTACTTTATGCGACTGAAATAAAAGTCTGGCGCGCAACCATCACGGTTCGGTACAATGGTCACGGCGAGTTGGTTCGCCCCCACCTCCTCAGCATCTTCTCAGGATGCTTCAAATCTGAACCTTCACCAATGCATCAATGTGACGGCTGATGTCCTTAGTCAGGACGATTCGGAAAAACCTCCGTGGCGAAATGCGCAAACACCTGTTATGAACTCATTTGGTTCACCCCTTCACGCAGCATGATGCGTTATCACGAGACAGTCACATTGGGTGTTGTGACGACTTGTGCAGAAAGATAGAATGAACCTTGCCCACCTTACTGCTGGATTGGTTTAAGAAAGCTAAATAGGAGATCAAATCCCCCTTGAGGAATAAAATACTGTTCCCCCGCCTGCTCGTCGTCAGTGCGACTTTATTTCTTGCCAGCTCCGTAATTGCTCAAAGCAGCGAAGCCGATCCGCGTCAGACGCGGGTCACAGTTAATTCGAGTGGCGAAATAAGGCTCGAGACCGAACCGACTGTGCCATCCGCGGCGGAAGAACGGCGACCGCGCACCGTTACGTCACCAGGCGTTGCTCGCCCTGTGTCACTTGTTCCGACAATCAACGTGACCAATCGTTTCGATCAATCGCTGCTCACGGCGATTCAATCTCACCTCGGAGCTACCTATCACTTTAATCGAACGGGTCCGGAAGAGTTTGATTGCTCGGGCCTGGTTTGGCGCGCATACCAGGATATTGGCATTAACTTTCAGCGAGGTCCGGCGCGCTCATATTGGGCGACGTTCGAAGAGCCATCGAAAGATCAGCAGTTCAAGTTTGGCACGCTCGTCTTCTTCAGTAACTTGAGCCACGTCGGCATCGTAGTCGACGAAAAAGGCTTCTATCACTCTGCCCGCCACGGCGGGGTGATGTATTCGCCTTTCAATGAATACTGGCTGTCGCGTATTGATGGTTTCCGTCGCGTGCCGGCACAGTCACTCCAGGCGACTGCGCCGAACGCGAAGCCGCGAACATCGGCCACCAATGTTGCGACTGTCGAACAGAACAACGAACCATAAGAACGTGGTCCGTTAAGAACGAGAAAGGCCGCAACGGGTTTCCGCTGCGGCCTTTTTTGTTTCGTCTATATGGAGAGAAATCATTGGTCCAGATAGCGCCTGGAGACGACTACGGTCCCAGCGAGCGAATCACCGATTCGCTGCTTTCGCGCAGAGGCAAAAATTGCCACACCCGCTGGCATGCCACCTAACAAGATCGGATTCGCTTCAATCGTTCGGGCCAACGTCCGAATGATATGGTCCTTCACCCGGCAACGAGAGCCGTCAGTTTTGAGGACGACAAGTCCCTGCAAAAACTTTCCTGGAGTGCGAGACCAAAGCGCTTCAAAACAAAAGAAATAGCCAAGATAAACCAACCCTAATATTGACCCGCTAACGTAGGGATTGGGCGACCCAATCAATCCCACTGACAGAATGGCAAGCAAACACGCAATAAGATTATCGATTATGAACGCGGCGATTCTTGCTTTGCTGGCATCACCAATCAAATCCATTGGCGTTGTTGGAGAAAGGTAAGATAGCTAACTCTTGAAAACAAATCCCGGGTGGCGCTCACTGTTCCGCTTTTCCCAAACGGCAGTGATCTTGTCGATGGACACGTAACAAACGTTGTCCTCGTCGTCTTTCAAATGGAGCACGTCACCTTCGACTTTGACAACTTTGCCGCGCAGGCTCGAAGTGCCGGTGCAAAGCACGTCGACTTCCTGCCCAACCATTTTTGAAAGCAGTTCTTTCATCTGAGTCCTTATTTACCTGTAGCATACCCACTTGCTATCGCAAGCGGTTCTGTAATCACTTGTCTCCGTTGCGAAATGTAATCTGCACCAGCGGCAAAACGGTGTCGTCGCCTTGTTGCGAGCGCTCGAATGTCAGCAAGTCATAATACGCGCAGCGCGTGCGGGCAGGGAACTCACGACAGACGGATGGACGGCCGTTGTAAATCGTGCAGCGACGCGTCGACGGATCAAGAAACTTACAAGCCTTGCCAAAAATCGGGTCGGCCTTCCGGCGGAGAATCTGCTCGCCTTGCCAGGTGGTGGTAAAGCGGCTCTGCGCAGTTTCGACGTCGACACCGAAGTGTTTGGCCAACCGTCGAATATCGCGCTTCGTCACTTGCACGCGCTCGTAAATCGAGCAGCAATACGCAGGACACTTCGAACAGTTGTAGTAACTCACTGGCAATGGTTTCCCGACCGGCCCTTGCTCGTTCTTCATCTACTATAGTCCCGTTCTATCAGGTCTACACGCCCGGAGAGCGGTACTGACCTTTATTACCTTCGATTGGATTTCCGATATTCGCTCAACAGCAAATTCATAAACTCTTCGCGACGACCATAAAGCCGGCGCGGCGGCCGCGGTTTGTGTTTGGCTAATGCATAGGCCGTGATGATTGGCAGCGCCACGGTTGAATCGAGATAGCAGACAACTGCGTCGGGCAGTCGATCCGGATCGACTTTACCCCAGGACACCGCTTCGCCCGGCGTGGCGCCTGATAAGCCCCCGGTGTCCGGCCGCGCGTCCGTGACTTGCAGGAAGTAATCGTGGCCGCGCTCATCAATCCCGAGCACTTCCTGAATCTGCGGCTCAGTTTGTAACGCGAAGTTCTTTGGCGAACCGCCCCCAAGAATAAAAATCGCCGAACGGCCTCCCTTCTGGCCCCGCCGGGGCTTGCCGTCGCGTATTAGTCCGCGCTTGGCAGCCAGCACGATCGACGCAGTCTCATTCACATCGAGCGACGGATCGAAAGCGAGCTTGTTTCCCTGCAACGCCTTGGCGGCGACATTCATCCCGATCGATGAATCACCGGGCGAGGACGTGTAAAGCGGCACTGCGTATTCATGGGCCGCCGCCAGCAGAGACTTATTCTTTAATCCCAGTTTTCGTTCGCGCTCCAGAACGTATCGGCCGCAGAGATAGTGAAACTCCGCGGTAGACATAGGCTTCTGAAACTCGGGCGCTTCGATCACGCGGCGGAAAAAAGAGTCCGTATCCAGCAACACGGAGTAATCAAAGAAGATGTCATAGATGCGCACGACTTCTTCGGCGCGCAGGACGATGTCTGAGGTTGACGCATTTCCTTCGTGCATCGCGAGTCCGATGCCAAAGTGCGTGTCGTGATAAAAATTCGCGCCGGTCGAAATGATCCAATCGATGAAGCCCGCTTTAATCAGTGGGATTAAGGCCGACATTCCTAATCCGGCAGGCGTTAGCGCTCCAGTCAGAGTCACACCGACGGTAACATCGGGTTCGAGCATCTTCTGTGAAAAGAGCCAGCATGCCTCGCGTAAGCGCGCCGCGTTGTAAGCGACGAATGTGCTATCAACTAAATCAACCAGCTTGGTTCGATGATTGATTGGCGTAGGATCGATCCGACGCCCTTGCAGAAATTTACTTTGCTTCTTTGCCAAAGCCGTTTCGGTCCGACAAACTTCGGTCTGTCGATCTCAGTCCTTAATGGTTGCGGTTGCGACAAACTGAAGTTTGTCGGACAGCGAAGAACGTGAAGAAGGAATAGTCCGCGAGTCTCCGCGCGTTGTCAACCATTGGAGCTGTGATCGTTTTCATCAGCAACCGGGCGCTTGAAATAAAACGCCATGTTGTGATTACCGACGCCGACTTCGGTCGAGACAAGTTCCCAACCCTCGCTGCCCAGGGCGCTGAGTTGATCGATCGTCTGCCATCCTTCGACGAGTTTGTATTCCCACTTTTGCATGTGAACCTCCTTTTGTGAAGAACTAATATTGGTACAGAACCGCTCGCGCCAGCGAGCGGGTAACGCTACCGCAACTTTACCCGCTTGCTATCGCAAGCGGTTCCGTAACGGAACTACTCTAAACCTCGCGAACTTTCTGAGAGTGAAGCCAGACAGTCCCGGCACAAACAATCCTTGTACTTGTCCTTTAGGTCGGCGCGAGTTTCGTCGCTCAAATCTATCTCGCTACACCAACATCCGCGCAAGCTGGCGCCGCACGAAAATTCGTTGCCGCACGCTTCGCACACTCTTTGACGGGTAAGTCCCTGTGACAGAGCCTGCCCGATTTTTGCCAGCGTCTGATTCATCGGTTTATGGTGGCGTCCGGAACGCCTACTGGTTCAGCTTTCCTGATTCTCAATCGAGATATTCGTTTTCCGTCCGCTTCGAGCACGTCGACCTCCAGCCCGCGAAAATTCAGGTGTTCACCCGGTTGCGGAACGCTTCCTTTCTGAGCAATCACCAAACCGGCGATCGTGGTAAAGTCGTCGGCCTCGATTTCCATGTCGAACAAGCGCTCAATTTTTCCAATCTCGGTGCCGCCGAGAACTTCATAAGCGCCATCGCCTGCCGGGACAATTTCTTCGGGCTCTTCTCCGCTGATGTCCTCGTCTTCGATCTCGCCGACGATTTCTTCGAGGATGTCTTCGACGGTCACCAATCCGGCAACGCCACCATATTCATCGATGACCATGGCCAGATACGCGTGCGCCTTTTGCATCTCGCGCAAGAGCTTGGCGACGGGCTTGGTTTCCGGCACGAAATAAACAGGCCGGATGAACGCTGCAATTGACGAATCGGCTTTGCCCAGCGAGAGCGACGGCAGCAGATCGCGCACATAGATAATGCCTTCCACGTTATCGATCTGATCGCGATAGACGGGCAGCCGGGAATGGCGGGATTCAATGATCAGGTCGCGCACTTCCCGCACCGTGGCTGACTTTGGCAGCGCTACAATTTCGGTGCGCGGAGTCATGACCTCGGCAACGGTTGTGTCGCCGAATTCAATTGCTGACTGAATCAGCTCGCGTTCTTCTTCTTCGATGATTCCTTCCGCTTCGCCGACGTCGATCAAGGCTTCGATATCGTCGCCGTCATCATCCTCTGATTCGCCGCCCGGCTCTTCGATCTCCTCTTTCCGGCGCAGCCGGTCGAACGATCGATGCCAGGGTTCGCCGACAAAAGCGAGTACACGATAAAAGGGCCGCAGCACCGGCAACAGCTTCAACAGCTTTCCTTCCGGATTGCGCAGCGATAAATATCGTGGAATCAGTTGGCGAAAGATGCCGGCGAGTATCAGACCCGATGCAAGCGAAATGAAAAGCGCGAGTCCATTACGAGCGAAGAGTTGCAACGAGATGTAGGTAATCAGGACCGAGAAGATGACCAGCAAAATCTGAATCGCGGCCGAAAGCGTCATACTGAAGCGCGCACGATTCTTCAGAATCTCAGTGAGAAACGGGGCATAGCGGGCGTTGGGATGCTCTTCGGCTTCAGTCGCCAACCGCCTGAGTCCGATGTCGCTCAGTTGGCCAAAGGCCATATCAACACTGGCCAGAAAGGTGAGCGCCAAAAGCAAGATCGCGCTGATGGCTAATTCGATTTCCATAGGAGACGGTAAATGGTAAATCCTAATCGGGAAATAAACAAAATTGTATAGTCTTCTCTGTGTCCTCTGTGGTTGAAATTACTTACCACAGAGGACACAGAGGAAGACAACAATCAAATACCCAGCTGCCTTCGCAATCTCAATTCCAGCCGGTTCATCTCACCATGATCAGTTTCGTGATCGTAACCGCTGAGATGCAGCAGCCCGTGCAGGATCAACTGCTCGACTTCATTCGAGAAGGTTAAGCCATTCTCTTTCGCTTGCGCAGCCGCCCGTTCGACTGAGATTACCACCTCGCCGAGATGTGATTGATTGTCCGTTTCGAAATCTTCTGCTTGCGTCGGAAAGGAAAGCACGTCAGTGGCGTAGTTTTTACCGCGAAATTGGCGGTTGAGTTTCTTGATCGCAGCGTCACTAACAAAAACAATTGTGACTGATTGTTTGGTCGAATCAATTGCTCGTAATGCTTGCTCAGCAAACTCGCGCCACTCTTGCGAATTCAGCTTACGGCGCCGTTGGCGATTGATTAGCTCGATCATTGCGTCATAGGTTTAAGCTCCGTTAGGAGCATAATATTTATAGAACGCCCGGCTTAAAAAACAATTCAAGCTCCGTAGGAGCGAAATACACATCACGCTCCGCTGGAGCTGGAATGGATCAAAATAATAGCTGAGGAACTATAAACATTTCGCCTCTAACGAGGCTAAACCCCTACATCTCGCTCTTCTTCGTATGCGTCTCGTAGGCCTTAATGATCATCTGCACCAGCTTGTGACGCACGACGTCCCGGTCACTGAAGTAAACGAACTCGATGCCGTCGATGCCGGCCAGAACCCGTTCAGCTTCCACCAGGCCGCTCCGTTTGCCGGTTGGCAGATCGATCTGGGTCACATCGCCGGTGATCACGGCCTTCGATCCAAAACCGATACGAGTCAGAAACATCTTCATCTGTTCGCTGGTGGTGTTCTGTGCCTCATCAAGAATCACAAAGGCGTCCGACAATGTTCGTCCACGCATGAAAGCGAGCGGCGCGATCTCGATGACCTGTTTTTCCAGCAGTCGCGTCACCCGTTCGTAATCAACTAAGTCAAAAAGCGCGTCGTACAACGGGCGTAGGTAAGGATCGACTTTCTCCTGGAGATCGCCGGGAAGAAAGCCCAGCTTCTCGCCGGCCTCGACCGCGGGGCGCGCGAGCACGATGCGATTGACCTGCTTCTGCATCAGCGCCTGCACGGCCATGGCCACGCCTAAATATGTCTTGCCGGTTCCCGCCGGGCCAATGCCGAACACGATGTCGCGCTGCTGAATCACTTCAATATACTTGCGCTGCATCGCCGACTTGGGGGCAACTTGTTTCTTGCCCGCCGGACTGAAGCGTGAACGCGTAAAGTAATCACGCAGGCTGTATGCTCGATCCTCGGCAATCTGCGCAAATGCTTCGCGCAGTTCCTTGTCGGTGAATTGACGACCTTCAGCGAACAGCTCGGAAAAATCCGAGAGGATACGCTCGACTGTCTCGACGTCTTTTGGATCGCCGTCAACGTTCAGACTGTGACCGCGCCCGTTGATTTGAACATCGAGCAGCGACTCGAGGTATTTAATGTTTTGGTCGTGAACGCCGAAAAGCGTTTCCAGGCCTTTGGGTGGAAGCTCGATTTGTTTCAACTTACGAAGCTATCTCCTGGGTTTTTGATGGCCGGACGGAGGGTATAAGCGACGAAAATCTCTTTCGCATAAGTATGCATCGGACGCTACTACACGGAGGGACGAGTGTCAAACATCGTGCGTGTTCTGCGGACGTAAACGAAACGGGGCATTAAGCCCGACCGTTAGGGAGGGCTCCAAAATGGCCGGATTCGATGAGCCTTCCCTTACGGTCGGGCTAGTGCCCCGAACCAGCGACGCACTACCACATCATGCCGTTCTAATTACCGCACAGTAACGTCGTAGCCCTGCTGCAAACCTAAGACAAATTTTTCCCAACGGCGTTTGAAGGCAGTCATGTCTCTGACCGCCAATAAGCGTACCAGAGTTTTGTAGCCGCTCGGATCGTCTTTCTGGTGATTGACGAATTCGCGATAGTACCTGACGAGCAAGCCGCGCTGTTGGAGGTAATAGCAAAGATAACGTGACTGTCCGTAGTTTGTGCCTTTGTCATCGTCATAGAAGGCGCGCGAACCAAGCGACATCAGATCTTTAAATGATGGCACCTTGCCCGCTTTGATTGCGGCCTGCAGGCCCGGCAGACGCCAGTTGGTGTAGCCATGAATGTGGCCGTTGACCTCGCCGCTCTGCTCGTACAGCGAGCCCAAACCTTCGTTCAGCCACGGCGGGCAATCGGGAAAGTTCGCTTCGACAAACGGATGGACGATTTCGTGGACCAGAGTGCCCCCGCCGGTCGAGATGTTCATGATCAAGGCCTTGTGACTGCTCGAGTAATAACCGTACGGCGTCGTCGGTTTTTCGCCAAACAAAGCGAGCGCGTTTCTTTCATAAGAGGCCGAGTCTTTGAACAGCCAGATGTCCAGAATCTCTTTCGGGTCTTTCGCAAAATAATCCTGCTTGAGTCTATCGACCGCCCACTTAACCGTGTGCTCGGAATGAGCTTTGACGACGGCTTCGGATTCATCGCCGACAACTACAAACGGCGGTTGAATGACAATCGTGAATTCCGCGGACGGCAGCTTCTTTCTTAGCTCTTCAACATGGCGAGCAAAGTCTGAGTCTGGTTGAGTTGCGCGTGACTTGAACGTGGTCGCTGCCAGCGTCTTAATATGAATCGCCGGCGCTGACTTCAATCGATACCGCAGGCCCAGAACGGCGAGAGAGACAGCGGCCAACAATAGGAACGTCAGCCGCTTGATCGTTGTCGATCTTGCGTCTTCAGGAGAATCGAACACCTAATTTCAATTAGACGCGTTTCGATCCACTCGGTTCCCAAGTTCAGGAACCTTCGTACGTCTGGGCCAACTCGCCATCAATGAAAATGCGATACCTCTGCGGGCGAAATCCAGCCAGAAAAAGTTTTCGCTTCTTCTCAATGATGATCTGGTGTTGCTCCTGGACTCCCACCGTGAATTCGTATCGCTTGGTCAGGAACAGTGAGAGCATTCTGAAGTCCTTGACGACCGGCTGGCCGTCAACTTTGATTTCCAGGTTGCCGGCGAATTGATCGAACGAGAATTCCACTCGATGCTGTTCGCCGTTCCCGACGGTGAAGCCGAATTGCATTAGTCAGTCTCTACTTCGATCGCGGATCCGGCTTGACGACGAGCTGTGTCATCTGGCTTTTGCCGTTCACGGTCAAACGCACCGTGTAGATCCCCGGCAGTGCCAGTTGACCGCCGCCGCGACCAAAGCCACCACCACCGCCGCCTCCGCCACCGCCCGCCTGGCGTTGGGGCGGAGTCAGACGAAAATCCCAAATCCATCGATGCATACCGGCGGTTGCCGGCAAGGGTTCAGAAGTCCGCGCCCAGTACGGCGGATAGTTAAGTCTGCCAGGATCGACCGGCGGGAATTTATCTTCGCTGGAATAGCGGCGAATCACTTCTCCAGCTGGATCGAGAATTTCAAGTGTCACTGGTCCACTGGCGTTTGTCTTCAAGAAGAAATCGATCATCGCACCCGTCGGTGAGTTATCGGCCAGCGGTTCATCGCGCGGCATCGGCGTGCCGTTATCGCCTCCAGCGATGATTTCCATTGCGTCTGCCGGCTGAAAGAGAATCGCATCGGCTCGAGTCATGGATGGCGACAGCTGACGCAGTGCCGTGACGTTGTCCAAAACCCAGAAGCCACGACCGTGCGTAGCGACAATCAGATCGTTGTCGTGAAAAGCGAGATCACGCATGGAGGCGGGCGGCAGATTTAGTTGCAGCGACTGCCAGTGATCGCCGTCATCGAAAGAAACGAAAACCGCCCGTTCAGTTCCGGCAAACAACATCCCACGCCGCTGCGGATCTTCTTTTATTGTCTGGACGTAGATCCCCTTCGGTAAGCCGTTTGTGATTTCCGACCATGTTTTACCGGCATCCCGCGTGCGAAAGATGTGCGGATCGTAATCATTGAGTTGATGTCGCTCGGCCGACGCGTAGGCTTCCTTCACATCGAAGTGAGACGCGTCGATCATCGTGACCTTGCTCCAGGACGTGAGCGTGGGCGGCGTTACATTCTGCCAGTTTCGTCCGTCATCATTCGTCAATTGGATCAACCCATCATCAGTTCCGATCCACACCATCGGCGCGCGCAAAGGTGAAGGCGCAATCGTATAGATCACGCCGCGGCGTTTTTCCGTCGGCGCGTCAGCGGCCGCGGCTTCATTTAAGTTTGACGGCACGCCGGGATCTTCGCGCGTCAAATCCTGGCCCATCTGCGTCCAGCTCTCGCCGCCGTTCGTTGTCTTGTAAATAAATTGATTCGCGAAATAGAGCGCGTGCGGATCAGCTTGAGAGAACACCAACGGCTGAGTCCAGGCGTGACGATACTGTGTTGCGCCTTCTGCACGCCGCGGCCCGCCACCCTCAGGCGATACGCTCTTTGTTTCACCGGTCACGACGTTACAACGCGAGACGGTGCCGCCAAAAAGAATTTCCGGATGCAGCGGATCAGGCGCGGTGTAACCAGACTCGCCGCCTGCACACAGACCTTCCCAGTCGCGCAGAGAGATTTCAGAGTGACGGCTGCGCGAAGGCGAGCCCACCGCGCCGCTGTCTTGTTGCGCGCCGGTGACCCAATAGGGAAAGCGGTAGTCAGGCGCCACGTGATAAATCTGCGCGGTCGCCTGGTTGTACCAGGAGCTCCACGTCACGGCGCCATCGACGCTCACGATCGATCCCTGATCGCTGCCAAGGACCATGCGCTTCGGATCGTCGGGACAGATCCAAAGTTGATGAAAATCATCGCCAGTCGGATCGCCTTTGATTGCGGTCCACGTCTTACCGGCGTCCGTGGATCGATAGACGGAAGTATTCATCACATAAACCGTGTCCGGGTTTTTCGGATCGGCGGTAACTTTTTCGAAGTACCAGCCGCGTCCCCACAGGCGTTCGTCACTGGACAGTCTGGTCCAGGTTGCGCCGGCATCGTCCGAGCGAAACACGCCTCCGGATTTTTTGATCTTTGAAGCGTCTTCTGGATGTTCCTTATCGTTTACAAATGCGTCAACAACCGCATAAACGCGATTCCGGTTCGAAGGTGACACCGAGATTCCGATGCGGCCGCGTCCGTCAGCCGGGATGCCTTCGTCGATCTCGTTCCACGTTGTGCCGCCATCCGTCGATTTGAAGATGCCGCCGCCCGGCCCATTCGCCGGCGTGTAAATGAACCATGGCGGACGACGCACATTCCACATGGTCGCGTAGACGATTTGCGAGTTGGTCGGATCGAAATTGAGATCGATCGCGCCGACGTCATCATTCTTGAACAGAACCTTTTGCCAGGTTGCGCCGCCGTCGCGTGAGCGATAGACGCCGCGATCGGGACTGGATGCGTAGGCATTGCCAAGCGCCGCGACGAACACGATGTTCGGATTCTTGGGATCGACAAGCACGCGGCCAATCTGTTTCGTGGCCTCGAGCCCGATGTGCTTCCAGGTCTTGCCCTCATCGGTTGATTTGTACATGCCATCGCCGAACTGAATTGAATCACGCATGTCGGCTTCGCCGGTGCCGACGTAGACGACGCTGCCGTTCGAAGGCGCGACGCCAATCGCGCCGATCGATGCTGACGATGCTGAATCAAAAACAGGGTTCCACGTGCGGCCCGCGTTGGTTGTTTTCCAAACGCCGCCGCCAACTGAACCGAAATAGAAAGTGTCCGGCTGGCCCACGACGCCGCTGACCGCGTTCTCGCGACCCGCGCGAAACGGACCAATCATCCGCCAGTGAAGACCTGAATAAAGGCTTGTGTCGTACTGCTGGGCGATGGCGATTGACGACATCGACAAGACACAAATGATGACCAGGGCAAGCAAAGAATGGCGACGAATGTGAATCATGCGGAACTCCAATGTAGGATTAAACTAAAGTCTGGTGTTTATCGAGGATACAGATATTTGTCAAGCAGCTGGTTACGGAACTTGTTGCCGGGATCGAGCCGCTGCTTCAAAGCAATGAATTCACCCGCCCGTGGATACGCGCGAAGGAATTGCTCCTCGGTAGCGTGAAGCTGATACGGAAGATAGTACGAACCGCCGAGATCCAATGCGGCATCGGTCAGTTCGCGCGTCCAAACGCCGACCTGTTCTTTTGCCGAATCGCTTGTTCCCTGCTTGTAATAAACGACAAACGCAAAGACCTCGGTACGCGCCCATGCGAGGAGCGATCCCGGGTCCTGCTTCGCATTACGAATCGAGACATAAACGACGTTGACATCATGCTTGCGCAAAATCTGTCGCATGCGCGGCACAAAGTCGTCGAATCGATCGACGGGAATAAAATATTCTTCGATCGCATAGGTAAATGTCTCGCGCGAAGCCGGCTCTAATTCAGCTGTATCAAGGCTGGCCTCGTAATTGCGCCAGGTAACCGGCTCGCTTGCGAAGTAAGTCGGGTCAAAGATGCGCTGCTGAAGTGACTTCCCCAACGGCCATTCTGAAACGACCCACAAACCAAACCGATCGAGGCGGTAAGACTGGCCCGTTGGTACCAACCGGTCCTGGATGGTCACCGGATCATTTGTGATCGAGTAGGTGACCGCTCTGACCATCGTGTAAACCGGCGGGTAGATTTCGGCGTTGTGAAAAACCGCGTCTGGACGGTCGCGAATGTGCTCGAAAAAATAGCGCTTGTACTCGGTCACCGCCATCGTATCGGTGTGACGCCGAACTTTGACATTGTCGGTCAGCTCGAGCGTCGCTTCGACAATCACGCCAAGCCCGCCGTAGCCTCCGATGACGCCATTGAAAATATCCGCGTTGCTGGTCGGACTAGCCTCAACGACTGTTCCGTCGGCCAGCACAACCTTTAGTGATCTCACCGACAGGATTATTGGACCGAGTCCGACATAACGTCCGTGCGCGTTCACCGAAAGCGATCCGCCGACCGTGAAGTTTGCGTAACTCTGCATGATTTTGACTGAGAGGTTGGCCGGATCGATGTGCTCCTGAATCTGCCGCCAGCGAATTCCGGCTTGCACGGTGATGGTTTTTTCAGCGGGCGCAAAACTCAGGATGCGATCGAATTGGCGCATGTCGATGAAGAGCGCGCCATCGGTCGCTGTTTGGCCTCCCATGCTATGACGAGCGCCACCGATCGAAATCGGCCCCGTATGTCGTCTCACTGCTTCGACGATCTCAGCCGTCGTAGTTGGTGTTATGACTTCGGCCACATGAATTGGGTTGAGTTGACTAACGTCGTTGATGACGAGTGGCGGGGCTTGAGGGATGACCGGTGCGCGAACCACGCTCCAGGTTTTTGCGATGAACCAGAGCGCGAAAGCTGTGACGGCGATAGCGACGATTCGTGTCAGGAGTCTGAGACGCCGGCGGCGTCGGGGCGGCGTCTGATTTTCAGTATTATTTAGATGCCTGGCGTCCATACTCAAAAGAGGGTAACCCGGGGATCACGTCTACGACATTCCCTGCAGTCCCATTAATAGGTTGAGCAGCCAGAGAAGCGCCACTACGAACAGCAGCACATCGAGCGCCAGTCGAAAATACCGCACTGGTCTATTAAACGAATTGGCGTTCAATACAAAATGTAGCGCCATGGCGAAGATACACAAACCCGTTACGACCGTTTGCATGGTCCAACTCTTGTAGTCGTGCAAACCGCGAGGCCACGGAAAGAAAAGGGCCAGCGCCAAAAGCAGCAGCGCAATAAGATCGATTGGTATTAAACGCTTACGCACCGTAATCCGAAAGATGTCGAACGGTTGAGTTGACCGAGCGGCGCGAATTCACTCAAGCATCGGCGTACGAATCAAGTTGAGAAACATCCCGACCTGTCGGGACTCGCGTCCACCCCCGCAATGTGGGGGTTATGCGTTTCCTCGGTTTTTCGAGTTGGTCTTCGTTACCATTCCCACAACGATTAATCCCGCGCCGAGTATCGTGTGCAGTATGTCGTCGGGAAACATCAGGTGCATCGGACCGATCTGCCAGTCGCGGTTCATCGCCGGGTCGCCAAGGAAGAATCCGGGCACCGAGAAAATTAAGTACACAACCCCAGAGACTAAACAGAAGATTTTCACCTGATGCCGCGAGCCCAGAAATCCGAAGCCAATGGCAATGACACCCCAGACGACATGGAACAGGAAATGATACCGATCAACGTGAGCTCCAACGATCAGCACGACTGAACTAGCCAGGAATAATTCCAACAATCTTACAAACCAGCTTCGCCACGATGTGTTCTCCTAGAGTCCTGTACCGTCACAACTATCCCGGCGTGTCCAGCGCATTACCTCTAGGATACTGCCGGGAGTTTTCATTTCTTTGGAAAAACGGGAAAACGTATAACGTCTGAGATGACGCGGCGGCGCGAATTCAATCAAGCATCGCCGTACGAATCGAGTTGAGAAACATCCCGACCTGTCGGGGTTCGGCGGCGATTCATTCTTCATCCTTGCTTTTTCAACCCTGCAAAATTGCCACGAACCTTGAGCGGTTGGTACGGCCACGCGGCAGTCTTTCCTGAGACAGCGTTCTTGCAGATAGTGACTTCCAATTGGAAGCTCCCTTCGAGTTCATCCGAGCCGGTGCGCGCGGTGGTGTGAAGATAGCCAACCCTCAGATCTGCGGGTCGACAGTTGAATTTCAGCGGTCTGCCCCCGAGCTTTACCGGAAATGCGACGTGAGTTCCTGGAGCGAGCCGTCCTTCGCCGTCG
>DNNE01000101.1 GCA_003487805.1 Blastocatellia bacterium | reverse complement strand
GATTCGTCAAATATATTATTGCCGTTGAAACGGTTTCCAATTTAAAAGCCGTTGAAACAGCTCCGAGCAAAACCCGCGGACACTGTGTGAATGAGACATCACAGGCTTGACTCTGTCAGCGGCGACGCGACATTAAGACACTACCGAACTTCCGCGCAAATCAGATGAACGTCGACGATCGATCACTTCTTCAACCTTCTCATCTTCATTGCCTGCTGCAGTTCAACTGGACAGACGCTGCCTGCTGCCTGTGGCTCGATTAGCCATTGGTTTGCAGTTTGATCCGAGGTTTTCTGCCCGGCCAATTGAACTCCTATGAAGTTTAGCAGCGGGCCAAAGTCGAGTGGCGGCAGACGCAAGGAGCCGCTGGCGTGAATGTTCCAGAAGGTTGAGTATGCTCCCGAGTGCGCACCTCGATTACCGGAGCCGCCGCTGTCGAAGGGTCGCGTGCCCGCGCCACAATCAAGATTGCTGAAGAGGGTCGAGTAGTTGGCTTCTCGATGATGATCCATGTTGAGATCTACTCCGCGGCCGTTCGCAAAGACAGTGTGCAGCGCGTACCACTCGACGCTGATGTCGTGCACAAACTTCGTCTGCACGCCGAAATTCGTGATCAGGTTTTCGGTTCCATGACCTGAGTCGATTCCGTGATGGCCGTTCCAGCCGCGAGCTTCGTTGCTTACCGCTCGGCTCGCACTCGTCGTGAGCGTCACGTCGCTCACCGTGCAAAAGTTGGTCAAACTCAGGTCGATTCCAAAATCGGCATTCTGCACCTCAACATCATTGACCCAACACTGAGATACGTCCTGGAAAAAGATGGCGTTGTATCCCTTCTCTTTGAAGTGACCGGGATACGGCGTCCAGGGAAAATGAATGGATAGATGCTCGATTCCAAACTCCTGGACCGAGGGCGCAAAGCGATGGAGTTCCGGGGTCCACTCCGGGCGCACGTCATAAGGAAGTGGTCTCTCAAGTTCGATCTGCTTATCCGAGACAGATTTGATTCTGGTCAAAAAGCGGACTACGTGTGGAGTGCCAATCAGGTCGCTGCCGGATGGCATCAGATTCCCATACAGATAATGGACTAGCGAACCGGCGTCGGCACTGCCGCTCTTTGGATCACTCTCAGTAAGACGAATCCACTCGCCCTTCGCAACTGAGATCTTGTTTGAGAGTTGCAAGGTCCGGTCGCCGCGTTTTGCCGGCGCCGTCACATCGGCCAGTCGCGTCTCGGCATTAATAGGATCTTTTCCAGTAATGTTGAGCAGCCCCGGCCGGAATGCCCATTGAGACTGTTCGGTTCCCTTTGCCTTATTGCCGAAGAGATCTGTGAGAGAGTTGGGAAAGAGGAGAATCGTCTTGTTTGATCCGGCGCCGCGCAATACAAAGTTGCCTTTCGAGATGTCGATGCGCCGCGCAATCACGTATGTGCCTTCGGGAATGAAGAGTACTCCGGCATCGATCGACTGGATCGCATTCAACAGAGCGCCGGAATCGTCGGTGCTTCCATCACCCCTGGCGTGGAAATCGCGTTTGAAGTCCCACTTCGCCGGTGCATTCGGAATGTTTGTTTCGCCGGCGTGATAGCCGGCATAGGAAAAATCAGGCAGTCGGCCGGCCGGGTCCCATTTCTCTCCTGAGACACCCCAAAGAGATGAGTAGGCACATGAAGATGAGGCCTCAGCGGGACAAGCAGGCCACGTCAGCGATGCGAAAGCGATCAGGCAGAGGATTAATTTCATTACCACTCATTGAAGCGCTTTCGCTACTTCCAAAATCTGTTCTGGCCGCGCTCTCACCCAAATATTCTCTGTCAGCATGCGCCAACGAACCGTGCCGGTTGAGTCAATCAGAAATTCTGCCGGCCGTGAAATGTCATGGCCTTTAATTCCCTGCCCTTTGTGAACCAGATCGTAACGGCCAATCGCTTCCAGATCCGGGTCCGATAGAAAGGTGAAAGTGTAACCCGCTTTCTGACACAGTTCGCGCGACTCTTCAGGACTGTCAACACTGATGGCGACGGGGCGAATGCCAACTGCGTTGAATTGATCGAGGTTCTTTTGGATGCTCCGCAACTCGGAGTTGCATGACGGTCACCAGTAGCCGCGATAGAAGATCAGCAGGACTCCTTTCGCTGGTTTGCCGTTGATTGGTTGTAACACCAGTTCACTCAGCGAAACGGGTTTACCGTTCGTATCGTTGAGAGTGAACGCCGGCGCTTTCTGACTGACCTGCGGCGCGCGCATTGAAGCCGGCAACCAACGCGACCCGATGAAAGCAACCAAAATGAACATGCCGAGGACCAGCACACTTAACAGCGCACCGAGCGATGAAAATATTTTGGAGAGACGGCGGCGGCCGGGTGCAAACGCCCGGCGGACCCCGACGACGAGAAGAAACGCGGCCACCACGAAGAGCGCTATGTTGGCCCACGGAAAATCTCGCGTCACCGGCCAATTGACAAACAGCAATGGGTAACTCAGAAACGCGAAGATGCTGAGAACCAGACTCACCCAGATTGGCCAATTGAACCTTGGTTTTTCCATGCGGCCTATTTAATCACAAAAACGTCCGGGTGGCGTCCGCAAAACGATTCGAGCCAGATCTCGATTGCAGTGCTCACGACACCAGTGAATTGGATTCGACAAGCACTATAAAGGGCTTTGTAATGAAACTTGCTTGACAGCCAAAATGACGGAGCGTAGCATCCCAGCGCATTAATCAGGATCGCGAACAAACCTCACCGCCTCCCTAAGATGAGACGCGCCGTAAGCTCTTTCTGAAAGAAATAGAACGCGCTCTATTCAGCGCGCCAACTGTGACCAACGGCGGACTGCACTGGTTTATTAGTCGCGAATACTTCACTTCAAACGAAGGAGAAACCAATGGGCAACATTCGAGTCACGCATAGCGCGAGTACAGACAATGCGAGAGCTGAAAGCGCCGTCGTTATCAATCCAAACAATCCACAGCAAATGGTTGCAGCGTCAAAGATGTTTGAGGGACTGCACGAATATCACTTCACCCTCGCCACGGCGTTCTCGATCGATGGCGGCCGCATCTGGAACGAATCAGATCCTCTCACGTTGCCGTTGGACGCCACCGGTATCACTGATCCCGCCCTCGCCTGGGACGATTCGAATAACGTTTTCCTGCTTGGTCTCGCGGTAAAGAATCTGCCCAAAGGCGACGGCGTCGGCATCACCGTTTATAAATCAACCGACGGCGGGCAGACCTGGGGTGATCCAAACGTAATTCATAACGCCCCGTTCGACGACAAGTGTTGGCTGGCCGGAGACGCAAATCCAAATAGTCCTCATCATGGAAATCTGTATGCTGTCTGGGACAGCGCTAACGCCGCCTCTACCGGCTTGGGATATGCGCGCAGTCTCGACCACGGTGATAGCTGGGAGAGCATTGCGGGAGGAACGATTGACGGCACTGCGATTTTTTCGAATTCCCATGATCCGGAAATAAATGTCTCCGCCGATGGCAAAGTTTACGTGGTCTTCAGGGTCGTCAATTTTAACCTGCTGGTATCAGACGATGGCGGAGCCAGCTTCACCCTGATGCCCAATTCACCTACCAACACCATCGTCGAAGTGGACCCTTTCAATGGCACACCGAGCGCCGGCGGCGGATGGGCAGTCCTGCCGGGCGGAAACTTTCGCGTGATCACCGCGCCCACCGCCTGCGTATTTGGTACCACCCTCGTAGTCGCCTGGGCCGATTGGCGTGAAGCGAAATCACGAATCTATTACGCACTCTCTCATGATGGCGGAAACTCATGGTTAACCGATCCTGCCGGACAACCACTGTTGACCGGGTCGATCCCCGACAATCTCCATCACGTCTTTCCACAGATCATTGCCGATCCGAGCGGCGCCATCGTCTGCTCTTATTACGAGTTCGGGCCCAAGCCACAGAAAAATTTGATCGATGTTTTCGTGGCCCAATCGCTCGACGGTGGTTTGACCTTTCTGCCGTTCAAGGTCACCGACCAGCCGTGGGATCCGACAGTCAACGCGCCCTGGGCACATTGGCGCAGCGACCCCAGCAAGATCGATTCAAGCTGCACCTTCATCGGCGATTACTTTGGACTAGACGCGAGTTCCGAGGGGATTTATCCAAATTGGACAGACTCTCGCGACGGCGGTTTTGAGTTATATACCGACATTGTGCCCGTGAGGCGATGCGCTTTTCTGGTTGAGCGCAGCACCCTGGGTCAGGACGAGATTGATGCGCGCCGCAGCCAACCCGGGGGACCCGTCGTGCCCGACGCGTTTCGCGTCGTAGTCGATGGATTAACTGCTTCGCAACTCGGCGTCACCAACTCGAGCACAAAGCTAAACGTACCGTCGATCGCCGGGATGACGATCAAGTGTAAGGGCAACACGTCGGCTACGGGCGGCTACGGCTCCGAAATTCAGCGCTTTACTTTTAACTATGATCTTGATTTTGGCCCAACGGACGATGCATTTAATTTCGCCGGTCCCACCAAATTCATACCCCTGAATGTGAGTACGCATGGTCTCTCAGCTGCGGCCGAACTCGAACTTATCAAACAACCTAATCCTTTTATCCTTCATGGAGATCCACCATGGCTGAGCGTCGATCTACGCGTGTTTTCAGTCACAGCCAACGAAAACAAATTCGGCAACACGATGGGCGCGGATGCCTCGAAGGCGCCACAATACATTCAGAAGGTCATCGCCGATCTCACGACCGGAAAAGGAAAGGCGGGCGCCGACTTCTTCACCGATCTCGCTCCGGACGAAGCGAATAACCTTTTTGTTTTTGAGACGCACAGCAACAAGAGAGTATTCAATTTCGCGATCGCCCGGGTGCATTACATCGGCACCATCGGCGCCGATAAGGTGAGGGTATTCTTTCGCCTGTTCCCGGCGCTATCAACTTCGACGGCTTTTCAACTGGGGACTACATACCGGCGCAATCCGAGCAACCCGCACGGTCATCCGATTGCCCGGGCGGGCATTGTGGGAACTGAATACGTGACGATTCCCTGCTTTGCTGAGCAACGTATCGACTCGACCGTCGATACAATGGACAACCAAACCGACGATCCCTACAACGTGCAGCACATCGACGCCGGAGCGGGCGGCAAAGAAGTCTTTCACTTCTTTGGTTGCTGGCTGGATATCAATCAGCCACACAAGCCTAACAGCATGCTCCCGAACAACGTTCTGCCAATTAATGTCGATGTGAAAAAGGATGGGCCCTTCCAGGACAGCTCGAATCCGCCACTGCCGATTCAGCAGGCGATCATTCGCAATCCACATCAATGTCTGATCGCTGAGATAGCCTTCGATCCGGTCTCGATCCCGGCGGGCAAAGACCCGGGCAACTGGGACAAGTTGGCCCAACGAAACCTGGCCTGGGGAGATCTCGCGAACCCCGGAGTTGACGGTTCGCGACGCGCGCTCAACACGTTCGAGATCCGGCCCACGCCGAAGACGCTGCCGGCACATGAAACGCCCGACGAATTGATGATTGATTGGGGAAACCTGCCCGTGGGCGCTACCGCCCAAATCTATTTGCCGGCTGTCGATATCGAAGAAGTCCTCCGGACGGCCACAGGGTTGTATACGACACACAGTTTGACGCGCGTGGATAGCCACACACTGCAATGCTCAGCGATGGGCATCACCTACATTCCCATTCCGCGGGGCACGGACATTAATTACGCCGGACTCTTATCGGTTGATTTTCCGCTGGGAGTGAAAAGAGGTCAGCAGTTTCAGGTGATGGTGAGACAGGTGACGAGTGCTTTCGGGACCACACCCACGCCGCCTCCACCGCCACCTGGCTTGATAGCTTCGCCAGCGGCTGCTGTTTCAGTCGTGAAAAATTATTCGATCAAGTGGCGTCGTGTCCTTGGCGCTTTTCAAGTGAACATACCCGTACAGACCAAGTCGTTGCTGCTCCCACGCGAGGAGCGTCTGCTCTCAGTGATGAAATGGATCGGCGAAGCGATTCCCCCTGACAATCGTTGGTATCCCGTCTTCAGACGCTATCTGACACAGCTTGGCGATCGGGTCGCAGGGTTCGGCGGCAACCCGGATGAGGTTCTGCCGTCGCCCGACGGCATGGCCCGTCGACCAAAGTGCGATCACAGATTGAAGTGGCTGGGGCCGCTAATCGCTGCGCCGATAGCACTAATATTAATCGCCGCGGTGAAGCGATGTTGCAGTCGTTGTGAAGACGATTAGCAGAGCCGCGCGATCATCGACGCATGCTATTTGTGCTTAGCATGCCAGGCAGCCAGGAGTTGGGCTTCGCGCTCTGCTGAGATTCCGGCGCGCAACCTCGCCTGTCTTTCCGCGGGCTGCTGCTTGAACCACTCGAGGGTGGCAAGCGCGGTGTCGCTGACCGGGCGAAAGGTAAGTCCCTTGCTCAGGGCTTTCTTGTTTCCCAAATTGCTAAACCCGGTCTCAGGTCCGTGGGGCGCGACCCAGACGGGCATGTCGTACCAGGGATGAACCTTCTGATCCAGAAGGAAATCCACATTCACCCAGGTGAACTGCGCATCTGATTTTGTTGCCTGCTTAATCTCTTCGAGCATTTGCGCCATGGCTAACTTTTCTTTGAAGCCGACTGCGTTGTAGATACCGGTATCAGTCTGCTCAACCATGCGAATGGTCCATTCCGCCAGGTCGCGCGCATCAATGAACTGAACGAAATCCTTTTTTGGATCACCGGGGGCGAGCACTTCCCCGCCGCGCGCCACGCGCACCGGCCAGTAGGTGAAGCGATCGGATTCGTCACCGGGGCCGACGATCAATCCGGGCCGAACGATCAGAAACTTTCCGGGAAACCATTTCTGCGTTTCTTTTTCTGAAAGGACTTTAAGCGGCGCGTAAAGGGCTTGAGTCGAATTGTGCAGCGCCTCGACTGTCCACTTCATCGGATCGGGACCGTCATACTGGGCCAGTGGTCCATTCTCGTCCATGCCCGGCCAGCTTCGCTCGGCATAGACTGAAAGTGTCGAGATGAACACATAGCGATCGACGTTTCCTTTAAGAATCTTTGCGGCGTCGCGCACCCAGGAGGGCAGCGTCGTCGGATTGTCGATCACCACATCCCACTTACGACCTTTGAGCGCATCAAGCTGGCCGTTGCGATCACCAATCAGTTGCTCGACTTCTTTTGGCAGCTCGCCGGGATGTGTGCGGCCGCGATTGAAAACTGTGACCTGGTGGCCGCGACTGAGTGCGTACTTGACCTGGAATGGACCAATGAAGCCCGTGCCGCCGAGAATCAGAATGCGCATCGGCTTTACGGTTTGTGGATGGGACGGGAATCGCGTGACTCCTTCGGCCGAGACGCGCGAAATAGAACCTAAACCTAAAGCGCCGCTCGCGAGCGCGGTGAGCCTCAGAAATTTTCTTCGATCGATCGGCATCGGTTGCGCCCGCCATTGTACTCCAACCGGTGGCCTTACGGACCAAACCGTTGCCGGTACTCACTCGAAGCGATGAAGGCCTTCACCATTTCAGCGGCGATGTAATCGCCGTTGAATTGATTCAGCTTGCTCAA
>DNNE01000086.1 GCA_003487805.1 Blastocatellia bacterium | reverse complement strand
GTAAGGGAGGGCTCCAAATGCGCGACTTGATGAGCCCTCCCTTACGGTCGGGCTAATGCCCCGTTTCGCGAATGGCGTTAGCTCCACAGAATTACGCAACTACTTAAACATCAGTTATGGCGTCGCCGTCAGCGTGAACGTCGCCGCGGGTACGGTGCTCTTCAGGTCGTAGCTGACGATATCCAAATCTGCGAGCGGCTGACCCTGCAAACGCGTGACGACGTGAAACGGCAGCATCATGCAATCCGCACGACGATAGTTGCTGCGTTCTTCTTCGATCAAAACCTGGCTGCGAAAGCGCGTCGTGATCTTATCGATCAGAAACGTCTGCATGTTGATCCAATAACGAACCGTATCGTCGGCATTGAACTTAACTTCCACCACATAGTCGTTGCCTTCATCTTTTTGGCGGGCAGACACGAGTTGACCTTCGATCGCGCGATTCAAAGTATCGAAGCCCATCATGCCCCAGTGTCGCGAGGCCGCGGCTTCGCGGACGCGAAACTCGTTTCCGAAAATCATGCCGCCACCGGTCGATCCGGTGAATACCAGATAGGTGCGACCGGGCAGCGTGGCGGTCGGCGCAACTTCCAGCCGGCGTCGCAACTGCTTGTCCTGGTAATCGGTGATGTTTAGTTTGACTTCGGCCATGCCGCCGAGCGGATTGGCGCCCATGCCTCCAAACGCGACCGCGTTCACAAAACCGCTCGCCTTAACAGTTGCGTATTGAAGATTCGCGTAGTCCGCACCGCCGTGGGCGATGCGAGTGACGCTGAGAATCTCGCGACCGGTAAACTCCGCGGCTGAATTTGTGCGCGGAATCGAACCAATTGCCAGGCCGATCAGAGCCAGACAGCACATCACGATCAGAACTCTTCTCGCTGAATGTTTGCGTAACATGTTTGAATAATCCTCCTGTGTTTTCGTCTTACGATTGCGAAGAACGCGGTGAGGTTAACACGACTTTAGAATCAACGGGCGTAATGCAGTGGCACCGTGACCAACAACGGCCCGCCAATTTTGCGTGCGGCGACGCGATAGACGGTCTGTGGTGGCGGGCCCGCTTGCGTAAGTTGGCGTCCATTGGCAGATCCCGCCATCTTCTCTTCATTGGTCCACGCGCGCCCGGCGCCGCCTACTAACTCCAGAGTCTCTGCCACTCCGCCCCACGATTTTTCCCATTCGGAAATCTGCGACTGCAAGATCCGCATTGGCTGATCGCCGACGTTCAAAGGCAATTGCTGTGGGGTGAGAATTACCGTCAACACTTCAGCCGTCTGATCGCGACGATTGCCGGCGGGTTGCGCGGTGAAATAGCTGTACTGATCTTCCTGCGCGGGAATATCGATCAGCCTTCCCGGCAGCACGCGATTGTCTCCGCCGCGCGTGCGCAGGGTCGGGAAGATCAGCATGGGCTCTCCCAAAGATCCGTCTGCGTACTGTTCGCGATCGATTATGTAAAGAAAACCCGGGCGCGGCGACTCGACCGAGATGCGAATGCGATCACCGATGTTCACAGGCGTGCCGGCTTCAATTCTCTCGGGAATCCACTGTGATTGTTTCAAGCCATCGAGCACCAGCACGCGTGCGCCTTCATCATTCGCGCGCGATGGCCGCAGACGCCAAACCGTGACGCCGAGTTCTTCCGTTGCCGGCGGGCGGACACCGCGACGAGGCAAACGCGCGGCGCCGGTGCGGCGATAGACGGGCGGCTTGCTTGCCGTTGAGCCGCTGCCCATCCCCCCGCTTGCTTCCGATAACGGCCGCGCTTTGTTGAATCGATCGAGAACGATCTGACGAGATGATTCTTCGTCCTGAGAAGCAGTCTGCGACAGGGCGAAGTTTGCCGAAAGAAGTAATGGAACAATTAAGAGTTTGGAAATGGATTTCATATCGTTTAGAGGCGGGCTACTGCCTGCCTTGATCGTTGCGCGGAAGGGCGGGCGGTAGCCCGCCTCTAAACAATTGCAAATTCAAAATTCAAAATTGCAAATCGCAAATACTCAGTGATGTTCCAGCTCGATCGCGTTAACCAGCATGTCCGCTCTTGCTTTCACGATGGATTGTTTCTTTGCCGAATCTTTGGTGACTTCAGGCTTCGTAGACGAATGTTGTTTGAGAAAGTCGCGCACGGTCCGCGCCTTTGCTCCGTCCTTGATCTCACCGAGGTCACGATCGTTGACAGCGCCGGTCACGGCCTCCAATTCCGGCACTGGCGATGCGGACCAAACCAGCCAGAAGTTTTCGGTGCCCTGGTGATCGTCGAAACTCATCCAGGCCGTTTGCAGTTTCTGATTGGCAGTTACCCGAGGCGAGCCGCCATTCGTCGTCGCTTCGGGGAAAAGTACGTTGTAAGTCGTCGCGTCGCCGCTCGCTGGACCTTCGTTCAGCAGATACAAATAGCCATCCTGCGGACTGGAGAGATTGATGCGAAACTTCCAACCGTTTTCGAAAATCTCCTGGCCCGAGGATTCGAACTGATCCTGAAAAGGTTTACCGTCGCGCATCTTCTGCACCGTCAGCGAATAGGCGAGCGAGCGTTCCGTGGCATTGCGCGCACCAAAGATTGCCTCGCGCTTCCAAACTACAAGGCCCGCGGCCCCGCCGATTAATACCAGCAGGATCAAGCCGAGAGCGACTTTCAATCCGGCGCCCGAACGAGGGACTTCTTCTTCTGCGACTGGCGCGTGCAACGCCGGATTCAGCGTGTCCGCTTTCGCTGGCTCGAAGCGCCCCGCGATCGTCTTTTGCGAAAGATCCGCGGTTTGCCGCGCAGGCGGATTCGCTTGCGTCGCCAACTGCGTCGCCGGAATCTGCGCGCTTCTCTGGTCGAGGGTTAGCTCATCAGTCAGTGCCCGAGCCAGCGCGTCGCCAAACTCTCGCGCCGTTTGAAAACGCTGCGCCGGTTCAAAGCTAAGCGCGCGCAAAATGATCTCGTTTGCGTCGGCCGGGACTGCCGGACGCAGGTCACTCGGACTTATACGCACACCCTGCCGCTGCATCTCGAGCAACTCGAATCCGGTTTCAGGATTGAATGGTTTGCGGCCCGTGATGATTTCGTAGGCGATCGCACCGAAGGCGAAAATGTCGGTGGCCGCTGAGGTGGGACGTCCACCCAATTGCTCGGGCGCCATGTAAGCAACCGTGCCGGCGGTGGCCCCGGCCATGGTGCTGGGCGCCACTATTGAATCCTTTAATTTGGCAATACCGAAGTCAATTATTTTCACTTGCTCTTCGCCGGCGCCGAAACTCTGCAGCATGATGTTTTCCGGTTTTAAGTCGCGATGAAAAATTCCCTTATCATGCGCCGCGCCCAGGGCTCGTCCCATCTGCTTGATCATTTCTCCGGCGCGATCGAATGGCATTCCTTCAGGCTTAATTTGTGAACGCAGCGTCACGCCATCGATGTATTGCATCACGAGGTAGGGCTTGCCGTCGGGCAACTCACCGGTGTCGAGGATGCCCACCACCCCGGGATGATCGACTCGCGCCAGCGCTTCTTTCTCCTGTTGGAATTTTTGGACGACCCAGGAATTCTGCAGCGACTTGTCGAGCAATATTTTGATCACGATGTGCTTGTCGTGAAGTTTTCGATCGCTGGCGAGGTAAACTGCGCCGACCCCACCCTGGCCCAGTTCGCTTTCGATGAAATAACGCGCGTCGAGCGTTTTGCCGATGAGAGTTGATTGTTGAGGCAGAGTAGTTTCGTTGAGAGGAACCGCGGACGTTTCGTTGAGCGTTACAGTCTCTATTTGTGATTTGTCGGCAGGCATGCGTCGCGCATTCTAGCTTGCAAAGCTAACTCCTGGTTTCATGGAACAATGGGGCGAGAGAGGAATTCGCCCTCTAAGATCGCATCGAGGGTCGCATCGCGATTCACTTGTTGATGCGCTTCATTCCGCAGGCCTCGATTATGGCGTTAAGCACGTCAGTCGTTATGTCGCTGCCGGGCTTAACCGGAGTGAAGAAGCCTCCGCTCGCGGGCTTCACGGTATAGAACATTAGCTGACGCTCCTTCTTACCTTCGATCGGAGTCAGGTATAGATTTATGTGTCCCAGCGCAAAAGCTGATTGACCCTGTTCGACCCGTTTGATCTCCGAGCATTGCACCGTCACATTCTTGTTCTCTTTCTGCTTTCTGGGTTCGAATGCGATAGCACCCGGTGCTACGGTGAGCGTGCCAGACGTTCTCGAAGCATCCTGAACATCGTACAGGTGCGTGTTGCGGTTACGTTCGGCGGCCGCGGCGTTCTCGCGTGCTTTCGCGGCCTCGCGCCCTTCGGCTTCGAGCGATGAGATGCGACTATTCGCCAGCTCTACAAACAGCCCGCCTGGAAACTTCGTCGTGTAAGCCCTGAAGTCGGCGGGATTGCGGCTGTCTTTGATTGCGTTCCAGTAGAGCATCTCGATGGAATCGCCGCCGCCGGCTCCGCCCATCGGCTTAGAAGCTTGCGTCCGCGATTTTGCCAGCGATGCGAATTGTCCATCCGGATATTTTTCCAGGTACGATTTGAAATCTTCCGGGTTGTTGCTGTTCTTGATCGTGTCCCAGTAAGACAGTTCGATCGCCGCCGGGTCAACGATATTCATGTTCGGCGTGTTGTTGCTCGCGGCGTTCGTTGCTGAGTTAGTGACGGCGAGCACCAATTCGTCGGCGCGATAGCCCTCGATCACTGCAAAGGGTTTTTGCTGCTTCGTAGATCCGAGATCGATTGCGATGCGCTTTGGCACTGCGTCCTGGACGTACTTGACCAGCTGCGACAGCGTGACTTCGCCCTTATCGTTTGCCGCTCCGCCTTTCAAACCCTCGACCACGGCCCAACTGAAATAGCCTTGCTTCTTCTCGGTGTATTCGTAAGCACGCTGGCCGATGCCGGTCGCGTAAACGGTCGCGAAGGCCTGCACTTCTTTGTTGCGCACGTCGAAGTTGAAAGCATTCACATAGGCATTGCTCAAAGGATTCGGCGCGTCGGCGCGGCCACCGGGATCGTTGCGACAAGCATCGAGTAGCAGGACCACCTGGCCCACGCCGGTTTCCTTGATCCAGGATTTCACGCGAGTCATGCTGATCGCGGTTTCTTCAAGGAAAGAAATCGAATCACTGATTTGCGCATCGGCGGGCAGCAGGAACGCCTGCCCGGCCCGTTCCATTCCGTGACCAGCAAATGCAACCAACAACAAACCGTCTTTCGGAACGGTGGTGCTGAGGTTTGAGAGCCGGCGCAGAATGTTTACGCGCGTTGGCTGGCGCTCGATTGGTTGACTAGTCGAAAGCAGAATTACCTGGTCCTGCGGGAAGCCGGAATAGCGAACGAGCGCGTTGGCGATCATTTGCGCGTCATTGTCCGAGCCTTTCAAGGGACTGATTTGAGGGTCGATGTACTTATCAACACCGATGACAAGAGCCCAGCGCTTCGCACTTACCGGCAAGGTTTTCACTTGATCTGCTTGAGCCGCATCGGTCGTCGAGATGCCGGTTGAGGTGGCAGGCGAGGTCGTGGTCGTCGCCGGCGCGGGCTGCTCGGTTGGTTTCGGCGGAAGTTGTTGCAGCTGCCGCGATGTCGGTTCGGTCGTGCTCGGCGACGTCGTGGGCGCGGGCTTTTGTGTCGCAGCAATTTCGTCAACTTTGCGTGCGGCAGGCGAAGTCGAAGGCATTGGTTGAGCCGGCGGCT
This sequence comes from Blastocatellia bacterium, assembly GCA_003487805.1. Lineage (GTDB taxonomy): Bacteria > Acidobacteriota > Blastocatellia > Pyrinomonadales > Pyrinomonadaceae > UBA11740. The sequence goes on along the minus strand of DNNE01000086.1, from coordinate 4,259 downwards.
GCGATGTATTCGCTGGAGTCGTCACCGGCGCGGTTTGCGGTGCGCTAACAGGTGCCGATGTTTGGGCAACCTGCTGACTCGGCTCAGACGCTTTAGTTACATCGGCGCTCGCGAGTGCGGTTGGAATCTCTTTCTCGAGCTTGCGGGCGAGCTTCGCATCAACTGTGCTTAGCTTCTTCAGTTGCTCGTTTGCCAGATCCGCTTTGCCCAGACGCGCGTACGCCTCACCCAAACCGTAATAAGCATCGCCGTAATCAGGTTTGATTTTTATCGCGCTGCGAAAGAAGGGAATCGATTTCTCAAAATCTGCGCCGCGCGAGTACGCATAGCCGATTCCGTAGAACGCCTCGGCAAAACTCGGATCGAGCGATGTGGCTTTTACCAGCGGCGCGAATGCCTCGCCGTGACGTCCCATCGCGTTAAAGAAATAGCCGAGATCATACTGCGCCGACGGATCATTCGGCGCGAGGCGTACTTGTTCTTTGTATGCGACCAGCGCCTGTTCTGAATTTCCGCTATTGAAGTACGCGTCGCCGAGTCCGCCAAAAGCCGGCGCATAATTTGGATCGAGGCGAATCGCGATCTTATAGGTTTCGATCGCGTCCGGATACTTCTTGTCCTCCGCCAGCTTCTCAGCTTCATCGACGAGACCGGCGGCTTTGCTCGCCGCTTTGGGCCCGCGATCGCGGCGCTGCGCCGATGTGGTGATGCTTAAGCAGAGAAAACTACAGACGACCAGGAACAGGATCGACTTCGAAATGGGGGCTTTGATTTTCACCGTCAACTCCTAAAGCGGATTTTGCTATCGTAAGTGGACCGGGCCTTCAAGGGCCCGGAGAACAGCGCTGACTCGCTATTGATGGCCTATAGGCTAGGCGCGCCTTAAGCCTTTGTCAATACTGTTCTTAGCCTCAACGTTGTGACAAGCCACTCGCTGGTCTATCATGAAGCGAAACGGATCGAACAATGATTGATAATCACTTCACCGAAATTGCCGATCTTGAATCTCTGGATCGTTTTGTGGCGAACCTGAATGGCTCGGCCGGCGTGGTGTTCAAGCACAGCGACACCTGCGGCGTCAGCTCTCGCGCCTACACCGAAATGTCGAAGCTGGAGCTGCCCATTGGTATAGTAGTAGTGCAACACGCACGGTCCGTTTCAGACGAGGTTGAAAAGCGCTGGCAAGTGAGTCACGAAACACCGCAGGTACTAATTATCAAAAATGGCAAATCTGTTTGGAACGCTTCGCATTTTCAGGTGAAAGCCGATGGGGTCGCGGCGGCAGTTGCGAAAGCAGACAGCGACCAGTGAGAGACGGGACCTGATAAGAGCCATGGAAATCGCACAACGACGCCAGGCGATCGAGCCACGCGAGATTTCGCAAGTGACCGATACACACCTGCGTATTAGCTGGGCCGATGAAAAAGTTTGCGACTATGACGCTGCCAGGTTGCGCCGGGCGTGCCCGTGCGCGCAATGTGTAAACGAATGGACTGGCGAGCGCACCCTGAAAGCAGAGGCGATCTCGGACGAAGTTGAGATTAAGGATCTTTCGATTGTGGGCCGCTATGCGCTGAATTTTCGCTGGAGCGACGGACACGAAACCGGCATTTATAGCTTTCAATATTTGCGCGATCTATGTGATTCGAGTACAGAACGGCTTGCGCTGGCAAGCGCGTGAGAGCTCATTGATATCAGGGTGCAGTGACCTGCTCGCTGGCGCGAGCGGTTCCGCACCGTTTGTTCCTGCTTAACCCCGGGCGGCGGACTAACTCGCCGTGCAAGCGTTATTGTTTCGCGTGAGGCGCAACAAGATGAACGAACGAATCATGATTATCTCGGACGACGAGCCAAACGCATCCCTTCAGCGGGCGCTCGACGGACATGGATTCACGGTTACCGTCGCGGAAGATGCCAATGATGGATATGAGCGGCTGAGCCAGTCAGAGTTCGATCTGGTGATAGTAGATTTGAACAGACCAATCACCGGCGTTTCGTTGATCAAACGAATTCGGTCGAACCCGGCGCTTCGCCGTCTGATGGTTCTGACGATCGCTGAATGGGGAACCGGACAGCCGACCATGGCACTGGCGCAGGGCGCCGACGGTTTCGAGCCCGCGCCCGTCGATGCCGGCCGATTGGTGGCGGCGGTCGCGAGACTGCTCCGGCCAAACATGGTGATGACCGCATCGGCGGGCGCAACCAACGCAGAATTGGACGAGTGAATTGAATTGGCACGACCGAAGGGCCGCTTAACTTATGGACGAGCGAGATTTTTTTAACGAGAAGCAGGAAAGCAAACGCGCATCATTTGTGTGCCCGAACTGTCGGGAGCGCAGTGATTTTGATGTCCGCTGGATGACGCGAACCCGGAAGCAGGCACCGCCGCGCGGCGCTAACGAAATGGATCGCGCACGGTTCGCGAAGTCGCGCGATTATATGGTACGCATCGACGACATGCTCGCCTGCCCTCGCTGCCGCAGACGGTTTGAGATTCCCATGTCACAGTCCGTTGTGTTTATTTGATCGCACACCTGCCGGAAAGTCGATATGAAAGAGAAGGCCGCAGCTGAAAGAGCCTCAGAATTAACAACCTCGTAACATTTTAGAGTACTATTTCTGCAACTATAAGCGCCGGATTGGCGTCTAATAGTTGCTTTCCCAAGAGAGATCGGGCCAACCAGGCCGGAACTTTAAGCCAGATATTTCGTTTATCCTGATTGCAACCCGCTCTCCTTTTAGTTTATATCTGAGTTAGTTATGTCCGAAAGAAAAGTAAAAATCGTCAAACGTGCTGAGCGCGTTAACCGCAAGCGGGGCAAACCTAAAGTTGTCCGCAAGACTGCCCATGACATTGTCAATACGGTCACCGAATGGGTCACCGAATTTGAACAACGACAACGTGCAGAAACTGCCACAGCCATAGAAAACCTGATTCGCTCTCGCCGCCAACAGCCCAACGAAGCCTAAGTTTTTGGCCATCCGGTCCGGAACAGACCCGCAGAAATTAGTTGTTTTGCGCCGGTCGACGTAGACGTCTGTAATATCGGATCACCAACTACGGAATTGAGCCTTACCGGTGTTCACCTGCCGGTGATATTATTTGCCGCAAGGAGGCGCCTTGCCATGAAACCCTACGCCATTCAAGCACGCCCTCGATCTGTAATTCGACTTTCCATTGGTACGACTTGTCTGCTGGTCATTCTGGTGTTCGCTGCCGGAGTTTGGATCAGCGCGCCAATCGTCCGGGCCCAGGGCGAAGACACGTACGATTCAGAAGTTGCCAAAGCGAATGATCTGCTGCGGCGCCGTCGTTTTGAAGACGCGCTGAAGAGTTATAAGCGCGCCAACGACATGCGCGACAAAAAGTCCGCCGAGTGTCTGCTGGGAATGGCCCAGGCTTACTTTGGACTGGAGGCGTACAAGAATGTTGTCGAGAGCTGCGAAAAAGTGATCGAAGTTGCGCCCGGTGACGTGCAGAGTCTCGCACAGGCATATAACTATGAAGGCATTGCGTTACAGACTCAGGCCAATGTGAAGGATCAGAAAAAACTGGCTGATGCTGAGGCTGCATTTCGCAAAGGACTCGCCCTCAGCGTTGAACTTCCGATACTTCGTTACAACCTTGGTTTCACGCTGCTCGAGTTGGGTCGCGACGCAGAGGGAATTGTCGAGCTGAAAAAATACGTCGAGGCACAACCCAATGGATCGAAAGCCGAGAGTGCCGCCAGGTTGATCGAGAATCCGCGCCGCGCGCGAGAGGCTTACGCTCCGGATTTTTCGCTCACTACTGCCGACGGCGAATTCGTCTCGCTCGATGATTTGCACGGCAAGGTTCTGTTGCTGGATTTCTGGGGCACCTGGTGTCCACCGTGCGTAGCTTCGGTTCCGGCTTTGCGTGATTTGCAGAAGCGATTCGCGAAAGAGCCTCAGTTCAAAATGATCAGCGTCAGCAGCGATGGCGACGAGCTAAAGTGGCGCGGTTTCATCGACAAGAATCAAATGGTCTGGACGCAGTACCTCGATCGCGATCATCACATCCAGCGTGCTTTCGGCGTCCACGAGTTCCCGTTTTACATTTTGATCGATGCTGAAGGCATCGTGAGATATCACCAGCCCACTTCGGAATGGGAACATACCGGCGATTTGCCCGACGCGATCAAGAAATATCTGAAGCTGGCGGCGAAAGGGCCGTCCGAATAAGGCTGATTCGGTCAGTCGGTAGTGGTACAGTTTACCCCCTCTCCCTTTGGGAGAGG
>DNNE01000027.1:9983-10235 GCA_003487805.1 Blastocatellia bacterium | reverse complement strand
TCTCCCAAAGGGAGAGGGAGTAAAACTGTACCACTACCCCATTTTATGACCGGAGCCTTTCGTGTCTAAGCCAGGACTGCATCTCCGGGCCGGAAAACGAAAGTCTCATCTGGGTGCGCCGTGAATTCGAGCGTCCCTGACAAGGTGAATACGTATTGGTCGCGGCAGCAGTGTGCCAGTCAAGCGAGGAATGAGCAACGGCTGTTCAGAACGAATCGACTCCTGTTTTTCTGAGAGAGAGAGAGAGAGAGA
>DNNE01000027.1:9330-9688 GCA_003487805.1 Blastocatellia bacterium | reverse complement strand
AGAGAGAGAGAGAGAGAGCGCGCAAGCGCGCGCACCATTCCAGATGACCAACTTCTTCCGCCGGACCTTGAGATTGCGTTTAGGATCAGCTCCCGAAGAGTCAACCAGCCGCTTATGATCTATGCGCGTTCCAATGACTTTAAGCAGCCCCCGGGGAGCGCGACCGAAACCATAGAGAGTAACCACGCGTCGATCCAGCAACGCGGGTTAGCATGATGTCAAAGTGGGGCGCCTTGTCGGCCTGACACTCTTACTTATCAACCAAACTCACGGTCCGAAGCGCTGCCGGTATTCGGCCGAGTTCAGAAAAGCCTTGACCATCTCGGCATTGTTGTAGTTGCCGTTGAACTGGTTCAGC
>DNNE01000027.1:0-9061 GCA_003487805.1 Blastocatellia bacterium | reverse complement strand
ATGAAGGCCTTGACCATCTCAGCGTTGATGTAGTCGCCGTTGAACTGGTTCAGTTTGTTGAGCCAGAAGTTATAGCCCTGGTAATCAAAGGTTGGCTCAGGCGTTGTATTCGGATCGCGACGCAGATAGCCAAAGTACTGCATCAACACGAACGCCGAGTTGGACTCTTGTTGAGCCAGAGGGAGATTCTCGGCCACCCGCCGGAGAGCTCTTGCCCTCGCCGCAACATCAACTGAAGTCAATGCGCCGCCGAACTCATCGATGGCCGACTGCCTGTCCGCAGCGGACGGCAGGACCGTTCCATTGGCAAACAAAGCGTCGACATATTGTGCCGGCGTCAACGAAGTGGGGAAAGCAGATGTAAAGCGCGCCCGCTGTACAAACTGCGCCGCGAACGCCTGCTTGTTGCTTTCCAGCACCTGTTCCCAACCCGCCTGGTTGACCACTACTCCGCGTCCAATTGCCTCACGGTCGGGCATAAATTCAGCGAATCGAACGGGCACCGGCATATTGGGTAGATTGCCGTACGAGGTCTTGTACATGCGATAGACGAGGTAGCCTGTCTCGCGAAACTCAATGGACAGAAAGAACGCCGCGGACACATCGGAGCGCCGGGCGACCAGACATGCTTGATCGTTTCCGCAAGCGGCCAGGGCGCTGGTCCAGAATGTCAGACCGGCTGAATCGGGTTCACGATTGAGAAAATCGTGATAATGCATGTAGACAAAGCTCTGGTTGTCATCAATGGGATTTGTCAGCGTCTCTGGCGAATCATCCTGGATGGTAATGGTGGTCGAGCTTTGGGGCCCCAGGATGCCGCCCGCCGGATTACTGAGCGTGAGCGTAAATGTCTCGTTGCCTTCAAGGTACATATCTTCGTTGATTAGTACCTGGACAGTCTTGCTGGTATCTCCGGGCGCGAAATTGATGGTACCGGCCGCATACTCGAAATCCGCGCGCTGCGTTGCCGTCCCATCGAACGTGGTGTAATCGACCGAGGTCGATCCAGTTGTATCGCCGCTACGCGTGATGGTGACAGTCAACGCGCCGAGGTCTTCCTGCACGTTGTAGGTTGCCTGGCTGAAAACTACGGTAGCAGGAGTAACGTTGTCGTCATTTATAATCGTACCGACTCCCTGCGCTTTCGTAATAGTTGCGTTCACTGGACTTGAAAGATTGATGAAGAAGTTTTCGTCAGGCTCAACCTGCGTGTCGCCGTTGACCAGTACGGTCAGGGGTTTGCTGGTTTCGCCCGGCGCAAACGTGATCGTGCCGCTCACTGCCTGATAGTCGGAACCTAAAGTCGCGGTGCCGGCTGTCGTCGCGTAGTTCACAATGACGGTTGTCCCGCTCACAGTTGACAGCGTCAGGTTGAAGTCGAAGTTAGCCGTACCGTTGTTCCCTTCCGCCTGACTCACGTCTGAAATCGACAGGGTTGGCAGGGCATCGTTATCAACGATCGTGAGTGTGGCTCCCGAGGGATTGCCCAGGGCCGCGCCGCTGGTGGGATTACTCAGGCTCAGATTCACGGTCTCATTCGACTCACTCAACGAGTCGTCGGTAATTGCCACGGTAAACGTCTTGTTTGCCGTATCGCCGTCGGCCCAGTTGAGCGTGCCGCTGACAGCGGTGTAGTCCGAACCGGCGCTAGCCGTACCGCCGGCGATAGTTGCATATTGCACGGACACTGCTCCGCTGTTGCCGTTGGTCCGCGAGACAGTTATCGTTGCCAGCCCACCGTTCTCGTTGACGCTAAAAGACGCCGCGCTGAACTGCAGCGTGCCTGCCGACTGGGCTCCGTCGTCATCCAGGATCGTGCCGATGCCCTGAGTCTTCGAGATCGTCGCATTTGCCGGATTAGAAAGATTAACGAAGAAGGTTTCATTTGGTTCAACCTGGGTGTCACCGTTGACCAGAACGCTGATCTGCAGTGAGTTCTGGTTGGGGTTGAAAAAGAGCGATCCGCTCTTCGATTGATAGTCAGCCCCGGCCTGGGCTGTGCCATCAGCCGTCGTGTAATCAACCGTGACTGCCTGGCCGCTGCTAGCAGAGAGCGTAACCGTAAAGTTCAACGTCGTCGTCCCGTTATTACCTTCGGCTTTGCTTACGTCACTGATTGAAAGGCTGGGCACAGGGTCATCGTCGATGATCGTCAGCACCGCCGAGGAGGGACCGCCCAGAGCCGCGCCGCCGGCTGGATTCGTCAGGCTCAAATCAATACTTTCGTTCGCCTCGTTCCGCGAGTCGTTAATAATCGGAACCACGAAAGTCTTGCTCGCCGCATCGCCGTTCGCCCAGTTCAACGTACCGCTCGCGGACGTGTAATCAGAACCGGACAGGGCGGTGCCATTCGACGTCGCATACTGGACGGAAACCGCGCCGCTGCTGCCACCCGTGCGCGTTATGGTAATCGTTGCCTGTCCGCCATTCTCGTTTACGGTGTAGGCGCCGGCGCTGAATTGCAGCGCTCCCGAAGATCCCGGAACGATTACCTGGAGGCATTGTGAAAATTCTGAGGTATCGCCGCTCGCATCCGTGGCCGTGGCCGTGATGAATTGCCCGGCCTGGGCGTTAACGCTGGTGCTGAACGCAGCGTTGCCCGCGGCGTTCGTCGTAACCGTGACGACCCCCACCACGTTTTCGCCTTCGCCAAAGCCCGACGGATCGCAGGCTGAATTTGAAAAGAGAGAAACAGTGAACTGAGCATTGGGCGCACTGTTCAGCGTGCCGGTGACCGACGCGGTCGCGCCGCTGGTGAGAGCTGAAGTAATTACCGGAAAATTCAGCGAGCTATTGGCTCCGTTGTCGCCATCTCCCAGATCATTTGGGGTCACACCATCGCTATTCAGATCTATGCCGAGCCAGGCCTGACCCGCCCCGCCATCATTGGCAAAGATCGAGTTGTTCACAATCATGTTCCGCTGCGAGTCCACCGTGACCCTAATGCCCATGCGATTAAAGGCGACCGTGTTGCCGCCACTCGACAAGTCTCCAATAGAACAATCGTTCGAACTTTCAATAAAAATTCCCTCAGTACTGTTACCCAATGGCGCACCATTAATGTCAGTCCCAATTCGATTACCCTTTACGATCACCCCGGAAGTGCTTTGAATATCAATTCCCTGTTGCAGGTTTCCGGATATGAGGTTAGCGCCGGCCGTTGTCGTATCGCCAATAATGGTTCCGACTCCAACGTGGACATACAGGCCAGGGCCATTGTTAGGCAGAGCTTTGGTGCCGGTTAGATCTGTGCCAACGAAATTTCCCAGCAAGGTATTGTGGTCTCCGTCGATCCTGATGCCGGCGGTCCCGTTTCCTGAAACGACGTTCCGCGGTATCGATGATCCGGCGCCACCAACTTGATTGAAGTTCCCAATGACGTCGATTCCCGCAATTTGATTGCCCAGAGCCACTGTGCCGGTCCGGTCAGTTCCTACCAGGTTGCCCTGGATCAGATTGTCATGAGCCGAGGAGAATAGGGCAATTCCAATCTGCTGATTGCCCGAGACTACATTACCCTGCCCGGCGCCCAGTCCGCCGATGGTCAGGTTGGAAGATCCGCTTACGCCTATCCCGCCACCAAGGTTAGCAATTTTGGCTTGCCCATTTGCATCCAGCCCGATGTAGTTTCCCTGGATCGATGAATTTGTCAGGCCGTTAATATCGATTCCCGCAGAATTGTTTCCGGAAATTACATTTCGCGCTCCAGCTGACGAACCACCGATCGTTAGATTGGTTTGAGAGTTGATTTCAAGACCGTTACCGTTGCCGAGGGCCGCGGTTCCAGCCGCGTTAACACCTATATAGTTGCCCTGGATCACGTTGCCGGTAACCGCCGAGGGATTGGCCTGATCGCCATCGATCTCGATGCCATTACCGGATTCGGTGCTTGAATCGCTCGCGATTACGTTCCGCAGGGCCGGAGTGACTCCACCAATTACGTTGTTGGAAGATGCGGCGATAATGTTGCCCGAAACATTTGGCCGAGAAAACATTCCACTCGGATCTGTCCCCAAAAAACAGCCAGTGATTACATTTCCCGGAGCGGACGCTCGGATATTGATGCCGTAATCCGGAAACCTGTTCACCAACAGACCGCGCAGGGTTGTCGGCGCTTTTATATCGAAACCGACGCCGCCGGCATTTGCTCCATTCAATTCAATTAGCAACACCGCGTTGTCTCCGATGGCGAGGGTGTTAACACTGGAACCTGGCTGCGAATATCCGTCTATAGTCAGCGTCTCAGTGATCGGAGGCAGGGGCGACATCGGATTGATGGTTCGCACTCCGGCTCCGGGGATGTTGAAGTTAATCAGGTCAGCACCGGAAGCCGTGTTTGCGTCAATGATCGCCTGCCTCAGCGAACCCACTCCACTATCATTCGTATTAATGACCGCCAGGGTCGCACCTTCGACCGGCGCGGTTAGCAGAAGCAACAACGCCAGGAATGGGAACACCCATAAGCTCCTGACCGCCTTGTGCCGGCCTCGCATTTTTGGCGACAATTTTCCAACCATAGTGTCTTGAGAAATAGTCTTGACGGATTGATGAATCATTTAAATTCGCACTCCTTGATGCGCTTTCGTTTTCCGGGCGGTCTCCCGGAAGTCTTGCGAAAGGCTAAGGCAGGGATAAGTGATCGGCACTACGAGTATTCGTAGTGGGACGTCCGGATCGTTGGAAGCTAAGCGGTGGAAATCAGAAGATGGAGTATTGGCCGATCAATCACACTAAGCGATTACGGAGAGCCTTGGCGACCGCCTCGGACTTGGAGTGAACCTGTAATTTTTCATAGATGCTGCGCAGGTGAAAAGAGATAGTGTGAACCGTAACGCCCAGCTCAGCGGCGGCGGCCTTGTAGTTGTAGCCCTCGAGCAGGAGCCGCAACAAGCGTGTCTCATGGGGAGTCAGATCGTAATCGGCGCGTTTTGGTGGACGAATGTCGCGAAAGAGCGTGATCACTCTGCGGGCGACTTCAGGCGACATTGGGGCGCCCCCATTGACTGCTTCGCGCAAGCTTTCCAGCAAACGCGCCGGCGGCGTTTTCTTAAGTAAATAGCCCGTGGCCCCCGCGCAAATCGCTTCGAAGATACGGTCGTCATCATCGTAAATTGTCAGCATCAAGACCAGCAGTCCGGGATCGGTTTCTTTCAAAATCCGGATGCCTTCGATGCCGGACATTCCCGGCAGTCCGATGTCGCAAAGCACGACGTCCGGCCGCCGATGACGACTCATTTTCGCGATTGCCTGCTCCATGGAACTATAGAGGGCCGCGCAGCGAAATCCTTCAGTGCCGCCAATCAGCGCTGCCAGACCATCTCGAATTTCCTGACGATCTTCGATGATTGCGACTTCTATCAAAGCTGGGGCTGGCGTTTTCAATGTCGTAACTTGTTGGAGTATCACAGTCTCATTTAAGTCCCGACCGCAATATTCATCGCTACATATTTTCGTAGTTTATATCTCGGGGGAGTATCCCGACCGTCAGGGAGGGCGTTTTATCCGCCACGTTCACGCCCTCCCTTACGGTGGTATTTACATACTTGATTCACCTTCGTCGGATTATGTTGCCGCTCCAGGAAAAAACTGGGCGGACGTATTTGCAACCCGCGGGGTTGCGAGAAAGTAGCCGGTGGTCGGAGTCCCGATTTATCGGGAGAGACCACCGGTACCAAGTGATAGCGAGTCGCACCCTGAAGGGGTGCCAGCTCCTGGCCCCGCGAGAATCCATTGTTAATCTCGCACCCTTCCAGGGTGCCAACGATCAATTGCATTGATTTCCGGTGGTCTACGACCACCGGCTACTATCTTGCAGCCCTGTGGGCTGCCGCAAAGGAACTCTCAAGGTGACGGTGCTGCCTTCACCAGCGACCGAGGTGAACTCGAACTTCGCTCCGATATCGCGGCTGCGCGACTTCATACTGAGTAAGCCGTGACCTTCTTTTTCATCGGCCACATTAAAGCCCTTTCCGTTGTCGCTTACCTGCAGAAATAATTGGCGTTGATCCACACGCAAGTCGATCCGCACGCGCTGGGCCGCGGCATGTCGGACGATGTTGTTGAGCGTCTCTTTAAGAATCAAAAAGATCTCGCGCCGCAAGTTAGCGCCCAGGAGAAGGTCCTGACCCGCCGGCGGCGCGTTAAAAGTAAACTGTGTGCCACTAGCAGCGAAAAGATCGCTGGCGAGACCACGCATGCGCTGAACAAGATCGCTAAGATGATCCTTCTGCGGATTAATAGCCCAAACAATGTCGCTCATGGTGTCGATCAATTCGCGAGAGGACGTTGCGATCAACGCCAGCGGCTTAGTTACTGCTTCAGATTCATGATGCAAACGCTGTTGCACCACTTCGCTCCATAGTGATATTTGCGTCAGGCTCGATCCAAGATCATCGTGCAGGTCGCTGGCTATGCGTTGGCGGACTCGCTCGAGCTCGCGAAAGCGTTCTTCGCGGGCCCGGCGCTGCTCTTGGCGGCGCACATCCCGGTAATAAAGGAATGAAAGCAACGGCACGGAACACAAGAGGAGTATGGCAGTCACAAACCACCAGCGCCGCCAAAAAGGAGGGAGAATTCGAAAGCTGACTGTGGCCGGAGTGCGGCTGACCGCTCCTTCTGAATTAAGGGCGCGAACCATAAAACGGTATTTGCCCGAGGTCAGCTGAGCATAGTTGACCGACCGTTCGCTGCCCGGCACGCTCCAATCCTGATCCACTCCGTCGAGCCGGTACTGGTATCGCGCAGTCTCACCAGGCGTAAATCCGATGCTGAAGAAATCGATTTGCAGTTGGTTTTGATTTGGACCGATCTCGATGTCCGCAACATCGACCGGGGCCATTTGGTTCAGCGGCCGTCCGACGCCCGCGACCCGAATGCCACCGATCAGAATCGGTGGCGGATCAATTGTCGAATCAGGCCGTGGGATTAGGCGCGCCAACCCGCGCAAGGTGCCAAACCACAGCGCTCCGTTACGCGCTGCGAAAGCAACGTTGATGAAATCGTCCGGCAGTCCTTCGGCGGTGGTGTAATGTCGAATCGAGTTCGTGGTCGGATCGAGCCGGTCCAGCCCTCGGCCGGTTCCTATGAAAATATTTCCCTGGCTGTCTTCCACAAAACACGTCACCTGATTACTGGCAAGTCCATCGGCGCTGGTGAGTGTGACGAAGGACGGCCGTTCAGCCGCCGGATTATCTATTCGACTCAGACCGCCGAGCGCCGTAGCAATCCAGATGCGGTCTTCGCGATCAACATAAATGTCGCGAATGAAACCGCCTCCCAGGCCGTCGGCCTGGCCAAAGAACGTGAAGTGGCCGTCGCGATAACGGGCTACGCCGCCCTGATAAAAGCCAATCCAAAGAGCGCCGTTTCGATCCTCACGAAATGCAGAGGGCGCGCCATTTTTTTCCGGATCGACTTCGCGATAGCGAATGATCTGGTTGCTGGCACGCTCCCAACGGGCAAGTACTGCCGTGGATGAAAACGTGCTAATCCAGATGTCGCCTTTTGAATCTTCAAAAAGACGGAAAACTCCACCGTGCGGGGCGGCGTCTTCGAATTCGTAAACCGCCTTCGGGGTAGTGGCCGGCTCACCACCAGGTTTGCTGCCAAACCGCAAGAGACTGCCTGACGTTATCCACCAATCACTACTCTGATCCTGGAAACTGATTTGGTTCCAACCCCACCCATAAGTCATGCCTGCCGGCAATCGGGGGCGCAGGGCTTCGAAGCGCCTGCCTTTCAATAGATTGAACGCATTACCGCTCACGACACACAAATCGCCGGTAACCCGCTCGAAGATGGCGGCGATGCGTCCGCTGGCCAGCCCGTCCGCCTCGCGATAAGTGCTGAATCCGTTCCGAGCTAACTTCATCGCACCACCGCTCTCGCTTCCCAGCCAAAGATTGCCATCTCTATCCGGAAACAGAGTCAGAATCTGTGAATCGCTGAGCCCTTCCCCAATTCCGTAAAGGCGCTGTTCAAAATCAGGTCCGGCTGGTTCCAGTTCGACCAGGCCGTTTCCACCAAGCCAAATATGACCGTCCGGCGTTTCCACCAGCACTCTGGCATGAAGGTTCGTGTACGCCCGATCAGTATTCCTGACTTTGACCATCTGGGCCACGACTGCCCCGGCCGCGGGGACTTCACTCATCCGATAAAGATTCCCAGCACCGGACGCCCAGATATTTCCGTTATGATCCTGAACTAGTGCAGTTGCTCCACTGACACCTGATTCACCTGTAATCGCGCACCGGCTGACTGTGCCATCCGGTCGCAGCAACCAGATCCCATTGGTTGCGGTTCCTATCCAAAGCCGACCCTGGCGATCCAAAAGCAGCGATGCAACGGGCCCCCAGCCTCTCTCGTCAACAGGAATCCAGTCGAGCCTGGTGAACTTGCCTGCCTCATTTCCCGGCTCGAACCTGTAGAGTCCGCCGTTTGTCCCGCAGAAAATGTTACCGGAACGATCTTCAACCAACACATTGAAAGACCTGGCGAAAACTCCTCCTTCAGGGCGATAGACCTGAAACATTTTTTCCGCTGATCCGGTGAAAGAACTCGAGCTTAGCCTGGATAGTCCATCGTTGGTGGCGACGAAATAGTCTCCATTTCGACTCTCGATCAGGTCGTTCGTGTTGCGGGAGGATAGGCCTGCGTTGGTTCCGTAGTTGATAAAGCTATAGCCGTCAAACCGTGAAATACCTTCCCCGGTGCAGAACCATAGAAATCCGTGAGAGTCCTGTTTGATACAACCGACATCGTTGCGCGCCAGACCGTCAGCAATGGTGTAAGTCTTGATGGGAAGACGTTCGGCGGAAGCTATCCATGTGGAAGAGACTAGAATCAGACAGAGCAGGATAAGTTGATTGAGGATCTTAGATAGCATGACGCCGAAGCGCGCCCAGCATAAGACAGACGTTCGCAGGCGGCAAGTTCGCTGTAGCGCAAGTTGTTAACTTGCAATTTCTCCCTCTCCCCCTGGGAGAGGGTTGGGGTGAGGGTGCGTAGCATGCTCCCTGTCCCTTTGGGAGGGCAACAATATACTTGGCCAATCAAGCAATCA
>DNNE01000144.1 GCA_003487805.1 Blastocatellia bacterium | reverse complement strand
CATTTCCGGTGGTCTCCGCGGACTCCGACCACCGGCTACTTTCTTTGCAACCCTTCGGGTTGCTGAAGTGAGTCGTTATTGCCCGACTGTTCCGGTTTGAACTGCGCCGTTGCGCTCGTAATTCGCGACGAGTAAGTTTGATGCTCATATTATTTCTGACCCCGCATCGGCCGACGATCGGCGGTCTAATCGCAGGTAGCTATTGCTTTTGAGGCTTCGCATCGAGAAAGTCGTTCACCATCGGGACGATCGTTGACATGCGCGCCATCAGCGTGACGTGCGTTGTGTCAGGCAAAATGGCCAATCTCGATGTGGAACGCGGCCGCATGTCGCCAAAGACCTCGCCGCCCTTCAGGCGGAACATTTCCGAAATGTGATCGAGCCGTACACCGTCGGCGTCGCCGAAGATGAAAAACATCGGCGCTTTGGTGGCTTTGAGTTTGTCGGCGCCAAAGTCGTATGGTTTCAAAGCCGTCGCTTTGATGTGATTGACAAAATCCGGGAATTTGTCAGGCGTCGGGCTTAGCCTCTTATACTCGGCTTCCATAGGAGTGCCTTTGAACACTTCCCACGTGAATGTCGGCCAAAAGTCGTTCGCTTCCTTGACCCATCCGTCGCGGCGGAACGGGGCCGAAATGCTGACGACCTTACGCACTTTTTCCGGATGGCGGATCGCACACTGCATCGCAACGCCGGCGCCCAAGCTGTAACCGATGATATCCGCGCTTGGGATCTTTAGATGATCGAGCAGCCCCGCCACATCGTCCGCGAGGTTTTCGTAAGTAATATCGCGATCGATGTCGGCCGTCCGCCCGTGACCCTGCATTTCGACGGCAATCACTTTCCGTGTTTTGGAAAGCTCGCCGATCCAATCGTTCCAGTCCCCAGTAATTGCCATAAACGCGCCGTGGAGCAACACCACAGGCTCGCCGCTCCCGTGGATCTCGTAATACATTTTGAGTCCGTTAACCGGCGCATAGCCCGTAGTTGGCTTTTGCTGCCCCGATACGACACCCGACAGGAGCATTGTCAGGAGCATCGCCAGGAAAAAAGCTGTTGTCTTTATATTTGGATTCATATTAATGACCTTTCTCACGCCGCGAATACGTCCCTAACGAGAGCCGCGATCGCCGCCGAAAAACACAGTGGTCGGTCGGAAGGAAGACCGACCACACAAAAACTTATTTCATCAGGCCGCCTTTTTCATTCCGAAGCCTCAAACCCATGTCGTATTGCCGCTTCAAGTATTTGAATGTTTATATCTTTTAGAGTTTTGAACTTAATGCAATACCCCGTCACGCTCGCCTTGCCGAGTTCTTTTCCATATGTCTGGGCTAAGTATTTCTTATCCTTGATCCCAAGGATATAGACAGAGATCCCGGTTTTGTTTGCGCTCAAACCAATCTGATAAAACTCTCTGGTCGTTCCGTCGGCATATTTCATGGTGCGCGAGCCATATCCTATATTGGGGTTAGAAACAGTTTTACCTTCGCGGTCTTTCCCATCCAGGAACCACAATTTGCATGCTGGCATTACTTGCAGAATGACGCGGTGCAACGCCTGCATGTCGCTGCGTTTTGGTTCAGGTTGGCCGGTAATGTATTTTTGGATTTGTTTTTGTACGTTCATGGGAAATACAAAACAACAACAGCAAGAATTGTCCGCAGATTACGCAGATTTACGCAGCTTGGAAAAACCTTTGTCATGCTTGCATTCTAAATCTGTGTAATCTGTGGATGATTTTCCGGCGCCAGCCCACTGCGCCAGACTATTCCGTTGCCCCCTGCGGGTCCGGGAAGAAAAGAAGTTCGCGCACCTCGCCGGCCACATCGCAGGCGATGGCACCCTTCTTCGCCCATGCCAGTGCCTCGTCGATATCAGCGCATTCCAGTATCCAAAATCCGCCCATGTGCTCCTTGGTCTCGGTGTACGGCCCATCGGTGACGAGCACCGCACCATCAGCTTGCTTCTGCACCGTCTTTGCGTTGCTGGCCGAGGAAATTCCGCAGGCGAATTTCCTGACGCCGGCAGCAATCATTTCGCGGTTGAGCGCGTGGATCTCCTCGATCATCGCTTCGGTTACGGCGGACGGGTCGAAGTCGTCGGGGAGGTAGTTAGCAACCAGGTATTGCGGCATGATTTTTCTTTTCTCCTGTGACGGTCTTTATTTTTTGATGTTTGGGCGGGCCGGTTGCCCTGCCTTCACAATATAGTCGAATGGCTGTACCGGAATTCGACAGATCGTCCAAGAAATTTCTTCTTGATCACTTAAACCAGCTGCGAAGCAGCGGGCAGAGTTAAGCCCAAGGCGAGGCTTGGCGAGCCTTGGGTTAGCGTCGTAATAACTTTGTTTGGAGCCGCGGAGCGGCGACCCAAGTATTTGGAGACAGAAAATTGCCTCTGGTTTTCGCCGATACCTCTGGAGATAGATGCGGTCGCCGCTCCGCGGCTCCGCTCACTTGTCTTGACGCAACACAAGGCTCGTGAGGCCTCGCCTTGGGCTTAACTCTGGCCGCTGCTTCGCAGCTCGCAAGCTTGAACCCGAGGGTTACTAGAGGTTTCTATTTGATCCCGAGGTTTCTATTTTGCACTCAGTTTGTAAATCTCGCTTCCAGCCAGTAGGAAAGCGCCTGACCCATATTCCTGGTTATCTTCAGCCGTTAGTTTCGCCGGTGAAGCACCGATTGCCTGCACATTGCCCAGCTTGCCATCCTGATGCACCGCGCCAATCAATCCTTGCCAGGCTTTCCTGACGACGGGCAGGTAAGTTTGACGATCCAGAAACCCGTTGTTGATACCCCAGGCGAGGGCGTAACAGAAAAATCCGGAACTGCTTGTCTCAGGGACGGACACCTCCTGCGGGTCAAGCAGGCTTGGCCGCCACAATCCGTCTTCTCCCTGAACGCGACTGACCGACGCGGCCATCGTCCGCAAAAGGTTTATGTAACGCTGGCGATCTTGATTCTTCTTAGGGAGGTATTGCAGCACCCTTACGGTACCAGCCATTACCCAACCGTTGCCGCGGGCCCAGAAAATCTTTTTGCCGTTGGGATTCAGTTTCCCAATATAGTTCTTGTCGCGGTAGTAAAGTTTGGCGTCTTGATCAAAGAGAAAGTCGGTTGTGTCCCACCACATGGTGTTCAGGAAATCGAGATACTTCTTGTCACCAGTGGCCGCGTTAAGACGCGCCAGAACCGGCGGCGCCATAAACAGCGCGTCACACCACCACCAGTCCTCGCGGCCCGGCTTGGGAGCACTGATCATCGCATCGATGGTGGATTTGGTCTCCGCAATCATCGACGGATCTTTCTTAAGTAGATAGAGTTCAAGATATGTCTGGCCGGGAGATTGGTCGTCTGCATGTCGGGGCCGCTCTCCCAGCTTCCATTGCCTGCCGTCAGCCCATTTCACCGCCTGCTCTAAGTACTTCTTGTCGTGCGTCCTGGAATAAGCAGCCATGATCCCGGTGTAGAAGGCCGCCCGCGCCCACAAATTATTATTCCGTTCGTTTATTTCGACCGGGTTTCTGATCTGCCAGTCGTACACCCTGCCCATCATCGCGGAGATATACTTTTTGGAATAAATATCATCTTTGCGCTGCGCCTGAGTTTGTGTAGAAGAGAGCATCACTGAAACGAGAGTCAGAGACGCGACGATCACGGCGCGGAAATAAGTGTACTGTCGAAGAAACATGAGTTGCTCCATCCGGTCTGAGTAGATTAGTAAACCTTTACCACTGGGACTGATTTGACGGCAAGTGAACGGCCAACACATCGTGAGAAGGATCGCGGAAGAATCGCGGGTTGCGGCTATGCCGCATAAATGTAGACGCTTGGGGTCAGGTTTGCGACCGCGTCTTTGAGGTTGACGCATCGTAGCCGCTGCGCGGCATTGGGCTGGAGTCTCAAACCACGCTCCGGCCCTCCCAAGGCCGAAGCTGCTTTGCGGTTAGGCTCTCGATATAGAATCGCAAAATCGCAGGCCTGACCCCTTTGTTGAGCCTCTTCTCGTCAAATTCGATACGCGCCGCGTTGAGAAGCTCTCTCAGTTCATCGACAAAGGAATGTTTACGATGATGCGCCTCCTGCGTGGCAATGTAGCGCCGCACTGAGGCGGTCGTCGTGGGGCTTACGGCGAACGCCGCATAACCTTCTTGCCAGGCGAATCTGCGATTAAAATTCTCTTTGGCCCACGTGGACGATTCCTTCTTCAAGTCGCGAAGTACATCCGCAATGCAATGCACCGGCCTCCGGACTCGCCAGGATAT
>DNNE01000028.1:32499-32734 GCA_003487805.1 Blastocatellia bacterium | reverse complement strand
TACCATTATGCGACCCCTCCGCAATCTAAGTTCTAAACTATATCGCAGGCTTTCATGCGGCTCAACTACTTAATGGCGCATTCACACGACGGTTGATACAGAACCGCTCGCGATAGCGGGCGGGTCCAACTACATTCGCGAAAAACGACCAAGGCGACAGTTCGTCGAAAGGGGGTCAACCGCAGAACTCGTCCAAGCCTAAAGTACAAAAGCACCCGCTCGCTACCGCGAGCGG
>DNNE01000028.1:18516-32202 GCA_003487805.1 Blastocatellia bacterium | reverse complement strand
CGCTACCGCGAGCGGTTCTGTAATTTCTCCCTGCAAGTTCGTCGGCCCGTCCCGTTCTTCTGTTGTGTTTGAGTAATACCCAACAGGAGAACTGATGATGAACAACCTTCGAAATGCGCGAAACTTCGTGCTCTCATTTACCTCGCTTGTCTTTTCGGTCGCCGCCGTCGTGGGCCTGATTTCGGCGCTGGCCACGGGCGGAAACCGTTTAGTGAGTGGGGCTTCGGCGCCACGCATTGAAACCAGGACTGCAAAGAAGACGATGCGTTCCTTCGGCTCTGAAGAAGAGCTGAAAAATTATTTCCGGCAACTTGTTGAAGAACAAAAACGCGCTCAAGCGCGACGCACAAAGTCTGAAGCCCTGGCGCCGGCCCCCGCCGCTAACCAGGCAGCGGCCACGGGTCTTGCCAAAGAAGCCGACGCGACGGCTGCAAAAGACGAATCGATTACCAACACCCAACACGTCGGTGTCGACGAAGGAGGCATCGTCAAATTGCACGGCGATCACCTCGTCGTGCTGCGGCGCGGACGTCTGTTCACGGTGGCGATCGGCGACAACACGCTGAAGCCGATATCGAGTGTCGATGCGTTTGGACCGGACATCGATCCGCGCTACACCTGGTACGACGAAATGCTCGTCTCAGCCGATACAGTGGCGGTGATTGGTTATAGCTACGAACGCGGCGGCACGGAAGTTGGGCTGTTCAGGATCGATCGCGCCGGCAACCTCGCCTATCGATCGACTTATCATCTGCGCTCGAATGATTACTACTCATCGCGTAACTACGCCAGCCGCCTGATCGGCAGCAAGCTGATTTTTTACACGCCGCTTTACTTGAACCCCTACGCGACTGATCCGTTCGCTCAATTTCCCGCCGTCCGCAAGTGGCACAAGGGCGCGACGCCGGCTGAATTTCAACGCATCGTTTCGGCGACTCGCGTTTACGTCCCCGAGGGCAAGCTGGATTCGACTTATGGATTGGCCTTGCACACGGTGACGGTCTGCGATCTGGCCAACGACGACTTCAAGTGCGATGCGACCGGAGTGTTGGGAGCGCCGGGGCGCGTATTCTATGTTTCGCCGGAATCAGTTTACGTTTGGACCACTGATTGGGCGGGTTATGGACAGCGCGGCGGCCAGCACTCAATGCTCTATCGCATGCCGCTCGATGGATCGGGACCGAGCGCGATTGGCGTCTCCGGCAGTCCCGTCGATCAGTTTTCATTTCTCGAAAGCGAAGACAAGCATTTGAACGTGCTGGTGCGTACCGGTGCTTCAGGCGACGGCATGTGGGCGGCGGAAACCTCAGCCGGCGACGTCGCCTTGATGCGGCTGCCGCTCTCTCTTTTCAATGACGGCAGTAGTGCCGCGTCATCGTGGTGTTATCACCCGCTGCCCAAGCCGGAGAACGCCTCCTTCCAAAATCGCTTCGTTGGTAACTATCTGCTTTATGGAATCGGCAGCGGCGCGGGCCAGCCCGAAAACAGATGGCAAGCGAGCCTTTACGTAGTGCGCTGGACAGACGGCGACACAAACGAACTGACTCTCAAGCACGGCGTCGATCGAATCGAGGCGATGGCTGACGGAGCCGTCGTGGTCGGAACTGATGGTAAGGACCTGCACTTTACGTCGATTAAACTCGGCGATTCACCCGAGGTTGCAGATGATTACACGCGCAGGGATGCTTCGCAGGGTGAGTTGCGCAGTCAGGGTTTCTTCTACAAACCGGATGGACCAGATTCGGGCGTGCTCGGTTTGCCGATTAGCGTTCCCGGCCGCGCCGGCTACATGAATCTATTTCAAAGTTCAGCCGCGATTATTTTCCTGCGCAATCGATCGTTGCACTTTGAAGAGTTGGGAGAACTCGGCGCGGAAGCCGAAAAGGCCGTCGACGATGGATGCCGCGCTTCCTGCGTCGATTGGTATGGCAACTCGCGACCGATATTCGTGCGCGGTCGCGTGCTGGCGCTGCTTGGTTACGAAATAGTGGAAGGTGATTTGAAGAATGGAAGCATGCGCGAGTTGCGACGAATAAACTATGCACCGCAGCGCGTCGCGATTACGAAGAACTAAGAAGGCCTGTTTTGAATGGGGAGGCCAGCTCGAATAACGGGCTGGCCTCCTCTCGCGCAACCCAGCCCGCTAAGGACAGCCGCT
The DNA here is from genome assembly GCA_003487805.1 of Blastocatellia bacterium. Taxonomy (GTDB): domain Bacteria; phylum Acidobacteriota; class Blastocatellia; order Pyrinomonadales; family Pyrinomonadaceae; genus UBA11740. The sequence goes on along the minus strand of DNNE01000028.1, from coordinate 30,044 downwards.
CAAGACTGTGTAGTGTGGTCCGTCATCGACCGCGGCCGATCCGTTTTGTGAATGGTCCACAATAACCTTCGCGGTAGCGGTGCTGCTATTGCCCGACGCGTCCGTCAACTTGAAGGTGATGGTGTAAACCCGTCCGTTGCTACCACCCATCCGCTCAGCGCGCAGTTGTACTGACTTGCAGTCGGGCGCAATGACGATGTCATGCGTCGTGTTGCCATCGCCGCCACTGTTGTCAGGCTCGTCACTCGTGACCTGTGCAATCCGCACGCTATTGATATTGACGCTCGGATCGCAAAGATCGCTGGCACTCTCAACCAGATCCGTAATCTTGATGGTCGAATATTTGTGGTTGGGTGGCCAGAGCGCAATTGTCTGACCGTTAAGAATAATTACGGGCGGAGTAATGTCCTTAACCGTCACGGTAAAGCTACAGTTACTCGAATTGCCCGCCACATCTGTCGCCGTTGCATTTACCGTTGTAGTTCCAACCGGAAAGCTCGAGCCCGATGTCTTGCTGGTAATTATTGTTGCAGACGAACAGTTGTCATTCGCCGTGACCGTGAAGTTGACCGGCACCGCACACGTTCCCGGGATGGCATTCACCACGATATTGGCCGGGCAAGTAATGCTCGGAGGCGTGTTGTCGATGACGGTGATCGTTTGCGTTGCGCTCGTGCTGAGACTGGCCGCATCGGTTGCCGTGTAGGTGCGAGTAATGATCAGCGGACTGGCAGGAGAACCAGCGCCACCGTTGTTTGATTCTGAAACGGTGACGGCTGGCGCGCCGCAATTATCCGAAGCGGTCGCCTGTGCCGGCGAAGCCGGCGGCACCTGACTAGCGCATTGGTAGGTCGCATTGGCCGGCGCACTGATCGTCGGAGGCTGCGTGTCGTTAACAGTGACCGTAAAGCTGCAGGTTGGACCAGCCGTGCTGTTGCATTGGACGGTCGTGGGCCCAACCGGGAAGAAATCTCCCGAAGGATGATCGCACGTCACGGTACCGCAGGCGTCTCCCGATGGAGTCGTGTAAGTGACTATTGCGCCGCAATCGCCCGGGTCGTTCGACACGCTGATGTCGGTTGGGCAAGTGAGATGGCAAAGGACCGGCGACTCGTAAGCGCCGATGTCAGTACCGTCGCTGCCGCCAGAATTAGGGACGCCAGGATCATCAACCGTGCGCGGCATACCGCGCTGATCAGTTGTAGCTCCAGAAGCCACGCCTGCATCGATGGCCGGACTGCCGATCGTCAGCGCCATCGTCTGCGTTGGCCCACCATTACTCGCCAAAGGAGCAAGCATCGGGTTGGCGCCGGTTTGATCTCCCGCCCCGGAAAATCCTGTTGCTTCGGTAGCGACACCGAGCAGGTTATGACCGTTGCTGGTGACCGCGCCATCGACATTCGGTCCGGGTGTAAATGCGCCGGGGTTAGCGCCTACGCCGTTGGCCGCGGTGTTGTTAGCAATGATTGTGTTTTCCAAAGTCACGCTGCCGGGACCGACGCGAATTCCGCCACCCGTACCCTCAGCCGCGTTACGCGGCGGCAAGGTAGCTCCGCCTTGATTGAACCCGCTGTTGCCGGCCTGAGCACTATTACCGCTGATCGTTGAGTGCTTGATGTTAAGAGTCGCGGCATTGTTGTTGGTAATCGCACCGCCATAGGCAAGTCCGCCATCGCCGTGTTGGCTTTGAGCGCAGGTCGCAACGTTCGTTGGACCACCATTACCACCGTTACCGCCTTTGGCAGAGTTGCTTGCGAAGGTTGCGGTATCGACGACCAGGCTACCGCCGTCCGCCAGGATCGCGCCTCCGCGGCCGGCCCCAGCGTTAAGAGATTCATGCGCGCCAAAGCAGTCTGGGCCGAAGGTATCACCACTGCGTCCGCCAGTGGCGCTATTCAAATCAAAAGTTGAGTTGGTCACGGTAGTATTACCGAGACTGTAGAGGCCACCACCACCGCCATCGCCCGTCGGCTCGGAGCCATTTTGTCCTGTGCCGGAGTTGCCGCCGGTCGCTGCGCAGCTTTCGAACGTGGTGTTATTTATGCTGATCGTGCCGCTGCCGATCCAGGCGCCTCCACCCTGAGCGGTGCCGCCAATACCTCCGTTCTGCTGATTACCTGGGCCGTTGCCGCCTTTTCCGCCGGTCGCGTTACTGGTATCAATACGCGACCCATCGATGTTGAGCGTGCCGCCTTCGAAATAGATCGAACCGCCTGCGGCGTTGGAGCCGGCGCCGTTGTTAAAGTTAGTTCCCTCCCCGCCTAGCGCGCTGTTCCCCGTGAAGGTGCTGCCGGTAATGATCACGCTTCCCGTAGCGGTGAGACTGGCGAGACCACCACCGTGGGCATCGAGGGTCGTGTGATCGTTCAAAACCGTATCACCCTTACCCAACGCCTGGCACGATTGAATTGTGACATTGGTGAGCGTCACACTGCCGCCGTTATTCAGAATGCCACCACCCGAGCGGGTAGCGTTTTGCGCCACCGGGTCAGTGCTCGCGCCACTGGTGCCGTCATCGGTCGCCCGGCCATTCTCAATCGTGAGGTCCTGAAAGATCGCGGTCACTCCTGAACCATTGATTTGAAACACGCGATCGTGGAGAGTTCCCGAATTAAGTCCCGCAGCATTGATGATCGTCGACGAACCGCCACCGACGATCATCACTGTGTGAAGCGTTGTCGTGACGTCGAGATCACCCGTTGCCGCGGCGTTCTCTTGGGTGGCATTCGTCAGGGTAAGGTTATAGGTGGTCCCGGGTTGCAGATTGATTGTCACCGGCGTCCCAGTAACATCGGCGTTGGCGTTAATGATCGCACCGCGCAAACTGCAGTCGTTGGCTGCGATTGTACAGGCCGTGGCAGCGGCGGTATCGTCCGTCCGATCGACGTCTAACGTTGTTGCGAACGGCATAGCCAGGCTTGAGATTTTTGGAACAGCGCGCGGAACTGCTATCGGCTCGTTAGATGAACTCGAAGATGCACTTTGGGTATATTTCAGAGACGCACCGAACACAACGGCGAGCGTTACCAGCGACCAAACGATTTTTCTATTCATTTTTGCTCCCACCTGGATGATTTTAGTTAATTGTCTTGCGGACCGAACGGAAACCGGTGTAGTCCTTATAGAAAGAGTTGACTGATGGCGGATACTTCCTAATACACCTTTCGAGTGTGGGCGGCAAGTAAAATCTTTCTGAACAATCGAATCAAGGCGATGGCTTACGGAGCCGTCGTGGTCGGAACTGATAGTAAGGATCTACACTCTACGTTGATCAAACTCGGCGCATGGTTAACGAATTAGTGGAAGGTGATTTGAAGAATGGAAGCATGCGCGAGCTGCGACGAATTAACTATGCACCGCAGCGCGTGGCGATTACGAAGAACTGACACACCATGTGACGATTCTTCCGTAGCTTCCGAAGACACCCCGGCCCGTTCGTCAGCGATTGAATCGCATGACGTTCGGGCCGAGCGCTTTCAATCAGTCGGTAGTTTAAGAACGCCGTTGCCTACCTGTGCTGCCGGGCTGATTTGGCACGAGCGTTCGCGGTTTTAGTGGCTTCCCTTGCGGCCTGAGTAGCCTGCTCTGCTGCGTGTGCGCCAGCTTCGACTGCGTCTTTCACTAGACCGGCTGCTCCCTTCAGCAAGTCGTCCGCGATCCCTTTCGCCTGCTCGACTATCTTGTTGCTCAGCTCAATTGGGTTGATTAGGTCCTTCGAACTTATCTTGAGGCCGCCGCCCTTTTTAGCAACGGATATCTTTGCGGGCGACTTCCTTGCGCTGGCCTTGCTTCGACGGCTGCGTTTTTGTGCGCTGCTGGCCGCGCCCTTCTTCTTCGCGCTTTTCTTAACGCCTGCTGCGGCTTTTTTCTTAGCCGCCGATTTCTTCTTCACCGAAGTTTTCTTAGCTGACTTTTTGTTTGCCTTCTTTGACGGCATGAGTTTCTCCTATCATGGGTTGTTCAAAACAAGGGGCAATCTGATCTAACGAGCATGAATTTGCAGACGCACCTTTTATTTCACCTGCACGGTGCCGCTTGCTCGCAGTCCCATCAGTCGCGCCGGCAGCACGCCGAAGTCTTCGACTTCCCACGTATTGCCGTTTCGCAGGTTCACGCGCGCCGCTGGAATAAACGTGCCTTCACCTTTACCGTTTTGATCAAGAAACATTTCCGCGTAACCAAACCGGTAGTCTTCGGATCTCGTCCCGTAACGCAATTCATAAAAGTTGATATTGCGTTCCCAGAGCACCGTCAATTTTGTGCCTCCGTCGCCCCAGGGCGTCGCGATGATCGCGTTCGCAGTCACACCCACGTTGTTGCCAATTTGAATTCGACCCACATTCATATGGGACAACGTGCTCAACAGACTGTCTTCGCCACGCCCACGAGCGCCGTTCAGTTCCGTGATCTCGCCAGGCGTCGTATAACGATTAACGAATAGTGAAAACGGAAGCGTCCGACCGGCGAGCCGGCCGCTGATTCCCACGACGGTGCCATTGATTCGCAGATTGCGCTGCGCCTCAGACGGTTGATAAAAAAGAGCGACGCACAAAACGACGAGTGTCACTCTCACGATTACGGTTCGACGACTCATATTTCCTCTTTCCTGCACGACCGTGCTCTCTGCGCATGGTGGTCTTGTAGGCTTCTCGTACAAGCGAATGTCCTCTAATAGACTCTTCAATCCGCCCGGGCCCACACACAAACCTGGTACTTAACCCTGGTATTGCACATAGCAACTGAGGTGCCAGCAATCAACCTGGAGTCCTTCGACGGAGATTTAGAACGTGAATGGGTAGGCGCGGTGACTATCCGCCCGGGTTCCTGCGTCGACAAAACTGCAACCCTCATGGACAATCTCCATCTTCATGCGGGCGCTTCGCGACATCCTTGTTGGCCCAGCCGGTTGGTCGTACGCAGATTGGCGTGGCCGCGTCTACCCGGAAAGCGCCGGCACAAAATTCGACACGCTCGCCCTGGTCGCAAAGTATTTCGACACCGCGGAAATCAACAGCAGCTTCTACCATCCACCTAAACCAGAAACAGCTCGATCGTGGTTGGAGCGCGTCGCGCACAATCCGGGCTTTGTCTTCACCGCCAAACTTTCTCGGACGTTTACGCATGAACGCGGCAAAGCCACGGCGGAAGATGAAAAGCTCTATCGTGAAGGGATCGATCCTTTGATGCAGGCGAACAAGCTGGGCGCTGTGCTCATGCAATTTCCCTGGTCATTTAAGAATGATCGCGACGAGCGAATCTATCTGGATCAACTAATTAATCGATTCAAAGAGTATCCGCTCGTAGTCGAGTTGCGGCATGAATCGTGGAACAATGCGCGCATCTTGCAGACGCTCGAAGATCTCGGCGTCGGCTTGTGTGATATCGATCAGCCGCAGTTCGCTAATTCGATCAAGCCTGCGGCGGAAGTAACCTCATCGATTGGTTACATTCGTCTGCATGGCCGGAATTATCAGAACTGGTTTCGTGAAGAAGCGAACGTCGTTGAGCGTTACGATTACCTTTATTCATCAGACGAGTTGGAACCTTGGATTGGCCGCATCAGGGAAGTTTCCGAAAAGGCAAAGCAGACATTCGTCATTACCAACAATCACGCGCGCGGGCAAAGCCTGGTAAATGCCTTCGAGATTCTCGCTGAATTGGAAGAAGAACGCGTGCCAGGACCGGCGAAGTTAGTCGACACCTATCCGCGTCTGGTGGAATCAGTCGAGCCGGATGATGAGCACGAGCAAGGAAGGTTGTTTTAGTCTTCTCCATGTCCTCTGTGGTTTATATCAATTAACCACAGAGGACGCAGAGAAAGATTAGGAAGTTACTTCGCTAGCGGAAAGACGGGTTCGATATCCACCGGCACGTCCTGCAACTTATCAAACGCATTCTTCATCGGCAGACGAATCACGGCGTACTTGACCAGAATCGCGCGCGCTTTGTCGTATGAACCTTCCGCTTCAATCGTCAGCAATTCATGCGTCAGCTTGCGCACGGCGGCTTTGAACTTTGCCTGATCGACGCTGAACCTGCCGGTCTTTTCGTCGTAGCGAACCGCGCCTTCATCAGTGAAATAGTTGAACTGCATCGCGACGCCGCGACCGTGCGCTTCGCCGATCCCAAATCGCACTGAGCGAAACATGCTCGCGAGATAAGTAGTGTAAAGCGTCCCTTGCATAGTGTTGTCCACGACGCCTTTGTCGATCAGATACTGCAACGCCCACAGCCCGGTGACGTCGGCCTTCGCTTCTTCGATTGCCGAGTAAAGCTCTTTCAGTTGCTTTCGCACAGTCGTTTGCTCGCCGCTTAGGTTGATGTTGTGCGGGCCCAGTCCGTGCATCAGCTCGTGCGTCAGGATGTGCGTAAAGAAAGCTTCAAACGAGAGGTTGCGCAGTTGGGCCGGCTCAAGCACGACGCGCGAAATCGGAATCAGAGTCTTGTTGAATTTCGCGTCCTGCACGTTTTTGAGCATGATGCGCTTTGAACCTTTTTCTTTGACGACGCGTTCATCGTTCGGCAAGTTGAACGCGGCGGTCTGCACGCCGCTGTTTCCTTCGCCCGAACTGAACACTTCATTCACCACGCGAATCGGCGACGCAGCGCCGAGCTTTGGGTTACGGTACTTCGGATCGATTGGCAGATTATCTTCGAGTTCCTGCAAATAGCCGCTGAACTTTTTCAGCTTCGCACTCTCAGCGTCGTCACGCAGCGTCACGTAAGCTTCGAAAGCCGCTTTGTAGCCGAACAATTCATCTTGATAAGTTTCGTACGGGCCCATCGTCAGTTCGATTGGCGAATCGAGATCCATCCAGGCCACGTCGCTGTCGTAATAGTCGTTTGTATTGAACGCGACGGCGCGCTTAAACAAAAAATTCTTCAAGGTCTGATTAGTCGTCAGGCGTCCGGCTTCATTAAGCAACTGGGCCGCGGGCTTCAGGTATTCTTCGTACTCTTCGCTATACGAAACAGGCTTAAGCTTTCTGCTCGCGTCACGCCGGATCACATAGAAATAGCTGGTGGCCCTGGACTTGTCTGATTCCGACAAAGAACTCAACCAGGAATTGAATTCATCCTTCGTCATGTCCTCCGGATAAAAGTTCGCCTGCGGCGGACGCGGCGGCACGCCTTCAATGAATCGTTCGTTGTCGTCGAGCTGTGACCATGGCCCCTGATTGATCTTGAAATAATGCAAACGAAGCCGGCCAAGCGGAGCGCTATCGGCCTGGAGCTTTTTCAAGAGCGCTTCGTTGCCACTCCAAATCTGGCGGCGATAGAGTTGGTCATAGAGTTTTGCGGCGGCGATGATCTTCTGCAGCGCTTTGCGATCGTTCGGCGAAAGACGCGTCGTGTTGGCGGTCATCACCGTTGGCGCAAAGCGTCGGATCTTTTTGTTCAATGAGGTGGCTTCGGCTGAGCCGGTCTGCGCAGCTCTTCGTCCCGGCGATCCAAAGGCGTTGACTACCAGCGCCGTCAAAGTAAGAAAAACCATAACTCGATTCAGGGTATGCATTTGATCAATCCTCTAGAGGTTTTGCCTGTTCTTCAGAATCTTCACGAACGAACCTGAAACCAATTCTTCATGAGTCAGGCCTGACAGCTGCAGCGCCTCGTCTTCGGTGAGCGCGCCGCAATTGGTCGCGCGCAAGAAATAATTCAACAGACCCTGGCCCGTCGCGGCATCGTCGAACACATCACCAACCAAAGTCGCCTTCGCTGCTTTTTCAACAAAATTGCGCAGACGCTCCGACGCTGCATCCAGACCTTCGAGAAAGAAGGCATAGACCGCCGCATAGCGAGTTGGCAGCTGCGCTGGATGCAAATCCCATCCCTGATAGAAGCCTCCTACGAGCGAATGTTGAATGTGATCGTAATGAAGCTTCCAGGCACGATGAACGACCGCACGGTTCCCATCAATTTGATTCGACGTCAGCTTAGCGCCTTCCGCGGCGCGGTGTGGGCCAACCGGCATGATGTTGGTCGCTCCATCTGAAAGCCAAAGACCAGTTCCGGCAAACGAAACCTGCATCATGTCCTTAGCGAAGTCGCACGCGGGATGCATCATGTGCTGATGGGCGGCGGTAATGCTGCAGCTCGCCGTGTAATCATAAGTCCCAAAGTGTGCAGCAGTGCAACGACCGCGCGCTGCGCTGAGGAGCAGTGGAAGATTGATTCGCCCTTCATGATTGATGATCGACTGCGTCGTCTCGATCATCATCTCCATCTTGAGCGAACCGGATGTTAGCCCCGTCTGCTTTTCCAGCAGGTCAAAGATATCGGCAAGCGCCCCGACCTGTTCCGGAGTGGTAATCTTTGGCAGCGTGACGACGAAATTTTCAGGCAGCCTGCCGCCCGCATTTTCCAAAACAGTCGTTACGAAGATGTCGAGGGTTCGCGTGCTGCGCGCGCGCAGCTCTTCATTAAATGGTTTGATGCGAATACCGATGAACGGCGGCAGCGTGCGCGCCTCCATTCCTTTCACGACCTCGAGCGCAGCCGATTCGGCGTGACCGTCTTCTTCGGCGTCGGGCCGATTACCATAGCCGTCTTCGAAATCGATCCGGAAATCCTCAACCGCCTCACGACGTATTTTTTCGTACACCCGCGCATAAATTGTGTACGCGAGCCACGCTGCTTTGTTTTCTTCACGCACCGCCTCTGCGTCGTTTTCCAAACGGTTTTTCAACCCACTCGCGTAATCCAGCACATCAGGTAGTTGATCCGACAACGGCAAACCAATCGCGCGCGCGAAAACGACGAAGTCAGGCGCGTATTCAGTCAATGACGCTTCCGCCACCTGTCCCAGACGCCGGGCGGAATCTGACCGAAACAAATGAGCGCCGCCATAAACCGTGTGCACCGGTTGCCGCCGGCCCTCCTCGCCCGGGTAACGGGCCATGAATTCGCGGTTGGATGAACGCAAACGCTCTTGTGTAGCTCTGAGCGAGTCTTCCGACAGAGATGTCTTCATCTGGTCCTTCAAGAAGAGTTTTCAGTTCCGGAAATCGTCTGACTTTAGTACCAAAGGGACACTCCTCGCAAACGAAGCATGGTTTGCCGATCAGAAACATGTTGACGCGCTGCAATTACGACGGCTAAGATAAAAATGCCCCAGGGTTTGGCTCCTCTTCTGTGGTGCCTGCTAGAAAAACCTAAAACGTCAGTCAAAATTCCGGCTGAAAATTGAAAGTGCTTTATGAAACAAAATAAACGAGTTGAAAAGGTTCGCGGGCTACGTGTGCCGTCTCGGACGAGATCTCATCAGGTTCGCTTGAGAACGTATGGCGTCTTGCTGTTGGCTCTGGCAGCGTTTATTGCTGTCGCCGCGCCATTTCACGGCTCACGCGTCGACGCGCAAAACACCCGCGCACGTTTTCAGCAGGACCTCGAGCAAGTCTTCACGAAGCATGAAGACTTGAACATCGATCCACATGTGGTGGCTGAACAAGTGCGGACAAACGGTCGAGTGTCGCTCGTCACTCCCGCACATGATTTTGAACTGCAGCTGAGTCCGAACGATCTGCGAGCGCCTAACTATCGAGCTGAAGAGGTGGACGCTGACGGCGTGACGCGCGCGACCCCGATGGCGGGCGTCTTGACTTACAAGGGTAACGTCGAAGGCGTCTGGGCCAGTGACGCCCGTTTTACGGTCACAGACACGGCAGTGGAAGGCATGATCGTGACACCGGGCCAATCCTTTTTTGTTGAGCCGGCCCGAAAATACTCTTCGTCTGCCGCACCCACCGATTATTTGATCTACACGGCTGACGACGTGCGGCCGGACATCACCAGAAGCTGCGCGGACACCCTGGAAGAACAAGTCAACGCCGGCGCCAAACAGATCAGGCCCAGTGCCACCAGCGGCGACACACCGGCGGTCTTCTCGCCTTTCAAAGTTGTCGAAATCGCCAGCGAAGCGGACTTTGAATATGTGCAAGGTCTCGGCGGAACGGCGGCAGCCGCCAACCAGGACATTCTCAGCATCATGAATCAGGTTCAGGCGATCTATCAGCGCGACATTGGTCTCACCTTCACGGTTGTATTCCAACACGCCTGGGACACGCCGAACGATCCATACACGGCGAGCGGCGATGCGGTCGCAGTGTTACGCGAATTCACAAATTATTGGAATGCGAATTTTGCCAACTCGCCACGTGACGTGGCGCATTTGTGGACCGGCAGAAGTCTGGGAGGACCCGCCGGCGTTGCCTGGACCGGAGTCGTTTGTGCAAACCCTGCTGCCGCGTATGGCATTTCAGATTTGGAAACAAATGGGCTTTTCCGCGTGACGATTCCGGCGCATGAAATCGGACACAACTTCAACGCGAGTCACTGCGACGGACAAGCGGGCTGCACCAATACGATCATGGTGGCCACGCAAGACCCAAACAACACCAGCACGTTTTGTCCATTCTCGGTGAACGAAATCACTACCTTCGTTAACGCGAATTCAAGTTGTCTGAGCAACGCGCCCGCTGGAAATCCGATCGACCAGACAGACTTTTTTGTGCGGCAACACTACGCCGATTTTCTTAACCGGACACCGGATGCGTCAGGCCTTGCGTTCTGGGACAACCAGATCGATTCATGCGGCCCCGATGTCAATTGCGTCCAGGCGCGTCGCGTCAACGCTTCCGGCGCGTTCTTTCTTTCGATCGAATTCCAGGAGACCGGCTATCTCGTCGAGCGCGCTTATAAGACTGCATATGCTGATGCCACTCGAGTCTCGACATTCGGAGGGACGCATAACATCAGCGTGCCCATCGTTCGCTTTAACGAGTTCCTGACGGACCAGCAAACAATCGACCGGGGAGTAATCGTCAACCAGGGCGACTGGCAGACAATACTGGAGAACAACAAGGTCGCGTACTTCAACAGTTTTGTGCAGATAAAACGGTTTACCGACTCCTACCCGTCGAACATGTTGCCAACGACTTTTGTTCACAATCTGAACCTGAACGCCGGTAGTCCAATGTCTTTGACTGAGGAGGCTCAAGAGTCGGCGGCGCTGGCAGCCGGGAGTAAGACCCGCGCGCGCGTGGTTCGCGACATCGCTGAGCATCCGAATCTGGCGAAAGCTGAACTCAATCGTGCGTTCGTGCTGATGCAGTTCTTCGGTTATCTGCGACGCAATCCGGACGATGCTCCTGATACTGACTACACCGGTTATGATTTCTGGCTGACAAAGCTGAATCAGTTCAATGGCGATTACATTGCCGCTGAGATGGTGAAGGCATTTATCAATTCAGCTGAGTACCGGCGAAGGTTTGGCACACCATAAATCGTGTCAGAACCGGGAGCGGTAGCGACCGGATCATTGATTCAATGTTGAGTGCATGATCCTCTCGCTACCGCTCGGGGTTCTGACACTTCCTCTTCCCAATAAAAAACGGCCACCGCTTGGTGGCCGTTTCCTTTTTAAGAGTTGTGCAACAACAGGAGCGATAGCGCTCGAATCATCGACACTTTAAGTCATCCAGACGATTCACTCATAAAAGGTCCGGCATCGTTTAGAGGCGGGCTAC
>DNNE01000028.1:4784-18165 GCA_003487805.1 Blastocatellia bacterium | reverse complement strand
GGGCCGTAGCCCGCCTCTAAACGATAATTTCAGCTAACACCTACTGCAGCGCCCGGATAACTCAGACCGAGCTTTGCGACGTCTCCCTCAGCGAGGGTGTTCACCAGTTCCTGATGAAAGTAATCATGTCGCGCGGCGACTGGCGGAGCGACCCGCTTGTCATACATCTGTCGTGAACGATCGATGTCTTCCCGCAAACGATCGTAAAGGTCGCCGTTGCTTCGGCCTTCTCTGACTTTCGGTTCGTTATAGAGTTTGATCTCCGAAACCAGTAGCCGCGCAAAGCGACGCGCATCGTTGTGCAAGCGGCGCTCGTCCTCGCTGACCTCGATCGGCAACTCAGGCTCGCTCACACCGAAGCGCCGCGCGCTTCCCAAAGGTGTCGAGTACTGCGAAGTAAAGACGGGAGCAGGTTCCGCGACCGGCGGTGACGGGGGCGGCGCAGTCTGTGCGACGTTCTCGATCTGATCTGCCGGAGCAGTGTACGACGGCGCTTCTGCCGTCGGAGACTGAGGTTCCTCAACCGCAGCGCTGGTTGGTTCCGCGGCTTCAACAACTGGTTGAGCATGAACGGTGACCGGCGGCGCGACGCTCACGGACTCCGGAGCAGCGCCTTCAGGTCGAGAGTCTAACGGCTGTGTAACTCGCGAAACTTCGTCGACAGATTCGGTCGCTACGGCGGAAGTTGCCGGCTCAACCTCAGGCTCGTACGCAGATTCGGCAGCTTGCGGTTGCGAGACGGCCGTCTCGGTTGCCGGAACGGGTTGTTGCTGGACCGGCGCCGCGTGCTGAATTGAAACAAGATTGACCGCCATCGAGGCGACGCCGGCCAACGACTCCAACGCGTCGGAATTTATCGCGTTCGCTCCCGCGGATGTGGAATCGGCATAGAGCACGGCGACCACTTTGCCCCGTACGATCAGAGGTACGGCTGCGACGACCGCAGGCGAGCCGCCCAGCTGATCCATCAAAACCGCATCTTCTGAATCAGCATGCGCTGATCCTGACAACGGAGCGCGCGCCCGTGCGGCGCGTGTCACGATTGTTTCGGCGCTGAGAGGCAATGACACTCCGCCGATCATTTCGAGATTTGCCGGGTCGCTGGCTTTGCAGACTCGCCAACCGATCGCCTGATCATTCTTGGTCACGAACAGCGCCACCCGATCAGCGAATTCGACGGCGCCTATTAACAATGATTTGAGGACATCTGTCTGTGATTGCTGGGCCGCGATTTCCTGGATCGCGCGTTTGATATGAGCGGCGTCCGGGGGAGCGGAAGATGCCGCCGTTGCACCGCTTAACCTTTGCCCTCGCGCAGTTTGCAGATGCGCGAAAATCGCAGCAGACACGGTGCTTCCGTCCAGGCTTTGCGCAGTTGAGCTTTCGCGCAGCCGGGCCAGAGCCTCGCTCACTTCTGTCTGCAAACGCGAGAGTTGTTCATCGATTGTGCGCAGGCGATCGTTGAGGTATGTCTCGATTGCCTGCTGCAAGCTATGCTCTAATTCTTCGCTCACGGCGATTTCAGTCCTCCGATCAAAAATGTGGCACGGACTTTAGTCTGTGATTTATGCAGGGAAGGCATCACAGACTGAAGTCTGTGCCACTAGTTCGATTATGGAGGCCGCCGCGAAGGCGGTCAAGAACCTTTTTTTGAGGAAGTGCTCCTTCGAATTTAACGGGTGTTAGAGTACCAACTTTAGTTGGGTGTTTCGACAGTCGCCAAATACCCGACCAAAGTCGGTACTCTGACGCCGCTGTTCTCAATTCGTCGCCAGCTCGCCATTCAGCTTCATGATTTCCAGAGTCATCTCAGCCGCGGCGTACATGTCTTTCACGTCCAGCCATTCTTTGACCGTGTGAATGGCGCGCATGCCCGTGCCGAGGTTGGCGCATTCGATCCCACGGCGATTGAACACGTTCGCGTCACAGCCGCCGCCCGACGCCATCGTCTTCACATCCAGGCCCATGCGCCTGGCCGCCTGAATCACGAGTTGGACCACGGGCGAACTGTCAGGCACGTCCATCGATGAGTAATCGCGCTCAATATGCGACTCGACGCGCGCCTTGGTCGTCTTGCCGGCGACAGTCACTTCATATTTTGCCGCCGCATCTTCGAGACACTTCTTCATGTGCTCAGTCTGCGCGTTGAGTTTCTCTTCGCTGTGCGAACGCGCTTCGCCGTTGAGCACGACCAGATTCGGAATAATGTTCGTCGCCATGCCGCCGCTGATCAATCCAATGTTCGCAGTCGTCTCTGAATCGATGCGGCCGAGCTTCATCGCGGCCAGACCTTCGGCGGCGATCTTGATGGCCGAGATTCCTTCTTCAGGGGCGACACCGGCGTGCGATTCGAGTCCGTGTATCTTGAACTCCATGTGGTTCGACGAGGGGCCTTTAGTAAAGAGAAATCCCGGATCGTCAGAATCGAAAACGATGCCGTACTTCGCTTTTATTTTCGAGACGTCAACGTTCTTCGCTCCCAATAGACCGACTTCTTCACAGATAGAAAAGATCGCTTCGATGGGCGTGTGCGGAATGTTCTGCTCTTGCAGGCAGCGGATCACTTCGATGATCACGGCGCAACCTGATTTGTCATCACCGCCGAGGACGGTCGTCTCATCAGTACGAATGATGTCGCCTTCGACGATCGGCTTGACGCCTTCGCCCGGCACGACTGTGTCCATGTGCGCGCTCATCATGATGGGTTGCGCGTTCGAAATCGTCCCGGCGAAACGCGCGATCACGTTGCCGCTGTTGCCGCCCACTTTTTCTCCGGCGTCATCGATCTCGACCTGCGCGCCCATTGCTTCGCAGTGCTTTTTAATACGTTCGGCAACATCGCGCTCTTTGCGCGAGTGACTGTCAATCTGCACCAATTCCAGCAGCAGGTTCTTGATGCGCTCCTGATTGATCATCGGACCTCCGTAACCAACGTGAATCGTAAATAGAAAATCGTAAATGGAAGAACCTGATATTAGCCGGAACCAGCAAGAACGTAAAACGGAGAGAACCTATGCTGGTGTCCTATTCTGAGATCCTGCCATACCAGGTAAGACGATCCACGAACCCACACGAAACGTTTTCTCGTGTCGACTTCGTGTGATTTCGTGGATGTTATTACCGGGGGCGGACAGCACGAAACGAGTACAGGGCACTACCGAATCTATTTGCGATTTAAGATTCCCTGTTTCGCCACTCTTCTCCGCGCCGATTGATCTCGTCGAGCGCCGCTTGTAACTCCGCACGCCTGGCTTCGAGTGCTTTGTCATCCGCGTCGGGCGCGACGTAAATCGGTGGCGCGATTACGACGCGCGCGCGCGTGAAAGGTTTCGGAATCTGAAATTGATCCCAACTTTTCTTTGCTTCCCAAAAACGTTTGGCCGTGATCGTGAAAGGCAATATCGGGAAGCCCGTCTTCTTGGCCAGCAGTACGCTACCCATCTTTGCTTCGTAACGCGGACCTTTGGGACCGTCGATCGTGAATGCGGTCGGGCAACCGGCGCGCATCAGACGCACCATCTCAACAACTGCGCCGGTCGCGCCGCGTGTCGATGAGCCGCGGGCGGCGCCATAACCGAATCGCTGGATGAAGCGCGCAATGTACTCGCCGTCAAAACTCTGTGAAGTCATCACGACAATACCGCGCCGCTGCCAAAAATAAGTAGAAAGAAAAACTCGATTGTGCCAGAAGGTATAAATCGGAATGTGATTGTCGCGGGTGCCCGCCTCCCAGTTTTCCCATCCGTCGATCTCAAACTTGATGGTCTTACCGATCAATTTGATCAGAAGGAAGAAGGCGAGATCGGCACCGCGAATCAGGAGCCCGTCTTTAAATGAATAGGATGACAGCTTCGCAAAGGAATAAGCGCGGGCGATGTTGGAGGTTGATTCCATACGCGATGCGGCGAAAGAAATTGAGAATTAGAAAATGAAGAATGAAAAATGCAAATTGCTCGATGGGCGGGCGGCTAATTTGCCATTTCAATTCTCATTTTTCAATTTTCAATGCTTTCACCGATTGTACATTTCCGGCTCGCCCGGCGGCCGTGTTTTCCAACGCCGGTGAATCCACAGCCACTGATCGGGATAACGCCGAACGTAGTCTTCAACGATTCGGGTGTACTGCTGGGTTAAGCGCCTGACATCCTCTTCTTCGTTTTCAGTACGTTGGATTGATAACGGCGGATCGACTTTCAGCACGAAGCGGTCCCGCTCTTTGTCCCACGGCGCAAACACCGGCAACACGGCCGCGCCGGTTCGCAGCGCAAGTTTCGCTACCATGAAAGTCGTCGATGCCGGTTGGTTGAAAAAATCCACGAAGATGGCTTCACGGTCCAGCGTATTCAGATCGACAAGAATTCCCAGTGTGTCACCCTCACGCAAAATTGCCAGCATCTCCCGCGCCGCCGATCGCTTGTCGATCGTCCGATTGCCGAGGCGCGTGCGCGCGCGATCAACCATTGCTTCAATTTTCGGATTATCGATCCGGCGAACCAGAAAGCTCAACGGATGTCCAAATAAAGAGAGCGCGAAGCTGGAAAGCTCCCAGGCGCCAATGTGTCCGGTGAACAGAATGACACCGTGTCCCGCCGCTTGCGCGTTGCTCAAATGATCGAGCCCTTCGCAGATGATTAAGTCCTGCAGACGCTGATTGTCGTTGTTGAAATGACTGAACACGCCCAGCAAACGTCCGAGATTGCCAAACGCCCGATGCAGCAGCCGGCGCCGCTGGTCGATTGAGAGCTCCGGAAAAGCAATTTCCAGGTTGCGTTCTCCAGTGCGGCGCAATCTGCCGGCGAACCACGAAAAGCACACAGCGAGGCTCGCGCCGGCGCGCATCGCGACGCGCAGCGGCAGGCCAGCAAAGACTGCGAGGACGAATCGCGCGACCCCGTACTCCAAATCAATCTGCAGGTTGGATTTGCTCATCGATGCGGATTGCTGAGTCTAGAGTTTCGAGACTCAACTCTCAAGTCTCTGGTCTCAGCGTTCTTCTGATATATTCTGCAACGCGATTGGCCGCAAAGTCGTATTGGAGTTAGGAAGGCCTTCGGCTTAATCTCTCCACGCCGAATTCAATTAAATGCCCCTGAACGAGCGCAATGGAAAAGCAACCTGCACGATTCTGATCGTCGAGAACAGCGACGACGTCCGCGCGGGTCTCGCCAAAGAACTCGAAACGCTCGGCCATCGAGTTGCCCTGGTGAGCGAGCGTGACGAGGCAATTGCGCGCGATGACCTGGTCGAGTTCGATCTGGTGGTCAGCGATCTGGTAAACGATGGCGGGGCGGCAACTGACAATCAAATCGTCCGCTCGTTCAAGTTGGCGGTCACCGGAATGCGGGCGCGCCGCGCGATCCCGGCGCTCCACAATATTATCGAGCGCACCCTTTCATTCAAGCTGCGCTGCATTGATTCTACTGACGATTTCAGCCGCGTGCGCGAGAAGATCGATCTTGAATTGCCAAGCGATCTCACTTTGATGAACGCGGTGCTCGAATACCTGCTCGATCGCGTCGCCAAATTGGGCTTGATTCAGGTTGAGCAATCGAATTTGTATGTTGCACTTGACGAAGCGTTTGTGAACGCCGTCAAGCACGGCAATCGGAGCGATCCCGAAAAGCTCTTGCGGGTGACGGCCGAGTTGTCGGCGCACGAAGCAATCTTCACGGTCGAGGACGAAGGCGACGGCTTCAACGTGAGCGAGATTCCCGACCCATGCGATCCGGCGAACCTGTTCAAGTCCAATGGCCGCGGCGTGCTGCTCATCTACAACATCATGGACGAAGTCGAATACAGCGAACGAGGCAATCGACTGAAGATGGTGGCGCGTCCGAAACGAGAAGCGCCGGCAACCTAAACAGTGTCCGTGAGTTTCAATTCTCAATTTTCAATGCTTTTAAATGAAGACTCCCCCGTTACCTCGCGCACTTTCTGGCGCGAGTATCAGTATTGGCTGCCGCCGTCACTCGTCGCACTGATTCTTACGCTCGTCTACCTCAATCCATTTATCGGCGACTGGGACGGGCTTGATTACACAATCTTTTCTCTGCACGCGCGGCCGTCGTCAATGGCGCTGGGCCGATCGCTATTCACGCTTTTCAATTTCGTTCTCTACCAGGGCGCGCACACAATCTTTGGCGTAGGCCCTGAACGCGCTTACCTTCTGTTCAAGTCTGCCGTCGTGATTCAGACGCCGCTGGCAGTCATCGCGTGTTGGCTGCTGGCTCGCGACCTTTCTGGATCAGTTCGCGCGGCGACACTCGCGGCCTTGATGATTTCCGTTTCGCCGATCCTGGTTATTTACGGCGGGCAAGTCATGACGGAGGTGCCTTCCGTTCTCTTCACCGCGATTGCGTTAGTGGTCCACTTGCGCGGCATCAAGCAGAAGCGAGTGTGGTTGATTCTTGCCGGCGCAGCTCTGCTTGGGCTCGGTGTGAATCTGCGAGAGACAGTTGGTTTGTATTCACCCTGGCTCGCCGTCGCGCCGTTTGTGGCCGGGTGCAAATTTGATCGAAAGACGATCGCGATCGTCGCATCGTCGCTGGTCATATTCTTAATCGCCGCCGTTGGTCCATTTGCGATCTGGTTTGCGGCCTCGCCGGTGTTTCGC
Organism: Blastocatellia bacterium; assembly: GCA_003487805.1. Lineage (GTDB taxonomy): Bacteria > Acidobacteriota > Blastocatellia > Pyrinomonadales > Pyrinomonadaceae > UBA11740. The sequence continues at coordinate 11,552 of DNNE01000028.1, read as the reverse complement.
CTCGATTGGCATACCTGGTTGTCGTCGATGCAAAGCGAATCAGAGCGCCATCCGATTTCAACCGGCAACCTCAAGCCTTTCTTGATCTACTTCTTCATGTCGGCCCCGCTCATCACGGTCGCATTGCCGTTCGCCGCATGGAAAGAATGGCGCGAACGAGGCCTGACCCTTTCGCTAACCGTGGCGGTCATCGGCCTGCTCGCGACCACGATGCTCTTCTTTAACTACAGCACGACAATCAACTGGAGATACTTTCTGACGGGATTGCCTGCGATGGCGCCGCTCGCGGGAGATTTTTATGCGCGCATACAAGCAAAACGATTTGGGAGTGTGCGCCGTGGCTTCGTAACTGCACTCGTCGGCATTGCCTTCATCGGCGCGTTGATGATCGTTCTGGTTCCACCGGCTGGCAATGAGTACTTCAATCGTCTGGCGCAGGCAAAGACTTATGACGCGCGTTTGAAATTAATGCCGCGCGACGCCGTTGTGATTGCCGGAGCGCAGACTGTCGCGGTGCAATACTGGCGCGGAATTGGGCTCGGAGAATGGGATTGGATAGGCGTCGGCGCGGGCTGGCCCGCGGGACAACTGGAATCAAAAATCGATGAGCACTTGAAAGCCGGCCGGCGTGTTTTTCTCGACGCGGATCCGCGTTGGTGGCTGCCGTGTGAATGGCATCTGACCGAAGTGAAGGAACTCGCGCAAACGGAACCGCGCTTTCATTTCAAACAAATCGGGCCCACGGTTTTCGAGATTCGGCCGTTGTTAGATCAATCAGCAACTGATCATCCTTATCTGGAAAATTTGTTGCCTGAGAAGAGACCTGAAGAGGTGAGGAAGTGTTTTAATTCGGGGTGATTCGGAGTGCGGCCGCTTTATTCCCGCGGGCGATGCTGGTCGCGAAAGTGACATCTTTTGCCGCTCGCGCTAAACCCTCCCGCTATATTTACTTACGAAAGGAAGAGCGTTGACAGGCCTATAAGGCGGAGTATACTCGCCGGGCATCAACAGACTACTCCCTGGCGCCCAAAACAACGGACGTCTCCGGCAGTGTAAGACGTTTTGTTACAGGATCTTATTAGCAGATTTGAGGTTCTTATGAAAAACAGAATTTTGCTCCTTCTGGCAATCACGATGTCTGCTATCGGTCTGGTCGCAATGAGCGGTCAAACTCAGCGACCTACAACACCCACCAAAAAAGAGGATGCCACACCTCAACAGGAAATCACGGAAAGACAAAGACAACATAGCAAGCTTTACGACAAGAGTATCCGAAGTAGAAAAAAACTGAGCGATTCCCCTGGTGACCTTCAGCTCAACATCACAGCGCCATGGGTTGAAGCCGTTAATGACAGTCCGTCAACGTCAACAGAGGAGTTTCTCCGAACTGCGACGTGTGAAGCGCAAGCCATTGTAATCGGCCGGGTCAAAAACAAGACCTCTATGCTTACTGAAGATGGCCGTTTCGTTTTCACCGACTATGAACTGCAAGTGGAAGAGACGCTAAGGGACAATCGGGATGCCCCGATTCAACCTGAAAGTGTGCTTATTATTTCTCGTCCCGGGGGGGCTGTTGAACTTGATGGAAAAACTTTCCGTGTCACCGATGACTCCTTTGAGCCCATGGAGGCAAACGGTCGATATTTGCTCTTGCTTCGGTTCATTCCAACGACGGGTGCATACCAGGCGATTAACAGCCACGGCAGCTTCGAGTTGAAGGACAACAAAGTTCATCGACTTACAACGCAACCTCTGCCTTACTTGTTCAGTTATGAAGAAAATGCTGCAGCCTTTGTGGCACAGGTTCATTCTGCTGCAAATAAGTGCCGCGGTGCGAAAGTGGGAGGCGCAAATTGAGCCACCGCAAATTCTCAAAGGTCATAAATCGCGTATACGTGTACGGGCTCTTCGGCGCGGTTCTAGCCGTCTGGATTTTGGCAATGGGCTCAGGCGTTTTTTTGAGGCCAGCTTACGCACAGCTAAGCGGATGTCCTGGGCCTGAATTAGAAACAGACGGCTGGGCTCTGAATACCCCCGTGAAATATCGTTTCACCTTTCCCCGGACAACAGTTTTACATTTAGCGGTGATGCAAAAGAACAGATGCGCGCGGCATTCACGGCGTGGAATGCTGAAAACAATCCTGTAAACAATCCCTATTCGAATTGTACGGGAATAACTTTTACTGAGGATAATGATGATGAAGACGCTCCAATCCAGATCACTCCCTTCGATACAGGTGGTGTCCGTAGCGGGTTACATAATTCCATAGGAAGCACCCTGGGGTCTGCCGACATTGAGATCAATGTGCTTTACCCAGACGCGACTAGCCCAAACTTCTATAAGAAAGCTATCCTCCATGAAGTTGGACATACAATGGGACTGAATGATGCGCCAGCAACTCAAGTGTCTGGTAAATCGGTAATGAATAACGGATACAGTATTACACCTGACAGCATACAACCCTGCGATCGGCAGAGCATCAACCATTGCCCTATTCCCTGCGGCGAAGGGAGAGACACCTGTGTGGAGAATAGCGATTGTTGTAGTGGGTCGTGCTCGGGCGGTACGTGCTGTGCCGATCCGCCGCCGACCTACCCTTGCGACGCAATACTGCCTGAGACCAACTGTCCAATTAATGTCGATAATAATAACTGTGGAGCCTCGCCTATTTTGGTTGATGTGATGGGGAATGGCTTCCAAATGACAGATCCAATGCACGGCGTTGAATTTGACATCGACGGCAATACCGACCACGCAAAAGAGCGTCTGTCGTGGACACAAGCCGGCAGCGACGATGCGTGGCTTGTGCTTGACGGCAACGGGAACGCTATTATCGACAGCGGCCGGGAGTTATTTGGTAATTACACTGTACAGCCGCGGCCACCTGCTGGCCAGCGAAATGGGTTTCTGGCTTTGGCCGAATACGATAAACCTGAAAAAGGTGGCAATGGCGATGGCGTGATCGACAATCGAGACGCAATTTTCTCGTCCTTGCGTCTCTGGCAAGATACTAATCACAACGGAATTTCCGAGCCGTCTGAATTACACACCTTGCCCGACTTGGGCATCGATTCATTCTCGCTGAATTACAAAGAGTCGAAACGAACTGATCAATACGGAAATCAGTTTCGATATCGAGCGAAGGTTGACGATGCGAAGCATTCACACGTTGGGCGTTGGGCCTGGGATGTTTTTCTGGTTACAGCGCGGTAAGTGACGAGACCTTTGCTGATTACTTGAAGCACCCGCAGGCTCGCACGAGCTTGCGGGTGTTTTGATTGTGAAGCGCTGAAGCTGCGAAGGAGAGTAACTGATCCGGTCGCTACTGCTCCCGGTTCTGTAACTACGCCGATGCTCCTACCAACTGAATAACGGGCGCGGCTCCCGCCGGTTTCGCCGGCACGTATTGTTCATTCAACGCGGTCGGGAATAGATCGGCTTGCCAATGCGGCCGGCGCGAGATCCACGCTGTAACTGATTCCGCATCAACCGGACGCGAGAACAGATAACCCTGGCCGTACTGACAATTCAGTTTGCGCAACTGCGATAACTGCGAGAGCGTCTCGACGCCTTCAGCGACGACTTCCATGCCCATGTTTTCCGCCAGCGAAACGATCGTGCGCACGATCTCGATATTCTCAGCCGCTTCGCCGATGCGTCCGACGAACGAGCGATCGATCTTCAAAGTGTTCACCGGGAAGCGATGCAGGTAACCGAGCGATGAATAGCCGGTGCCAAAATCATCGATGCTCAACTGCACGCCCAACGCCTTGAGGCGCTTCAGCAGGCGCGCGGCCATATCAGCGTTCTCCATCACGCAGCTTTCAGTAATCTCGAGCTTCAAGTGTTTGGCTTCGACGTGCGTCTCTTCGAGGATGTCGCGAATCTGCGCCACCAGCTCTCCCTGCACGACCTGTTTACTGGAAAGATTCACGCTCATAAACAGATGGCGGTTCGCCGCCGATTGCCATTGCCACTGACAAAGTTGCTGGCAGGCTTTCTTCAAAATCCAAAGACCGATTGGCATGATCAAGCCGGTCTCTTCGGCCAGCGGAATAAAGTCGGAAGGATTAACAAACCCGCGCTCCGGATGCTGCCAGCGAATCAGCGCTTCGAAGCCCGCGAGGTTTCCGTTCTCGAGCGAAACGATCGGCTGATAGTAGACGCGGAACTCTTCGCGATCGAGCGCCCGCCGCAAGTCATTCTCCATTTGCAGCAGATACACCGCGTGCGTGTGCATGCCCTTGTCGAACACTTCATAGCACGCCTTGCCCTGCGCCTTGGCGCGATACATGGCGGTGTCGGCGTCGCGCAGCATATTCTCAGGGTGATCGTAACCGGTCGAGCTAAGCGCGATGCCGATGCTGGTCGTGGTGAATACTTCGTGGCCGCTCAAATTAAAAGGCGAAGAGAGCTTTTCCTGAATGCGGCGCGCCATGTTGGTGGCTTCGGCTGCATTCGGAATACCGTCGAGCAGGATTGCGAATTCATCGCCGCCAAGCCGCGCGACGATGTCAGCCTCACGAATACAACTCTCTAGCCGGCGCGCCATCGCAATCAGCAATTGGTCACCAATCGAGTGGCCCAGGCTGTCGTTGACGTTCTTGAATCGATCCAGGTCCAGGAACAGCACCGAGAATTGATAGTCTTCGTGGTTCTTCGCTCGTTCGATTACAAACTTAAGATTCTCAGTCAGCAGGGCGCGATTCGGCAGGTGTGTCAGGGCGTCGTGAAAAGCAGCGTGACGAAAGTGATCCTTGCTCTCCTGCAACTGAACACTGATGCGCTCCTGCTCGGCGATGTGCCGGTTCAATTCTTCGACGTGACGCTCGGCTTGTTCGGCGCGCTCGCGTTCGGCCTCGGCCCGCGCGCGTTCCGCTTCGGCGCGTTCGCGTTCAGCTTGTTCGGCCAACGCCGCCGTGGCTTTGATCTCGTTCAGGTATTTGTTATAGGTGAAATAAACGATCAAGATGATCGGCGCACCGACGAACAGAATCGCCAGCCCGATCTTCTCGATCGAGTTCGAGGCTACGGCGGCCAGGCCCGCGCCGGCCAGATAAGTAATCGAAGTCCAAAGATAGTGTGTCTGCCAGGTGCGCCAAATCGATTCGCCTTTCTTAATTGCCAGACCAATCGCGCAAACGCCGCTGTTGGAAAAATATTGGACCAGCGCCATCGTGCCAACAGCAACGCCAAAATGCGACAAGTCCTGGAACCGCATTTCGTTAATCGATCCAAAGAGCAACCGCACCACCATGACCGTGAGCGAGGTCGAGGCGAGCATCATCGCTGAATTGAACGCCACCACTAAAGGCCGCTTACTGATTCGCAGGCCCGAAAAAAGTCCTTCCACCGCAGCGAGCAAGATTCCGGCGACTCCGCCGTACATCAGCAGCACCAGAAAAATGAAAGTGTCTGAGATCGTGATGTTCGTGTTGACGCGGGGAATCTGAACTGAGAAGCGAGAGCTCACGACCATCATCACGGCCGCGAGAATCAGGAACCGCCAATCGAACTTTGGCGCCGGCAACCACACCGTGGACAGGATTAGGGCGACCGCGCCCGCCGCGACAATGACCCATCGGTAAGCATCTAGCAATCTGGATTGGTTATGGATTCGGGCGGTAGCTTCCACGGTTTTGGACCTTGTCCTCGTTAACGTAGATAGATCGTTTCGTAGTGGCTGTGAAACTTGAAGCCGGCTTTGGTATAGCAGTCGACTGCGTTCTGGTTGCGATTATTGACGGTGAGGCAAATCGAGTTTGTCTGCGTCAACAGAATCGATGAAAGCTTTTTCAGGCACCGCAGGCCGTGCCCTTTGTGGCGTTCTTCCTGATGCACATAGATGCCTTCGAGATATGTCACCGCCGGCGTTTCGCTAACGACATCCGCCTTAAAGATGAGACGGTTGTCGTCAAACCAAACCCATACCCTGTTCTGCTCGATGCGCCGCGCCGTCCGACGTCGAAAGCCGCTCGGGTCGCGTTGAAGTGGGCTCGTGCCTCCTTCTTCCAGGGCCATTGAAGAATTGACCGCCAGGACCTTATCCAAATCCTCGATGGTAGCGGGACGAAGACTCACATCTTCGACCGACACCGGAGTTTCGCTGAGCTCAAACAGGTGCTCGCGAGAAATCATCCGAGGCTCGCGTCCGCCATCGGCATAGAAACGCCAAAAGGTATCGGTTGATTCCTGCTCACCGCGAATGAGGTGCGCGTTCTGACAATTGCGAGCCACCCGCGCGAAACCGACAAGCGAATTCTCAGTGTGTGCTTCAACCATCGTTGCATGACCGATCAGAGCGACTCCTTCGAGTTGCCCCGATCTACTGCGCGACCCATAAAACGATCCCCGGTTGCGCGGGCTCAGTAGTCCGTTGTCCCGAATTAAACCAAGCATGAAGACTGTGTGAACGGGACGGGCGGAAAGGAACTCTATTACTTCGCTCTGATCTGCCTGACCAAGTTCACCTATCGCTGGCGACTCCAGCGAGCCGGCGAGTTGGTCCAGCGTTTCCACAAAATCCTGGCGCATCATTGTGACGGCCATTTTGTCCTTCTCCTTAGAATGAGGTTCCCTGAGAGAGCCAGAAAAAGAATGTGCGCCGGCTTCGCAAGAAGTCGGCGCACTGAGTGGCAACCCCTTATTGAGGATCGCCGTTGATCATCGCGCGCGCAGACATCGCTTGCACGGCTGAGTCGCCCAGCACGACGCCATCGCCTAACACGACGCCATCGCCGAGTACGACACCGTCACCAAGTACGACA
>DNNE01000028.1:687-4503 GCA_003487805.1 Blastocatellia bacterium | reverse complement strand
CGACCGTCACCAAGTACGACACCATCACCGAGCACTACACCATCGCCAAGCACGACGCCGCTACAGAAGACCGTGCCGTCGCCAAGCACGACGCCCGAACTGGTGAAAATGCTGTCACCTAACACGACGCCATCACCCAGAACGACTCCGTCACCCAGCACAACTCCATCGCCGAGCACGACGCCGTTACCAAGCACGACGCCATCGCCGAGCACGACGCCCTGCGCATAATAAGTTTGATAATTCGTTTCCAGCGCTGACCCAGTGGCATACCAATGCTTCAGGATAATTCCCTGTGACCAGGTGAAGATCTGTCCGCCAATCGTGGTTTGCGGATTTGGTGCTGAACCGGTAAGCATCGGACTGTCCTGCGCGGTGCTGCTAGATAGATTCGTGCGGATTGATTTCGCCAGACGCGCCGCGCCTTCGATGTTCAATTCGCCGGTGCCCTGCTCCAGCATGTTCCACCCTGGCAAAGGATCGGTTGTGTACATCAAAGCCATCTTGACCATGTTCGGGGTTAATTTCGGATTGATTTGCAGCATCAGGGCCGCGGCGCCCGCGACGACCGGAGTCGCCATCGAAGTTCCGCTCAGGTACATCAGCCGCTTGTTGTCATCATCGGTGATACCCGAATCCAATTCAGGATGATTCGTTACCAGATAGTTGACGTCGCTCTTTTGCAGGTCAAGGCCCAGAATCGTTACGCCACCGTTGTCCGATTCGGCATAGATAAGCTTGTTACCTGGAGCAACGAGATCCGGCTTGAGCAAGTTGTCATAGTGCTTGACACCATTAGCGTCAGTCGAATAACTGCGAGTTGGGCCACGCGAGCTATAAGTGGCCACACCGTCGTCCGCATGCGAATCCGTGCCAAAGGTGTTGACGGCTCCAACCGTAATTACCGAGGGTTCATTTCCGGGGGAATGTATCTGACCGTAAATCTTATTCCCGTTTGCGTCCCTGCCGTTGTTGCCGGCGGCCGCAACCACGACGAGGCCTGCGTCAACCAAAGCACGCGCCGCGCGACAAACCGGATCGTCCTTATACGAGCTAACCGCCGGAGCGCCCAAGCTCATGTTCACCACGCGAATGTTGTACTTGTCTTTGTTGAGCGGATTGGTGGAGCTGACTGGCTTCGTGGGATCCGCGGGAGCCAAAATCCAATTGAGGGCGTTCAGCAAAGCAGAGATTGATCCGACGCCATTTTTGTCCAGCACTCGAAGGCTAACAATACTTGCATTCGGAGCGATGCCCTGATAGGTGGTGCCGCTCGTGGTGCTAATGCCGGCGGCGGCGGAGGCTACGTGACTACCATGTCCGAAAGGATCGTTGTCCTGGTTGTTCTCACCCGTGAAATCCTTTCGGAATTTCACGCGGGAGCCGAAAGCCCTGTGGGCAATGTCAACGCCGGAGTCCAGGACGGCGATACCGATACCAGAGCCATCGATTGCCGACCCGCCCAACAAGCCACCGAGCAAGCCAGGAGCATTACGCACCTGATCCGCCCCAGTAGTCGCGGTCACGTGACCAAACGATTCCATTTTCACATCAGGCGAGATGTAGTTCATCGAACCGCTCTTCATGAGCGCGTCAACTGCTTTGACCGGCAAATCAACTTTCATCGCGCCCAGCTCAGACATGCGGTCGCCGACGAGCACGCCGTTCTGGGCGAGCAGCGCGCGCACTTCCTTGCTGTTAACGTCGTTGACTTGCAGGATTGCCGTGACGCGACCATTCCGGCCTGCGCCATTCAATAACTCTTGCATGTCGGACGAAATTTTCTCGCCCTCGAACTCTTCGTTGATCGGGCTGCGGCGTCTGTCGCTCGCCTTGTTCTCGATCGTGGAAGCGCTGTCGATAGTGCGATCGATTGAGATCGATTCGAACAATTGCGCTACCGAAGTATCCGACGCGATGTAGGACGCGTACGCCTGGGGTGACGCGCCGCCGATGATTCGCAAGTGGTTCGCTTCGATCGCATCCTTGACCGCGGCCGCGGCGATGGTGGTCGCGCGCGAACCGGCATACTGGTTAAGCTGATCGACGAAGAGGATCACTTTACCGTTTGCCTGCGCGGCTTCCGCGAATACTGATTGAACCCGCGTGACGAATTCGTCGCTGGTTCTGGCACCTTTCGCCAGTGCATCGATATTCAAACGGAACACTCTCTTGTTCCGCAGACCTTCCGGCACATCGCCGAAAGCGATTTTGGTTGCTACGCCGCGAGCAATCGCGTCGCGCTCGAGATCTGATTCCGAAACGAGCACCGGGTTCTTAGCCGCCGATGACAAACTCGCGATGACCCGCTCGACATCTGCGTCGCGTTCGTGGTTCGTCTGCAGTTTTCCGGCAACGGCGAGTTGCGTCAGATCCGTCGCGTATCTCGACAGCACCGGATAGTCGCTCACGCTGTCATTGACGAGAGGGGAATTTGACTGCGCCGAAGTGCGCTGACTGAAGGTCAAACCCGCGCACATTGAAACCAATAGTGCGAAGGTAATTATTAAGGTGGCGGGGGCGTTTCTTTTCATTTTAATCGTCCTTATTGCTGCCGGCTCTGCCGGCTGAATTCCTGATGAGCAGCTTTTGCGGTCGCTCTGTCGGGGGAACGGACGCGATTTCTGCGACGGTTCACTTCGTTATTTGCGAACCGATTTAAAAGAGCAGCCCCTGGAGAGACTCCACGGGCGCTGAAGCTACTGCGAGGTTTGTGCCAGCCTGCTGGGCGGTGACTAAGTGTTGAAATGTTTGGAGAAAGGCGAGACTGCTCAGCTATTGTCGGATGGTTGGATCAATCACCCTGAACGATAGCGGTCAGTCACAATTGATATTGCTTGCCAGAACGTGACTGAAGAAGAAGATTACTCTTGCTCCTTGTTTCAATAGCGTCGATCCGCGAATCCACACGAAATGCATTTCGTGCGATTTGATGTGATTTTGTAGATTGTTCCTGCTTAGGGGTTTAATGTAGGCGCCGCGCCTGATCTTATGGGGATCTCAAAATAGGCCGCCACTTGATAATTTGCGGTTTTGTTCATATCAATCAGCGGTCCCGATCAGATGACAGCCATAGTCATACGTCCAGCTACCAACGCCGACTGCGAACGAGTCATCAATCTGGTCTCAACGGTGCTGGCAGAATTTCAGTTGCCTTTTGATTCCGATTCCAAGGATGCCGATCTGAAAGACATCGAAAGCAGCTACTTTGAAGCGGGCGGAGTATTTGAATTAATTGAAGACGCGCACGGAAAATTGCTCGGCACTTATGGGCTTTTCCCGCTAAATGATAAGCAGTGCGAGTTGCGCAAGATGTATTTTCTGCCGGAAATCCGCGGCCTCGGTTTAGGCAAACAGGTGCTGGATCGCGCGGTCGAGCACGCGCGGCGGCTCGGCTTTAGAGCGATAGTGCTCGAGACAATCAGCGTTCTAAAGCGAGCGATTTATCTGTACACTCGTTTTGGGTTTGTACCGACTACGATGGATCACCCAAACGCCCGTGTCGATCAGAAATATATTCTTGAACTGGCGGCAGCCGGCAGTTGCTCTTAAGAAGAAACTTCGTGGCGCTTGCACACCTGCGCTATAATGCCCGCGGCGCTTCGGAATCGGCCGGCGACACTGATCAGGCAGTCATAGGAACTATTCATTCATGTTCGAACGCTATACTGAAAAAGCTCGACGCGTAATTTTCTTCGCTCGTTACGAAGCTTCGCAGTTTGGCGCGCCGGCGATCGAGCCGGAGCATTTACTCCTCGGCTTGATGCGCGAAGACAAGACCTTAACGGGCCGCTTCTTTCCCCGCGCCCAAATTAC
>DNNE01000028.1:0-446 GCA_003487805.1 Blastocatellia bacterium | reverse complement strand
GCTTGATGCGCGAAGACAAGACGCTGACTGGCCGTTTCTTCCCGCGCGCGCAAATCACCATCGAATCAATTCGCCGGGAGATAGAAGGTCGCACACTCCTGCGCGAGCGAATTCCGACCTCAGTCGAACTGCCTTTGGCGCCGGAAACCAAACGCGTGCTGCATTACTCGCACGAAGAGTCTGATCGCCTGCAACATCGCCACATAGGTACAGAGCACTTGCTGCTGGGACTCTTGCGCGAAGAACGCTCAATGGCCGCGCAGATTTTGTTCGAGCGTGGGCTGCGGCTCGCTGCGGTGCGTGATGAGATTGCCCGCCAAAGCGGCGCCGATGCGCGCCATCGTAAAGACATTCCGCACCTGCTTGAGTTCTCGCGCGATTTGACCGAGGACGCTGCCAACGATCGACTCGATCCGCTGATCGGGCGCGATGGTGAAATCGAGCGC
>DNNE01000084.1:2087-3564 GCA_003487805.1 Blastocatellia bacterium | reverse complement strand
GCTGACAAATCTGTCGGACGAACCAACTCAGGCGTAATCGCCTGCCAGACCGGGCTTTCCATCGCGGTCCCTATGCCAAGAAGAAACGTCAGCAGGAGCAGACGAGCGGGAGTCATCTGGCCCATCAAGGTCAGGACTCCCATAGTGCCCGCGGCGACGAACAGCCAGACCTGCATGACCAACAGTAGGCGACGGCGGTCAACGATGTCTGCAAGCGCTCCTGCCGGCAGAGCCAACAGCACGACTGGCAAACTACCAAATGTTTCTACCAGTGCCACCAGCACAGGTGAAGGCGTTAACGAGGTCATCAACCACGATTCGCCTACGTCTTGCATCCAGGTGCCGATGTTGGAAATGACGGTCGCGATCCAAAGCGCTCGGAATAGGGAGTTGTGAAGAGGACTCCAGGCTGAGGCGAGACTCTGGGAATCAACTGCCGGCCGAAGCTTCTTATCCAACCTGATCTTCTTAGCGGACCTCGCCACGAGTAATGTCACTCCCGATCAATCTGATAATGTCCCCGAACCCGCTCGCGATTCCGATCATTCGCGCACCGGCTACCTTCCCGATGCCTTCTCACCTCGGAGAGTCATGATTGTGCTGGTGACCTGTGCCACCATTTTTTCATCGTCTCTGACAATATCGCAGACATATCGACTAATCTGCCTCCCCACATTGACGGGCTTTGCAATAGCGCGAATCCGGTCTTTCCAAACTGGCCGGAAGAAATTGATTTGTAGATCAATACTAGTAAAGCTTTCGCCTTCCTCTAAACTGGTGGCGTGGGCTGTTCCAATAGCCGCGTCTGCGATATCGCACAGAACGCCACCGTGTATGGTGCCCATCGGATTGGCGTGTTTCTCGGTGTCGCTACGAAGCTCGATGGTAGCCGTTCCGAGCCCGACTTCGATCAACTTAAAGCCCAGGGTCTTTGCGATTGCCGGCGGATATAAGAAACGAGATTCCGCAGACGCTGCGTCGCCATCAGCAACAACTAGCTTAAAGAATTCCAAGTTAGATAATTTACCCATCTTGTTCTTAACCCCTCGAAACTCGCATGATCCATCTATTCGCTCAGCACTCGGTGGACGAAGGACACGACAATCGACCCTTCGCCCACTGCTGAGGCGATGCGTTTTATGTTGCCGCTACGAACATCTCCGACCGCAAAGACGCCCGGCCGACTTGTTTCAAGCAAATGAGGTTCTCTTGTAAGCGGCCAATCGGAGTGAGCCAAATCTTCCTTTGACAAATCCGTTCCGGTCTTGATGAAACCTCGGGCATCACACGCGACACACCCTCCCAGCCAATTTGAATTCGGCACCGCGCCTATCATTGAGAAGAGGGCACTGATCTCATATGTCTCAACATTCCCAGTTTTGTTATCGCGCCATTGCACCTGCTCTAAGTGATCGTTGCCTTCAAGTGAAACGACTTCGCAGTTCGTGCGCAATTCGATATTCGGGCTTTCTTCGAT
>DNNE01000084.1:997-1710 GCA_003487805.1 Blastocatellia bacterium | reverse complement strand
GTCGTTTGCGCCAGAAACACTGCGGCCTGACCCGCAGAATTCCCCCCACCAATTACGATGACTTCTTCACCGCTACACAGCTGTGCCTCAAGATGAGTCGCACCATAGTAAACTCCTGCGCCCTCGAAGCCCGACAAGTTGTCCAACTGTAGTTTTCGATATTGCGCGCCGGTTGCAATAATGATGGTGCGGGCCGCCACTCGCTCAGCTTCATCAATGTGGACAGTGTATGGCCGGCCATCACAGGCCAAGCCCTTCGCGTTTTTCGCGATTAGAATTTCCGCGCCAAATTTCTGGGCTTGAGTATAAGCCCGGCCCGCCAGTTCCTTCCCTGAGATCCCTGTCGGAAAGCCAAGATAGTTCTCAATCTTAGAACTAGTGCCGGCTTGCCCACCCGGCGAGTTCGATTCAATCATCAGCACATCAAGTCCCTCGGACGCTCCGTATACTGCCGCTGCCAAACCGGCCGGCCCGGCGCCGACGACGACCAGGTCCCGAACATGCTTTTGATCGATGGCTTCATTGAAACCGAGGCAATTGCTGATTTCCTGGTTGGTTGGGTTTCGCAAAACCACCTTTGCTCGGCAAATCAACACTGGCAAGTCTGCAATCGCCACCTTAAATCGATCCAGCAGTTCCTGAACGTCAGCGTCACTTTCCAAATCAATGTAAGCATATGGTTGATAATTACGAGTCAGAAACTCCTTGATGCG
>DNNE01000084.1:0-691 GCA_003487805.1 Blastocatellia bacterium | reverse complement strand
GTCAGAAACTCCTTGATGCGGAGTGTGTCCTCAGAATGACTGGAACCGATTAAGACGAGATCGCTGATGCCACGTGCGATCAGTTCAAGTCTGCGGAGAATGAAAGCGCGCAGAAAAATATCGCTGAGTTCACTGTCCGTCTGGACCAAAGCCGACAATGGCTCACGATCGATCTCGAGGAGTTCGCTGGCTTCGGCGGCCCGTATTGTTACCAGGCCGCGCCGCCCGGAAAGTACGTTCAGTTCGCCCGTAAACATCCCGGGACGACAGACAGCTACAACGTCTTCCCGATTCTCAGACACTCTAAGTAAATTCAGTTGACCAGTAACAACGACGAAGAATTTCTTCGATTCAGCGTTGGCTTCAACCACCGTTTCACCCTTCTCAACCTTCCGCAATCGGCCATGAGCGGCCACTCGCGACTGTTGCTCCGTCGTTAGTGCCGGAAACATGTCGTCAGGCTGAGCGTCGGGTAGCTGTGGATTAATCTGGTCGTTATTGCTCATCATTCTTCGTTTGTCGCTAATAAGATTGTTCCACAATCAGGAGATGCCGAAACGGCGATGCCGTTGTGGAGCCGCTGCGGGATTGCCGCCGCCGCTTTGGCCGTTACATCTCGACGTCATCGCGCTTTTTGCGAATCGTTAATATAGGGGACCGGGATCCATCTGAAGTGATCGCCTTCTTTTTG
>DNNE01000206.1:812-12836 GCA_003487805.1 Blastocatellia bacterium | reverse complement strand
CCGCTTGCTAGCGCAAGCGGTTCCGTACCAGATTGATTCTTCACCCACGACTTGGACTTTTTGGGCAAGGCGTCTGTGGGTTGTTCTTAGTCAACCTGATAAGTGGCTACGCTGGTCGGAGTCTCCCAACACTTCACCTTATAAATCTGCACGCGATCGTCATTGATTTTCACCGCCAGTCTTTCGAGCACAAACCGCGCGACATTCTCAGCCGAAGGATTCTGTTCTTCGATAAACGGCTCTAACTCATTCAGGTTTTTGTGATCGAGATAAGTAACAAGTTCGTCGGCCGCTTCTTTCAGCTCAACAAAATCAACGAGTAGGCCGATGTTATTTAGCTCGCTGCCGCGCGCAAAGATTTCAATTTTGTAGTTGTGGCCGTGCAGGTTTTCGCACTTTCCCTTGTAGCCGCGTAGTTGATGCGCGCTGGAAAAGTTGCGCTCGATCATGACTTCAAATTGTCCGGGCATGTGGAAAGTCTGGCATGCCAGGTTGCGCCGTGCAACTTCCCGAGCAATAAGGTCAGTACCGGGAGCGATAGCGACCGGGTCGGCGCCGCAGCAAACGCAACACTGGTCTCACTCGCCACCCGGTCGCTACCGCTCCCGGTACTGACCTCGTCAAGCTGTCGCAGCCGACTCAACCGAGAAGAATCGAATCAGATCATCAACATTCGAGGTGACGCGACACGGCGGCAGGCTCTTCAAGAACATCTGCCCATACATCTTCGTTCGCAGACGCGGATCGAGAACCGCCAACACACCTCGATCCGTCGTGCTGCGAATCAGACGCCCAAGTCCCTGCTTCAAACTAATAATCGCCTGCGGCACACTGTATTCGTAGAAGCTCGATCCACCCTGCTCTTCGATGTGACGTTGGCGCGCGGCGATGATCGGATCGCTGGGAACGGCGAACGGCAGCTTGTCGATGATCACGCATGACAATTGCTCGCCGCGCACATCGACGCCCTGCCAAAAACTTGAAGTCGCAAAAAGGACTGAATTCGGGGTCTCGCGAAATCGTTTCAGCAATTCGCTCTTCGAAGCGCTGCCCTGGACGAAACATGGATAATCGATCTGTGAAGCGACGCGCTCGAACATTTCATTCATGCCGGCGTTGCTGGTCGAGAGTACGAAGGCGCGCCCCTCAGTGGCGTTGACTATATTGATCACTTGTTCAGCCGCGGCCGCTCCCCACTGCGGCGAGCGCGGGTCAGGCATTTTCGCTGGCAAGTAAAGCACTGCCTGGTTTTCGAAGTCGAAGATCGATTCCGCGATCATCTCTTCGCCTTCATCGAGCCCCAGCCGTTCGCGAATAAATCGAAAGTTGCCGCCACTGGAAAGGGTGGCTGACGTGAGCACAACCGTCGGCACTTTTTCGAACAGTTTGTCCTGCAGCAGACCCGAGACGTCGATTGGTGACGCGCGCAGGAAAGCGCCGCGGCCCCGGCGCTCGATCCAATAAACGAATTGCTTGTCTGCAGCCTTGACGATGAAATTCAGATCGAAACGAAGCTGTCGCGTGCGCCGCAAGATGCTTTCCGCTTCCGCCGGCGCATCTTTCAAAATGTCGATCGCAGTTTCAAGACGATTTAGCGCGTTGTCGAGCGCTGGGAGCGCAGGCATCCCTGCCTGCGGTTCGCCGACATCCATGTCGGCATCGAAGCCCTCCCTCACCGCCCCACCCCAAGCGGGCTGCCCGCTTGGGGACCCCGGGGTCGGGCTACCGCCCCGCGGCGTTAGCGCAAATCGTCCATCCAACCCGCGCCCTTCGCGTAACGAAACCCAAAACAGATCGGCAAAACGCTGAATGCGTGAACTGATACGCGTCAGTTCTCTCTCTGCTTCGCGATCTTCGATCTTCAAATAGCTCAGATCCCGCAGCAGATCGTCGAGCTGATAATTCGAAACACCCGATCCAAAATACTCCGATGCGACATCTTCGATCTGATGCGCTTCGTCGAGAATCACCGCGGCATAATCCGGCAGCACCGCGCCATACGCGCCGTTTCGCAACGCCAGGTCAGCAAAAAACAGATGATGATTCACGACGATCACATCAGCATCCATCGCGCGCTGGCGCATGCGTGTGAGAAAGCACGGTTCGTAGTCGGGACATTTCTGACCGAGACAGGTATCCGAGCGCGCATCGATGTGACGCCAGAAAGGAAGATTCTCCGGCAGATTTGAAAGCTCGGCGCGATCGCCGGTTTCAGTCTGCGTGGCCCAGCGAAAGACTTCATCGAACTGATCGATTTGGTCGAGCCCATCGAGAAAGGGCGTACTCTCAGCGCCTTTTATCCGGTGCAGACACGCATAGTTGTTTCTTCCCTTCATCACCGCCGCGCGAAACTTTGCCGGTAAGGTTTCCTGAAGAAACGGAATGTCCTTATCCATCAACTGCTCTTGCAGGTTCTTGGTGCCGGTTGAGATGACGACGCGCGCGCCGCTGCCGCACGCCGCCGCGATCGCGGGCACAAGATAAGCGAGAGTCTTGCCGGTTCCCGTGCCTGCTTCGACGATCAGATGATGCTTCTGCTCAAACGCGCGCAGCACCGCCTCAGCCATGTCTATCTGGCCAGGGCGGTGTTCGTATTCAGGATGAGCTTTGGCGATTAAGCCATCAGGCCCGAAGATTGATCGCATTGAGGAAGTATATCCGCAGATTGTACAGATTGCGCCGATTAAGAAACGAGCCGCAAGAAGTAAATCCCCAGCCGCGTTCACGCGGCTTGCCCGCAGGGTTTCTAGACCAGCGCTTCAGCGCTGGGTCCGTTGGCTATCTAACATTTCACCATAGGAATCGACGTTAGCGCGCTTCAGCGTGCTTACTCGATCAGCTGTAGCTCTCATCTTCTTCTTCATGCGTATTTCTCTCGAGCCGCTCTACTGTCGTGCTCTTCTTATGATGCTCCTCTTGATGCGAATGTAGTTTACCACCCAGGAGCGATTAGACATGGCTAAAGCCTTTCGGGATAAGGCCGCTGAAGCGGCCTGACAATAATTCGTTGCTTCGCTGCCCAGCCGTAGAACGGCTGGTCTAGTAACCCCTGCGGGAAAGCGGCGTGAACGCCGCTTATCAGAAAATCAATTTAGGATTGCTCCGCAGGTACGCTGAGATTGAATCCATGAACACCTTTCCGAAATCTGCGAGCTTGCGTTCGCCGACTCCACTGATGCGAGCAAACTCACTTTCGGTCGTCGGGTAGTGCCGGGCCATTTGTCGCAGGGAAACGTCCGAGAAAATTATGTACGCGGGGAGGCTTCGTTCATCGGCAATTTTCTTGCGCAGTCTGCGCAGGCGGTCAAACAACTTTTCATCGCAGTCGATCGCTCCCACGCCATAATCACGAGCGTGATATTTCTTTGCAGCCGGAAGCTTCTCTGGTTTCAGCGGAGCAATCGGTTTGGCGATCACGATCGGCTCGCGTTCTTTAAGCGCGCGCCGGCCTTCATCGGTGACTTGCACCACATTGAATTTTTCAGCCAATTGCCGCACGTAACCCAGGCGCGCCAACTCACGGCCGATCAAGATCCATTCGGCCCGGCTGTGCTCTTTACCGATGCCGTAGGTCGAAACCGTCTGGTGATCCCACTTCAAAACTTTTTCACTTTGTGCGCCGGTCAAAACTTCGGCAACCTGGTTGACGCCGAAATCGAAACCACTCTTTTCACGCAGGCGATAGACGCAGGAAAGAAACTTCTGCGCTTCGATTGTGCCATCGTAAGTCTCGCGCGGAGTCAGGCAATTATCGCAAGCGCCACAATTCGGTTCGCAAAACTCCTCTCCGAAGTACCGCAGCAACGCCGCGCGCCGGCATTCCGCTCCCTCAGCCAACTCAACCATCTGTCGCAACTGCTGTCGCGCGATCTTTCGCTCGCTTTCGTTTGAGATTTCATCGATGAACCTCGAATATTTAACGGCATCGCCGGCGCTGAAAAGCAAAAGGCATTCACTCGGCAATCCGTCGCGACCCGCGCGTCCCGTCTCCTGATAAAACCCTTCGACGTTTTTCGGTAGATCATAATGAACGACGAAGCGGACATTCGGCTTGTTGATACCCATGCCAAAAGCAATGGTGGCGCAAATCACCCGCACGTCGTCGCGAAGAAACATTTCCTGATTAGTCGCACGCGTCTTACCGTCGAGACCGGCGTGGTAAGGCTGGGCATTGATCCCATCCGCTTGTAAGCGCGCCGCTACGTTCTCAGTGCTGTTCCGGCTCTGACAGTAAACAATTCCGCTATCATCCGGTCGCGCGTTTACAAAGCTCAGCAATTGTTTGTAAGAACCTTGCTTCGCCAAAACGCGATAGTTGAGATTGGGACGATTGAAGCTGGCGACGTAACATTTCGGCTGGTGCAAACGAAGCTGTTTGAGGATGTCGCTCCGCACGCGTGGGGTGGCAGTCGCAGTCAGCGCCATCAGGGGAGTTTGCGGAAACAGCTCACGCAGTTGAGCCAGCTGCCGATACTCAGGACGAAAGTCATGTCCCCACTCGCTGATGCAATGCGCTTCGTCAATCGCGATTTGATTGACGTTCCAGGTTTTCAAATTCGCCAGAAAACCGGAGAGCATCAAACGCTCCGGCGCAACATACAGCAATTTGTATTCACCATTCCGCAAGCCCAGCATGCGCATCCCGGCTTCGTTCGCGGTAAGCGTTGAATTGAGAAACGTTGCCTCAATCCCGCTCGCTTGAAGTGCATCCACTTGATCCTTCATCAACGAAATTAGCGGCGACACAACGACCGTCAACCCTTCCCGCGCCAGTGCCGGCAACTGGAAACAGAGCGACTTGCCTCCACCCGTAGGCAACAAAGCGAGCACATCGCGGCCCGCCAAAGCATCGCGGATTATCTCCTCCTGCAAAGGGCGAAATGAATCGAAGCCGAAAGATTGTTTAAGTAGGGGGAGGAGTGGGATTGACTTAGCGTCCATGACAAATTCTTTAGCCCAGTTTACGCGGCTTTCCCGGAGGGTTTGTAGACCCGCACTCAGTGCGGGGTAGCTCTGGGCAGCGAAGCCGTGAATCAACTCCCAGACGTATCACTCAACGATTCTGGCAGCCGCGTTCACGCGGCTTGCCCGCAGGGTTGCTAGACCAGCGCTTTTAGCGCTGGGTACGCTCAATACCAAACACATGAGCGAAAGCAATCGGTGTTAGCGCGCTTCAGCGTGCTTACTCGATTAGCTTTAGCTCTAATCTTCTTCATCATGCGTAATTCTCTCGAGCCGCTCCACAGTCGTACCCTGCTTATGATGCTCTTTCTGATTGCGAATATAGTTTACCACCCACTTTAGATCCTTAGTGCCGAAACTCACCACACCATATCCGGTTTGCCAATCCAACAATCTCCGATTTGCGAGGTTATGGTTGACGTGGTGAGAGCTCGCGCCCTTCAGCTTTCCAATCCAGTCACTAATCAGAAGAGTTGGAGGAATTGAGACTGCGATGTGCACGTGTGTCTCCGTGCCGCCGATTTCATGGAAGATTAGACCCTTCGATTGAAGCGCGTAGCTGCGAATGTGTTTATATAAACGAGGTTCGATTTCGGCAGTGATGATCGGCAAGCTCGATTTGACGTGCCAAACGAAATGCAAGTTGATTTCGGAGTAGGAGCGTCGAGACACGGCTAAAGCCTTCTTACGAGAAGCCCGCTGAAGCGGGCTCAGGATGTCCATTACAGCGTTACCCAGCCGTAAACGGCTGGTCTAGTAACCCTGCGGGCAAGCGGCGTGAACGCCGCTGATCAATCATCCTACCTTGCAGCGCAAGTAATTATTTTTGCATGCGGAGCCGAGTTGCGTCGCGCTAATTAATCATCTCGCTCGACACTCGTTCGCTTCTGTGTAATCTGCGGATGTTTTATGCGGTTCGTTCGCTCGCGCTCTTCTTCAATCGCTTCGCATACAACGGAAACTTCGCCGTCAATTCAGACACGCTGCGCTTCACGTTGTTGCGTACTTCTTCTGATTCAGGTTCGCGCACGATGGCTGCGATCATGCGGCCGATCTCAACCATCTCGGGTTCTCTCATTCCCCGCGTGGTGACTGCGGGAGTGCCGATGCGCAAGCCAGACGCCACGAACGGCTTATTCTGATCGAAAGGAATGGTGTTCTTGTTGACGGTGATGTGCGCCGCCTCGAGAGCTTTCTCGGCGTCCTTACCGGTGGTTCCCTTCCCGTCCATCCAGACATCGACCAGCATCAGGTGATTGTCAGTGCCGCCGGAAACGATCCGCAGCCCCTGCTCCTGCAATTCCGCGCACAGCGCTTTTGCGTTAGCCAGAATTTGCCGCTGATATTCTTTGAAGTCATCGCGCAACGCCTCACCGAATGCAACTGCTTTGGCGGCGATAATGTGAACGAGCGGCCCACCCTGCACCCCAGGAAACAAGCGCCGATCGATCTCTTTCGCGTGTTCCGCTTTGCAAAGGATCAGCCCGCCGCGCGGACCGCGCAGGGTCTTGTGCGTCGTCGTCGTCACATAATCGGCGTGGGGCACCGGTGATGGATGCAGACCCGCGACGACCGGCCCGGCGATGTGCGCGATGTCGGCAAACATGCGCGCGCCGACGCTCTGCGCGATCTCACCAATGCGTTTGAAGTCGATGATGCGCGGATAAGCTGAAGCGCCGCAGACAAGTAACTTCGGCTTGTGTTCTTCAGCGAGCCGTTGCAACTCGTCGTAATCAATCGTTTCCGTTTCCCGCGACACCCCATAATCCGCGACCTTGTAGCTCAGCCCCGAAAAATTCAGCGGATGTCCGTGAGTTAAATGCCCGCCGTGCGAAAGGCTCATCCCGAGAATCTGGTCGCCGTACTGAATCGCCGCGAGATACACAGACATGTTCGCCTGCGCGCCGCTGTGCGGCTGTACGTTCGCGTGATCGGCGCCAAACAATTCTTTCGCGCGATCGATCGCGGCTTGCTCGACAACGTCAGTGTATTCGCAACCGCCGTAGTAGCGTTTACCCGGATAGCCTTCGGCGTACTTGTTGGTGAATACCGAGCCGGCAGCTTCGAGCACCGCTTCACTCACAAAATTTTCCGAAGCGATCAATTCAAGGCCGTTCGCCTGGCGCGCGACTTCATTATCAATTGCGTTCGCGATTACGGGATCAGTTTCAGCAAGCGGAAGATTGAAGAGGTTATTCATCCACGCGTCTCCTACGGTTCGGGATCATTCTACGGTTCAGGTTCAGGTGCATAATACGATCGACGTCCAGAGATTACATACTCTGGGTGTCCGCGCACCGCGACGGTAACGAGACGCCGCCGGCCGTCGTGAACCTTGTTTGCAGGATAGTAACCGAGTAGATAACGGCTGTTGATATCGGCGAGGATACTCGAATAAATATCCGGCGCCGCTTCGGGCTTATCCAGAAAAGCAGTCCAGCCGCCGCTGACTGCTGCGGCCCCGTCCGCCGCCTTCTGGGCACGGAGAATACAATATTGAATTTGCCTGACTTGATCGTTGGAATACTCCCGCGCTACATCCATGCGCACTTTGAAGAACTGTTCGTTGGGCGAAATGCCGATCAGTTGCTCGCCGGGAATGATCGTATAAACCGTCGCCCGCGATTTTTCCACCGCTTTGTAGACGTCGGTGAGACTATAGGGTTTGACTTCCTTGTCTAGTAGTTTGTTTTCGAGCCTGGAGGTGATCGCATGAGTCCGTTTCACCCCGTCTGATGCGTGTTCGGGAATCATGGGCGCGAAGTAGAAGGTCGGATCGGGTGGCTGCAACAGGCCTACTTCAAGCGAGAAATGTCCAATCGTCTGCGACTGCCAATCTTCCGTTACGATGAAATCGTCCTTCGTCAGCTCACTCACCACACGGCCCTGACGATCGCGAACTTGCACATCAAGCGCGACCAAATCCGTCTGGACGCGGACCACGTCGACATCGGCTGGTGCGCCCTTTTGTTTCGTAGGATTGCTGCCTTCAACGGTGGTTTGTTTGGCCGGATCCCACTTAAGCTTTTTGAGACTGGAGCCGAAATCTTTCAGTTCGGGCTTCTGCGAAGATTGTGCGCGTGAAACTGAAGCGCCACTTAAGAAAAGCGCGAAAATGAGTCCCAGCGAAGAAACGAGGCGGGATCACATAACTGCCAAAGATTGTCCTCGCGTGGTTCGCAGCGAAGTTCGATCAAGGCCGGCACGAACGACGCGTAAAGTTGCATTCCGTTTGCCGGTTACTTTCAGTACTCTAATTCGGCGCAGCAGCTACGTACGACTTGCGCCCGGTAATCGAGTACTCCGGATGTCCTCGCACTTCGACTGCGACGTTGCGCTGACTGCCGTCGTGGGCCTTGTTAGTCGGATAATATCCGATCACATAGCGCTCGTTGAGGTCCCCCAGAATATTCCGATAAATCTCCGGGGCCTGCTTTGGTGATTCCATATAACTGGTCCATCCGCCAATCGCAGCTCCCGCGGCTGCCAACTGAAACCACGAACGCGTTTCGGTTAGCGGCGTGCGCACCCGCGTCCCTGGCGCGGAGGCCGGCGACATTGACCATTCCGGTTCATTCGCAGTTGCCGGGCGAGTTACCCGGACTCCGGGGATGACTGTGTAGACCAGTGCCCGCGATTTTTCAATCGCTTGATAAAGGTCCCGCAGACTGAAATTCGCCGGCGCTATCGTCGTACTCCATGGTGGCAAATAAGCGTCGGGGATTGATAGCAGCGGCGGATTTGATGGCTTGAGGCAAAACAGCTCATCGCCATCAGTCTGAAAGATCACGACCGGGCGAATATCCTCTTCGGTAAACATCTCTCTGACTGTAGCCATCAACGCGCTGAATTGACTACTCCGGCCAAACTGCCGCGCCTCAGACTTTTTCACGAGCGAGTCCAGTGCCTGCTTGAGCTTTGTTTTGTCCCTGGTGAAGTCAACCAGCAGGGCCACGTCATCAGTGACGATTGCCATGATGTCTTTTGGGCCCAGTTGATCGACCAGAATCTTTGCCGCGGCAACACTGCCCTTGATGTAAGGACTCTGGCTGCCGCTATAGTCGATGACCAGAACGATCGAGCGCCCCAGCCGCTGATCGTTCCCGAGCGAGAAGTGTTCAATCTGCTGGGGCCGGCCATCTTCACTCACCAGAAAATCATTCTGCGTCAAACCTTCAACGATGCGGCCTGATTTGTCGCGCACCTGAACATCGCTAACCGCGAGATTGGTTTCGACGCGAACTACGTCGCCCTCGCTTTGGGTCCTGGGCTGGCCGCCGGGCTTTCCGGTTTCTACCGCGGTCCCCTTTTCAGGATCCCACTTAAGCCGCTTCAGACTCGAACCGAAATCCTCGAGTCGGCGCCGCTCTTGCGTTTCAGACTGACCTTGGGCGGAGGAGTTCTGCGGTAGAGCGATGCCGGCCATTGCCAGCGAGATCAAGAGAAGAACAAATACTGATCGCATAACGAAACTACTCTATCCGGTTCAACGCGGCGCGGCAGATCCGAGTTCTTCTTTCTCTATCTCAGTAATCTTCTCGACGCGGCGTTCATGGCGGCCCGCGTCAAACTTCGCGTTGAACCAGGCGCGCACAATCCCGGGCAGCGTTCCCTCCGGCGTCGTACGCGCCCCCAGGGCTAGCACGTTCGCATCGTTATGTTCGCGCGCCAGTCGCGCCGTCTCTTCGTTCCAGGCCACCGCGGCGCGCACGCCCGGAACTTTGTTCGCGGCGATTGCCATGCCGGTTCCCGATCCGCACACCAGCAAGCCTTGCTCGACATGGCCGCTCCGGACTTCATCGCCGACCTTGCGAGCATAGTCAGGATAATCGACCGAGGCCTCGGAGCCTGTGCCAAGATCTTCGAACTGAATTCCAAGTTCAGTCAACAGCGGCTTCAGACGTTCTTTCTCTTCAAAACCCGAGTGATCGCTGGCGATGGCTATCTTCATTTCGCACCCACTGATTGATGAATTGAAACGATGTTACATCAGCGAATGCGACGCGGTAAAGGCATCTCGCTTTGTACTTGCTGCGTCGCTCCCTTAGGAGCGAGATGTTTATAGATCATAACTTTCGTTCTGGATCGAAGCTCCCTTAGGAGCGAAATGACAAAGCGATATGCCGCTCCTAAAGGAGCTGACGTAAATACAAGAAGGAATCGGTGCTATAAACATTGAGCCCCTGACGGGGCTCCGCGTCCTTGTCCACTCGCATCGCTGTCAGTTTGCGTTCACTGATTCGCTAAGCGAGAATGCTTTATCTATGCGCTGGTCACAATATTTCATTCCTACGCTCCGCGAAGATCCGGCCGACGCCGAGGTTGTTTCGCACAAACTGCTTCTGCGCGCGGGCATCATTCGCCAATTGTCCGCCGGAATCTATTCGTATTTGCCGATCGGACAACGGATCGCTTTGAAAGTTATGCAGATTGTGCGCGAAGAAATGAACCGCATTGGCGGCCAGGAATTCTATCTGCCCGCCCTGCATCCGGCCGAACTCTGGCAGGAGTCGGGACGCTGGAGCGCGATCGGCGACGACATGTTTCGCCTGAAAGATCGCAAGGGCGCGGACATGTGCCTCGGCATGACGCACGAAGAAGTCATCACGTCGATTGCCCGCAACGAAATTCGCTCGTACAAACAACTGCCACAGGTTTGGTATCAGATTCAGATCAAGTTTCGTGACGAGCCACGGCCAAAGTCGGGCCTGATGCGTCTGCGCACCTTCATCATGAAAGATGCCTACTCGTTCGACGTTGATTGGGAAGGACTCGATCGTTCGTTTAAGGACCAGCGGGAAGCTTATAAGCGGATCTTCACGCGCTGCGGAATTGAGTTTTCGATCGTTGAAGCGTCGTCAGGATCGATGGGCGGATCAGAGTCCAACGAGTTCGTGGCTAAGACGGACGCCGGCGAAGATTTGATCGCGAGCTGTTCCAACTGTGAATATGCAGCCAATTTGGAGAAAGCAAGCTCGCGTTTGTCGAAGATCGAAGACGACGCGGGGCCTGACGCGCCTGAAGAATTCTCTACGCCGGCTGTTCGCACGATCGAAGATCTGGCGAGAACTCCGTATCTGGTCGCCGCGAACCGGCAAATCAAGTCGCTGGTTTACTTCGCCACGATCGATGGCGAACCGCGCCCGGTGTTGGCTTTGCTCCGTGGCGATCATCAACTGCATGACGTGAAGTTTGGCGACGCACTAGGCTCAACCGCGACGCGGCCGGCGCAGCCGGAAGAGATACGCGAATTGCTGGGAGCGAGCGCCGGAAGTTTGGGCGGCGTGGGCGCGAAAGCAACGTCGCGCAAATCGAATCAGCAGCTACTCATCATCGCGGATCTCGGCTTGAAGGGCCGCCGCAACATGACGACCGGCGCGAACAAAGACGACCACCACATTCGCGGCGTCGACATCGAGCGCGATATCGAAGTCGATCAGTGGGCCGACCTGCGCACGGTAAGTTCAGGGGAGCCCTGTCCGCGCTGCGACACCGGCACGCTGGAAGTTTTCAGGGCGATGGAAATTGGCCACATCTTCAAACTCGGCACGAAGTACTCCGAATCGATGGGCGCCAACGTGCTCACGGCCGACGGCAAGCAAGTTCCGATCATCATGGGATGCTACGGCATCGGTGTCGAGCGAATCATCACGGCCGCCATCGAACAGAACAACGACAGTGACGGAATCATCTGGCCGAAATCAATAACCCCCTTTGATGTGGTGGTAACGATCACGAACATCAAGAATGAAGAGCTGCGTAATGCCGGCGAACAACTCTACAAAGATTTGCAGCACGCCGGGCTCGAAGTCCTGCTCGACGATCGCGACGAACGCGCGGGCGTAAAATTCAAAGACGCGGACCTGGTTGGCATTCCTTACCGCATTACAATTGGCAAGAAGATTGCGGACGAAATGGTCGAGTTGTTTGACCGGCGCGCGAAGCAAAGCGAAGACGTGAAACTCGATGACGTCGTTGCCCGCGTGCAAGAATTGGCCCTGTCGGCGCAGTAGCCGCACCGATCACTCCGACCGTTTAGAGGCGGGCTACTGCCCGCCAATT
>DNNE01000206.1:0-451 GCA_003487805.1 Blastocatellia bacterium | reverse complement strand
GCAGTAGCCCGCCTCTAAACATAATCAGAGTTATACTAGAAGGAATGCACGCGGTTCGTCTTTACATTCGTCGCGGGTTAATCGCGCTCATCGCTCTTGGCTTCGTCTCGATTTGCTTACGCGACACGCACGCCCAGGATGAACTTCCCGATCTGGTTCGCCGCATCAAACCTGCCGCAGTGGCGATTGAAACATTCGACGCCCGCGGTGAGAAACTCTCGCGCGGCAGCGGCTTTTTCATAGACAAGGATCGAGTGGTCACCAATCGCCACGTGATCGACGGCGCCTATCGCGCGGAAGTGCATCTGAATTCCGGAAACAGCTTTGCAGTGAAGAGCGTCGTCGCGGTCGATGCTGAAGCCGACATCGCGCTGCTCAAAGTTGATGCGCCACCCAACCAGGTAAGATCACTTTCACTCGATCGCACATCGCCGCAGGAAGGCGAGAGCGT
>DNNE01000224.1:4093-24798 GCA_003487805.1 Blastocatellia bacterium | reverse complement strand
GTCAACCTGTACCACTACCCAAATCTCAAAGTATCGCCGGTTGTCGGGTACACCCAAGAAAAAAGAAGCGGCTTTATCGCCGCTTCACAATGGATTTGGTGTGAACGAGGTACTATGGAACGATTTTCCTAATCGCCTTCCCCGTTTTCTTCGCCGCCGTCTTCGTTTTGCCGGCTACCGTCTTAGTGGTGTCCACGGTTTTATCTGCGACAGCTTTCGTGCCCTCTTTAGTCTTGCCGGCAACCGTCTTTGATGTATCGACGGTCTTATCCGCTACCGTCTTGCTGACATCAACGGTCTTATCGGCCACCGTCTTCGCGCCTTCCTTCGTCTTATCAGCCACATCTACCGACTTATCTTTAACGAACCCGGCCGAATCCGCGATTGCATCACCTGTCGCGTCGAGCGCCCTCTCGGGCGCGCTCTTCATCTCGCGCTCTTCGCCGCTTGCTGAATACACTTTCACGGTCCGGTTTCCGTCACGCGTGGTGACGACCACCTTCGAGACGCGCGGGTTATCGCGAAACGTCCTTGTCTCAGTGCGCACTCCATTCTCGCTCGTTGTAGTTATCTCCGAATTGTCCGGCCCACTCGTAGTCGCTGTATTGCTAACGTTGGCATTTGAATTCGAGTTGCTCGTGGTGTCTTCCGTCCGTTGACAACTCGCGACCACGAAAGCGACGACTACAATGGCAGTCATTATTCCCAATTTCTTGATCACTGCTTAGCCCTCCCTCGCAAAGTAAACCCGATCACACCGGCAACCATTATGCCAGTGAACGACACGCCGTTTACATGACCGAGTCCACTCGGCCTACGTCACATCGAAACATCCTTAGGCCAGCGAGAGTACGAAAACGAAACGATTTACTGATGCCAGGTAAGATACTTCGGCGTGGACGTGAGTTCGACATTCAACGCACCATTTGTCGGTGTAATGGCGCCAAGGCTTTCCCCGGTCGCCGCAACTACTGAGTACTGGCCGGACATGTTCTGTACGACCACGCGGCGGGTCAACGTCGAAGTTGTCCAGGCAACAAATCGGCGCTCGCCGTTCCTGATGAAGACTAGAACATAGTCGTCAGAGCTACCGATGTTGAGCCGTTCCTGGAAGCGATAGCCGCCGAGAACATTCACGAACGTCTTCGCGGCAAAGTAGGCAGGCTTGGGCTCGTAAGCCGGAGTTTGTCCGGACCGGTAAAGGTTGTGCACCAGCCCGAAATGATCTTCTGGATCCTTAGGATCATTGCCGTCATCGCGCCAATCGTACCAAATCGAGATTGGAATTCCATTCGCCACGTTCGTCAGGAATGTGCGGCTTAACATCACCGCCTGAGTCTCTTCATTCATGCGCGACCACGCCGAGGAGTATCCCCATTCGCTCGAGATTACGGAGGGCTGGGATTGGCTTGCACCGGCGCTATAAGTGCGAATCATCTCACGCAGGCGCGCGTATTCACTTGCCGCGGTTTCCGGACTTGTTTGACGGTAGGGATGCACTGACACGGAGGACCAGTCTTCAAGCAGTTTTGATTTGAAGCACGACTCAAGAAAACGAAAATCGATTGAAGATGTGGCTGGGCCAATCAACTGTTCGTTCGGAACGGACGCATGAAATGCGTGGCCAATCTCGCCTGCCAGGGTTTTGTATTCGTCGACGTTAGGCTGCGGCGGCCAGAACATCGCTATGTTTGGCTCGTTGAAGACCTCCCAGACGACGCCCCGCCCGGCAAAATGCTTTGCGGCAGCAACCGCCCATTTCACGAACGCCTCCCGTGCGACCGGAGTGCGTACTGATTTTCCTTCGGTGTAGAGCGGATTTCCATAATCCAAAATGAGCAGCGCGCGAATCTTGAACGCGTCCAGCTCTTTCAGCAAGTGGTCGTAGTCAGAAAAGTCATACTTGCCGCGCACGCGCTCTGTGACTTCCCATTTGAAATCCATACGTACCCAATGAAAGCCCGCATCGGCGATCATCTGGACCTCACCAGGTCTCGGATCCGTGAAATGAATATTGACGCCCAGCGACTGTTCGACCGTGGAAGCGCCAACTGGCGCGATCCAGCAGCCCGCACATTCATTCGATTTGTGATCGGCAGATATTGCCAGCGAGAGGAAGAGAGAGACAACGGCAAGAGCGGTGCGCAACTTCATTAGCATGTAGCGCAATTTGTTAAATTGCGTCCGAACCCCGCAATCCCGATGCATCGGGATTGCGCTATGATTCGTTCAGATCCCAAAGGACGAGACGTGAGCAGGCGCCATCAATCGCGACAGTTGCGGCATAACGATCGCCGGCAGCAATGTCACTGAGGCTCCATCGCTGGGCGTCGGCAGCGTCCACTCTACTGTCCAACAACATCGCCGGCTGCCCGGGTCCGACCGAAACATCGAACTGGTTGAGTGGACAGTAGAGTCCTTCTCCGCGCGCCTTGATGTAGGCCTCTTTACGAGTCCAGCAGTTGAAGAACGATTGCGTCTTACTTTCAGCCGGCACCTCACGGAACTGGTCCACTTCAGCCCGTGAGAAGAAATGGTTGGCCACGTCATCAGTCACAAAATCGGATCGCATGTATTCGAGGTCGACTCCGACTTCGCGGTCTCGCGCGATGGCAATCAACGCGAGTTGATTCGAATGCGAAAGGTTAAAACGCAACCCACCGGAAAGTTTCTGGTCAGCGAAGAAGGGCTTGCCGAATTCGCTAGTCTCAAACCGCAAACGGCCTGGCTTTGTCTGGAGATATCGACCGAGGATTAAGCGAAGGGATGCGCGGCCGACGCAGAAGTGGCGGCGGTCAGATTCGAACTTGAACCGATCAGCGCGCGTGCGGTCATCCAGAGATAATGCTTCGTCGAACGTCCACGACCACGGCACGTCGAGTCGCGCGCGCCAAACATGTACTTCATTTTGCCAGATGACCGGCGCGGCCGGGCCTGGTTTCCACGTTTGTTGCGGCGCCGCAGCGAGCGGCGTTGACGTTGTTCGCTGAAATAGAGAGGTGTCTTGCATTATCCGACGACCGCGAGTCTGGGCCACACCCGCTTTGAGACGTTCAATGACAACAGGCGCGCGCCCGATAGTAACTCATTCGTGCACGATGCGGGCGCAACCGAGCCAAGAAACTGGAGCACGCGAAACGCGAACACATTGCTATCGAATTTCTCAGCGTGACGGCGCAACAGGATTTGGCTCCAAGCCATGCTCTCGAATCTTTCGATGGCCGTGCTCAGCGAGCGACTGTCCGGCTCGTCGAAGAACAGGCCTGTCTTGCCGTCGATCACGGTTTCGGCTGCGCCGCCGCCTCGATAAGCGATGACGGGGCGGCCCGCAGCATTTGCTTCCAGCGGAGCCATGCCAAAGTCTTCTTCGCCGGGAAACAGCAGCGCGCGACATCTCGCTGCATAGTAGTTCACAATCTGATCCGGCTGGCGCCCGAGAAATTCGATTCGATCATCCCCCAGTTTCTCCAGCCGCGCGCGATCAGGCCCGTCCCCGATGATCACCAGACGACGGTTCATTCGCTTGCAGGCTTCGATCGCGATATCGATTCGCTTGTAAGGCATCAGGCGCGAAAGGATCAGGTAATAATCTTCAATGTCGTTCGACATGTGAAATCGGTTGACATCGATCGGTGGAGGTATGACATGAGCCTCGCGGCCGTAGATCTTTTTAATCCGCTCGGCAACCAAATGCGAGTTCGCGATGTAGTAATTAGGTTGCTTTGCTGCGCGGAGGTCCCATTTGCGCAAGCCCCAGAGAGCCATGGGCAGCAGTGTTCGCGCGCCCGCGCCGAAACGCTCGCGCGCCACATAATCATCATAGCGCCAAATCCAACGCATTGGCGTATGACAATAACAGACGTGAATCGCATTGCGCCGGCGGCGTACACCTTTGGCATATCCTGAACTACTGCTGAAGATCAGATCGTAAGAAGAGAGATCGAAGTGTTCGACCGCGAAAGGATAAAGCATGAAGTAATGACGAAAGCGAGTTTTGATTGCCGGCAGGTGTTGCAGCGGCGAAGTGCGAATGTCTGCTGTGCGCAGCCTTTTCGGCAGGCTCTGCGGCAACGCTACGGTTGTGTACATGGGCGCGCCCGGAAACGAATCATGCATGGCCTCAGCCACGCGTTCGGCGCCGCCCATTTGAACAAAGTAGTCATGTACGAGTGCGATCTTTGACAAGCTGTGAGTCCTCGGAAACCTTCACCATAAGAAAGTCCCAAAGGGCTCGCTTTTTCAGTCCGCACTCAACTTAACTTCGAAGCTACGCACATTTTTTGCTTGCGGCGTTATGCCTCGCGTGACTATGTGTCGATACAGCGAGTTTATTTCGGTAAGGTAGCGTGGGATCGAATAGTTCGCGATGGCGTCCAGTCGCGCGCGGGATCCGAGCCGAGCGCGCAATGCTCCATCACTCAACAGCGCGATCAGACCAGACTCAAGTTCGTCCTGGTCACGCGACTTCACCAGCCAGCCATTGACGTTGTGTTGAATCATTTCCGGCGTGCCGCCGACTGCCGTAGCCAGAACGGTGATGGCGCTGGCGAGGCCTTCAAGCACTGTCAACGCGAATGGCTCCTGGTGTGAATTCACAACCAGCACGTCGAGCGCCTGGATCAATTTAGGAATATCGTCGCGCGCACCAAGCAGGCGAATGTTGTTAGCGAGATTTAGCGAATCGACTGCCAGCGCGATCTGGCTTGCGTACTCCTCATCGCGATTAAATAAAGGTTCGCCGACAATCAACAAGACCGTCTCAGGCATTTCACGGGCGACGCGCGCAAAAGCCTGCACCAATTCACGTTGCCCCTTGCGCGGAGTCAACTGACCAACGATGCCGACGACTCGTTGCTTTTCGGAAAGGCCAAGCGCAGACCGGGCTTCTTTTCGAGCCGCTTGATTTGGTTGGAAGCGATCCAGATCGACAGAGTTATGGATTACCGTTACTGGAAGGCGTCGCTTGAATGGCCGCAAGAGAATCCCGCGAAAGCTCGACTCAACCGCCTGTGAAACCGCCAGAATATGATTGTGCGAAGTTAACAGCGCAACCAGGCGGACCAGCGTGCTCAACGGATGAAGCGGCAGGATATCGTGCCCGTGCCAAACCACCGGAACACCGAGTCTTATCGATGCGGCGGACATCACTAGTCCGGCTCGAATGCTGTTGGCGTGAATCAGATCGGGGCGTTCCTCTCTGATGATCTGTCGTGCCTGGCCTATCACGCTGGTAAACGATGGGAGGTATTTGAATACTCGATCGACCCGCCACGTGAAGCGCGCCTCAAGTTGATCTAGTCCCCGCGTGCGGACATTCGCCGAATTTGCGAGGGCCATCATCCGGCTTGCCGCCGGACACACCACGACAGATTCATACGCTTCACGGTCCAGGCCGCCGAGAATCATCATCAGCACGCGTTCAGCGCCGCTGACAGTTCCCGTGTGGTTGTAGAAAAGAATTTTCACGCTTGTTCAGATCACCAGGATTTCACGATCTTGCTTTTGCCGCGCCCGGAGTGTCTCCGCGCTGATCCAGCCAATCAACAACCACGCGATGGGCGCGACCGAGTAGATCGAGAACGTCAAACCGAAAACGCTGTTGAGAATAAGTGGAGGCATTAACGCTGCCACGATTCGATTTGTATTGCTTTCATCTGATGCCGAAGAACTGCGGGCCAAACGCATCGAGAGCCAGGTGCTGCGTGTCAGGATCCAGACGAAGATTAAGGCTCCGGGAATACCGCACGAGATTGCCAGCACCAAAATGAAATTGTCGATCGGTGGTAAGTCGCTGTCATGGTTCGATCGATAATCGCTCAATGAACCGGCCCCAATACCCGCGCCCAAAGGGCGATAAGGAATCAGCGTCGTGACCAGGAAGGACCAGTTTTCGAAACGCACCTGCAGGCTTTCTTCTTCGGCCGGCTTCAGTGTGCCCCGTTGAGTATGAGTCAGCAGCGCGCTCACTCTTTCATTATCGGCTTTGCTAAATTCCTCCCCTTCAGATGGAGGCGTCACAAAAACAAAGATGAGCACAATCGGCAGCAACAGCAATCCCAGCCGCAGCACCGCTCCTTGCAGATTGCGTGCTCCCAATAAGAGCAAGGTCAATGCGCCAAGAAAGAGCCCGAAGACCGCCGTCCGTTGACCGCTGAGCAGGATCGCCACGGTGAGCGCTCCAGCAGCGGCATACCATCCAACCCGCCGCATAATATTCCTGGCGCCGACCGCCAGGCCGAGCGCGATAACCGCGCCTACCTGCGTATAGCGGCCCCACTCCTCGGCGCTGCTGAACGTCGCCAGCGCGCGTTGACTGTGCCCTACCGCGATCGATGTGTATAGATCGGTGTTGTCAATCCAGTATTGCTCGAAAGCTGGGTAACCGAACAGCAGCTGATAGACACCGTAAAGCGATCCCAGAATGCCGACGAACACCACCAGGTGGAACATGGTGCGCATGAACTTTTCGTTTACGGCTTGCCCGAAGTAAAACCACACGAGCGGCACCAGAATGAAAAGCGCGCCCGTCAAACCGATGAACAAACCACCTTGCAGTGGATTGAAAATCTCGAGAAAGAAGATCAGTCCGAGAAGCGAGACCGAGGCCGCGATCGGCGTCGCCCAAAACATTTGCAATCGCTGCTTTCTGAGCAACATAGTCAACGCAATTAGCGTGACCACAGGCGTTAATATATGGATCGGATCCTGGGCTGAATAACTGACAAGCAAGTATTGGGCACGGCGGAGGAATCCACGAAAGGGTTCGAACAGCAGCATCGCCATTAATGTGCCTTCAAGCCCGACCAGGAGCGGCATCGTCATGACCCACAGTAGTGCCGCCAACATCCAGGAGCGAAGCATCTCTCCGCCTGAGGAGATGGCCCACACTGTGAACAAGCTGGCCACCTGCAGCGGCAGCATCCAAAGAATTGCCAACCGGCTGGGGCGTGTGGGATTGTCAGAAACGACTGCGCTCAAACTCTTAACCTCGTCCAATCAGCTGCCACTGCTGCGCGCGAGCAGACTCGAACTCGCCAGCGACCTCAATTTGGCCATCGGAATATCTCGTCTTTGCGGACACAAATACTGCCAAAGCCCCAGCTCTCGCCGGTAAACCAACGCGATCAGCGCCACGACTAACAGGACGGCATATCCGATTAACGAAGCGATCGCGGCCCCGGTGATTCCCATCCGCGGAATCAGTACGAGAAGAACAGCCCCGGTCACAGCAGCCGAAGCAAATCTGGCAATTGTAGTCAGGCCCGGGTGGCCAAACCCCTGGAGTCCGCGAATGATGATAGCGCTGGCACTCCAGACCACTGCGGCGACGAGGAGCCAGCGAAATGCCGACGCGGCGGGAACGAAACTCGCGCCGAACAAAAGCCCCAACATCTTTGGCGCGACCAGCCACAAAGGAATCAGGACGATGACATTGGCGTAGATCGTGAGCCGCAGGCTGCGTGCGAGCAGAGCTTCGGACCCATCTCCCTTGCGCGAGCGTGCCATCTCGGGCATTAGAGCATCAGCCACGGCGCCGGCCGCGTATGTCGTGAGTTCTGAAAGCCGGACGGCGATTACATAGAGGCCCATTGCGGAGCTCGCCGCCATGGCGCCCAGCATTAACTGATCCAGCCGCAACGTGGTGTAGTCTGCGACGCCACCAGCGTAATCACGCAGACCGTAATGCATTGAGTTTTTGAATTCGCTCCAACTCGGTTGCCATTTCGGCTGCAACTGCTTACGCACCGCCACAAACGCCAGCACCATCGAGCTCAGTTGCGATGCGATCATGACGACAGAGGCGCTCGCAACCGTGAGATGACCAGCTAACCAGAGCCCGCCGAACCCTACTGCCTGGACCGCGAAAAAAATCATCCGCGCGGCGCCGGCCCAACCGAATCGGCGCGTGCCTTCAAGTAATCCACGCATTAGGTTTAGAAAGATGACCGCTGGAATATTGATCATGTAGATATGGACCAGCAGCATTACCTGCGGACTGCGCTCACCGATCAGGTGCGACACGATCAAATTTCCAATCAACATGCTGATCGCCCCGACCACGAACGAATAAATCACCGCGTTAGAGAAGAGACGAGAGCAGCGCTCCGGCTCCTTAGCCATCCAGTACCGGTATGAGTTGGGCAAACCTAGCTCTGCCAGCAAAGCGATCACAATCGGCCACAGCGTCACAATCAAGAGGTCGCCGCGGCCAGACGGGCCAAGAGCTCGCGCGCCGACCAGACTGGTGACCACTGAGCACATGGTAATCCCCACGTCGGTGACAAGTATTGATTTGGCGCTGCGTATGATCACGTCTTAGCTGGCTCTCCTTAGCTGAACCTGCGTCGCCACCAGTGGCTGCTTCTCTTGACGCTCTTTAATGTTTGACACTACCGACTGGTTGAGCACTGTTTCCGCTTGTCGCACGCGCTTGCGCTGACCAATAGCCCAGTTGCCCAACCATCTAAGCCACGGCCGGCTGGCCCAATCCCATTCGCCTAACAATTCGATCGGCGTGGCGCCTGATGCCCGTTTGAACCGATAGACTCCTGGGTTCGCGACCGGATCAATGCCTGCGAGATCGTAGGACGTTACTCCCAGCGACTGGCAGTGCCGGAGCATCGCCCAGAAAATCGCGTATGACGAGTGGAACTCACGCCCTCGCTCAGATGTTGCTGACAGAACCGAGCACGCTTTCGTACCGACCACGATGGCAGCCATTAGACTGAGCAGCTGACCCTTCTCATCCTCACAGCGATAAAGGACTAAGTTGTCGTTGACGCTTTTCAGCAACTGTTCGATTTCGTCGCGCGAATGTTGTTCGTCAATGCCCTTCACTTGTTGCATTGACGCGTAAACGGAAGCGATCTCATCAGCGTCAGGATTCAACCATTCGTGAATTACCAGGTTGGCTTCATTTGCGCGTTTCAGGTTGCGGCGCCAGTTACGCTCGCAGCGCGCGAGCAGTTGCTCCTCGCTCGACGAAAGATCAGCCGTCATTGAAAAGTCACTGGTCATCGGCGCCCACGGGCGCGACCATCCACCAGCGCGCAGGCGCAAGACGTCGTCAATGGTTCGCGCGCGATCACAACGGAAGCGGCAGTAGACTCGCCGCAGTCCGGCCGTCTGTTGAATTGACTGCTGCAGGCTGTCATCCCAGGCATGGACGTCGCCGACGGGTCCGCCCTCGCTCCAAAGCAAACCGACACCCAAAAAATAACGGCGGACATAACCCTGCATCATAGCCACGATCTCGTCCGCTTCGTTGAACGCTGCCCAGCGATAAGGCTTCCAGCCCAGGCCGCGACGATATTCACCCCACGCGTAGCTCTGAAAGGGCGAACAATCATCGAATCGTGCCAGCTCCTGATCCCAGGTAGCCTGCGCGATGTTGTCTTCTAATAGTTTCCACTTAATCATGCGGTTACCTCGGCTGGGCGCGTGACCATTGGCGCCACGTGCCCGCTCAGGACGTGTTTAAGAAGCTGATGAGTTTTTCTGGCTACGATATTCCATGCGTAACACTCTTCCACTCGGGTCCTTCCCAGTTTTGCGCAACGCTGACGGAGTGCCGCATCAGATAGCATTCGCCGCAAGGCGTTAGCCAATGCATCAGCATTGTTCTCAGGCACGATCAGGCCCGCATCAGCAATGACTTCGGGAATCGCGCCGCAGGTCGTGCCAATCACCGGCACGCCGCTGGCCATTGCCTCTACCAATACTCGACCGAACTGTTCACGGATTGTCCTGGTAGTCCGCGTCGGCATCGCCAGAAAATCCATGCGTCGATAAAACTCCGCGACGCGATCATAAGGAACTGCACCGGCGAACTCCGCGCGCGCCAACAGGTTGTTTCTGGCCAAAGCGTCGGCCAGAGCCCCTCTTCCTGGTCCATCGCCCACCAACAGCAGTTTCCACTGTGCGTCTGCGATCTGCGCGAGCGCGTTAGCCAGAACATTAAGACCTTTTCCCGGCAGCATTCGTCCGACGAAGCCGATCGTCAGAACATCGGGTCGTGGCGAGTCGTCAGGCTTCTCAGTAAAGATCTGCGTATTAACGCCGAATGGAATCAACGTGATTGGATTGGTAAAACCCTTCTCGCGCAAAACCTGCTTTGTGGATTCGCTGCAC
The DNA here is from genome assembly GCA_003487805.1 of Blastocatellia bacterium. Classification (GTDB taxonomy): domain Bacteria; phylum Acidobacteriota; class Blastocatellia; order Pyrinomonadales; family Pyrinomonadaceae; genus UBA11740. Next base: position 14,667 of record DNNE01000224.1, on the reverse strand, counting down.
ACATAGGCAGCTGAAACCTCTCGCAGCGCCCGCTTTTGAAGCCAATTGAAAGGCGCCGGATACGAGCGCATTATGTTCTGAGCCACTTGCATGATGACTGGTGTTTTTGGAGCAAACCAATCACGCAGCGCCAGGACCTCAGCACAGGCCACACTGTAAGGCTCGTGGTTTAGATCAATCAGGTGCGGACGGTGATGCCGCAAGGCAGCGATCAATGGCAGCGGATCGTACGCGAATAACTGGATGTGACGAGAGAGCAAAGAGCGCGCTGGAAGTACCGGAAACAAATCATCTCCCGTGACCTTAACGTCAACCCCGGCTTCATGCCATTGTCTGGTCGTCACTACTTGCAGATCAATGTCGGGACACTCGGCAGCCAGCGCTCGCTCGCGCTCCCGCAGTGCTGGCGTCAGACTCGCATGGGCGATTCTCAGGACGCGTATTCGATCTGTGGATTCTCTTCGCGACATGAATGCTTTCACGAGGCCAACGCCGGCCGGCCGGCTTCCTCTCTTCCAACATCTCGTCGATCTTTGTGGCGATGCCATCTCGCCTTGCTTGCGCCATAAACGCCAGATGCCTTGGCAATGAATCGAGTGAGGCCATCGTGACGTCCCAGGGGAACACGCCAAAGCGAATGCTGGTTATTAGTTCCCTTCCAAACCGACCATGCCGCGCGGTAGCCGCACTCGGCGCTTAGCTCTTCCAGGTCTTCGTTGCACTCGCCGAATGGCCAGGCCAGCAAATCAACTGCCTGGTTCGTCAGGTCTTCAAGCAATCGCCGCGATTCCTTGAGTTCGAACCGGGCGTCGTTCAGTGACATCCGATTTAAGTGCCGATGCCAGAGCCCATGCGCGCCAATCGTAATTAGCGGATGCCGCGACACCTCGCGCAGCTCTGCTGACGACAAGTAACCCGTTTGATTCAAGAAGCCGGCCGTTACGAAGAGCGTCATCGGCAACTGGAATTTCTCAAGCAACGGAAGCGCGACGGTTAGATTGTCGCGAAAGCCATCGTCAAAGGTGATGGCTGTCTGACGGCCGCTCGCGCGATCGGACAGCGTCTCTGTGAGCGGAACGACTCTGCGCCATCGCGAGAGCCAGCGCAGCTGTGTTGCGAAATTTGAAGGTGAAACGTCGATAGCGCTGGGCATAGGCTCAGCAGGTGCGCTAATCGAGTGATATACGAGTACTGAGGCCATTTTAGTTTGTAGCACCTGCGACACCGGGTTGAGTCAGCCGCTCGAGCCAACACTCACGCCAAAAGAGTAAAGACTGGCGCGGGCACAACCGATGACAGACACCGTCGCAGGTTGAACCTTCAAGCAGCACCGTGTGTTTGATCTTGCGTTGGTTTGAAGTCGCTTCGAGCACGATGTTCTCGACGCGATCGCGCACTTTCATAACTTGACCGCAGTAGTTGGCCATCGCGGGCGCAAAGAGCAAGTTGTGATTCTTGCCTTCCCCGTCGAGCGTGATCTTGATTTCAGAGAGCGGTCGAACGCGAACATATTCGCCGGGCCGCAGGTTAAGCGGTTGAAAGCCATTGCTTCCCATAGACGGTCCGGTCACCGATCCCCACGACTGAAGTTTTAGCTTGAACGCAAACTTGTTGTAGATCGCGATTAACAAGCTTTGAGCGAATTGGGTTAGGGGAGTCCGGTTGTACTTGAGATCCCACACATACTGCCTCGCGTCCCACCACGGCAACGGCTTCGAAGCATTAACGATCTCACTTGACTGGCAGAAGATCTTGCCGTCCCGCTCCGCGAGTGCATGAAGTTGGCGTTCATCCACCAGCCCGAACGAGGTTCCATTTGATACGCTTTCGCCCGGGCGCTTTAGCCATGCTGTTTTCCAAAACATCAGACAGCCTCGATCGCAGCTCCCGTGATTCGCGCCGCTGCACCGCACCTCTTCCAGCAGCACTGTGTCGTCCAACTGCCGCATGTCGCCGTCGTCTACACAGGTCTTGAAGGCCTGACGCGAAACGCGGAACTGCCGGCCACAAAAGGCCAGCATCTCCGGCATAAAGGGCAACTTATCGATCGTGCCGTTCGCATCCAGCGTCGCCAGGATCTCTGCCACCGGGCGGACTTCCACAATGTCGCCGGGAAACAAGCGCAGCGGGGATTGCTTTGTCGAGACGGTTTGAGACATAGGCTATTTAGCTCGCGCCACGGGCGAGCACGATGGCAGGAATAGTGCGAAGCAGGATCGTCGCATCCAGTTTGAGCGACCAGTGATCAATGTACTCGAGATCGAGTTGCATCCATTGGTCAAATGAAAGATTGCTGCGCCCGGAGACTTGCCATAGACAGGTCAGACCAGGCTTAACGCTGAAGCGCCTCTTTTGCGACACTACTTCCATACGCGTAGCATCGCGCACTGACAGCGGCCGGGGGCCGACGATACTCATGTCACCCAGCATCACGTTAACCAGCTGGGGTAGTTCATCGATGCTGGTCTTGCGCAGCCAGCGGCCGACGCGCGTAATGCGTGGATCGTTGCGGATCTTAAAAATTGGACCACTCTTCTCGTTTAAGTGTTCGATGTCGTTCATGCGCTCTTCCGCGTCGCTCGTCATAGTGCGGAATTTGATCATGCGAAACCGCCGCTTGCTGAAGCCGACGCGTTCCTGAACAAAAAAGATCGGGCCGCGCGAATCAAGTTTGATCGCGATTGCCGCGAGAGCGAAAAGCGGCGCTGAAATCAGCAGGCAGATGATCGAAACGGCGAGGTCCATAATCCGTTTCGCTTCAGTCCGCCAACTAAAGGGCGGGACGCTGCCCAGCGTAACGATGGGCATGCCGTCAAAATCAACAGACAGCGCGCGCGCCAGCTTCTGCGGGAATAAATCAGACAGCACATGGGTCGTAATCCCCTGCTCTTCCAGCAGTCCGACGGTTTTTTCGATCTCTGAGTAGTGCGACTTAATTGGCAAAGCAACCGCCACTTCGTCAATGATTTCATTTGCGATGATCGCCGGTAGTTCTTCGATTGTTCCCAGATGCTTTGCGCCTTCGAGACTGCCGCTGGCATATACCGGATCGCTATCGACGAAACCCAATATCTCGTAGCCGAGATCGTGCCGGCGCTTGATGTGTGCGGCGAAACGCTGGCCACGCATCCCCCCGCCTACGATCACCAGCGACTTGACGTTGTGCCCATGCTCGCGCAGTCGCCGCAGGTTATATCGCAATGCCAATCGCAAGCTGACGATGACCGCAAAACTCAGCAAAGCGAAGCCGGCAATGGTACGCAAACTTATGGTGGGCCAACGACCGATTTGCGCCGCTACCAGCAGCGCGACTGAACAGATGGCGATCGCCCGGGCAATCTCGATTACCTCTTTGGTGCGTGAAGTCAGACGATGTGAAACGTACAATCCCTGCGCGGCAAACGCGGCATACCAGGAAAAAAGCAGAAGCGCTCCCAGGATTGCATTGGTGACCTTGACCCTTTCTGACAAGTAATCGACAACGAACGTTGGATTCTCTGCGGGCGCAAATCGGAACACGACCACCACGCCGAGCGATACGACCAGCAGCGAGAGATCGCTCACCTTGAGACAGAAATCCGATATTGTTCCGTGACGCGTAATCATTAAGTTTGCTTAAAGGCGCGGTGCCATGAACGCGGCGACGCTTGCAAGTTTCATGAAGCGCTCGATCTTCGAAATCTTATCGCGCGGCACAAACACCATGTCGCCCGCTTGCAGCGTCAAATCATTTTCCAGGTCGCTGGTGCGCCTGATGCTCTTCAAATTCAGTAGCTTCACTTCGGCCATGTCGGAGGAATTGATTTGGCGGAAGACGACGACCTGCGATGATTTCGCGGTTTCTTTCATGCCGCCGGCGAGCATGATTGCCTGAATCGCGGTCACGCGTTCGCGCATTTCGATCTTGCCTGGCTGGTTGACTTCGCCGGCCACGACAAAATACGGATGCTGAAATTCCTTCAGGACGATGGTCGCGACGGGGTCCTGCAGACGCGTGCGCGCTTGTCGCAGGATCGCGGTGCGGGTCTGCTCGATCGTGAAACCAGCGACCTTTAGATCGCCGCCAATTTCCACAGTGATGTAACCGTCGGGCTGGACCGTGAGGGTTTGATTGAATTCCGGCGAGTACCGAAATTGAATTTCAAGTACGTCCCCAGGTTGCAGACGATAACGATCTTCCGTGACCGTCGTCAGCCTCGGCGGCGTTTGCACCTGCGCTGCCACGGAAAGAGGCAGCGCCACAAGGCAAATTGCCAATGCAAAATAGATCCGATGTTTCATGGCACTCCTAATTAAGTTAATCTCCCTCTCCCTTTGGGACAGGGCTGGGGTGAGGGTCTAGCGGGCGCTACTAATTCCCTCACCCTAACCCTCTCCCAAAGGGAGAGGGAATAGAATCACAACCGCTTGTAAAGCCACTCCGGCACGGGGTAGCGTCGCTTGTTCAGAACAAAACCGAGGAACTTGCCGCCGGATTTTTCAATCATGCGCTGCGAATTCAGAATCTCTTCGCGTCGCGACTGACCGGCATCGACAACGATCACAACTCCATCGACGCGTGATGCCAGCATCGCTGCATCTGTCGAGTCTTTCAGCGCACCGCAGTCAATCAGGATGTTGTCAAAGCTCACCCGCAGCGCATCCACTGAGTCGAGACCGGTATCAATCTGCTCGCCGTCCTTCGGCACGCGCATCAGAAACGATCGCTTGGGCAACTCCTGATGATCGTCACGCGCGTTCCGCTTCTTTGATTTCTTCGCCGGCAACATCCAAAGGTTGTCGATGTTTGTGGGGTGACAGTTCCAGGGCATCTGCAAATAGTCTTCAACGCCGAGGCCCTGCAAGCGCTGAGAATCGATGATGAGTGTTCGCCGGCAGGTATGGCGCGCCAACTCCACTGCAAACAGTTGGGCCACGTTGTTCGCGCTGTTACCCTGTGATGCAGCTGTAAACGCGATTGCGGCGCCTCCGCGCAGGTTGGGGGAGCCGTTTTGCAAGCTCGCCAACAGCAACTGAAGATTGTGTTGCTTATGGCCGTTGCTTTCCATGTGCAGTTCAGGCATGGAGGGCTCTTCCAGGGTTTTGTCTTGGACTTGGACCATGTTTAGCTTTGCAATTCGGCCAATGGCCGCGTTTCGACGGAAGTGCGTTCACGATTATTTCGGAGCAACACGCGCCGGCTGTTCTCCGGCACCGTCGCCAGAACCGTCGCGCCGGTCAGGGCTTCAAGTTGGCGGGGCGTATGAACCGCATCGCTCAACATCTCTGCGGAGAAAACGCAACCGAGACTTAGAAATCCCGCGAGTACAATTCCAAGAACCAGATTGACCGGCCGATTCGGTGACGAAGGAAGCTGGGAAACCGTTGCGGCTTCAGCGATCGACACATTCGTTATCTTTTGCCGGTCGAGTTCGTCCGCAATGCGCGCTTCTTCGCGCTTCTTCGCATAGAGTTGATAGTTGTCTTCCGCTTCCTTCTTCTCGCGTTGCAGATCGTCGTGCTTCGCCGTGTTGCTTTCGAGTTTTTTCAGTGAAGCGTCGTACTGTTGCAACTGGCCGGAGAGCGTATCGCGACGCGCTTTTGCGCCCGCCTGATCCAAACGCGCGCGAGACAACTCAGTCTCCAGCGTTTGGCGCAACGGATTCAGATCGGTCGCTTCTTCGACAGAGGTTTTCTGTTCGGCGTGCCCTAAGGCATCGCGGGTCGTGCGAATCTGCTCATCAACTTCGCGCACCAAACGATCGTCCGGGCGATACTTGGTAAGTAACTGCGTGCGCTTGTTTTGCATCTCGACGATCATTGTGTTGAGTCGTTCTGCAGAATATTGATTCGGGAGCTGCTTGCTTTGCGTGACTATGCGCTTCGGAATCGCTGCGAGCTGTTGCTCGACGCGATCGATGCGGTTTGTCGCTTCGCTTAACGCTGCGTCGGCGTCTAACATCTTCGCTTTGGCTTCAGCGGTTTTTTGCAGAGTCAAATCTTTCTGCTGACTCAGCACCACCAGATTGTTGCTTTGCTGAAAATCAGTGAGCTGCTGCTCCGACTGTTTCAGTTGCGTCTCATAGTCCTCGGCCTTTTCCTTGAAGAAGTCAGACGCGCCTGCCGGGTGGTTCAGCTTGAGGTGCTTTTCCAAATACAGGTCGCCGAGTTTCTTCAGCACCGCTGCCGAAAGCGTCGCGGAATTCGAAGAGTAGTTAACCGTGATGATGTTCGCTTTGCGAACCGGGGTTATCGTAAGGTCTTTTGCCAGACGATTAACCGCCAGCTCAACGCGCACCGCCTCAGCCGGGGCCCGTCCAAACAAACCAGTTTCGTTGTTCGCCAAGCCGGTCTCCTTCACCACCTGGTTCAGAAGGTCTTTGCTTGTGAGCAACTCAATTTCCGAATTGATTTGATTCTCGCTGACTTCGTTTTCGACTGTAGGTGCATTACCGCCGGAGGTGGCTTCGGCGGTGATAGCGACGTCGACGCGCTGGTTCTTCACCAGAATTTTCATGCGCGAGTCGTATCGATTCGCCGAGAGCAGCGTGACGAGGATTGTGCCCGCTACAACTGCAAGAAACGTGAACAGAATTAGTGCGCGGCGGCGGAAAATTGCGGCCGCGCCGTCACGTAAACTAATCGGATTGTTTCCGAACGCTGTAGTCAGTTGTCGCGTCATAACCCAACCGTCCGGAGGGATAAAACGCTGAATTCGCTAATAATTCCAAGGATTTGGCTTTGTTTGATGTCGGAACGAAGCGGATGTGTCGCAGGTTTGGGGCGAAACCCAACAGCGTGTTTGGTTATTCCTGAGCCTTAGCGCATCTCATTACAAGTTTTTTCGGCTTCTCCACTCGATTATGTCGGGCAGGAATCGGTGGCTGCGAACGAAGGATCTGAGGTTGAGACACTCCCGACATTTCCGTTGGGGAGCTTCGCTGATAAGCGGCAAGTCTCAAAAAGCCTCCATCTCGAACAGGGCGAGGCAACTTGCGCCATGGCTTTGCCGCGCTGATGCGCGGCAAGTCTCTGACTTGCCGGAATCGAGATTCTTTCTTCTCAGGGTCTCCGACCTGCGGTCCTAGCCCGCCAGATCTAAAGAAGGTATTTCGGTAAGTCGGAGACTTACCGCGCATCGGAGCGGCAGAGCCATAACGACGCGCGCCGATTGCAACCGTCCTACTTAATAGCCGGCAATCCCGCCGCGCTTAGCTCTTGATTGAGCGCCGGGATGTCTGTCGATTTGATCGCGCGCCAGCTGTCCTGAACGGCGCGAGAATCTTTCAGTACGTCGGGCGCCGCGGCGGAAATTTGCGACGTAGGAGCCACATCGGCCTCCTCGATCAAATTGAAGAGCGTGCGTGCGTTCCCGAGAACCGAAGCAGCAGTGACACGCGCGGCGCCGCCACCGCCTCCTCTGCCGCCGCCACCTCCACCAAAACCCCCGCCTCCGCCACCGGCAACGCTTTGGATCTTCTCAGCAAGGGCATCGACGTGACTCTTAAGCGTGGCATCAGTAACCTTCGCGCGCAGTTCAGTCAGTTGACCGCGAATACGTCGCGCGTCATCTGAGATCGTATTGAGCGCCAGCCACTCGTCGTACATTTGTTTCGACATTTGAAACTGCTGCGCAAGATCGGCAGTCGATGTTTTCACGCGCGGATCCATCACTACCCTGAGCGCCTGTTCGTACTTCTTGCCGCCGACTGTCAGGACAACTGTATACGTTGCGGGCATGGCCCATGGTGAAGTCGGCGACGGCGCGGTGTTGCGATAGACGGCCGCGATTGGATATTGCGGGGTGACGCCGGGGACGGGATTGTAATGAAGGTCCCACAGGAAACGATGCAAGCCCGGCCCATTCGCCAGCTTCTGCGGCGGCCGCACCCAATAAGGCGGAATGTTGAGTTGAGGATCCTCCGCCGGCAACTTGTCATCACTTGTATAGCGCCGCACGACTGCGCCACTCGCGTCTTTGATTTCAAGCGTCACCGGTGCACTCCCGCGGCCGATGAAGTAATCGACGATCGCGCCGTCGGGCGGATTTTCGCCGGCCGGAACATCAGGAGGCAAAGGCGTGTCGCTGTTAGTGTTCCATCTCACGCGCACGGCAGTCTGTGGCTTAAAGAGAAACGCGGGCGATTTAGTGACCGAATCGTGAAGCTGCCGCAGTGGCGTGATGTTGTCGAGTATCCAAAAGCCTCGACCATGCGTTCCCACGCAGAGGTCGTCGCCCTTGATTATCAAGTCACGAATGGAAGTCGCTCCCATGTTGAGCCGTAGAGACTGCCACTGATCGCCATCGTCGAACGAGACATAGACCGCGCGCTCAGTTCCGGCGAACAACAAACCTTTGCGTTCCGGATCTTCGCGGACCACGTCGGTGTTCTCGTTATCAGGGATCCCCTTTGCGATCTCCGCCCAGTTGTTTCCACCGTCGCGAGTCCGATAGATGTGCGGACGCAGATCGTCGAGGCGCAACGTATTGATCGCGGCGTAGGCCGTATTCTTATCAAAGTGGCTCCCGCCTATGATCGAAACTTTTTGCCACGGTTTCAGTTGTTTCGGCGTCACATCCGACCAGTTTTTGCCGCCATCGATCGTGCGATGAATCAAACCATCATCGGTGCCGGCCCACATCACATTGGTGTCCAAAGGCGAAGGCGCAACCGTGTAAATCACGCCGCGTTGCGTCGACTGCGCAGTCGGTTGCGAACGATACTTCCCTATCGTGTCGGGCACATCAAAAGTCTTGCGCGTCAGATCGGGGCTCACTTGCTCCCAGCTGCGCCCGCCGTCTTTTGTCTTCCAAAGAGTGTTCGCCGCGAAATACATCGTGTGGGGATCAAGCGGCGAGAAGACAATGGGCTGCGTGCGCACCACGCGAAAGTCAGCGCCGCGAAAAGGCTTGGGCATGATGTTTTGGGCCTGGGCTGTGCGTCGATCGTAACGCGTAAGCTTACCGCCATAGACGATGTCCGGATCGAGCGGATCGGGAACAACATAGCCGTACTCTTCTGCTGACACTGGATGCCATTCGCGGAAAGTGATCTCGCCGTCGTTGCCGCGACTGGACACGCACGCCGAGCCGCTCTCTTGTTGCCCGCTGCACAATCGATAGGGAAACGCGTTGTCGGCGTTCACGTGATACATCTGCGCGGTCGGTTGGTTGTACCAACTGCTCCATGTCTTGCCGCCATTGACGGTGATGATCGCGCCCTGGTCGCTGCCGAGAATGATCACATCGCCGTTGTTTGGATTGACCCAGACGTTTTGATAATCGTCTCCGCCGGGCGCGCCGCGAAATGCTGTCCAGGCCTTGCCGCCATCGATCGACTTCCATGAAACAACGCTCGCTGAATAGACGACATCGGGGTTTTTTGGATCGACCCGAATGACTGCGAGATCACCGCCGCCGATGCGGCCCGCGGGCCGTGGATCGGTTGTGATTCTGGTCCATGTTTCACCCGCATCGTCTGAGCGATAGATAACCAGACCGGGACTAAGAGCGACCGAAGCAAACAATCGATTGGGCGTGCTCGGCGCGATCGCGATGTTCGCCTGAATGATGTTTTCGGGTAAGCCGCCGCTCAACTGGCGCCAGGTCTTTCCGTTGTCCGTCGATTTGTAAACTCCGCCGCCGGTGCCGTTCCAGGCTGCGTTTTCCCAGGGGCCCTGCCGTGCTTCCCAAAGCGCCGCATAAGCAACATCCGGATTTGTTGGATCGAAGATCACATCAGCGCCGCCTATGTTCTCGTCTTTGTAAAGCACCTTCTCGAAAGTCTTGCCGCCATCGGTCGATCGAAAGATTCCACGCTCAGGGTTAGCCGCGTAGGGATGCCCGGCCACCGCCACGATGATTCGATTCGCGTCGCGCGGATCGACCGCGATTTGCGGAATCTGTTGGCCGTCGCGCAGGCCAAGGTGCGTCCATGTTTTTCCCGCGTCGATCGACTTATAAATACCGTCGCCGACAGAAAGATCAGGGCGTTGCAGACCTTCGCCGCTGCCGACGTAAATGATGTTCGGATCGGACGGCGCGACCGCGATGCAGCCGACTGAGCCCGTCGGTTGATCGTCAAAGATGGGCGTCCACGTGCCGCCAAAGTCGTCCGTCTTCCAAACACCGCCGTTGACCTGCGCGATGTAAAAGACGTTCGGCTGCGAAGGCACGCCGGCGACCGCGCGTGTGCGTCCTCCACGGAACGGACCGATGCTCCGCCAGTGCAGCGACTTGAAGAGATCGGGATTGAATTGCTGGGCCATCGTCGCGGAATACGCAAACGCGATGAACGCGAGTACGAAGGCTAATAGGACTCGGCTGCGGATTGGAATTAATTGAGAAGTTTTCATGTTCAGGTTTGTCCGAAGGTCTTCTAAACGAGCGTAGGCGCAGCATAGTATCGAATCGCTTTTGATTTGTCATTTCGGATTTACTCCCCACTCCCGTTGGGAGAGGGTTGGGGTGAGGGCTTAACGCGAGAGACAGTTGATTGTTGTTTTGTTTGGTCGTGGCCCACAGAGGCCAAATAGGAAATAAAGTCGTCGCGCCCGCTAGACCCTCACCCCTACCCTCTCCCAGAGGGAGAGGG
>DNNE01000224.1:2849-3795 GCA_003487805.1 Blastocatellia bacterium | reverse complement strand
CCTCTCCCAGAGGGAGAGGGAGATTTCATATCAGAAGCAACGTGTTATCTTTACCCTCACCATGAAAGTATCCGTCATCAACCATGCGGAAGTTAAAGAACTTCTCCCGATGAATGAGTGCATCGAGGTTATGGAGAAGGCATTCATAGCGCTCGCGCGCGAAGATGTCGATCAACCATTGAGGACAATCTTTCGACCAGGAACAGTCAAAGGGGTCATGGCAATGATGCCGGCGTACCGCGGCGGCGACGCTCCCCTGTTTGGGCTAAAAGCCATTTGCGTATTTCCCGGCAATGCAGCGATCGGGAAAGATGCGCATCAAGGCGCGGTCATTTTGTTTGATGGAACAACGGGAGAGTTAATCGCCATCGTTAATGCATCAGCGATTACCGCGATCCGGACTGCGGCAGTGAGCGCGCTCGCGACCAAGGTGCTGGCGAACGAGACTGCCACGACGCTCGCGATCATCGGCGCCGGAGTCCAGGCACGGGCACACCTGAGCGCGATCGCCTGTGTGCGCAAGCTTCAACACGTTCGCGTAGTTGCGCGCCGTTACGATCGCGCTGAGCAATTCGCGAACGAGATGAAGTCGGAAGTGAAGTGCCGCATCGAAGCGTTCGACACCGTGGAAGCCGCCGTCCGCGATGCTGAGATAATCGTTACTGCCACTACCTCGCGCGACCCGGTCACTCGTCGCGAATGGATTGCCGCCGGCGCGCATATCAATGCGATTGGCACGTTCTCGCCAAAGGCCCGGGAACTCGACACGGCGACGATGGTTTCATCCTCTCTGTTCGTCGATCGACGCGAGTCTGCGTTCAATGAGGCAGGAGATTATTTGATCGCCGCGGGCGAAGGCGCGATCGGGCCAGACACAATTCGCGCCGAACTCGGCGAAGTCTTGATTCGAAAACACCCCGGGCGCACATCCGCCGATGAAATTACC
>DNNE01000224.1:2349-2551 GCA_003487805.1 Blastocatellia bacterium | reverse complement strand
ACCCCCCCGGGCCCACATCCGCCGATGAAATTACCGTTTTCAAATCGCTTGGATTAGCAATGGAAGATCTGGCCGCGGCGGAATATTGCTATCGAAAGGCGGAAGAACTAAACCGCGGAACGAGGGTCTCGATTTAGTCTTCGGGTGGTCTGAATCTAGTCCGGTAATTTTACGTCTTCGTGTGGATTGTTTTTGTGTTCGT
>DNNE01000224.1:0-2053 GCA_003487805.1 Blastocatellia bacterium | reverse complement strand
GTGTGGATTGTTTTTGTGTTCGTGTTATTTCGTGGTCCGCTTTGCAGATGAATCAAAGAGGACCAAACCACGAAATCACACGAAGCAGGAATCACGAAGGGACACAAAGATCCAGAAGGAGATACTCACAAACTTCTGCAGACTGTGGCGGCGCTCTTCGACCTGCTATCGGGCCGCAGCTTGAGCGCATCCAGACTCCAACCATTGCGCTCCCAGAAGGTGCCGTCTGAATACTCGACTCGATTGATGATCACGGCCGCGCGGAAACTGTTTTTGCCGGCATCCTTCGCCAGGTTCTTCACGTTAACGACTTCGCTTGGGCCAACCAGACTAAAAATCTGCAGATCTTTTTGCCGCTCAGGTTTGATCTCGCCACCGCACATGAAACGACGTTGCGTCACGTTAGTGGTGTTCGAGACCTCGATGAATCGGTATTCCCAGAATACGTTTTGAATCACCTTCGGGCTCAGGTTCTGGATCTTTACCTGATACAAATAACCATCGACAGGCTCCGCTTGCCGCGACTGCTGCACGATGCGCTCGAGTTCTGACCCGCGCGCATCGAGCGTATCCGCCTGAGGATCCCGCATGCCTACCGGATCGTTAATCCGTTTCTGTCTTTCAAAATTTTTGCTTTCCTTGGTGATTGCGGGTGCGGGCCCGACCGCGGACTGCACGGCTTTCTCGCTTGCTTGACGTTCTCGCGCCCAGCTGGCGCTGACTACCACCACCGGGTTTTTCTGATCATCGGGCGCATTGGTCTGCGCGTAAGAAGGGGCACTGAACAGGAGGAATAACAGGAGCAACAGGAACTTCATGATTTCGCCCTCCATCAAAACCTAAACCCTGGAGCGAGCGATAAAGCTCGTACCGATCTCTAAACTTGCGGAAATGTAGCTCAGTTGCTGAAACTTTACAATGGTGATACAGGCCTGGCTGGGGCTTGGGATCACTTACTTCATTGTTTGAGGCAGCGACTCCACGCGCCAAGAAAAATCGGTTTACAGAAGCGACCCCGGCAGGTTATAACTATCCATACAACGAGTCCCCCGGCTCGGCGTTTCTCGAACCCCCCTGAATCAATTTATTCCCCCGTGCTGCTGCGGACGCAGTTGTGTCCTTTTGTGCACAGCTTTACATGAAAACCACTGGTCGAACGTTGGTCATCAGCCCACTCTTCACAATTCTGAAACCTTCGGAAGGAAAAAACCATGAGGACCGAAACCCGAACTACGGACTCGCTTAACGCCAAGCTATTGCTGAAGACATTGGTAGCGTTCAAGAAAGGCGACTTTTCCGCGCGCTTGCCCGGTGAGTGGACCGGCGAAGCCGGCAAGATTGCCGACACTCTGAACGACATCATCGAATTAAGCGATAAGACCGCCCGCGAACTTGAACGCGTCAGCCGCGTCGTCGGCAAAGAGGGCAAGATTAATCACCGCGCAGCGGTCCCGGCTGCGGCGGGTTCTTGGTTGCGACTGGTCGATTCGACCAACCTCTTGATTGACGACATGGCGCGTCCGACCAGCGAAATGGCCCGCGTAATCGGGGCCGTGGCGAACGGCGATCTATCAGAACGCATGGCGCTGGAAGTCGAAGGCCGGCCGCTAAAGGGCGAGTTCCTGCGCACCGTCAGAATCGTGAACTCGATGGTGGACCAGTTGGGATCGTTCGCGTCGGAAGTGACCCGCGTAGCGCGCGAAGTCGGTACTGAAGGCAAGCTCGGCGGCGAAGCGAAAGTCAAAGGCGTCGCGGGAACGTGGAAAGATCTGACCGACAGCGTGAACTCGATGGCGAGTAACCTTACCAGCCAGGTCCGTAACATCGCGGAGGTTACGACGGCGGTGGCGAACGGCGACCTTTCAAAGAAGATCACCGTAGATGTGAAGGGCGAAATCCTCGAGCTGAAGAACACTATCAACACAATGGTGGACCAGCTGAATTCATTCGCGTCTGAAGTGACGCGCGTGGCCCGTGAAGTAGGAACAGAAGGAAAGCTTGGCGGCCAGGCATCAGTACCCGGAGTCGCAGGTACCTGGAAGGATTTGACCGA
>DNNE01000226.1:2333-25064 GCA_003487805.1 Blastocatellia bacterium | reverse complement strand
TTGTTCTTCCGCGTCGACGATTTTGATGAGTCGCTGAAAACGGCACGCGCGCTCGTCGCCCGGCTCGAAGAGGAACCGAACACGAACCCGGCTACTGGAACACAGGAGTTCGCGCTCCGAGACAGGGACGGATACTACGTCATGATTAGTGCGTTCTCTGCGCGCGAGTTGGAGGGCTCAGAATTGAATCATTGATCCATTGAATCATTGATCCATTGAATCAATGAATAAATGAATCAATGAATCAATGGTTGGCGAGCTATGGAACTAGGACGAATTAGCGCCATCTTTCGTTACCCGGTTAAGTCAATGGCCGGTGAATTACTGAATGCCGCCACGCTCAGTTGGCATGGTATTGAGGGTGACCGCAGATTGGCTTTGCGGCGCCTCAATGACAAAAGCGGGTTCCCCTGGCTGAGCGCGAGCAAATTACCGCAGTTGCTCCTCTATAAACCGTTCCGTCTCGACGGCAACACTGCTGAGTCACTCCCGACGCACGTTCGTACGCCGGACGGGAAAGAGTACGAACTCCGGAGCGACGAACTACGAGAGGAAATCTCGAGCCGGTATGGCGATGATCTCGAGTTGATGAATCTCAAGCACGGCATCTTTGACGAGTCTCCGATTTCGGTAATCACCCTCGGCACGGTGCATTCGATCGCGCGCGAATCAGGACGAGGCGTCGACCTTTGCGATCTGCGCAGATTTCGACCAAACGTTGTGATCGAAACAGATAACCCTGAGCCGTTTGAAGAAAACAGATGGGTGGCCCGGACTTTGATCTTTGGTGAAACGGGCAGCGGCGCAGCCGTCGGGGTCACGATGAAGGATGAGCGATGTGTCATGGTTAATTTTGATCCGGACACAGCCGAGCGAGATTCTGAAGTGATGAAGACTGTTGTTCGTCTGAACCAGAATTACGCCGGCGTATACGGCACGGTGGTCAGAGCGGGCGAGCTTCGTGTCGGTCAGGTCGTGACTCTGGGAGAGTAGGACATGATGAAGCGCATCAGCGCTGTTGCGTTTGGTGGCTTCTGTTTTAAGTCAGTATGTTATGAGACTAATGAAATTCCCAGTTACCTGGCTTCTGTTTCTCTTAATCTCTTTCAGTACTGCCGCGCACAGTCAGCTGCTGCCGAAACCCGAACGTGAATTTCGCGCCGTCTGGATAGCGACGGTTGACAACATTGATTTTCCAACGAAGCAAGCACTCTCCATCGAGCAGCAAAAAGCAGAACTTCTGCAGGATTTAGAACTTGCCGCATCGCTAAGATTAAACGCCGTCATTTTTCAAGTTCGCCCTCAATGCGACGCGCTTTACAGATCGGAGATCGAGCCGTGGTCGGAATTTCTAACAGGCGAAATGGGTAAAGCTCAGTCGTTTGACCCGCTCGAGTTTTTAGTTGCCGAAGCGCACAAACGCGGAATTCTCGTTCACGCCTGGTTTAATCCGTATCGCGCTCTGCATCCGGCCGCAAGAACGATGTCAGAAAATCACATTTCAAGAAGGCGTCCTGACTTGGTCAGAAAATATGGCAGATACTTGTGGCTGGATCCGGGTGACAGGGGAGTTCAGGATTACAGTTTGAGCGTGGTCGCGGATGTTGTAAAAAGATACGACATAGACGGAGTTCACTTTGACGATTACTTTTACCCTTATGCGGAAAAAGACGAGAGCGGCAAGAAAATCGAATTTCCGGACGACGCCAACTGGCAGAAATACGAGAAGTCGGGTGGAAAACTGTCACGCGACGACTGGCGCCGAAAAAACGTAAACGATTTTATCGAAGCGGTGGGGCGCGAAATCAAAAGAATCAAACCGGAAATCTTATACGGAGTATCGCCATTCGGAATTTGGCAACCGTTTCCGGAAAAGGAAATCACAGGGCTTAACGCATACGGCGAACTTTATGCCGATGCGCGCAAATGGTTGCAGGATGGAACCGTTGATTACCTCGCGCCCCAGCTTTACTGGGAAACGGCGCGGAAAGGACAATCTTTTCCGGTTCTGCTCGACTGGTGGAAATCGCAGAATACCAGGAAACGACACGTCTGGCCGGGAATCGCCACGTATCGCATCGGCTCGAACTCCAATTTCACCGCTGAAGAGATTTCGAATCAAATAGGATTAACCAGAGCTTCGACGGGAACGTTCGGCGCGATACATTTCAGTTTCAAATCTTTGCGAAACAATTTGGGCGGTATTCAAAAGGTCTTGGGCGAAAAAGTTTACGCGCAGGATGCATTGATTCCCCCATCGAGTTGGATAAAAACTCCACACATTCTTGCACCGAAGGTCAGAGTAACGCGCGATGAAAAATTCGTCCGCGCGATTTGGACCGAGCGGGGCGCGCGCAAGGCGTTCTGGTTTGTCGTTTACTCAAGAGATCAAAACGGCTGGAGTTATTCTGTTTTGCCCGCGCCGACAAAATCAATCGCGCTTTCGACTGAAAGGAAAATCAAAACCATAATTGTGACGAGCGTTGATAGATTAGGAAATGAATCTTCGTTGTTAGAATTCAAAATCAAATGAGTTTGCAGTTGGGCAGCGTACTCTCTTTGTTTCACAGAGTTAGGAGAACAGAAAAATGGCGGAGGACTTCGCGGGACGTGTCGTGCTGATTACGGGCGCCGCCCGCGGCTTGGGTCGCGCGACTGCCGAGCGCTTTCTCGATCGTGGCGCCCAGGTCGCGGTTAATGTCCGCACACCTGAGCGCGCCGAAAGTCTCGCACAAGAACTAGGTAGCAACTCGCATCCCGCCCCCGGCGATATCAGAAGCGCGCCGGCAGTGCGGGCGCTCGTCGCTGATATCGTCCAACGATTCGGTCGTCTGGACATACTGGTGAATAACGCGGCGATCGCTTCCGCGACGCGCATCGAGCAACTAAGTGAAGATGAATGGCGCGCGACAATTGACACAAATCTGACCGCAGCTTTCCTTTGCATCCAGGCAGTCGTGCCGGCGATGAAGAGTCAAAGCCATGGACGCATCATTAACGTTTCATCTCTGGCGGGGCGCAGTGTCAGCACACTCGGAGGCGCACACTACACAGCATCGAAAGCCGGGATGTTGGGTTTGACGCGCGCCGCGGCAAAAGAGCTTGGCGCGCACGGCATCACGGTTAATGCCGTCTGCCCTTGGGCTATTTGATACTGAATTGACGCACGCCAACGCTACTCAGGAGCGGCTTGACGCCGTGAGCCAAAATTTTCCCATAGCTCGGCTCGGCAAGCCGGAGGAAGTCGCTGAACTGATCTGCTTTCTCGCTTCAGAGTCAGCTGGTTACATTACCGGAGCGTCGTTTGATATTAATGGTGGCAGTTTGATGATCTAAAGGCTAGTGTCTTAATTTGAGGATGAGGTCAGTACCGGGAGCGATAGCGACCGGGTAACTTGCTGGCAAACTCGATTCTTAGCAATCAGTTGCGACCCGGTCGCTATCGCTCCCGGTACTGACTCCATCATGTCAATGGCAAATTAAGACACTACCCGCTTTCGGCTTGGAGAATTCTTTATGCGTCACTTGAAAGCACGTTTACTTGCGATCGTCTTAATCGCGGTCTTCGCTGGGTTAACTTATCTTGGCTGGCACCAGTTGACGACTGAGGGTCGCTACTCGCTAAAGTTGGCCGCGTTTGCGCCGGTCGGAATAGTTGGTGGGTTGTTCCTCCTTATCTTTCCGGCTAAGGCCGGCAAGCCGACGACGACCGGCGACAAGATCATGGTGTTGATTGTTTTCGCGATCGGATTGGTCGCAGGTCTTTGCAACTGGTTTCTAATGGACCCAGGCTTTTTTCATAGATAGCTGACTCGATGAACACCAGAATACTGTCAGGCTCCCTGCTCCTCTTATTGCTGTTGCCCGTGGCCGCCGCGGCGCAAGCAGACCCGCAGTGGCCACCGCTCAGTTATCTAAGAAGTGATTACCGCGATTCGGCGATTGTGGCCCACGTGCGAGTGACTGAGGCAGAGGTCGTCAATCGAATCGTTGGCCTGGAGGACTGGCGGGTGGTCTGCGAGATTATTGAACCGTTCAAAGGCAAAGCCCGCAAGGGTGAGCGACTTGTCTACTATCACGGAGCCGAAGCCGGATTTCGAAAAGAATTGTTTCTGGGCGAGAAGATTGTTTTTCTCCACCGCAATTTCCACGACGAAAAGAAGCAGTGGGTTTACGCGGCGATCGAAAATTCGACGCTTGTATACAACCAGGACCGAGTGCGCAAGTTGAGAATCATCAAACAGTCTGCGCAGCGCAAACCACGGACAAGAAAACATTGACTTACCCGAAACTGAGTGTGCTATCGGTTATTAGTCTGCTGATCGCGTACAATGCGATCGCAGGGTCGCGACTTCCTGAAGCGGCGTCTTGTCGCACACGTCCCGATGTGGTTGGGAGATGCTTTAGTGTTCATGGCCGGCTGTCCGTTTATAACGGCACGCCAAGCATTCGACTTTGGCCCAGCGGCAGTAAGCGCCTGCTGGGCGTATTAGATCCAAATGATGTCTCGAGCGCGCCCGGACCGACGGTTCTGCCTGACGATATCAAGCTCAAGCTTGATTGGAACAAAGACGTGGTCGGTGACTTCTTCGTTTGCCCATTGAGTCGAAAACAGCCGGGAAGAATGCAAACAATCTGCCTCGAATCCGGTAAGCACTTGACCGTGCGCGAGCATACGCTGGTCAGTAAGTAGTAGTGATCAAGACCATCAATCAATAATCAGTTTGGCTTAACTGTCTTAATTTTCAGCCCCGCGCCTCAAACTCTGACGTTGATTCTTTGGGAACACGGCGATAACTCCACACTCACAATGCTCAAACAAACCTACCGCTATTTGCGAAATTGGCGTGTTGACGTCAATTGGAAAAAAGCTATGCGTCCGACTGGGTGCGTCCTGCTTATCATAGCCTTTAACTTCGCGGTATTTGGACTTCTATTTATGTCTGTCGCAATAAGGGGTTGGGATTGGGGACCGCCCGCAGCTAACGTACCACTTAAACCGGACACAAATATCGCCAGGGCTACTGAAGTTGTTCTTGGTTTATTCTGCCTATTAGTAGCTTGGGTAACCTCGCGATTAGCTCTTAAACCCGATCCAAAATACCAAGAGCTTGGTCTTAACAGTTTTGAGAAGCCAGAAATCTACCAGGAAGAGACGAGACTAAACGCCAACCAGCTGAAGTTATTGCGTGATGTTAAGGAAAAGATTAGCAATGCTCCCTCCCAGGATGAAGTCCTCCGCATTCTTGAATTTCAAAGCGATGGCGGCGTCGAGGTTGCCAGTTCCGCACTACAACCCATTGCCTTTGCAATAAGGCGGCAGCCAGAGACCCGATATTGGAAGGGATGGACATACGAAATTCTGACATGGAGCGGCGGGATTCTTTTGATCCCAGCGTTGCTCACCCTGGTAATCGTCCTGCCAAGTTTGTTAAAGCTGCTGATTTTAGTGTTTGGTATTAGAGCCATAATTTATGTTGTTCCAAGGCTAATTCATCGAGCGAGGCGATATCGGCTTAAGCCTCACAAAGCTCTTGAAAGGGACGCGCGCCCACCTATCTTGTATCTTAGAGCATTCTCGGATGACTTTGCGGAGAGCATTGAAGGTTATTCCGCTTCTACAGCCGAGGAACGTTTGGTCAGCGCCTTCGCTTGCTACGGGCCTCCAATCGCCATCGGAAAACCAAAAGAAGATTTGCCAACGCCCGGCGCTACAAGAATCTATTTTGAAGCGGAAACAAGTTGGGTAGCTGGCGTACTGTATTTGATGTCCATCTCACAGTTGACTGTCATTCAAGCAGGTTTCGCCGAAGGACTGCTCTGGGAGATCGGAATGGCACGTCAAAGATTGGAACCGCACAAGTTGCTAATTTCTTTCCATGCGTGGAATGAGATAAACGAAAACACTCGTTACTTGCAATATCTTAGATTCAAGAGCCTTGCGGAAGAATTGCTAAGGTGTAAGTTGCCAGATGAAATCACCAATGGAAAGTACCTCTTTTTCAATCATAATTGGGAAGCGTCCTGGACTGACCGATTGCCCCTTCGACAAAACCTCTAAGAGCCACTGCCAATGCTAAGTTGAATGCTTGATATATTGAAATACGTAAGTGGGCAATTCTGGGGGTCACATTCATCTCGTTTGTCGCCGGTCTTGCCCGCGTGAGCGCGCGCGGACTATTCTCCTCACCCATGAACACTCGTCGCCAGTTTCTAATCACCGCACCGATCGCTGTGCTCGTAGCCACCACAGCTTGTCGCAAACAAACTCCATCCACTGATACACAATCAACGCCGAGTACGGCCGGCGCGCCGCCCACTTTTGGCACCGGAGCGGGAGCCGGTCCACCAGTCACTCCTGAGACGTTCGCTGAAGCGGAGAAACTGATGCAGGTGTCGATGACGCCCGCAGAGCGGCAACAAGCTGCCGACACCTGGCGCACATCACTCGCGCAATATCTCGAACGCCGCACTGGACCACGCAAGGTAGCGCTGGCCGCGACTGAATCGCCGGCGACACTTTGGAATCCAATGCTCCCAGGTATTGCGTCGTTACCTGCACGCGATCAATTCGTGCGCTCGAAGCCGGACGCTGAGGCGTTGCCATCAGCGGATGACGAGATCGCCTTTGCTCCGGTCACACAACTGTCGAGATGGATCGAATCAAAGAAGCTGACCTCGGAACGGCTCACGAATATCTATCTCGATCGCATTGCGCGGCTTGATCCGAAGATTCGATCAATCATAACGCTAACCAAAGATCACGCACTCGCGCGGGCCAAAGCTGCCGATGCGGAAATCGCCGCCGGCAAGTATCGCGGCCCATTGCACGGCATCCCTTACGGCGTGAAAGATCTGCTCGACACCAAAGACATTGCGACGACCTACGGCGCTGAGCCGTTTCGCAATCGCGTGCCTGCGGCTGATTCAGCGGTGGTGAGCAGATTGAATGACGCGGGCGCGGTATTGATCGCGAAACTTTCCCTCGGCGCGCTGGCATTGAACGACATCTGGTTCGGTGGCCAGACGATGAATCCGTGGTTGTTGGAAGAGGGCGCGTCAGGATCGAGCGCGGGCCCAGGCGCAGCCACGGCGGCAGCTTTGGTCGCATTCTCAGTTGGTAGCGAGACTGGCGGCAGCATCGTCAGCCCGGCGATGCGCTGCGGGGTGACAGGTTTGCGTCCGACGTTTGGCCGCGTAGCGCGCACCGGCGCCATGACCCTGTGCTGGTCGCTCGACAAACTTGGTCCGATGACGCGAAGTGTCGAAGACGCGATGCTGGTGCTGCACGCGATCAGTGGACCAGACGCCGGCGATGCGTCGAGCGTGCCGAGCCGGCTCGACTTTGACGCTGGCACACCGGTGGCCGGATTGAGAGTCGGTTACATCTCAAGTTGGATGAAAGAGAGTCCCGCGACTGACGTCGATCGCGCGGCGATGGAGACGATGAAGAAGCTGGGAATGGAATTGAAAGAAGTAACGCTGCCTGACTGGCCATACAGCTCATTGATGCCGATTCTGTTTGCGGAAGGCGCGGCGTCGTTCGAGGACCTGGCGCTTAACAATCAGCTCGGGGACTTGAAGGTGCAGGTCAAAGACGCCTGGCCCAACCTGTTTCGTCAGTCGCGATTTCTGTCGGCGGTGGATTTTGTGCAGGCAGATCGTTTGCGTCGCAAGGTCGCGCTCGAAATGGCGCGTGTATTTAGAGAGTTTGATCTATTGATAGTCCCATCGCTGCGCGATGAGCAGTTAACGATCACAAACTTCACCGGTCATCCGTCGCTTACGATGCGTGCCGGTTTTGTCGAAGTATCTGAAGCGCGCAGCGATTGGGCGCCCGACCCGGCCAACCCTCTGCCGAAGTTCAATCCGCCGCGGCGCGTGCCGCATGGAATCACCATCCTGGGCCGGCTGTTCGATGATGGATTAATTGGTCGGGTGGGCGTGGCACTTGAGCGCGCGTTCGGCGTGGTAGGCGAAAGGCCGCCGGGTTTTTGATCGAAAGCGGTACGGAACCGGTCGCGCCAGCGACTGGGTCGTTTTCGATCAGGTTACCCGCTTGCTCGCGCAAGCGGTTCCGTACCATTGATCTTTCGGCGCAAGCTCAACGCGCGGGGAGTGCCATTCTTCCAATCGCGCTTTCGCCGATGCTGCCGAAGTATAAGTTTCCTTTGTGCTCGACGACGTTCGCGATCTGCGTAAAGCACTGTGGTGAAGGGTCCTGGAGATTGCGTATGACTTTGCCGTTACTGTCGAGCGCGAGGGCAAACGCGTAACGCTTGATATTGGGTTGCAAAGACGAAGGCAGGCGCCAGACGATCTTTCGCAGAAACGGATGCGACAGCAAAAAGTCGAGGCCGGGATCGCGCCGATTCACCAGAGCCACCCAGAAAGTGTCGTGGCCATTAGATGAAATGCCGTCCGGAAATCCAGGCAGGTTGTCGATGAAGATGTCTGACTGTCCCGCTTTGTCTCCCTTCAACCAATAACGCCGCACGCGATAAGCGCCGGTGTCGTTCACCAGCACAAATGTCTGGTCGGGACTAACGGCGACCCCGTTGGCGAAATAGAGATCGCGCAGCAGAACCTTCGTCTGTTTTGTGCGCGGATCGTAAGAGAGAAAACGGCCGTTCGGTTGATGCTCAAGCAAATCGGCTTTTAGTAGTGTGAGCGGAAACCTGTAAGAGGCGTCGGTGAAATAGATCGTTCCATCCGCAGCGACATCCAGATCGTTGGTGCAGCGAAAGGGAACGTCTTCTGCCTCGGTCGCAAGCACGCTGGGTTGTCCGTTAGGCGCGATCGACATCAAGCCAATCACCGCATCGGCGACGATCAGATTGCCGGACGCGTCGAAGATCAATCCCAACGGGCGGCCCTTTGTTTCGGCGAACACTTCGGGTCTGGTGCCGTCCGGCTGAAAACGAAAGATGCGGCCCAGCTCATCACCGCAATAGATGCGATCCTGTGAATCGAACGCGACATCCTCAGGCTTGTTTCCGTCGATGCGAAGTCTCTCGATTTTCGATAGCTCAGAGTTTTGCGCATAGACGCCAGTCAGGTCCGGCGCAGTAGGCGGAGTCCAGGCCGCGGGATTAATGGGAACGGGCCAAAGTAATAGATAAGTAGCCAGCAGGACGATGATGGCAATCAGTGATCGGAGGAGGGTGCGTTTCATGTGGATAGTTTCTTGAGTTCCGCTTTTGGGCGACAAGACTGTTTACAAGCTGCCGCGGCTTTGCATAAGAGCTGCGTGATTAGAAGCGGGGCAGACGTTACAGAACCGCGAGCGGTAGCGAGCGGGATAAAGACGCAACTCTTCAATCAAGTGCAATACTTTGATAGCTTCAGGAGACTTACGCAGGTTGTGCCTTTGACCCGCTCGCTACCGCTCGCGGTTCTGTAACGATGCGCCGCCGCTCCGTTGCCAAACTAGAACGACTTGTACAAAGCTGCTCGCCACCTAAAAGCGCAACTCCGAACTATCTTTCGCCGCGCGCGGCTTCAACCTGAGTTTCAAGTTCGACTGACAACTTGCGAACGCCGGGTTCGGCCATGGGCTCGAGCCAACGTAATGCTTCATCGAGAATTCTTCGCTGATGCTCTGGCCAATTCGGCTTGCCTGCCACACTTCCGAACTGGCCTTTGTAAAAGCCGGCGCGCGGCGGACGCACTCGCTCGATCAGGTTGCGATCGACGGACAATGTAACCGTCGGAATCCCTGCCTGTTCGATCGCGCGCGCCAGCAGTCCCATCGATTGATGACAAAGTTCGGAGGCAGGAATCAGGAGCGCTCCCTGCACGTCGTAATGCTTTATCCGATCGACCAGCTTCGGCGCGGTGATCTCAGCAAAGCTCGCGGCGTCGGGAATGAATCCGCAGAGACTCCAGAAAGCAGAATTAAGCTGGCCGATTATTAGGTTGGCTTCAAACTCGAACAGACGCTTGAGCGGAACCTGCGCATTGACGTCTTCGCGGACAAAGGTCTGGTCATAGCCGCGACCAGCAAATTGCAGATCACGCGGATCAATTTCGGTGGGGATTTCGCGAAACGTGATGTCGCCGTCGGGCTTGCTGGTATCAAAGGGCTCAGTGCCATCGATGTACGCTCCGGCCGAACTGATCAGCGCGAGATTCAGCATCGGCAGCGCGCGCCGCGCCGCCGTGAAAGGCGCGAGCTTGTTTTCGACGAACGGATATTTTCCAAGATCGCCGTCGGCTCGTTGCTGCGATCTCCAGGAGCGATACCGTTCGCGCCACTGATCTACTTGTTCAATAATTTCCACCTTTGAATCCTTCACAAAGCGCGATTGGGTCGTCTGTCCGGCCGCGACGAAATCATAAACGCCACCAGGCCTGCAATTATTGCGACACCCATCGCTATCACTGAGTAGCGGTGCAATGAATCGAATTCAATGCGACGCGAATCGCCTGGCGGAACCTGATCGATCAAGCCCATTGACGCGCGCGAAGCCGACATCCGCGCTGAAATAATCCACTGACTGACGCCAGTCATAATAGCCAGAATCGCGGTTGAAATCACCTCAGCGATCTGGGCGAAGCGGCTACGATGCCGGTGCACGACCAAGCCGGTGACAATGAGAAACAGGGCGATTTCGAAGCCGCCCCGGTTGATGAAGGCAAGCAGCCGGGTGACGATCGACCCCGCTAATTCATTGGCGTTGGCCAGACCGGCGTTGCGCAAGACACCAAAGAGCGCCGGCGCGACTGCCGCGCCGAAAACGATCGCAGCACCGAGCCACATGCCCAGCAATAACAGCCGCAATTGTCTGATGAATGAAGTCACGAGTTTGCTTTGGCGAGTGCGACCAGGCAAATCACCGGCGGCTCGATCTGCGGTTGCTCGATCTCGCGCGGATCGGGAACGCTCAAAAGCCACGATAACGCGCGATCAAGTTGCGCCTGGTAGTCAGCTAAATCAAGCGACATGAATATCGGCTGATTCAGCCGCGCAAATTTTTCCCTGGCCATCAAATACATGCGCCGGGCCGCGCCGGGACGTCCGATTTGCAGATGATGAAAAGCCACGGCCGATTGAATCATTGCCTGCAGAAAAAGTTTTTCATCCGGCGCCACCGGCCCCATCCAACGTTCTTCCCACGCATCATGCGCGGCGTGGTACTCGCCGGCGTTGTAGAGATCTATACCCGCGATGTACTCGACCGGGTACGCGAGCAGGTGTTCTTCAGAATAATGGGTGCGCGTACCCGACATCGAGATGATTGTACACAAATTGAGCGTGCTTGAAGATGTGGCACGGGCGTCCCGCCCGTGGATCACGCACAGGATGCGCGTGCCACAATCGCGCAGGCGGCGCAGCGGATCAATTTGAGGTCACTTGAATTTGAATTAGCGGCTACATTATTGTGAGGTGCGGACCAAAATTTTGAGACAGCACCGAACTAGCCTGTCGGAGTGGATCGAATGAGTCGAAGGGATCAAGGGGGGAAACTTTTTGTAGTCAAACGTTCAGCTACCGGCCTGGGACTGTTCGCCATCAAACGGATTCCGAAAGGGAAAAAGATTGTTGAGTACACAGGGCCGCGCGTCCCGAACGATGAAGTCGAAAAGAGTAATGGCAAATATTTTTTCGGTGTGAACAAGAAATGGTCGATCGATGGCAGCGGCCGCGACAATGTTGCGCGCTACATCAATCATTCCTGCGCTCCGAATGCCGAGGCCATCGTTACGCGCGACCGGGTCTGGATCTGGTCAAAGAAAACTATCAAACCCGGTGAAGAGATTGCTTACGATTACGGAAAGGAATACTTCGAGGGAATAATCAAAGACATTGGCTGCAAGTGCGCGAAGTGCTCGGACCGAATCCACTCACACCGCAACGGCTCGCGAAACGGATCGAAGCCGAAAGCCTAGACCGGATTCAGGATAACAATCTCAGTTCCGGGTTGGTCGCGCAGATTGTCGATGAACTTGTCGATCTCTTCGGCGATTTTCTCTTCCGTCAGATCGTGTTCGATCCGATCGCGCGCCTGATCGAGCGTGGGGACGATCTTGCCGGTATTACGCAGCCGCCCATATTCGTTCTCATAGCGATCCGAAATTTCCTTGGCGCTTACCAGCGCGAACGCCCGAAAGCGAAAGGCCAAATATCTTTCGATTGTGACCCGGTCACGCAAGATCGTATCCAACTGTTCGCTCGTTAATCCGACGCGCGACATCCGCTCTTCGAGATGCGCTCGCGAACCAAATGCCTGCGCCAGTTCGTCTCGCCGCTTCTTGACGGTGTCTTCAAATTCCTTTTGTGCTTCGTTGGTTTCTGCCAGCGGCAGCTTCCTCGCTTCCTGCAAAATCAGCAGTTGGTCCTCGAGCGTTTTTAGCGCTTGATTCAATTCCGGCGAAGCGGGCCGCGCGCCGCCGGCGCGACTGGGCTCGAGCGCCAGTTGCCATTCCAGGTCTGAATAAGTGATTAGATCCGGGATCGTTTGCGCGCCGTTAGTTACACTGGCGACGGCTTTGTCGGACACCGTTTGCGCCTGACCGGACGCGCTGAGAGCGAAAAGCAAAGTGCAAAGAGGCAGGAGCAAAGAAAGAGATTGAAAATTGAAAATTGAAAATTGAAAAATGTAAATTGATTTCGTATCGAGACCGTCTGTTCGCAAATGTGTTCCGACCCGCGTGATATCTGCGCGAAAATTTTCAGTTTTCATTTTGCAGTTTTCAATTTTCACTGTTTGCTCTTCGCCCCTTTGCACTTTGCTCATTGCCCTTTGCCGCTAGAACGTCTGCGTAAATCTAAACTGAATCTGTCCCTGATGCAGTCGATAGATTGCGGTCGTAGGGTTCAGCGTATTCAGATTCTGCGGAATCAAAAACTCTGACGGGTTAAGGAGAAATCCGTAATCAACCGCAAGCGCGCCACCAAGCGGGGTCTTCAATCGAAAACCCATGCCCACCGTGTGGCTCCAGCGCACGCGCAGGTTTTGCGCATTCACATCTTCCACAAAATTGCCGGTCGGCGTGATCGGCTGTGGATGCAGAATGTCCTTGATGCTGCGGAACACGTTGCCACCGTCATAAAAAGGCACGACCTGCACGTCGGCTGTCACGGGGACGCGCGCTTCCAGATTCATGACGACCATTGCGTTGCCGCCGATCGGAACCGTGAAAGGATTCACGCCCACGAGGTCGCCGTTAGGCTTGCGAAATATTCCCACGGGAACGATTACCTGACGCGGACCCGCCTCTTCGTAACCAAACCCACGCAATGTTGTCGAGCCGCCGGAAAAGAAACGCTCACTGATTGGCAGCAGTCGATCGAAGTCATCGATGGTCCCATTGCCGTTTCGATCACGCGGCGAAAAAGTTTTGGCGAGCCCGATCGTCAGGTTGCCCGCGAAGACCGTGTTACGAAATTGATTTGCTTTGTAATAGGTGTGATACGTCGCCAGGAAACGACTGAAGGCAGTGTTGCCGCCCAGCGCCTTGGCGGCAAAACTGTAATCGGCCGAAAGGAACTGGCCTTGCGTCGCGTCAACCTGGTTGTACCGGCATACCTCACCGCCGTGAATCCTTTCATCTTCGCCAGGCACCGTTCCGGGCAGGCGTCGCTCGCACCGTTCGCGAGTGTCATAAACAAACGAACTGCCGAAGCGCGACAGGCGCACCACCGCATCCTGTCGCAGGATGTCTTTGATCAAAAGACTGTCGAGGTTGCGCAGGCGCACGTCTTCGTAGTTGTAGTTGAAGAAGACGATGGCGTGAGATTTTTGACTCAGTACTCGCTGGGTCTCGACGCGCAGCGTCAGGCGATCGATCGTCGGCTGGCTTACGCGGGCCCCAAATTCATCGATTGGATTGCCTTTGTCATTAAGTCGCTGCACGATTCCAAAGGTGCCGCGATCGATTGTCGAGCGGAAGAAACGCGTGATGGTCGAGTCGCTCACGTACTGGGCCGAAAATGCGAGCGGGGCAAATTGTCGCTTTTGGTATTGGAAAAAGCGCGGATCGAGGAATTCAAAACGAATAAGCTGTTGCCGCTGGCTGGCGCGAATTCGAATCGCCGCCTGTCGCAGCTTGTTCATGAAGTTTACGTTTGTCAGCTCGAGCAAACCCAGCACGCCCGTGTCCGTTGAATAACCGCCGCCGTATTCGATCACCCGCGGACGTTTTTCTTCGACGTCGATGATCACGTCGTATCGCTTGACGCCGTTGCCCGCGTCGCCCGCCGGTTGTTGCGTGATGACCACCTGGCGGAAAGCGTCCGTGACGTAAAGCGCGCGTTCAGCTTCCGTGATTCGATCGGCGCGCAGGAGGTCACCCGGTGATAAAGGAATCGCGCGACGAATCGCGGCCCGTTTCGATTCCTGCACGCCGGCGTTACCGGTGACGCCGTTGACGACGATGTCGTTGACGATCGCTTTCGAGCCTTCCTTGTTGATGTTGAAGATGACCCGGACCTGCTCGTCGTCGCCCTTCTTCGGCAGTTCATCGATCGACGGCCGCGCTTCGGCCTCGATGTAACCGAGGCGCGCGTAAACATTCAGCAACTGATCGTTGTCGGCGCGGACTTGCGATGGCGAGTAAGGCGCATCTTTAACGATTGTGATCTCCTGTCGCAGGCGATCCTCGGGAATTGCTTTCTCGCCCTGAATCTGAATTTCGGCGACGCGTGTCAGCGCTTTCTCGGTGACTTGAAATGTAATGATCAAATCGTCCTGGGTGGGCGAGATACCTTGCAGGACGTTCACGTCAGCATGTCGATACCCCAAATCTCGTAACAGAGACTTAATTGTCCGCTGGTCCTGTTCCAGCAGTGCGGTGCTGGTAAAGCCGCGTCCGTATCCGCCCAAAAACGGAATGAAGGCGAAGGCGCTCGCTTTCCGCGATTTCAATTGTGGCAGGATGTCTTCGACAGTGAGTTTATTGGTGCCGGTAATGCGAATGTCACTGAGTCGCAAACGCCGCCGCAGATTAACGTCGTAAACGATCTTGATGGAAGTGCTGCCGTTCATGTCGGCGGGATTTAGTTCGTGGCAAGTCTCCTCACTGCCGTTCTGAACGGTGTTTGGCGTCGGCGGCGTCACCGTGCACAAGGGCGTGACCTCCGCAAAGAAGTAGCCCTGCTCCTGAAGCTGAAGTTGGACGCGGCGTCTGCCTTCGTCGATCACCGAATAATCCAGATTGCCTTCGCGCTTGAGCGGCAGAAGTTTTTGTTGTTGGCTTTCTTTCAGGGTGTAGTGCAGGAACGATACCTCAACCTTTGGTCCCACACTTCCCTTCAAGTCGATCTTGATTTCATTCTTCTCCGGATCGAAACTGTATTGCGGCTCTTTAAGCTGCGGCGCCATGTAACCCTGCGCAATCAGCGCTTGCTTGATGCGGTTTACGTCTTCGCCCAAAACATCGACGGTGAACGGCGCGCCAGGTTGCAACTTCAGAGAGGGCTGAACTGTCTTCGGATCGAAACCGACAATCTCAAGATCAAACTTCCCAACGTGAGCTTCGTCGCCCGGCGTGATGGTGTAGACCACGATCCGGCGCGTTCCGGTCGCGTCTCCGGGATCAGGTATCTCAGCATGTTCGACCGTGGCTTTGTAGTAGCCGCGATCGCGCATGTAGGTTTGAATCTCGTCCGCGTTCTTTTCGATTGCGGGCATTGAGAAGCGACGCCCCGGCTCGAGCAGGTTCAATCGAGCGCGAATTTCGTCGCGCGCGATCGGAGTCGCCCCGGTTGTCGTGATCGGCTTGATCGTCACCCCAGCGATCACGATTTGTCTTTGAATCACGAAGCGAACCCGAATCGGCGCTAAGCGAGCGCCGCCCGCTGTTTCATCAATCTCTACCCGGGCCGAGGCAACGCGGCCTGAGGCGTAAAGATCGTGCAGCGACTGGCGCACGTTGACCGCTGAGTATTCACTTCCGGCAACGACCTTCAGGATTCCTTTGAACTCGCTTTGGGCAGCTGGATCAGCAGGCGAGCCTTCAAGCACGACATCGACAGCAGAGACGGGCCGGCCTTCGTAATCGCCGACCTGAGCGTGAGCCAGTGAAAAGAATAGTAGGCAGTAGGCAGCAGGCAGTAGGCACAAAAACAAAGCGCGGCAGATGCGCACCCTCTGCCTGGCGCCTTCTGCTTTCTGCCTTCTGCTTTCTGCCTTCTGCTTGCTCTTCACTTCAGAATCTCTTCCGCATCCTGATCTCAAAACTATAGTTATTGTTTCGCGTGCTCAGGTTGCGCTGTGAGCCTTGTTCATATTGCGCCACGAACGACAGACGGTTTGAGACGCGATACTCAACCGCCAACACCTGGTTTGGATCGGACGCGATGTTCGTCGAGTAAGTCACCGTCAGGTCTTTCGTAATGCGGCGCGCGGCTGTCAACCGCGCCGTCGGCGTTGAGCTGGTGCCCGTAATAACCGGACTGATTTCCAGCCGGCTCAGCCCAAATAGCTTGTTTGTGGCGCGCGAAATTGGCGCGTTGATCAGAGCGTCCGTTAATAAACTTGCCGCGGTGCCCAAACCTGATTGGGCCAGGACCGAAGTGCTGGTGTCGGTCTGCGATAGCGTGCCCGTCAAAATCAACGAAACAACGTCGGCCTGTGGCAACGACGGTTCGGCCCCGACACTGGTGGTCGGATGCGACAGCGGGCCTTCGATCATCGCCGTTACGCGATAGCCGCGAATTACCGACTGCGCTTCAATGTTCAAAACCGGATCGGCGCCCAACCGGGCCGGAAAATACATCAGGCCGCGAGTTATCTCGTACGGATTGTTTCGGAAATTCAGCGTGCCGCGCGTCGCCGTGATGCGGCCTTCGATAATCGGATCCTTGACCGGCCCATCCAGTTGCAGCGACACAGAGGCCACCAGGTCACCGAGGTTGTTGCGCATGATGAGCGCGTTGCGGCCTTCGACGCGCAGCTTGTCGAACCTGGCGGTTTCAGCGAAGGTGAATTCGCCGCCTTCCTCAATCGAAGTTGCCGGTCGCTGATTAATGAGCTCAGCGAGATCTATGTCTTTCGTATATTCAGAGCGGCGGACGCGCACGTCGCCGCGAATGAATTGAACCTTAGGAGTGCCGCGTACTTCCAGATCCGCATCGACTGTAGAGCGAAAGTCCTGCGGATAACTCAACGTCATGTTGGTACCGTTGATATTGAAAAGGAATTGCGAGAACGAGAAGCCATCGAGTTGCGCGCCCCCGCTGACTGTAAAGTTCCCGCCACCGAGCGTGCCTGCGAGCTTTTCAATCTGCGCCTGATGCGCATTGAACAGGACCACTCCCTGAAGATTCGCCAGCGTAATTCTTTGATCACCGAGATAGACTGAGATCGTTGCTCCCGCGACTGATGCCCGGCCGGTGACCCGTTGATTTTCATACGTGCCGCCGACGTTCACTGCCAACTCGGCGATCCCCGATGAAAAAACATCCGGCGATACCAGACCGAGAATGCGCAAGTTGATTCGCCCGTTGATCGTCAACGTGTTGCGGCCCCCGGCGTTCGTCGCCACAGCGCCGCCGACCGTGACGTTTGTTTGCGTCCCGGTTAAGTGACTGTCGTGGAAAATCACCTCGTTCGGGGTCACTTCGACGATTATGGGTTCTGCGGCAGAGAGAGTTATTTGCTGGTTTGGTTCGCCGATATTGATGGTAAATTCTGAGAAAGTGGCGTTGCCGACCAGACCGCGAATCGTAGGGTATCCATCTTCATCCAATAAATCGCCGGCCAGCTTTAATGTTCCGCTGGTGCGGCCGTTCACCGTGACATCAGTGCCGGGCACCAGGATTCTCAGCAGTTGCGTGATGTCGGCGCCGTTCATGGTGGACTCAATCGTGGCCGGAAGTTTCTCTTTCGAAAGATCGACGCGCGCAACTATCAGTTGTGGCTGCTGCCCCAATAATCCGGTGGAGGTAACAGTGACGCTTAGCTGCTTGCTCTCAGTCCGGCCAACGATCGCCACCGTTCCGGCCGGCTTACCGTTCAGAGTTACATCACTGCTTTCCACATCGAAAGAGATGGCGTAGGTCGTGACGTCGCTACCAACGCCTGTCGCCCTCAGATTCTTGATGGTCGCGGTCCCCGCAAGCTGCGGCAGGTTGGGACGATTGGCGAACGCCTGCAATCGCTGAAGCTGGACGCGATCGCCGCTGGCAGTCAGGTCGAAAGCCTTCGTCTTAATGTCGTACTTACCAGACGCGCTAATGCGCCCCGCGTTGAAATCCAAATCGACGCGGTCGACATCGACTGAGGATCCGCTGAACGTCGCGTGCGCCGTCAAACTCTGCAGCGGTTCGCCGGCCAGCCGTCCCTGCGTCGAACGAATATCAGCGACCCCGCTCATCGCGTTCGGCATTCCGGTGATTCGTATCGTTCCGGAGACGTCGCCTTGCGTGTCGCCAATCTGCTCACGCGTTTCTGCGCTGAAAGGCAACGCGACCACCAGATTACCCAGGTTCATGCGATCGAGAGTTGCATCGATCGACGCATTGTTCTCGCCAGCCCGCGGCACGACCAGCGAGAATTGCGCGCCGCCGCCGCCGGTCTGGGCCAGCTGTCCCTCGCTGACCCGCATTTCAGTTGAAGTTGATGAAATGTTCGCAGTCAGCGAACCGAGATCACGTTGATTAATGTTAAGCGAGCCCAACTCGGCATGCCCGTTGACGATTGGATCTTTCAATGCACCGGTAAGCGTTCCGTTGAAAGCCAGCTTGCCCCCGAGATTAATTCCGTAAGTTTGAAACTGCTCTTCCATATCCGAAAGCGCGCCGGAAGAAATCAATAAGCGCTGCAGTTCTGAAGCATCAGTTGAAGAGAGGGCAACGCGGAGATTCGACGCCGGTTGTTCGATCGAGAATTGACCCGACGCCGTTAGGGTCGTGGCCGCGGTTTGGAGGTTGGCCCGCTGAATTTGGAACAGGCCGTGATCGGCAGTTATGGCCAAATCGCCCGACAACGATGCGACATCAGTTCCGGCGGGCGCCGCTCCGGCCAGTTGCGCCGTAACTTTGCCCGTGGCGTTTGCGAAGTCGGTTCCCGTGAACGCGAGGCTGGCTGTGCCCGTCGCTTTGCTACTGATCGGAATGGCGCGTCCCGCAAGAATTGCAATCAAACCGCCGACATCAAAATTATTGAAGTCAGCGTTAAGGACCGAGGCGCCGTTCTTTTTCAACGAGATAGTTGCATTGCCACTCGCCCGGCCGTCCAAAGCCTCGGCCACAAAATTGTTAACTTGAAGTTGATCGCTTGAGGCGACCAGGGATGCGTGCGCTGGTCCAAGTTTCATCTTGCCCAGCACGCCGCCGCCCAGACTCAAATCCGCGCTCGCTCGATAGCGACCAGAAGGCTCGAGGGTGAAGGCGGGCCGCGCGAGCTTCACGTTTTCCACGCTGCCATCTTTCAGCTTTACATTGCCCGCTTCGATATCGCTGGTTGTTCCCTCGACACGCCCTTTGCGCACGGCCAGACGAACTCCCGCGATGTTAATGCTGCCGGTCTGGGCGCCGAATGCATTTGCTTCGCCAACCTGGACCTGTTGCACCGTGACATTCGTTACGTTGCCATCACTCTTAATATCGATCGCCTTGGCCGTTACGCCGTTGATGGTGGTTTCGCCTGACTGAATCTTTCCGGCTTTCGCAGTCGCGATCGTCGCGTTGGTTTTTCCCTTCTCGATTTTGACCCGCAGATCGTTCGCTTGAATTCCGTTCTGCACCTTCGCAGTTGAACTCGTAAGGCTGCTGCCACTGAATTGCGGCGCGGAGGCAGTTAACACACCGTCGCGATACTCAGCGCGCGCGTCGCGCAGGATCAATCCGGTAATCGTTGTGCCGTAACTCTTCTCAGCGGCCGCGCGCAGTTCGCCGACCCAGCGAAAATCTGAGCCTGTGCCCATGACTCCGCCGGTAATTTGAACTGCGCTCAATTGAAAGTCGCCGGCTGTTAAGAGTTGGGCCACAGCGCGTCCATTGAAGTCATACGACTTGCCTTGACCCGATCCCTTCGCGGAAACGTTCAGCGCCTGGAGCCGCACACCATCAGCGGCGAGCGCGTCAGACTTGATGTTGCCATCAATTTGATAGTGCTCGCCGTCACCCGTCACCGTGCCGACAAAGTTGCCCGCGCCGCGCAGCGTCGTGCCTGTCTGCAAAATATCGGAAGCCTGAGTGAGATCGACTGTTGATGTCACATTCAGCTGGTATTTCAGCGCCCGCCAATCATCCATCACGCCCTGTAGGTGCGCTTCGGCGATGGGTGAATGCAGCGTCAGGTCTTGAATCTCGACGCGCGTCTCGTTCATTCGTCCGCGGCCTTCGATGTCGATATTGTTGACTGGCCGGCCGTCGTAACTAAAAGTTGAATTAGTCACACTGAACGACACCACGGCGGTGCGGCCGCCCGCGGGCGCATTCGGATCCTCGGGCTGAATCGTCGCGTGAAGGTTGCGCGCGTCGCCTGACAGACGGTGTAGCGCGTCGCCGTAATGAATCAGCCCGTTCTTTAGTTCGATGTGCGCCGCTGAATAGGCGAACAGAATGCGGCCGTTCGGTTCCGGCGGCGGGATGTGGATGTTGCGAAAGTTAGAATTACCTTCAGCGTCGAACTTTACCCAGAGCTCAAGTCCTTCAACCTGCAAGTCTTTCAGATTGATATCGCGGCGCAGGCGCAGCGCGTAAAGATCTTCGATGCGCACAGTCGCCAGCATTCGATCGATTTTGCCGAGCTGCTCGCCCGTCTTTGCGTCGTACAGTTCGACACCCAACAACTCGACCGTCTGTGGTGAGAGCGAAGTGTGAGAGCTCTTGATCTCTGCGCGGATTCCGTACTTTGCGAGCGTGTCTTTAATTTGGCCGGCGATGTAGCGATCGACATAACCGAGCCGGTACCCCACCAGCGCGACGAAAGCCAGCGCGAGCCCGGCGCACACCAGGCCAATCGTCGCCAGCACCGCGTTGCGCCGCGTGACAAAGCGTCTGCGCGCGCGTGCCCGCGCTGCCGGCTGAGCAGCACCGCGCTTATCTTCGCCTGGATTATCGCGATTGTTATCTACGGGCATGGATGCAGACCGTAACGAAAGATCTCATCGATTCAAATTTTGAAAGGGGAAGAGCCCGAAAAAAGCAGAGGTCAGAGATCAGAGGTCAGCATCGCAACACGAAACTTAACTGACCTCTGACATCTGATCTCCGATCTCTGCCTCATTTGTTTGTAAACTGAAAGCGGGGGAAATTCAAGGCTCGACTGTGTTGGGTAGTGTCTTAATTTGCCGTTGACGTGATGGAGTCAGTACCGGGAGCGGTAGCGACCGGGTAACATCATGGCAAACTCGATTCTTGAATTCAGTTGCGACCCGGTCGCTATCGCTCCCGGTACTGACCTCATCCTCAAATTAAGAAACTACTCTGTGTTGCTAACAATTGCTTTACTCGGGCGCTCGGAGCCATCGCTTAAAGTATCCGTTACCTCTGATGCCGGCGACCCAAGCGGCACGTTGCCTACCACCTGCAATTCAAAGCCTTCGAGGGCGGTTACCCTGGGAGGATGATTGGTCAACAGCAAGATATTTCGCAGTCCTAACTCGTGCAGGATCTGCGCGCCAACTCCGTAATCACGATTCAAACCGTAACCGGTTTCGGCGCTGGCTTCCATCTTACTTAGGCCGCGCTCCTGCATCAGCGCGTAGGTGCGCAATTGATGAATCAGATCGAGTCCGTGTTCGCTTTGACGAAGATAAAGCACCACGCCCTGTCCGGCTTCGGAAATCTTTTCCAGCGCGCGCCGCAGCTGATACCCAGTGTCGTCAATCGTCGAGCCAAACATATCGCAGGTCACATTCTCGCTGTGCACGCGCACCAGGACGGGATCACCGGAACTGACGTCACCCATCACCATCGCGAGATGCACGTCGCCGTTGATTGTGTTTTCGAAAGCAATCGCCCGAAAGTTCCCATAGACAGTCGGCAGATTCGTTTCGGCGGCTCGTCGCACCAGAACTTCTTTGGTGATGCGATAACGAACCAGGTCGGCGACGCTGATGATCTTCAAGCCGTGAATGCTGGCGAACTCGCGCAGCTGCGGCAGCCGCGCCATCGTTCCGTCTTCATTCATGATTTCGCAAATCACGCCTGCCGGGTAAAGTCCGGCAATGCGCGCGATGTCGACCGCAGCTTCTGTCTGTCCCGGACGGACCAGCACGCCGCCTTTCTTCGCCCGCAGTGGAAATATGTGACCGGGCCGCGCCAGGTCCTGTGGCCGCGTGCGCGGATCGACCGCGGTCAGAATCGTCGTCGCGCGATCCGCCGCGGAAATTCCCGTGGTCACTCCGCGTCGAGCTTCGATCGATACCGTAAAAGCAGTGCCCAGATGCGAAGTATTCTCGGCGACCTGGGCGTGCAGATTAAGTTCGTCGCAGCGCTCTTCAGTCAGCGGCAGGCAAATTAATCCGCGCCCTTCGCGCGCCATGAAATTGATCTTGTCGGCCGAAACCATTTCCGCGGCGCACACCAGATCGCCTTCATTCTCGCGGTCCTCATCGTCCACGATAATGATCATTCGCCCTTCGCGAATGTCGGCGGCAGCGTCAGGAATGGAAGCGAATGCCATTTGAATCGGAAATTTTCATCCTGAGATTTGTTTGAACTTATGTTAACGGAAACAACCGGGATTTGCACTTAGAAGCGGGAGCAGGCCGGTGGTTCAGTTTGAAGAGTGGCACGGGCGTCCCGCCCGTGAAATCACGCGCAAGATGCGCGTG
>DNNE01000226.1:1852-2061 GCA_003487805.1 Blastocatellia bacterium | reverse complement strand
AATCACGCGCAAGATGCGCGTGTCACAAGCTTTATTGACTACAGAATCTGGCGTGAAACTCTGTCGATGAGAGAAACGCTTTGACCATTTCAGCGCGCACATAGTCGCCATTGAATTGGTCGAGTTTGCTGAGCCAGAAGTTGTACCCGGTCATATCTGAGTCGGCGCCTTCGTCAGGATTTCTTTGCAGGTAGCCGAAGTATTGCATC
>DNNE01000226.1:582-1553 GCA_003487805.1 Blastocatellia bacterium | reverse complement strand
CCGAAGTATTGCATCAACACAAAAGCGCGGTTGAACTCTTTCTGATTGAAGACTGGATCGTCGACGATTGCCCGTAGCGCTTCGGCGCGGGTCTTTCTGTGGTTGATGAGATCCTGGACCAGGCCATCGCGATCTCCGGAGGGGAGCGAATTTCCGGCGTTAGCGATGAGCTGATCGACATACTGAGCATCTGTCAGCTGATCGAAGTTCAACGTAAAGTCAGGCCGGCTAACCCAGTCGTCGGCAAAGGCGCGCACGTTGTCTGCAAGCGCCGTCTGCCAGCCCGGCGAGTTCACAATGACCCCGAACGAAGCGGCGCGCGCATCCGGCAGAAACTCTTCCCGCCGCGGCATGCGTCCGTACGAGGCGCGGTACAAACGATAGACCATGAATCCAGTTTGCTGAAATTCGATGGACAGGAAAAATGCTGCACTTGTATCGATGCGTTTGCGCTCGAGGCAGGCGGCGTCTGTACCGCAGACCGTGATATTACGAGTCCAGAACCCCAGGCCCTGATCATCCGGGCCGCGTCCCAGAAAGTCCTCATAGTTCTGCGAGACAAACACGGAAGGATCGTCCAGCGGATCTGCCGTTGGCACGCCGCCGGTATTGAATGACTTGCTCTTTATCACCACGCCGCGCGAGGTAACGGTGAAAGTCCAGCTGCCGGGACCGACTCTGCCCAGGTCATAAACTCTTTCGACGGGCACGATGACTTGCGCGGCTCCGCCGTTGGTGTAGTGTTCGGCCTGGATGTCTACCTGAAAATTATTGTTGGTTAGCCGGACGCTTCCCCAGTCGCTAATGCGATAGCTCGTGTCGTTGAAAACAATCTTAACCTTGGCGAATACCCGCTCGCCACAGGTCAACACCTCGATATCGGTTTGCGTCGTTGAAGGTGTGTAAGGCTGCCAGATGAGCCCATTCGAATCCGGCGTGGGTGTCGCCGTCGGCGTTGGTGTCGGAGTCGG
>DNNE01000226.1:0-298 GCA_003487805.1 Blastocatellia bacterium | reverse complement strand
GTCGGCGTTGGTGTCGGAGTCGGTGACGATCCGGCCGACGGTGACGAGGCCGGCTGCCAACTCGGATCCATATCAAAAGAGCCTTTGTTGTTGGTGAGATTTGTGAGGCCGGTCCCATCCACGTTCATCGAGTAAATCTCACCAAAGCTTCCGTCGCGACTGCTCATGAACACGATCTTCGTTCCGTCAGGGGACCACTTCGCATCTGAATCCTGTTCAGGATTATTCGTCAGCCGCGTCTGATTGGAACCGTCGGCGTTCATCACATAAACTTCAAAGTTACCATCGCGGCGGCTGG
>DNNE01000104.1 GCA_003487805.1 Blastocatellia bacterium | reverse complement strand
GCGCGGTCCTCACAATTTTTTGGCAAATATGGATTTGTTTCGCGCTGGTCTATTTGATCGCAGGCGGCGCTTTCGTTGCGGGTGCGCTGGTTGCCTATGCCTGGTATTTGTTCGTGCATCACTGCGCGCATCACGGTCCCGATAAATTGCCGTTACGACTGCTCAAGCATCACCAAAGCCATCATAGATTTGCAACTCGAAATTTCGGCGTCAGCACAACGTTGTGGGATCACTTATTCGGGACGATGCTTGGCTGATCGTGGCAGTCGCCTCGATTAGTCATTCAGATGGAAATGTCGTCGATTCTCACGCTGGACGCAATTGATCGCGCGATCGGCGATTTTCTTGTCGGCCTTCCCGTACAACGTCCCCCGGACCGAAAACCCGCCCGGTGTGTTATCTCGAATAAGTTGAATGCCGCCAACCGTCTCGCACCCCGGCCACTGCCTAACGGCCTCCAGGCACTCTTTTCGAAGAGCCCCGTAGCTCATTCCGACTGTTTCCCGCTTCGCCATGCTGCCAATATATATTCCAGTCTGACCGCGATCTCGCGCTGCGCCATCAGCTTGATCATTAGATTTGAGCGCCGGTTTTTTCTAACCGCTGCCTCGGGACCCCGTGAAAGGCACTAGCGCTCGCCAGCGCTCAAGCCACGGTCGCGGATGAGCCATCGCCTTGAGCTGGGATTCCCAGCGGCCAGAATGATAGGTTTCGATTGCCACGCGCCATGCGTCGCCGTCGTTCCATTCAAGACTTAAAACGCGAGCGCCGGGCGGCGCATCGATAGTGAGCAGCAAGGGTGATCGATTCGGATAGAATGTGACCGTCAAGCCGTTGCCGGACGCTTGTAGGCACGGACTGCCCTGCAACGCGCACCCATACTTTCTGACGAACATCATCGCCAGTACCCGCGCCTCATAAATGTCGCGGGCCCAATCCGGATCGTCAGTCAAGGTTTTCATCTCGCTGTCCCGAATGTCCCACTTCGATCCGGGCATTATAGCGGAGATCAGCACGGGCAGCATGAATTTGAGCCGCGCCCTAGCGCGGCCCAGTGGTGCGGGCGATGTTGGCCGCTAGTGTGAGAGGCGGCCACACCGATCAGACGCACGGGCGAGCAGTCCCGGCACCGGCAACAGCCGTTGACATCGCAGCATGGCAGGCGCGAGTCTGTCCTCCGAGGCGATCATGGCTAATGTCTCGGAGTTTTCGATTGTCACGTACCTGCGCAAACCGGGGTACTGGCGCGCGGCCATTTTCCCCAAGGCGCGCACTGTCATCCGGCGCGATACGGTGCTTAGCGTCGTGACGCCAGATGACTTCGCGTCCGAGGCGGAAGCCCAGTTAGCAGCCGAAAAGCTCATAAGAAAACTTTGATCCGCCGATGCCAGAGGAATCCGAAACCGTCGCCCTGCCTGTCACCGTGATCGGCAGCGACCCTCAGCGCCGATCATCAACCCAAACGTAAGGCGTGATCTCCCGCTCTTCCGTCAGTCATGTGCACGGACGGCGCGTATCGCAGCGTCCGGCATGATCGGCATTTCAGCGCGGGAGTTTTCGGTGGTCAAGTTCGGCGCGGATTCCACCTGACCTCCGTTTGCCATGCAGGTCACGCCTTTCCGCGCGACGGCGTAACCGGAACAGATTAGGGGAAAAGACGTTCTCTTATAACACAAAAACGGGCTAAAATCGGGGAGGCGGAATGAACGAGGTCCACCAGTTGGCCAGCGCACTTTTGACCGTAGTATTTGCCGCCGCGATGTTTGTGGTGGGGCATTTGTATATCGAAAAAAGGTCGACGAGAATTCCGACCATCAACCATGCCGCTCAGGCATTCGTGCTATGGACGAACCCCCTGTGAAAACTCTCTTGTCTATGAGGCGGAGATAAGCACGCTGTTACTTACGTCAAAATAGTAATGTGGCAGGGTAACCTCCAATTGAGAAAGGCCCGGCGATGAGCCGGGCCTCTGTCTCAGTTACTTTTGCTGTTGGCTCTTTGCATTGGCCTGATCACTTTGCTTGTTCGCGCTCTGGGAGTGTTGCTGAGCACTCTTTGAATGCTCCATGCCCTTTGCGTGATCGCCCTTGCTGTGTTGTTCAGCGGCGGCACGGTGAGACTTTGCCGCATTTTCGTGAAGTTCAGCGGCTTTGTTATGATCGTTGTTTGCCATGTAGGTTCCATAAGTTCAGCTCCCAGCGCGCAACAACACGCCGGACTCCGACCCGTTCCTAAGAGTCACGGAATGGTGTGGTGTGGATTTGCAGAAAGTTCCATCAAACCCACCGGTATCGCGATCGCGCGGTCCCGTCCCCGCAGACCGTCATCCATCGCGTCGCCGAGCGTCGCGAAATGGGCGAGGAATTCACGCAGCAGCTCGGGCTTGGTGTTGAGCACGTTCGCCATGCGCCGGGGATTCATCGGGATGCCATCGATGAGCTTTTGATTGGCGCAACAGCCGCACGGCAAAGGCGGCAGTGCAAAAATATGCAAATCGGAAATCGGATGCGATCACGGCGGCGATGCGCGCCGCGTCGGCGGGTGATCCTTGTCGGTCAATGATGTCGTCGAACACGTCAGGCATTTTTGTAGCCCTCTGAGATAATGAGCGGCATACGGACGCTGCCGTCGAGCAAAACCGCCGTCTGCGACTCTCCCATGCTGTCCGAGTTCGGTGAAACATGTCTCGAATCAGGTGATCTCGTTCCAGCTCACGCTGGCTGGTAAAGCAAATATCAAGACCTTGAATGCTTGAACCTTATGTCGCTCGCCCGGACACACATTTAAAGGGCGCAGCCCGTTGTTGAGCTTTAGAGAGGATTGACATGACTGCTGCTATCGCAAGAATTTTCCCGCGTGCAACTGCGGCATCTGTTGCGAATATTGACGCGTTTATTACGGTTGCGCTGTTCAGCGGGCTTGGCCTGCTGCTGTCGCTGACGGTCTTAGTTCGGGACCAGTACAGTCCCGTCGAATGGTTCTGACATAGGGCGACGCCCATAGAGCACGATCCCGCCTCGGCTGGGGGGCATTAGCGGAACCGTGCAGGCCACACTTCAGGGGGTGCATGACCCAATTTATCAAAAACTGAAATTGTGGACTTCGTTCGGGCGACATCGTCAAACATGCGTGTGATCGAGTTCCGTGCGGGCGTTCCACCGGACACCCGTTTGCCGCGAACCGGTCACGACGTGCGCAACTTTCAAATGCAAACACCGACCAGCTCAACGTCTGATTCCGGGGTCACCCATGCCCGCTGTGAAGCTCCGCGCGTCAACGATCCTTGGCGCATTCGAGGAAGCGCAGTCCGAGCTTGTCGGCAAGGCCGTGGTTCTCACCGATGGAAAGGCCGGGACGGTGGAGAACGTTTGGCTTGACGAATTGCACGGCGTGCGAATCTCTGTCGCTGGCCACGATGGAAAATGGCCTGTCTCAACCATCAAGTTCGCACGGAGCGCGGTTACTGATTCTTCAAAAGCGATTTTATCTTCTCATCCAGTTCCTCGAACGACATAGCGCCTTTGAGTCTCTCGCCATTGATGAAGAAGGTCGGCGTCGCATCGACCTTTAGTACCTCGTAGGCGAATTTCTGATCCGCGGAGAGCTTGTCGAGCAGCGTCTGATCCTTTGCGCAGGTTTCGACAGCCTGTTCGCTCAACCCGGCCTGTTTGCCGATCAGCTTCAGCGTATCTTTCGTATCCGCCATCAGCCGGTCTTGCTGCTTGAACAGCGTATCGATGGCGCCGAAGAATTTCCCGGCATCGTCATTGGCGATACAGCGCGCCAGCATCGA
>DNNE01000136.1 GCA_003487805.1 Blastocatellia bacterium | reverse complement strand
GGCCGGCGGCACGGCCGCTGCCCGAAAGCTTTGATGTGTGTGTAGGCGAGCAACAATGTGCGATGCGCAATGTTGGCCTCGTGGCGTAAGCAGATTTGCGCTCGCTTTGGAGATGGTCAATTCCGAACTGCCTTTGCCGAGCCGTTGCAGCGGCCTGCTAGGAGACCGCCGAGTTGGCTTCGAGCCAAGTGGCAATATTGACCGCAGCATCTGCATAGAAAATGCGATAGAGGTCCTCGGTGACGTAGCCGATGTGAGGCGTCGCGAGGACGTTGTCCAGCTTCCGGAAGGGGTGATCGGTAGGCAACGGCTCCACGTCGAATACATCGACCGCTGCGCCGGCGATCCTGCGCGCCTGCAGCGCCTCGATCAGGGCCGCCTCATCGACGATCGGACCCCGTGATGTATTCACGAACCTGGCGTTCGGCTTCATCAGGGCAAACTCGGGCGCTCCGATCAGGCCTCTGGTGCGGCCGCTCAGGACGAGATGGACCGTGACGACATCCGCCTCGCGGAACAGTGTCTGCTTGTCTACGAGAGTGGCGCCGGCAGCGCTGGCCTTCACCTCGGTAAGGTTCTGGCTCCAGGCGATCACTTTCATCCCGAAGGCGACACCGATGCGCGCGACCTCTCTTCCAATGTTGCCCAACCCGACGATTGCGAGACCTTTGCCTCGCAAGTTGGAGCCGAGGCCGGTCTGCCACCCACCCGCCTTCAGCGAAGCGGCTTCCCGGTCGATGCCCCGCATGCTCGCCAGGATCAGCGACCAGGCGAGTTCGATGGTCGGAGTGGAATCGTAGCCCGTCGCGGTGACCGCGATGCCGAGATCGGCCGCGGTCTGGGTCTCGATAGATGCGTTTCGGGGTCCTGTCGAAGCTATCAGCTTGAGGTTCGGTAGCTGCTGTAGGATCTCCCTAGTGAGCGGCGTGCGTTCGCGCATAACGCATACCGCGTCGAACGGCCGCAAGCGCTCGACCACCGCCGAGGGCTCGGCAACGTGGTCGTTGAACACGGTGATCTCGGCGTGG
This sequence comes from Blastocatellia bacterium, assembly GCA_003487805.1. Lineage (GTDB taxonomy): Bacteria > Acidobacteriota > Blastocatellia > Pyrinomonadales > Pyrinomonadaceae > UBA11740. Next base: position 4,384 of record DNNE01000136.1, on the reverse strand, counting down.
CGCCGGACGCCCGACCAGTCGGCGAGCCGCAGCGCGACGTTCTGGTAGTCGTCGAGGATCGCAACCTTCATCGGTACCCTCCGTCAGCGTGCGGCGGCAAAGAACTCGGCCAGAACTCCTGCTACCGCTTTCGTGATTATGGTCGCGCCCTTGTTACCCAGTCGGCACCGCATCGGGTACCAGCGCTAGGGCTGCTCTCGCGCAATCGTCGAGCGCGGCTCCTCCGATCGCCCGCAACTTCAACGCCTGTACGAGCGCCACCTCAACTGAGCCGCACTGTCGGCTCACTCTCACAGGGGCAGACCAGGCAACAGGCGATCAATCGTAATGGGGAGTTCGCGGACGCGGTATCCGGTGGCATGGAACACCGCATTTGCGATTGCCGGCGCCACTGCAACCGAACCGATCTCGCCCAGTCCCTTCGTCCCGATCGGACTCACCTCGGTATCCAGTTCTTTGACGAAGATGACTTCGAGATCGAAGACATCTGCATTGGACGGGATGTGATAGTCCGCGAAGCTGTGCGCCATGCAGCGGCCAAGGTTGTGATCGCTCGCTGCATCTTCGTGAAGTGCCTTACCGATCGCCATGATTGCAGCGCCGCGAATCTGGCTTTGTGCCGTCAATGGATTGAGAATGCGTCCGGCCGCGATCGCGGAGACGACACGCGTGACCCTGATCGCGCCGAGTTCTTCATCAATCCGAACTTCAACGAACACCGCGGAATGTGTGGCGCTCGTGAACTTCTTGCCGAAGGGTAGATTTGTAATCGTTGCAGTCGCTTCCATCCTTGCTTTGCCAGCCACGTTGAGCAAAGTGACGAATTCTACGCTCGGGTCCGAAGTCAAGCTGGCTTGGTCTGTGCGATGAGAATGTTTGAGCAGCTTATCTTTCAGCTTTTCACACGCAGCCTGAACGGCGGAACCAGCAGTGGAGGCAGTCCACGATCCCCCCTGGGTTGGGTTGTAGGGTAAGGAAGAATCACCCAGCCGGGTTGTGACTCGGTCCATGGGAAGTTGCATCGCATCTGCGGCGAGCTGACTCAGGATGGTGTATGTCCCTGTTCCGATATCAGTCACCGAAGTGGTTACCTCCAGACGGTTGTCTGCGGTCAGGGTGACCGTGGCACGAGCAGGAAGCGGCGAAAGAGCCGCATCCCAGATCCCTGTCGCCATGCCCCAGCCAATCAGATCGCGACCGTCACGCATGGATCGCGGCGCCGCCGTTCGTGCAGACCAGCCGAACTTGTCAGCGCCCTGCGTGTAGCAATCCCGCAGGGCCTTGCTGCTCATCTTGCGATGCTCCATCTGGTCGTAATCGATATAGTTCTCCAGACGGAGATCCAAAGGGTCTCGGCCGGTTGCGTATGCCAACTCGTCCATCGCGGATTCGAGAGCAAACATTCCCGTCGCGGCGCCTGGGGCGCGCATGTCGCATGGCGAGATGGTGTCAAGCTTGGCAAGCTTGTAGGCGAGCTTCACATTCTCACACCCGTATAGAAGGCCGGAGAAGAAAAGCATCGGGTCCTGGGCGTCTTCGTATTGGGACGTGGCAGCGATCGCCTCCTGCTTGAGCGCATGAAGGTGACCGTCCTCATCTGCGCCGAGAGATACAGTCTGGATGGCGTTGGCCCGGTAACCGAGCGTGTACATCTGGTCCCTGGGGATGACAACACGAACTGATCGCTTGAGAGCCTTAGCTGCAAGCATGGCCAGGAAGACCGATTGCTGAGGCCGAAGGCCCAAGCCAAAAGCTCCCCCCACATAAGGACTCACGACACGGACACGACGGCCGAACAGGAGAAATGCAGCCTTGAGATAGATTTGCACGCTCTTCGGGCTCTGGGTCTTGTCATATACGGTGATAGTCTTGTCCGCACCCCAGACCACTGTGGATGCGAAGAGTTCCATTGGATGATGGTTCTCTGGCGAAGCGCGATACGTCGCTTCTACTTTGACGGGCGAAGACGCGAAGGCTCGGTCGGCGTCGCCGGTAGGCTTGGGTGTTGGGGGAACACCTAACCTGGTCCTCGGAGGTGTGTAGGCATGCACCGCCTCTTTCTCTAAATCGGTCTTATGAGCTTCAGTATGGTATGAAACTCTGACGAGCGCGGCCGCGTCGCGCGCCGCCTCGAAGCTCTCAGCAACGATAAGCGCTACTGGCTGGCCACTGAAATGAACCTGGCCGTCGAGAAGCGGCCGAAACGGTTTGCCCGGAGGCCCCATCGGATCTTTGAAGAACACGCTGAAATGTGCGCCCCAAGGGCGGTTCTCGTGCGTGAAGATTTTCAGAACACCGGGGAACGCTTGCGCTGCTCGAGTATCGACACTAACGATCCTTCCTCTTGCAATCGAGGAGGGAACGATGACCCCGTGAACGAGATCGGGAGCGTCGTATTCCGCAGCGTACTTTGCCCCGCCAGTTACCTTAAGAGGACCATCGACGCGAAGAAGCGGGCGACCTGTGTTGAGAGCTGCATCAGCCATGACGTACTCCTTAGCAGATTCGTTTATTGGCTTGTGATTGCGGTGTGCCGGCAGCCGCTTGTTCGAGGCACCGGACGGTGGCCCGGTGTGCTAGCTCGATCTTGAAGCCGTTTTGCTCCTGGGCAATAGCTGAATCAAGTAGCCTGTCGGCAATCCGTTTGAACACTGCCCGCACGGGCGCCGCTCCCACAAGCAACGTTTCAGCATCTTTATCCCGCCATGCCTTGTGAGCAACGCTGCCGAGGGAGAGATGCGCTTGCTGAATGATCCTGTCGTCGATCTTGATCAGCACGGCCACAGATACGAGGGCGAAGGCGTAGGAAAGCCTGTCGCGTATTTTCAAATAGCTGTATCCCATCGATGGGGGCAGGAGAGGAAGATCCACCGCGAGAATGATTTCCCCAGGCTCAAGGGTTGTGTCGCGTTCGGGACTCTCTCCCGGAAGACGATGAAACTCGGAGAAGGGAATGCTTCGTACGCCACGCGGCCCTTCCACCAGGATGGTTGCATCCAGTGCCGAGAGAGCGACGCACATGTCTGAGGGATGAGTTGCAATGCACAGTGGGCTCGCTCCAAGAATGGCGTGGCCACGATTCAGTCCAGTCTTCGCGGGGCATCCGCTGCCAGGCTCGCGTTTGTTACATGGCACCTGCACGTCGTAGAAATAGGAACAGCGGGTGCGCTGCAACAGGTTACCTCCCACGGTTGCCATGTTTCGAAGCTGTCCCGAGGCACCGGCAAGGATTGCACTCGAAAGCAGTGGGTATCGCTCGGTAATTCGTGGGTCGTAGGCGACATCTGCATTGGAGACCAAAGCTCCCAATCGGAGACCACCATCGGGTTGTTCCGTTATGTCATGGAGTGGAAGCCCATTGATGTCGACGACGACTGTCGGCGTCGATACGTCATACTTCATTAGATCGACGAGGTTCGTCCCACCAGCCATCAATGCCGCGCCCGGTTCGGCCGCGAAGATTCCGATCGCTTCTCTCACGCTTACTGCTTTCATGTAACGGAAGCGCTTCATCGGTTCTCCTCACGGGAGGATTCCGACTCCATGACGTCTTCGATTGCCTCCACGATGCCGATGTAAGCTCCACACCGGCAGAGATTCCCGCTCATGCCTTCGCGAATCTCATCGTGCGACTTCGCATGACCTTCCAGCATCAGGCCGATTGCGGAACAGATCTGACCAGGTGTGCAGTAGCCGCATTGAAGGGCATCATGGCGGATGAAGGCAGACTGCAAGGGATGCAGGTTCGCGATCGAACCTAAACCTTCGATCGTCGTCACAGAAGAGCCTTCCCGACTGATCGCGAGGACAAGACAGCTGTTCACGCGCTTTCCATCGAGTAGAACCGTACAGGCGCCGCATTGCCCGTGATCGCAACCCTTCTTCGAACCCGTCAACTGCAAATGGTCACGTAGAAGGTCGAGCAGTGTTACGCATGGGTCGGTCTTAACCGCGTGCGGAGTTCCATTGACGTGGATGGTCACTTCGATTTGGGTCGAGTCTTGGGTCAGTATCATGATCACCTCGATTGCCTGACGGGAGTTTGATGGCGATCCACGGGATTTCCTGCATGCTTTCTTCCGTTGAGCTGAGGGCGGTCTCCAAAAGTCCCTTCGCTCACCACCAGCACGAAGTCTCCCTCCCCCAGCACCCTGTGTACCTTCGCGTATTTCACCGCCGAACCCCTCGCGGCAAGAGCCTGGAGCCCGCTGACCAGGCCGGTCAGGTTGTCGGCAACCCAGCGAGGAAATTGAATCGTGCCGCTATTCCGCCGCACGGATCCTGGGCGCCGAGAGCAGGTGTGGAACATGTCCATACTCGATCGACTTGTCTTTCGGCGTCGATCCCGGCAAAGGCGGCGCCGGATAGATCTCTTCGAGATAGC
>DNNE01000198.1:7745-8981 GCA_003487805.1 Blastocatellia bacterium | reverse complement strand
CGCGTCCAACGATTTGTTGGGCATCGTCGTTGTTAGACATCGTCTCGATAGCGCTCCGGTAAGGGATTATTCTTGATGTCGTTAATGGCCTCCAAAAGCTTAATTGTCGCTTCACCGTCCAGAGCATCCCCTTTGTACCGCACCTCGTACAGACCCTGAAGGTTACTGGGCAGCTCAACGCCCTCATGAACGAGAAGGATGAACCGACGGCCATAGAGCGCCATTGCCGCGCCGATTTCGATAAGCACGTTTGGGTTCACGATCTTGTACTCTTTGGCATCTTTGTCGATTAGAGTCTGCTCTGCATCAACATGAATTATCGCCGCGCTGCAACTCCGCATGTCTTCCATGACCTTGTCAGGAACTGGCTTCGATACCGACTGCTTCTCAACAGAGATAACTGGCGTCATCTCACCGAACCCCAACAACTTTTTGATTGGGTCGAGGAACGATTTATCTTTTCCGTGTGTTATGAAGACGCGCCGGCTCAATTGAGGCGATGCTTGATCTGCAGGCCGATTTGGCTTCAAGATCGGCACCGCCTCCTCTTCTTCAGCGGGGAGACCGTCGTCAGAGTCGCCTTCGTCGGAAGGTGCGCCCGCATCGGCCGCATTCAGCGTTACACCTGTTAGATCGACGTATTGTTTGCCCTTGATTTCACGAAGAAGGCCAACCGTTTGAGCACTGTCGATGATCAACGAGAATACTGACTCCGCTTTGTCTTGGGGGACACCCATATCCTGGAGGACGTTCAACGCGATGTCGTGCCTCGGCAGAGGCGACCCAGAATACTTTTTGAGGAATTCCCCGACCACGCGGGGTTTAAGGATTGCTTCCCGCTTCGCAATGAGATCGTCGCCATCCTCAAGCGGCTTGACGATTCTTTTGCCCAGAGCCTGCAGTGATATCTGCTGCGCGTTGTAGCCACCATCCGTTAGGCCGTATGCGATAGACGCACCACAAAGCGAGCGAAATGGACCTGATGATGGTGACATGTTTAGGGCAACAGCCAATTGGAGTGGCGTAACTGAACCGCTAGCATAGTTCTCTGAGATCGCGCGAGGTACGCGCAACGCATTCTCCAGTGAGCTGCCGGGCACATCACCCTGCGAAAGGTATTGACGCTTTTCACTAGCAGCTTTTTGTGGAACCTTGCTCTTGTCAGTCTTTTTCATTAGCCCTCCCCGTCAATGCGTTCGAGTAAAGGAAAGATGCCCAACGGTTGAGTTGACGCGG
>DNNE01000198.1:2820-7429 GCA_003487805.1 Blastocatellia bacterium | reverse complement strand
GGCGGCGCGAATCAAAGCACCCTCCGCCGCACCAAGCTAGTTACGAAACACGCTACCGCCGCTCGCGTCCAACGATTTGTTGGGTGGCCCGTGCGACGTTACCACGCAACGTGTCTTCTTGCCCGCGGACGAGCTTTAGCTGGCCGGCGGGAAGATCCGTCGTCCTCGTCGCATGTCTGGAGGACGAACGTGAGCTTGGTCATGAAATGCCTCTCGATACGCGGCGGCATCCCACTCCCACGCCTCCTGAAGCACATAGTTGCTATCGTAGAGCAGCCAAAGGAGCTTGTCCCAGTCGTAGTTGCGAGCCTTCCCAACCTTTGTCACGGGAGAACCCGGCTTGCCACTCGGACGGTTACCCTTCACCTGATACCGAAGGCCGCCACATGTGAAGTCTGTGCCCTTCGAGACGGCGGTACGCCCCACGCAGTCCTTGCTGAAACTCTCGTCGGTGTGACCCAGAAGGCGGGCGGCGTCATACTCTGAGATTGCACTCGTAATTTGCGGCGCGACGCCGAATGCACGCTCCCATTCGAGCGCGATGCTCACCAGACGGACACGAAGTTGATTCTGCGAGACGGAATCAGTCATTAGAGATTGCCACCCAACTACTAAATATTAATTACGATTCATAATGCGCGTCTGCAAGTACCTATCCGTGACGCATAATACTCGGAATTGTGGGATAAAGCATTACCAATTTCCGCGCCAACAGACGACGTATTTTTCTCAAAGTATTGCAAGCGTAAACGCGAGAATATCTTATGAATGGATCGTTACGCGATGACGAGGAGTGGTTGTCCAATGAGGTATGATCCTCGCCTATGGCGGAGAGAAAACTGCTCGACCAAGTGAGCGATGTGGCTCGATTTCGTCACCTCAGCCTGCGCACCGAAGAAACTTATCGGAGCTGGATAAAGCGCTACATTCTCTTCCATCATAAACGTCATCCGCGGGAATTGGGGGCACAGGGCGTACGTTCATTTTTAACTCACCTCGCAGTCACCGAACATGTTTCCGCCTCGACGCAAAACCAGGCGTTCAATGCACTGCTGTTTCTCTATCGCCAGGTCCTGCAGATGGACGCTCCTGATATCGAAGGGGTTGAACGCGCGCGTTTCTCGCGCAAACTGCCCGTAGTACTTACCAAAGAGGAATGTGCCGCGATGCTCGCCGCTATGAACGGCCTCCCACACATGGTTGTCGGATTGCTTTACGGATCGGGGCTACGAATCATGGAGGCCGTACGTCTGCGAGTTAAAGATTTGGAATTCTCGCGGAACGAGATTCGAGTGCGCGACGGCAAAGGCGAGCGCGATCGGATAACGATGTTGCCACACACTCTGAAAGAGCCCTTGCGCCGTCAAATTGATTGCGTACGCCAACTCCATCAAAGAGACTTGCAAAAGGGTTATGGAGAAGTTTATTTGCCTTACGCACTCGACCGGAAATACCAGAGCGCCGCGCGCGAGCTTGCCTGGCAGTACTTGTTTCCCGCCGACAAGCTCTCAATAGATCCGCGTTCGGGATTGGTGAGGCGTCATCATTTGTCCGAGCAAATCGTGCAACGCGCCGTCAAATCCGCGCTGCATAGGGCTCGCGTAAGAAAACACGGAACGTGTCACTCGTTTCGTCACAGCTTTGCGACGCATCTACTTGAAGACGGCTACGATATTCGGACGGTGCAGGAACTTCTCGGTCATAAGGATGTCCGGACGACAATGATCTACACGCATGTTCTGAATAAAGGTGGACGTGGTGTGCGAAGTCCTTTGGATGGGTAAAAGCGAAGTCAACACCTCTATTTCCCAAGGGTCTCCGACCTGCAGTCTGAGACCGCCATATCCAAAGAAGCTCTTTCGGCAAGTCGCAGACTTGCCGCGCATCAGAGTGGCAAAGCCATTAGATCAAGTCCGAAGGACCGGCATGAATTAGTGTCGGCCCTTCGGGCCCTGGTTTTAATTATGGTTGTAACCATGACCTGACGGTCGGGGCTATTACATGGCGGCGCTTCGCGCCTCGCGAATCCGTCAGCCAAAGAAGACTTCAGCAACGCGATAGATTTCTTCATCGAGGCGTTTCAAGTCACCGACCGCATCCTCCAACGGTACGCTCACGATGCGAGTGCCGCGGAGCGCCGTCATGTGTCCCCACTCTCCGGCGCGGACCATCTCGTAAGCTTTGATTCCGAAGCGAGTAGCCAGGATTCGATCGAATGCCGTGGGTGAGCCGCCGCGCTGCACGTATCCAAGTTTCGTGACGCGCGCCTGAATGCCCGTGCAGCGCTCAATCTCGGCGGCCAGAGCCTCGCCGATTCCGCCGAGTCGATCATGATGATAAAACGAGACGCCTTGCTCTTGCGTAAGAAAATCTTCGTCCGCGTGCGTGTGCGCGTCTTCCGCAACTACCACAATTGAAAAGGCGCGACCCTGTTGTTTACGTTGCAGCAACAGGTCACATACGCGCGAAATGCGAAAGGGATGTTCGGGCACGAGAATGACGTCGGCGCCGCCGGCGATGCCTCCGTGCGCCGCGATCCAGCCGGTGTGACGGCCCATCACTTCGACGACCATCACGCGGTGATGCGACTCAGCAGTCGAGTGCAGTCGATCAATTGCGTCGGTGACGATTGATACCGCCGTATCGAAACCAAAAGTGTAGTCAGTACCGCAGACGTCGTTGTCGATTGTTTTTGGCACGCCGACGATTTGCATTTGATGATCGCGGCAGAGATCTCGCGCAGCAGAGAGCGAGCCTTCGCCGCCTACCACGATCAAGCCCGCGAGTTGATGCGCCTGACAGTTTTCAATCATGCGGGGAATTGATTGCTCGTTCTTCGCGGGATTGAACCGGGAAGTGCCAAGAATCGTGCCGCCGCGCGGAAGAATGCCGCTGATTGAGGTGCGGGTGAGGGGCTCGACATCGTTTTCGAACAGACCGAGATAGCCGTTCCGAATACCAAGTACGTCTACCCCATCAGAAAATGCGGAACGAACGACGGCGCGAATCGCAGCGTTGAGCCCGGGGCAGTCGCCACCGGCAGTTAGAATTCCTATTCGCATGATGAACAGTTGTGTTTTATGATCATTGCGCAAACCAGAGAAGATGTAAACCGGAGAAGGCGCAGGGTAGTGCCCTAAATTGGTTTCGTGTTTCTTTCCCCTGAGCAAGCACGATCCACGAACCCACACTAAGAAGGGGCGGAAAAAACTTTTCGTGTGGATTCGTGGATCGTCTTCCTTGTCATGAGGAGCTCAAAGTACGGCATCACCAGGCACAGAGAAGAAAAGCGGCGTCAAGCCGCCGCACTCCAAAATGATCACATCAACCGAAAAGACCGAGCCAGTAATTCTGGCCATTGAAACCGCGACCAGAAGTGGCGGGGTGGCCGTGGCGAGAGGCGAGCAGGTGCTGGCGGCGCGCGCCGGTGAGGCAACGGTGTCGCATTCGATGAATCTGATCGAAATGATCGAGGAGACCTTACAAGAGGCGGGGGTAAAACTTTCTGAGGTTGATTTGTTTGCGGTGGCCGAGGGGCCTGGCAGTTTCACGGGACTGCGGATCGGACTGGCTACGGTGAAGGCCTTTGCTGCTCATCTGAATCGCAAAGTTGCCGGCGTGTCCACGCTCGCAGCAGTCGCTCACGCGTCAGGCGCCACCGGAGAGATCATCGCGCTGCTGCCGGCCGGGCGCGGAGAAGTGTTTGCCCAAAGACTCTCAGTCGATGAAGGAAATGTCGCCGCCATGGATCAAGCGCGGCATTTGAGTCCGAGCGCGGTGACAGAGCAATATGGCGAAATTGAGCGACTGACTTTCGCGGGCGAAGGTGCGCGAATATTTACACCGCCTGGAAATCCGAACTGGATCGTCATGGACGACTCACGTAACCTCGCTCCTTCAATAGCGCTGCTTGGTTTCGTGAACTACCGGGAAGGGAAGTCAGTTGCGCCGGAAGATTTACGTGCGGTATACGTCAGGGCGTCTGACGCTGAAATCAACGAACAATGGCTACGACAGAAAGCGCAGCAACCAACCCAGGCCTAAACCTTTCGATCGATCGCATGACTGAACACGACCTGGTCGAGGTGTGCCAGATCGAAGACCTGAGCGGACTGAGCGCCTGGGGCTGGGATGCTTATCATCATGAGCTGCAATCGCGCGGCGACTCGATCATGCTGGTAGCCAGAATCGATTCAAGCCTTCATGGATTTGAGCTGGCTGGATTTATTGTGGCGCGCACGATTGCTGATGAACTGCACGTTAATAATGTCGCGGTCAGGCATGAGTTTCGGGGCAGAGGAATTGGCTCGGTGCTCTTGCAAACCAGTCTGGATGAAGGGCGAAAACGCAAAGCAAAGATCGCTCAACTCGAAGTGCGGGCCGGGAACGAGGCGGCCCAGAACCTTTACCGGCGCAGCGGTTTTGAAGTTGTGGGGCGCCGGCGCTCGTATTATCGAGCTCCGGTTGAGGATGCTTTGTTAATGAGTCTGCTGCTTGCTCACAATGTTCAGGCATCGCAAGACTAGTCGTGCGCTGCTGCCGGTGGTTTCCAGGTAGTTCGGGATTTTAGTTTTCTCTGCGTCGTGTCAGCGGCCTCTGCGTCTCTGCG
>DNNE01000198.1:0-2542 GCA_003487805.1 Blastocatellia bacterium | reverse complement strand
TCAGCGGCCTCTGCGTCTCTGCGGTGAGTATCAGCTTGAGATCGCTCAACGCGGAGACGCAGAGAACGCAGAGGAGGCGCAGAGAATTTCAAATTGGCACACGACCCGTTCCGCCTCAAAGTTCATCTTGATTTAACATTATGGCTTGGGATAACATTTCGCGCATGACGAACTGCCGGAGGCACTTCTCATCCGCAAGCATTTTCTTTCCACCCCAAACACTCGAGAGGAGAATACCTATATGGAATTGGCAAAGGCGGACAGCCTTAAGGAAGAATTGATGGCGAGCAACCCGGAATTTCGAGAGCTTGCTCGAGAACATGGGCGTTACGAAGAACGTTTGAGTGAATTGTCCGCACTTACATATCCGAGCGACGAAGAACAGGTCGAAGAAGTTACGTTGAAGAAAAAGAAGCTTGCTTTGAAAGACCAGATGTATTCATTGATGCTCCAGCACGAAAAAGTCGCGAGCACAGAGCACTGAAGTTTGACGCCGTGCGCTTGCCGCGGCGATTTGCATATCTAATATTAAACGGGGCCGACACGTATGGCTGTTGCGCCCCGTTTTGTCATTAAGGGTGGAAAGCGAGCTTGAGTGTACTGACATAATTGACTCATCAACTAAACTTCGTGTCCTTTCGTGATTCCGGTTCGTGTGGTTTCGTGGTTTGGTTCTCGCTGGTTGCGGCTGCAAAACACACCACGAAGAAACACGAACACAAAACCGATCCACACGAAGCCGCGCGTTGGCAGTTGGATCGAGTATGTTATTACCCTTGAGTCATGATGAGGCTAATACCTCCTACCGGTAGCGGGAGGGTTTTTGAATTAATTTGACGTTGGCGACGAACCCGCTACCGTGGGTGGCACTGACTTCGCGCACAGATAGAAACTTCCTTCAATGATTCGCGATGGAATTCCATTTGTGGTTGTTCCCCTGGTGCTCGCATTCATCTGCCTGGTGCTCGGTTTGTGGATCATCTGGTTTTGGGCCGCGGCCGTCCTGTTCATTTTGATTGCCGCGTTCATGGCTTATTTCTTTCGCAATCCACGTCGCTCGATTCCGCTTGAGCCGGGAATCGTCGTCGCACCCGCCGACGGCAAGGTGACAATCGCGCGACAAGCGAGCGCCGATAATCCGCAATCGCTGGTGAGCATCTTCTTGTCGCCGCTCGACGTGCACATTAATCGCGCGCCGATCGAAGGCGAAATCGTTAATATCACCTATAAAAAAGGTCAGTTCGTGATGGCCACTAAAGCCGAATCGCGCTTGCTTAATGAGCAAAACAGCCTGACAATCCAAGGCGCCGAGCTGACTGTAGAGTGCGTGCAAATCGCCGGCGTGCTCGCCCGCAGGATTGTCTGTTGGAAGCGGCGGGGCGAGAGAGTAAAATGCGGTGAACAATTTGGCATGATAAAGTTCGGATCGCGGACGGATGTCGTAATGCCGTCGAATGTTGAAGTAACCGTGCGTGAGGGAGTGCATGTGCGCGGTGGTGAGACGATAATCGGAAGAATCAAGATTTGAACGTAAGACGATTCCAGACAGGACCGCGACTGGGGCCGGCGCCCGCGCCTTCAGGCCACAAAGGCTTGAAGAAAGGCGTGTACCTGGTGCCGTCGCTTTTTACCGCGCTCAACATTCTCGCCGGCTTCTATTCATTGATGGCGACCATGAGCGCGTTCCGTCTGCTCGGGATCGGTGGCGCGCCGCAAATCAAAGAAGCGACGGACCGCCTTGATTACGCAGCTTTGGCAATCGGCTGGGCGTTTGTTTGCGACGCGCTGGACGGACGGATCGCGCGCATGACGAAGAGCACGACCGAGATCGGCATTCAACTCGATTCGCTGGCTGACATCGTTTCGTTCGGATTGGCGCCGGCGATACTCGCTTACGTTTGGAGTTACGGAACGACGCTTCAGGATTGGACTAACGCGCGGCAACTGGCGTGGTTCGTTTCATTCATGTTCGTGATTTGCGGTGGCTTCCGTCTGGCGCGATTCAATGTGCAGGCTTCAAGGCCGCGACCACTCGCGGAAGGAACGCCCAAAGTCGACAAGAAGAGCTTCGTCGGTTTACCGATTCCCGTCGCCGGATGCCTGGTAGCGGCCATTGTTCATTTCGCGCCGACTCCGGTGAGGTACGGGCCGAACCACGCGGCAGTGATCGCGATTGTGATGATGGTCCTGATCGCGTTCCTGAGCTTATTGATGGTGAGTACCTTCCGCTTCACCAGCTTCAAATCAATCGGCACCGGCCGCAAAGATGCGCGGCTGGTGATCGGGCTCATTGCCCTGGTGGGATTGATCTATCTGTACTCGCAGTGGGTGCTCCTTATTCTGGTTGCCGGTTACGTAGTTTACGGACTGCTTTCGCGCGGCCTTACTGCAATCACCCGGCGTGGCGCGGACAAACCCTCCGCGGAAATGCGCGAAGTCTAACAACTCTCAAACCAATATTTGCTAACGCGGAGCTTTGCACAAAAAGGCACCCGGCGAGTTCATGATCGATTGGATGTCGTCCGCGTTACAGAACCGCGAG
>DNNE01000060.1:5329-79501 GCA_003487805.1 Blastocatellia bacterium | reverse complement strand
CTCTTAATCAGCGGGTCGCAGGTTCGAGCCCTGCTCGGCTCACCATTAGAATCAATAAGTTAGGGCATCCGATCTGGATGCCCTTTCTTGTTTGTGTGCCAATAGTGTGCCAACTTTCCAATTAGTCCCCTACGCCCTGCGTTTTTTCTTAAAAAGGATGCGTTCCAGCTTCTCTGAAGCACTCTGTTGTAGAAGGCAGGATCAGAGTCCGATGCGTCGCATGAGGTCCGCGAAGCGCGCGTCGGAGCGGAAAGATTCAAAATCCCTACCGCCGAACCAGATCAACTGTTGGTCATGGTCAGCGTAAGCACGTTCGAGCAATGCGAACGCCTGCTCTCGATCGCCGACTGCATCGTGGAGAATTGCCAACCCCACAGGCGAAACGTATTCCTTTCCCGCTTCTAATCGTCTGAGGATCGCTCGCGCCTTCTCACGCTCGCCAGCCTTAGCGTAAGTCGCGCCCAGGTAGATTTGCACGTCTGGACTATCATCACCCAACTTGATCGCTTCCTGATATGCAACTATGGCTTCCCGGTACTGCCCCGTCGCCGCGTAAGTATAGCCGAGGAGCGTGTGCAAGTCGGGATTGCTGTGATCAAAGTCGAGCATCTTCTTCGCAGCTTCGATCGCCTGATCATTTTGCCCCGCCGCCAACAGCCCCAATATAAAGGCCTCATTCGCCCCCGGCGCGAGTGGGTCTAGCTCTCTGGCGCGTTTCGTCTCGGCAATGGCTTGCTGCGGTTGTCCTTGGGTTTTAAGATAATAAGCGTACTTGATATGCGCCTGAGCGAGGTTAGGGTTCAACTCGATGGCCCGCTTGATCTCGCCCTCAGCAACCGCCCAGTCCCAAGCATTCAATTTGATCTCGGCCAATGCGAGGTGCCCTTCAGCGAGACCCTCATCCAGTTCGAGCGCTTTGCGCGCCGCTTCTTCTGCTTTAGGCAACCCTTCTTTAGGGTCGAGAAGGTTATTATTAACAAGACTCTCATAGCTGACCGACAGTTCGGCATAGGCGAGCGCGTACGCGGGATCTACCGCTATCGCCTGTTCGTAAAACTCGATGGCTTTCTTTCGATTGTCCGTTCCTCCCATTCTCCAGAAGTAGCGACCCCTGAGAAGCATTTCATAAGCTTGAGGGTTTACGTTCTCACGTTTGGCGAGTTGCTGACGCTCGCCTGTTGTCAGGCGCAAACGTAGGTTCCCGGCGATCGCACTGGAAATCTCTGATTGAATCGCGAGCAGGTCTGTCGCCTTGCGGTTGTACTGCTCGCCCCACAGTTGCGTCTGATCGCGCCCGTCCACAAGCTCCACGCTGATTAAGAGATTATCGCCAAGCTGCGCGATGCGGCCTGCCACGATCACGTCGACACCTAACACTTTCGCCACGTCCTGCGGGTCACCCTCTTTGTCCTTGTACTTGAACGAGGAACTTCGGGCGATGACCTTTACGCCGGGCAGTTGTGAGAGATTGTCGATGAGGCTCTCGCTGACACCGTCGGAGAGGTACTCCATGTCCGGGTTGCCTGTCGCGTTCGTAAAAGGAAGGACCGCAACGGAGCGAATGTTTACTGCGGAATCAATGCTCGCTCTCCCGCCTTGAGGCCGATAGCGCGAATAGGCGAAAAACGCAGCCATCACCAATACCGCCGTCAGGGCTATCAGTGAAACGGGCCAACGTAGTTTGATTTTTTTGAGCGGGTAAGCGGCGTTTGGTGTCGATTGCACGACTGTGGCATCTCTTGTTTCTACCGCTGTTGCGACTCCGTATTGTTCACCCCCCGTTGCAACCGCTTTCACCTCGCTACTCTTCGCATGCGGTTCAAGCCTGTGCCCAATTTCCGCCTCAGACCCCAGCCTCTGCTTCAACCGTCGAAGATCAACCAAGATATCCCTTGCGGTCTGATAGCGCTCCTCCTTTTCCTTCCGCAGCGCCTTGCTTACGACTCCCTGCAGTTCAGTCGAAGCACCCGGTAAATAGTTCGCTAACGGCAGGGGTTCCTTTTGAAGTATCGACGCTATGAGGCCGCTAGTCGTCTCTCCCGCAAACGGCGGTCGACTCGTAATCATCTCGTATAGCAAAACGCCAAAACTGAAGATGTCGGTTCTTGCGTCCACTGTCTGTCCGCGAGCTTGCTCAGGAGACATATACCTGACGGTGCCTACAAAACCTGAATCGGTATTTACCGCCGCAATACTTAAAACTTCTGGGTTGCTTGAGAGCGCCGGCTGGCCCGTCAGCTTTGCCAGCCCAAAGTCCAGCACTCTAACGCACCCGTCTCTTCGGAGCATTATGTTCTCTGGCTTGATGTCTCGATGGACTATGCCAGCTTCATGAGCAGCTGCCAGCGCGTTGGTTACCTGAATCGCTATGTCGAGCACCTCGCGCAGCCCGAGCGTTTCGCTGACCATACGCTGTCGCAGAGTCTTGCCATCAATGAACTCGGTAGCGATGAAGTGTATGGAGTCCATCTGTCCGACCTCAAAAATGGTGACGATGTTCGGGTGATTGAACCCAGATGCAACCCGCGCTTCCTGTTCGAAGCGGCGCAGCCGGTCTTCGTCCTGGATGAAGGACGCCGGTAACAGCTTAAGCGCCACCTTCCGGCCAAGGCTCGTATCTTCCGCTAAGTAAACTTCCCCCATGCCGCTTACTGCCAGCAGCGAGATGATTCGATAACGACTGATGCGTTGTCCCTCCGTCACCTGGGGGTGAGCATTTGCCGGCATCTCGATGAATTCCGCAACGGCTGGTTGCTCCAGAAATGCTGACTCGTATGAATCAAGCAACGATTCAACCTCATGATAGAGAGCCTCATCATCTGAACAAGCCGCGGACAGGAACGCGGCGCGCTCATTCGGCGGGTGCTGGATCGCCGCATCCAGAATCTCTTTGACTTGTGGCCAGCGTTTCTGATCCATGAAGCCTATTGCCGTTTTAGCTCGCGACCTAACCAGGCTTTGGCCGTAGTCCAATCGCGTTTCACGGTAGCGGGAGAAATGCCAAGTGCCGCAGCAGTCTCTTCGATGTCGAGCCCGCTAAAATATCGCAGCTCCACCACGCGAGCTTGCTGCTCGTCAATAGCAGCAAGACGCGTGAGCGCTTCATCCAAAGCGAGGAGATCAACGTCCAGTCGCCCCGCCGCGACGGGTTCAGCTTTTGACAGAGACAATCTGGGAACGTCGCCACCGCGTTTCGCTCGATGCTTTGCCCTCGCATAGTCAACCAATATGTGACGCATCAACTGAGCAGAGAGTGCAAAGAAGTGAGCGTGGTTCTCCCATTCGACCTCTGCTTGCGCGGCTAACTTTAGATAAGCTTCGTGAATTAAATCGGTGGTTTGCAGCGTGTGCCCGGCGCGCTCGTGTCGCAAGCAGCGATGAGCCTGCCGGTGCAACTCGTCATAAACCAGCGGCAAAAGTTTATTGAGCGCTTCGGTATCACCATCGCTCCAGGCACGGAGCATTAGCGAGATCTCTTGGGCCTGAGTAGGAGAGTTGGCCATACCTTTTTGATGTGTGCGGTCGCTCGCGCTGAGCATAGGAGCGCGTGTCATCCGTGTCAACCGCTTTGGTCACAAATAGTCGCGTAAAGGAGCATGGAATTATCCCCGACCGGTATTCGATCAAATGCTAGGTCGTGAAACTCTCCCTCCACCATTGAGGATTTCTTGAGCCATCCATTCTCGGAATATCGCCTTACAAAGTAGAGAGTACATATCGCTGCTAGGCTGATGCTTTCTAATTGTGGCTTCGAGCGACGACCCTGTCAGTGTGAGTCCGTCTGGCTCGGACTGAACTTCGCAGCCTCAGA
The DNA here is from genome assembly GCA_003487805.1 of Blastocatellia bacterium. Lineage (GTDB taxonomy): Bacteria > Acidobacteriota > Blastocatellia > Pyrinomonadales > Pyrinomonadaceae > UBA11740. The sequence goes on along the minus strand of DNNE01000060.1, from coordinate 75,690 downwards.
CGGAGCCAGAGGCTTAGGAGACTCGCGTACATTGGCAGGGAGAATCAAGGATGAAAAAGCTATTTCTCTTACTCACAATAACTGGACTGCTACTTTCAAGTCACGGATGTGAAGTCAAACCATTCAAAGACTTCGACGTCGCGTCGAACACCTTTGACGCGAACGTATTCCCGCTTAATCCAAAATGGGGAAAACAAGTCCAGCACAATGCAATACCGAATCCGGGTGAGAGCTGCCCTATTCAGTCTGACTCTGACAATCCCGATGACTGGACAAAATCGCCGCAGTATCCCTACTGCACCTCCTATCCTGTCACTTTTAATGGCGGTAAATTCTGTGGCCCCCATGTAAATTTTATGCCTGTCACTTACGAAGGCATTGTTACATGGGACGACCATAGTGCGTCTCTCTTCCCGTTCGGTGATGACGATTACACGCTGAACGTTCATAGAGATGACGAGGCTCTCTATACCACGACCGGCTCCCAGGTTCACATAGAATTTGACTCAGACGAGACCGTCGATAATTGGGACGATACCGGCACATGGTGGGATAGTTTCCATCACAATGGAGTCGATGATAGCAAAGCACATGCTGCGGCAATGATTGATGGAAGTTCGGTGATTGTTATCGGCTTGTTGAACCTGGATACGCTGCATGGAAACGGTGGTGACGGCAAAACAGAATTACATCCCGTCTATGCGATGTTCGTTCATCTAAAGGGCAATCCCTTAATACAGAGTTCGTGGGCGTTTTTTGTCAGGAACTGGGGAGATCAAGGTTATTGCGGCGACGACCAGCAAAACCTTTATACTCGTGAACAGAAGATAAAAGTTAAGATCCCGAACGTAGCGGGCCTCTCTTCATATAATATCTGGAAGGGTGCGCAAGAAGAGGATAATTCGTCATCAATGAACGTTACCGCTCAACCTTCTGGCGACGGCATTCTTCTGACATTTGATCTTCTTCCGCCGGAAAAACAAAGCTGGTTTGTCGGCGACCTCACATTTACCCCCAGACCTCCTGTAAATACCACTAGCGCAAGCACGGCAACACCGGCGGCCGGTGGTAATCAAAATACAATTAGCGACAATGATAAGAGTGCAGACTCCGATTTAGAAGCGCGAATAAATAAGCTGCCGGAGAGTTCAAAGAAGGAATTATATGCACAACTGCGAAACTTGGTCCCTAGGAAGAAACCCGTGCGAGTGCAACTCGCTGTCATTGCCGAACCAGCGAAATTTGATGAAACCTATTACAAGTCGCCTGTAAGAGTGCCAGTTGACCGCGCCTTGGTTCGGCCGAGCAATGATTCAGCCTCCAAACTGAAACGTCAGAAAAGAATTGAGTTCGTAAGACAATATCTCGCGGAAAGAGGAGTCAAGTAAGTACTATGAAAACCCCGGCTAGTCGAAAACTGGGAGTCTCAGGGCGAATATGAGTCCGAGTGCTCATATCAAACGAGTGTGCGAACGGACTCTGTAAACTTCTGATAATTCTCCGCGACCCCAGTCTTCTCATGAATCCGACATCGGCGTCTCAACGCAGCGGCTCATTAATAGAAATCAGTGTGCCAGCTACTCCAAACTAAACCTATGCAACGTGCAGCTTTCTTGGGTCACTCTTTGAGTCAGTGCCAGTCAAACAACGTCCAATTTGGAACGCGCCCAGACTCCAAGTCACAAAACTACAAATAAGAACGCCTACATACAGAACAAGGCTGAACTTGCGCGAAGCTTCGCCAGACTGCAAGACCTTTATTATCAGTTCGATCTCGACACAGTGGTTCACCCCACTCGTGTGTGCCAACTGTGTGCCAAGTCAGCCAAATTGGTTTATACTCGACCGAACGTAGGCTAAGAGATTTCTGGGGAAGTACCAAGAAATCTGCAGAGCAATGAATGCACCCAAACTAGCACGAACTGATATTTGAGCCCTCTTAATCAGCGGGTCGCAGGTTCGAGCCCTGCTCGCGTGCCAATTTTCCAATTAAGTTCCCTAAGCTCTGTGTTTCTTCTTAAAAAGAATGCGTTCCAGTTTCTCTGAGGCACCTTGTTGCATAGAAGGCAGGACATGAGAGTAAGTATCCATTGTCAGGGTAATATTCGAGTGGCCTAATCGCTCGCTCACAATTTTAGGATGTTCGTTCGCAGTTAATAAGAGCGTTGCGCATGTATGCCGAAGATCGTAGAGCCTGATCGATTCGGACAAACCGGCCCGTACCCGCCGGTGCTGTATCAGGCAGGCAAGGCGTGCCCGCTTTGGATCAGATCAAAGATGTATTTGGAGCCGCCAAACAGGAATATCGAAAATAGCTTCTGTAATAGTCAGCGTCTTGCTTATGATATGGGTTCGCCAGAGGTTGAAGTGGCAAGGGGGTGATAATCGTCGAGGGACGATCTCGGTCGGGCAGCTAAGCTCACGTCACACTATCTCAGACGAACCCGGTTTATAACAAAGCGCGGACGGTCGATGAATTCCTTGAGCGCCTGGTCCACGAAGCGAGCGGCAACTTTAGAAGGGCTTCTCGATAGATCCCGAGCGGTTAGATGAGCACTACTGCCCTTTCCGCAAGGGAACAGTTTGAGGTCTTTTTCAGATGATTCGAATACAACGTAGAGTATCGTTCCACTGTCTTCCGTAGTGCCTTCCCACACGACGTAACGGATACCCTTTGCGCGGTGTCGCTAAAGTACACGTGACTCGTTGTTAAGGCATCGAGGCTTCGGTCAGGTTTCTTTAGATCTAGTTGAAGATCGGAAAAGCGGATGATGCCATGGTAGGTAACGATGATGTTAATCACAGTATCTTTAGCCACATAGTCAATGCTTCTTAATGACTTTCACTTGATCTGTTGACAGAGTTGGGGACGGTGTAGGCGCGGGGGAGTTCTTGGGAACGATGTATAATTCGGTCTCAAGATTCTGGCGGTAACCCCCGTTGATAACAATGATCCTACGTTGATCGATTTTTCTTTTACCAACAAGATATTTCTTGGAATCATTACCGTAAGCCAAAGCTTCACCTGCGCGGAACCGACCTCCGGCATAAACGATTACAAATCCATTGGAAGCTCGATCATTTTCTAAGGAAAGTGCAAAATTATCGAGTCTTGCTTCTTGTTGAAGGCGATCTATGTCACCGTACTGATCAAAAGGTCGATAGATAGAGACTCCCCCGCTGTGCGTCGGCAGACCCAGTGTTCGCTCTACATCTGCTCGCGTCGAGTACAGTGGCCTAATTCCTCGCCACGCATTTGACTGCCGAGTTGTAAAAGACGTGAGAGTTGCACTAGCAAGAATTGTAAGAAGCAGGATTCTCATTGCGACTCCTTAGCGTCTATTCTTTCTTTGCAGGCGGCAAGTATTCGCGAGGAAGGCAGTTTTTGTTCAAATAATTATCAATGCCTGTCGCGCCTAAATGGTATGCCGCGCGGTTTAGATCAGCTTCGTCGTACATGTTTTTGATGATCTGATGCAACATTTCATGAATGCCTGTGATGCCGTAATCAAACGGCAGACGGTCAAATGCGGCCTTGGGGCTATCGTCATAGCCGCCTTTCATGTAAATCCAAGTCCGCGAATGCCACACAATTTCCGTCTTACTAAAACCCAAACTGGGGTCAGGCTTGCGATTTTGCGATTCTCAAACAACGCCGAAAGGCGGATGCTACTGCGGACCATCCGCGCCGTCAACGCACATTGTTATCGCTCTTTGATTACAAAGACCTTCGCCAAAGATGCTACGAGGTTTGCACCCAATGAATGAAGTGAGATGGGAGTTTCAGAGTCTTTTCACCGACTCTGGGAATCGCAAAATCGCAAGCCTGACCCCCGTCTATAGCTTTAATTCCTTAGCGCTTGGTCCACTAAGCGAGCGCCAACTTTAGAAGGGCTTTCTCCATGGATCTCGAACGGTTTAGTTGAGCACTACCGCCCTTTCCGCAACGAAATAGTTTGAGGTCTTTTTCAGAGATTCGTATACCGCGGGGAGCATCGTTCCACTGTCTTCTGTAGTGCCTTCCCATAACGGCTTTTCGAACTTGATTCGCTGGCGATCCGAGTATCAACCAGCAAAATGAAGTCCGTGGTTCATGGAAAGTTATAAGCCGTAGCGCCGCCATGAGAGACTACGTTTGCATCCTTCATCAAAAAACCCTCGTGCCTTGTGGAAGAAGATCGAAGAGCCGACGCCAATCCTTGAGGAATCGGCAACAACAGCCCGATCTGTTCTCTTTCTGCTTGATTGGCGGAAGATGCCGACGAGAGACTAATCCTTATGGAAACGCTATTTCCAATCAGATGATGAAACGCAAACCTAGTCAGGAAGTCAGGCGATAAGACAAGACCGGAAGCCCCGAGCGCGTACTGATGCTCTGCTAAAATCTCCAGGAGTTGCGAGAGATCGTTCGGGACGAACTTAACCTCGAAAGTTTTCAGTGCCTCCTTAATTAACTTGTCAGCCAACAAGGCTTCCAATATTTGATGGTCACTAAAATAGTCCGTTAATTTGACTACTCGGCTTGAATTGTTTGCCATGTCAATTTTCAAGAGCGGGGTGCTGCCTTCATGCACATATGAGATACTTCCCGGTTTTGAAATGTCTACCGTGGTAAAGCGCACATCCTCAGATGGATGAGCACCTCCGCAAAAATCTCCGTACTCGTCGGCAAAACTTACAAGCGTGCTCACTACCGACAACAGTGTCAGGCGCCGCTCGTATGTGCAACTTTCAATGTTTTGAGTGCCTCGCGCTCTGGTTTTCAGAGATGCGTTTTGGAAGTCTTCAAAACCACGCTCGATAAAAGAACGCCAGAGCCCTTCAGTTCCAGCGGGGGATTCCACGTAGAGATCTTGAGTGGTCCAACGTAGCTCATAAGACTCCATCTTCCCTTTCCAAATTAGCATTTCCGCCGCGCTCTCAGCGTGAATCAGCTTCGGTGGAACGTTATTCTGTATCGTCGCAGTCTGCGTTGACGGCGGAGGTTTTTGGAGATCGTTATGGGAAGACGCCTTGCATGATTGCAGCAGGAGGCAAACTACTAATGGTATAGTATGTTGTAATTTAGATTTCATATTATCCACCAGATTAGTGAACGTTCGCCGATGGCACTGAACGCCAGTCAAATCCGTTTAACGCCCGGAGAAAAGTGTCTGCGTAGCCCGCGAAGGTATCCGCACGGTCGGAACCATTCACAATTGCCCTGGCTCCGACAAAGTCGGTTTCGCGATCATTGATATAGTCAGAAAGCCGTTGTCCCGTGAACGTTCCGTCTTTCATTCCGTACACTGCGATCTGTGCGGCATTTTCCGGATCTAATGCCAAGTCGGGATTCTCTTCCAAGTCAATTCCGAGCCTGTTGCCCCAGTAGTGATAGTTACCCCGTCCAGTTATCTGCACGTAACCTCTACCCCTGAATAAATAGCCATCGCCTTTTTGGGTGTTTCCTAACTGAGTGGCTTTGGCGCTGGGGGGTTCGTACTTCTTCTGCTGCGCAGTAGGCCCCCATCCTTCCGTCATCTGATTTCCCATCCGTGATTCTCCCATCGCGGACGCTAGTACATAAGCAGCTTGCGCCCTCGTTAAACCGGATGTACTGGCATTTCCTAACAATAGCGGAACGGATTCGCGCGCAGCATCGCGAATTGACCTAAACGTGGCGTTAACTACCGCTTCAACACACGGATCTGGCTTAGCACGCTGAGGGTCTGGCAGCGCCAACCAAATGGATCCTTTGTAAAAATCAGGATTGTCCCATTGATCAGGATAATCCGTCGCTATGTCAGGAACGCGAAACACGTCAGCCAGGATCATGCGGGTGACATCGAGCTTGCCGAGCATATGATTGTATTGCGACTGATTCATCGGCATGCCGTCAAGTGTTACTCCCTCCACATAACCAAACGGGTCGGTGCCATCGATGAACAGAGGCTTGTTACCTTTTATGTCGAGATAGTCCGGGCTGAGATTACTCACGTACGGATCGCTGGTGCCAACTTCCGCGCCAATCGGATCCATCTCCTGCCGCGTCGCGTAACGCGCACCACTTGTCTCAATCCATGAGTTGCTCTCGGGGTTGGGATGGTTCCAAGTGACGGTGCTGTTCCACTGAGTCACGATCTGTTTCGCCAGGCGTTGACCATTCATATAGACATAGCCGGTTGTCTTTACCCCGGCCGTCAAGCTCGACGACCTGCGCACCGCCAAGCGCGGTCGAGTAGAGGTAATAAGTCGTGGTCGTGGTCGTGGCGATATTCGTCTGCGGCCCATTGCCCATCAATTCGTCGACGCGATGCGTCTCGACGCGTTTCGCAGGGCGATTGGCAGCGTCGTAAGTCTGCGCAATCTCAACTGCGGGCGCAGGATCGTGACCGGTCTGACCTCCACCTACGATATGGGACCAATCAATGAATTGTGTATGTTGATTAGCAGCGTCATACACATGCAGGCTCGCGTCGCTCCGGACCATGTTATCTTCCGCATCGTATTCCATCCGCCACGATGGACCACGGTTGTTCGTGTAGGCGAAGCTGTCACTCATCGGCTGCCGCCACAATCGACCACTCTTAGCAGTCATGTTGTCCCACACATCGTATTGAACAGTCTGGCGATATGGACTGTCAGGGGTTGGGGTCGTAGGTGACAACCCACTTGCTTCGCGCCCTGAATACGCTTCCTTCAAACGGCCAACTTGATCGTATTCTTGCGCACGATCAAAACGGTTGTCTGCAGAATCGAACGCGTGGTTATTACGGCCGTCATCGAAGTAATCGTAGGTCCACGACATGGTCGCAGTTTGGTTGTAAGGCGGAGGTATCACGTTGCTCAACGCCAGACTGGTTGGCAAGAGGCGCGCGTTATAGCTCAAGTGCGAATGTGTCCCGTTCCCATAGTCGATGTCCTTCAATGCACCCCATGCACGATAGGTGAGATTCAAAGCGTAGGTCGAAACATTTTCGACGAGTGTATTCTCGCCCGTAACGCCAATAACTCGACCCGTGCTGTCATAGTTGTAGTTGATCGTCAAGTTGGTTGGATCGGTAATCTTCTTCAGCTCACCGGCGAGATTGTATTGATAGCTCAACGTGAAGCTGCCCAGCGGTGCAGTAGGCCCAAGGAATTGCCGCGTTTCGCTTTGCATCCGCGACAAAGAGTCATAACTATAAGTCAGCGAGCCCGTGCCATCGTTCATGGAGGTCCGATTGCCTGCGGCGTCGTAGCTAAAGCTAGCTGCGAGGGGAACTGAGATGCCTGGCGGTGCTGCGTAGTTAATCGAAGTAACCTGATAACGATTGTTGTAACTATAAGCCGCGCTCGCGCCGCGTGCATCCGTGACTGAACCAATCGTATCGTCAGGATTGTGGGACCAGGTAGTGTGATCAGTGGACGAACTATTATTAGGATCGACTTGTTGTTCGGGCAAATGTTTCGTCCGCAAGCGGCCGTAGCCGTCGTAACTCATGGTCGTGTCTTGATAATTACCGGTGGCATTATCCGTAACGCGAACGTTCGTCGCCTGATCGCGGGCATTCAAAGTGCTCGTGGTTGTTGAATAGACACTGGTGACGTTATTGATTGTCTGAAGAATTTCGGTCTTCCAATGTCGGCCCAAAACATCTGAATACTCTTTCTGCTGGCGGCCCATCTCATCTGTTAGCGTGACGACTTCGCCACCCGCACAACCGCAACCGTCATAGCTCACATACTTCATACTACTATCCGTGAGATGTCGTATTTCGAGTGGCCGGCCTTTCCAATCGTAGGTCTGCTGCGTATAGATGTAACCCGCCGCGTCGTCGCCGCTGGGATTCCATGAACCGTCGATCTCAGTAGGATTCGATTTCATCATTGGACGGCCCATCACATCGTATTCCGTCATCTGCGCTTTGTAACCACCGGTGCTCCCAGGGTTGGTGGTAGCAACGCCAATCGAGCGCCCCAAACCATCAAACGTAGTGTTCGTGTAAGCTTCATCGCCCACAAAGTTGACACTCGAGAGGGTCACCACATTGGCAGGGCCATAGAGGTATCGCGAGTATGCGCCTGTGGTAGCGATGGTCACCTGCTGAATGCGCGTGGCATTGTCATAAATGAATGTTTGCACCATCCCGTTAGTTTGGTTCTGCGGTGGCGGGCCTTGCACCAGCGTCTTCGCCCCAAAGTCATAACGGTAGCGGACACTCGACGAATTGTTGTCGGCATCGGTGATCGTTGTTGGATAAGCGAAAGTTGAGAATGATCTTGGAGAGTCGAGGTTCGTCCCGTTGGCGGCAAACTGATCCGTATAGCCTATCGTCGTTTGATGATCGAGGGCGTCGCGAGTGAAGATAACGTTACCAGTGATGTCATAAGCGCTCTTGCTCTCGGTAACTTTCGTTGAATCGGTCGGATAGTTGACGTCCCAACGCTGCATCTTGACCAGGTTGGCGCGCCGCGGCCCCGTCACCAGGTCGGTTGAGTAACTGCCGTCATGCTGTGTTGGCGTCGCGGGCAGTCCTTGCAGATACTCACCATTCCAATCGTAAAGGTAGGTCGTCTTCGCCATCAACGTAGATGGCCCTTCATAAAGAAGCTTCGCTTGCGGCAAACCAATGATTCGGAGATTCAAATAGTTCCCATCCAGATTGTAATCAGTATGGCTGTGGCGCAAGACTGGCATCCCGACCGCCGCATATTCAGAAATGTCATTGGGCAAGCTGCAACTCGCATTCGAAAACGGCAGAGTGAACGCTTGATAGCCAATCTCTGTGTGGCGGTGATTGCTGTTGTCAAAGACATCCGTACCAATCACCCGCGGGTTGGTCCGGTAAATAGCGTTCGGGTCTGCGTCGTCCTGAGTCCATGAAGTTGAGGTCGACCTTTGGAGCGCGACAGAATGATCGGCATCTTTCCTGCCCCACGTCTCAGTTGCGGTCACCAATCCCTTCTGCCATCCAGCGCCGTAAGACTCTTTGTAAGCTGTGCTACTCGGATCACCAACGACGGTGGCTGTGTGGACGTTGCCTTCGAGGTTGTATTGCGTCTCAACGTAAGCGGCGGGCAGATCAGCGGTTCCCGTCCAATCGTCAGCAGACATACGTGAGTTAGTCAGCCGCGTTGAATCGTCGCCTGCGCCGTAATTGTAGACCATCTGAGAACGCTGCACATTGTCTGAAGTCGTGCGATGAATGACGCTGACCTGAGCTGCCGCGTTGTAATTAAAGTTGTAGCGGGAGCCGTCTGGCAGGTTTACCTGCGCCAGCACTGGGAACGAGTCTCCGCTAAAACTTCCGACTGCCTCAGCGCCTGAAGGCAATTGCATTTGCGGCGAAGAGCCCCAACCGAACGTGGCCCAGGGATGTTGAGGTTCGTTGGACCAATCCTGCGTAATCGAAATGAGATTAGCGTTGTTGTCGTAATTGAAAGTGACGACGCGGCCAAGCGTGTCAGTAATGTTTTGAATGTCGCCGCGCCAATCGTTCGTAATACTGATGATGTTGCCGTTTCGATCCTCGATTTCGGTTGCTTTCCAGCCGCTTGCAGAAGGTGGTCCCGCAAAGCTGATCTGTGTGCCGTCTGTCGAACGCACCGATAGGCTGCCGCCGCTCTCTGTTAGCTGGAGATAGGACGAGTCGGCAGCTTCGTAAATGTTTGAAGTGCTTACTTGACGCAATTCAACATGATGGCCTGCCGCAGTAAAAATATAAACATTCCTGCTCGTTTGGGCGTCGAACTTACGCCATTGCACCGTGGGAAATCCGATCGTGAATCCGGGACTCACCGATTCGTAATCCTGATCGAAATAAATGTAAGGACCTGAGCGAGTCCACACCAAGGACGAATAAGAAAGACTCAAGCCCAGATCCAGACCCGCGCGGCCAGGCAAAGACAGCAGCGGCATACTGAACTCGCAATCGCGCGCCTGAACCTGATTGCCTGATTGATTGAATGCGTCTACTTGAGCCGTAGCTAATGACGACGCGGCACTTGAAGGATTGCCGCTGGCCGTCAATGTTCGGATGATGTTCTGGTACTCAATTGACGTTTCAAACGCATTGCGCACTTGCGCTCGACCCATGAGGAGTGGCGAAGCTTGTTCGGTCCAGGAATCCCACCCCGACTGGTCCGGCTCACGCATCAGGTAGGCCTTGTATAAATCGTAGACGTAATTCCGATCACCGTATTGATATGAGGGCAAGCGATCGGCGCGCCTTGCATATTCATCAGACTCAAACACCGTCATGCCGAATTCAGTCAAGGCCATGAACATCGACGGCTGTCCCTGGAGGTAGGCCGCACGCATGATGTCCGTCCAATAGGTGCTTTCCGGATCACTAGGTGGTCGGCCAAGTCCCTTCTGCAAAAAGTTGACCGCGTACTGATCGCTTGAAGACGAAGTGATAACGACAGAGGTTGAAGCGCTCCCTTGCGCGCCGAGATTATCGATTACTGTCAGAGTAACAGTGTAAGTTCCGGTCGTGGTGTAAGCGTGGGTCGGCGCTGCACCCGAAGCGGAGCCGCCGTCGCCAAAGTTCCATGAATAACTGGCGATGCTGCCGTCGGGGTCGAATGAACCATTTCCGGTGAAAGGAACATTCTGTGAAATGATGCCGTTATAAGCGCCGCCCGCATTGGCGACCGGCGATTGATTGTTACTTCCACTCGCCCAACTGGCGCTGTAGTCCCCATTGCCGCTGCTTGAAATATTAGTTAGATCACTGCCGTCAGTGTTCATGATCCATACCTGGGCAGATGGATCACAGCAGTCGCGCTCTCGGTCGCTCCGAAATACAATCTTCGATCCGTCGGGCGACCATGCCGGGCAATCGTCATTCGCCAAGTCATTGGTTAATCGCGTCTGCGCCGACCCGTCGGCATTCATCACGTAAACTTCTTTGTTGATATGCACGCGTGATTTCGTGATGTAGTTGCCGTCGTCATCTGTTTCCTGCCAGGTTTCGGTCGTACTGTCGCGTGTGCTGACGAACGCGATGCGATTGCCGTCACGCGACCAGACGGGTTGCGTATCATCGACCGTATCTGCGCTAAAGGTGATGCGATGCTGATTGCTGCCGCCACTGTTCATCACATAAACGCTATCGAAGCCGGCGTGATCGCGATCACTCGCAAATGCGATCCTCGTTCCATCCGGCGACCACGAAGGCTCGCCATCGCTCGCGGAAGTGTTAGTGAGATTAGTCTGACTCGAACCGTTCGCATTCATCGAATAAACCTGATAGTTGACGCCGTTCCGCATGCTCTGGAAAACGATCTTTGAACCATCAGCCGACCATGACGCAAAGCTGTCGTCATTTGCGTCCGTGGTCAAGCGAATCACGCCGCTACCGTCGCTGTTCATTACATAGATATCCATGTAGCCGGTGTCGGGATGATCCCGACCGCTTTGGAACAGGATCTTCGTACCGTTCGGCGACCAGCGGGGTAAATCATCGTTCGCGCCGGAGTTAGTCAAGCGGACGACGCTACTTCCATCCGCGTTCATTACATAACTCTGCATCACGCCTTCGCGATTGCTGGCGAAGACGATCTTTGAAGAACCGGATTGCGGGAGCAGATCGAACGATGCCCGTGAGCGAGGGCCGTTTGCTGGAGGCCTGAACGTCATGAGCAAATCCAACGGATCAGTTTGAGAAAAGTGAGTACTGAGAAACCTCAGCGCCGGATGATACATCACGCGAATGCGCGCCCTGGCAAACAGGTCAATCGATCGATATCGATTGTTCGAAGAAGAAGCCGAAGCCGTGAACTCCGGGCTTGAAACAGGTGACGCCGTTGGTGATGGAGTCGGTGATGGATTGCGCCTCGGGTTCCCGACCGGCGAAGGCGTCTGTGAAGGTGTCGTGGTTGCTGAAGGACCTGGTGTTGCGCGTGGAATCGGATCGCCAACCTTCCTACCCGAACGCGATTCCACTGGCTTGCGACGAGATCGCATCGTCGACTCAATCGGCTGCGCTGCGCGCGTCTCAACGTGTGGGCGATGCCGGTCCTGATCGAGATTTGGAAGGTCAACCGCTGGCGCGCCAGGCTGCGGCGGCTTTACTGGGCCTCTCTTCGCTTTCCCGTTACTCGTTTGGCTGTTGCTCTGCGTATTTCGTGAGCTATATGTCGGACTAATCCATGTCAAACTCGATATGATTAGAGCGAAGCCGAGGTACAGAGTAGTCCAGCGAATCGATTTCGCCGGCAGACGGTGGGCACGTCTCATGGGGGACTCCAGTTTTAAGAACGATACGTGAGTGGCTGAACGGTGAGTCAGTGAACGGGCTCAGAGTCAGCCCTAATACGACGTACATAATTTCGAGCGCAGCGTAGGATAACTCATTGTCAAAGTCAAGATTTTTGGCCTGACCTGAATGAACATTCGCTGCAACCGCTTGATCGGGGATGCAGTTAGAACTTAGTGCCCGTGAGGTTCAGTCCTGATCGTATCCTGGCGAACATCGTCCAATTTACTATGAGCCGAATGAAATGCACTTTACCGAATCACGAAATAAGTCTTGCCCGGCAGTTATCACCGGAGTACCTTTATGGTTGTAAGCAAGGTGAATAAGAGATGTCGGTTCAGGGTATGTTGGCTGTCAGCGGTGACGAGGGGTGATAGGAGATGGAAAAAGGAACGATTCTAACAACGCACGCTAGCAGGTATGAGATCGGAGAATGCTTAGGCCGAGGAGCTCAGGGTAGCGTCTACCAAGCTTATCGCAGCGACGGAGCACCAGTAGCGATAAAACTCATCAGAGAAGTGACGACGGATAGCTTACAACGCCAAGGCACAGAATTGCGTGCCTATCAAGATTTCCCTAATCAGTTTGTGCGGCTTCTGGATTGGAACTTAACATGTACACGACCCTTTTTAGTTTTGGAGTTCTGCATTCACGGTTCAGCTCGGCTTCAATTAGGGTATCTTTCAACTTGGCATAGCGTGACGTTGCCATTGCTGGGCCAAGCCTCAGGAGCCCTTGAAGAATTACATCGACACGGCTACTTATACCGCGATTTCAAGCCGGATAATTTGCTGCTTACTCAATATGGATTCGGCCCGTGGGTAGCGAAATTAGGCGATGCTGGTCTAATTTGCCTGCCAAGGCAGTTGCGACTGGTTCAGGTGACGCAATTTGCCAGAGGTACTCCCGAGTATCTGGCGCCAGAACTGTTTGTTCCCGGCGCACTCTACACGCAACAGGCAGAAGCATTTGCTTTTGGCATCACTGCTGTAGAGATGTTAACTGGATCACGACCCCCGGCGGGAAGCCGGATATCTGCAGGGCCAAATGAGATACACACCTTATTAACCGATTTAATTTCGAGAGATCCCAGTGCGAGGCCCACTCTGCATCACGCGCGGTTACAATTAGAAGCCGCAAGCGAGAACCTACGAAACCGAAACCGCGCTATTGGTGCAGTAGCGGTCTTCGGTTTAGTTATTCTGGCAGGCGTGGCGTTTAGCAAGAACAAATAATCGTGAGCTTGTCCTCATCTGTGGCAACGCAAGGCTGGCCCTCGTTAGCCAGAACTTATTCTGAATGATCTTCGCAAAGCCAACCAGGCATGGAGCCGGCATTATCATTCATGGTGACTACTCTGATTTGACTAATCTCTATGAGAGCGTCTGCAATTTAGCTGAGAATTCGGTTCATGAGGTAATAGTTGGAGAATTCACATTGGGACTGGCGCACGAGATTCGGAAAGCCTACGAAGGAAAGCCCGAGCAGCATGAATTCAAGCGAGAATTTCTCGGGAGCGAGACTGATACTTATTTTCCCTTCCAGGAGTTGTGGCCGAATTTTCTGATGCAGCTGGCAATTTTACGATGGGTTGCTGGTTTTCCAACCCACGAATAGGAGTCAACAAGCGGATCTTTTTCGACTTGAAGCGTGCGCTCAACAAGCGTTGACCGCATACGATCCGTTTGTCGGTAATCGCTGCATGCAGTGGCTCACACTTTTTCCCGGCATCACATCAAAGTACCTTTTCCAATTCGTGGGCAACTGCTGTTTAGAATATGTTTCCGGTAAGACGTCAGGGAAAGTTCGTTTTAAGCGACTACCCGATATCCTAAATATGCTGCTGGAGCTATCAGAAGCATACCGAGATTTTGAGAATCATCTGGAAACGACAGCGAAGGAGCAAGGCTCCCGCCCGCAGGATCTGGTTGATGTCGGCGGATGGCCCGAATTCAAATGGTGACGTTCTAATCCTTCCAAAACTCCGGCTTAATCTCGAACTCGAAGATACTCTGGATCAGGCAACACAAATTGTGACAAAGAATCTTGCAAAGTGCTTCGTTCACCCGAGCCGTTTTTGTTTTGCTTCGTAGTGAATCACCGAACAGCGGGTTTTCAAGTAATTAGAGTTGAATTCCGCGCATATGCTATTTGCACTCAAGTAAAGATCATGCTCACTACCCATCTGCCGTTCTATGACGAAGTGACGACAGATTCGGACATTCTTTCTTGAGATCGAAGACCAAAAGCTGGCCGCCTCCACGAGTCAAATTTTCTGCGGAACTTAACTAAACAGTCGCAGGTCTGAGGAAAATGACCCTATTCCCGCTTCCTGGGGTGTAAAGAAAAGTGCTGGCGGTAACTGCTCGGTTGCAGTCCGAAGCGTCGCTCAAAAACACCACGAAAAGCGTCGCCGCTCTTGCAGCCAACAGAGTCAGCGACGCTGTCGATTGTTTGGTCCCCGCAAAGTTAAGCGCTCGCGAGCCTCCCTCAGCCGCAGGTCCTCGACGAACAACAGATTTAGCCCACCGCCCTTCATCGTACCTGCTAGACCTGGGTCATTTTCCAGCTAACCATCGATCCAGACGGTGGCGAAACGTACGGCTCACTTTCAAGTCGGCGCCAGTGGTCAATCTTAGGCGCAGTTCGCGATTAGGGAGTGTACAAAGCTCACTAATCCTCGAAACCTGAACTATGCTGGAGCGATGAATCCGGACGAATTTCTGAGGGTCTAAGCGCCTCTCGAGAGAATGCAACGTTTCTCGAAGTAACGGAGTCTTGTTTCCTACATGTAAGCCGGCATAATCTCCGACGGCTTCGATCCAATCGATTTCATCTACTAGTACGAAACTTATTCGTCTGCCCGAACGAACGGTAAAGCGCTCCAGGTATCTGTCGGGTTTGCCGGTTGGGCCGTACTCGGCCAGCAAGCCGCGTAAACGCGCTTCGATCGCGCCGGCGGTTTGAAACTTAAATTGACGGCCGGCGCGCTCCATCGCCTCGGCAAAGCGCTCGGCGTCAATCGGCTTGAGAAGATAATCCAACGCGTGCACTTCAAATGCGCGCAATGCATATTGATCATGGGCAGTCAAAAAGATTATGAAGGGTTTCCGATTCCTGGGTAGGCGCTTGAGCATTTCAAAACCATCCAAACCGGGCATTTGAACATCAAGAAAGACCAAGTCAGGATCGTGCCGTCGAATTGCGGCCAGACCAGCAACGCCGTCTTCACAATCCTCCAGAACAGTGAACTCGGAGAACGATTTGAGGCGCGCCCGGATCCCCCGCCTCGCCAACGGCTCGTCATCGATGATCAGCGTTTTGTATTTCATTGCGCAGACATCCGGCCATCTTCACGATAAGGTATCGTCAAGACCACTTTACATCCGCCGCTGCTCGGCCAAAGGAGCTCAAGCCGGCCAGAGTCACCGTACAGTTCTCTCAAACGTCTGTCGATATTCATCAAACCGATTCCACGCCGGCCGACATTGTTACCGTGGCCGCGTGACTTTATGCCCAGACCATCATCTTTGACGCTGATCAATAGATTCGCCTGCGTCCGGTGCGCCTGGATCGATACGAGCCCGGCTCCGCGGCGCGGCGCAATGCCGTGACGAATGGCATTTTCAACAAGGGGCTGTAGCACGAGATGCGGGACTCGGCACATGAGCAACGCAGGACTAACTGCAACTTCGACCCGTAGTCGATCGCCCAGCCGGAGTTGTTCGATCTCCAGGTACTGTTTGGTCAGGAATAGCTCGTCGTGCAAAGGAACTTCTTCCGCAGTGCGTTCGTCAAGCGTCGCCCGGAAGAAATCGGCGAGACGGGTAATCATTGCGGTCGCTGCATTCCGGTCACCTTCGACTACCAGGGTCGAAATCGCGTTGAGTGTGTTGAATAGGAAGTGCGGGTGGACTTGGTAACGTAAGGCTCGCAGTTCAGATTCGCGCGCAGACTTTTCAGCGCTTAACGCCCGGTGACGCTCTGCTTCAATCGCCTGGTAATACTTAATTCCAAAATACAACGCACTCCACGAAAGCAGAACAAAACCGGCGTTCGTGGTCGCCGTCAGCGTAGTAAGTAAACGAAAGGGCACGAGCCCGCTACCAAACACGTATTCGGCCTTAAAGGCCATCGCTGCGCAAATCAAAGCAAGGGCGGAGCACCACGCGAGGACAATTAACAAGGAGCGCGGAAATGTGAAACCCCGGCGCCACTGTCGCCGGCAAACCACATGCATTACAAAGCTGGCGATGAAACAGCAGCCAAACAAAACCGATCTGTAAGCAATGGTCGCTCTTTCATTCGCAAACGGAATCGTCGACAGCACCAGGATGATCCCATACGCCAGCCACCCACTGAGTTGAAATAATCTGAATGTCGGTATGCGCTCGGCAGTCGATCCCATAAGCCGTAATTTAGCACACCACTCGCTGCACGATCTTATCTCCCCAACCGCTTCAACTTACCAAAAACACGGCTGAACGCATTTTTGTGCAGATGCAAGATCAAATGCTTGAACTGTTGATGACAGATCGACTAAACCTCAAGAAGCTTTACGCGCCTGAGAAGCTTTTCGAGTCTCAGAGACTCCGAGATGGAAGGTGATTAGTGGAGTGAAATTGCCAAATCAAAGTCGACGATTGTTCGCGCTGCCAGCGGCATTTCTACTGATTCTGCTTGCGACAGCGCAGCCCTCGGCACTGTCGCCCGAAGTTGTCACGCTGGTTAAAGCCGGCCGGCTGCTCGACCCTCGTACCGGGAATGTGCTTTCTCCCGCAGCCGTGCTGATTGAAAACGGCCGTGTCAAGGAAGTCGGTTCGCCTTCGCGAGTGCAAGCTGATGCGCCAGCCGGCGTCAAAACAATTGATCTGGGCAACGCGACCTTGCTGCCCGGACTGATTGATAGTCACACCCATCTGCTTCTCGACGTCATCGTGCCCACAGAAGTTGAGAGCGCACGCCGGTTCAACGGCGATTTTGTTCCGGATCTATTGTTGGCGATCGTCGAGTCGCCCAGTAAACGCGTGTTGCTTGGCGCGCAGTTGGCCCGCGAAGATCTTGAGAGTGGCTTCACGACTGTGCGCAATGTGGGGCACTCGGGTATTGATGGTGATGCCGCGTTGCGGGACGCGATCAATGCCGGCCGCCTTACTGGCCCAAGGATCCTGGCATCCGGACGTAAGCTTATCGCGTTGGGTTCATATATTCAGAGTCTGAATCCCGCTGTCGCTGAAACGATCCTACGACAGGAATTCCTGGTGATAGACAGCCCTGACCGAGCACGGCAGGCAGTGCGACAGAACGTCTTCTATGGCGTCGATCTTATTAAGGTTGCGCTCAACGACGACATCTCACTCCCGGAATTGAAGGCAGTTGTCGAGGAGGCACACCGTCAGCACCTCAAGGTTGCCGTCCACGCCCCTGATGCCGCGAGTATTCAAACCGCCATTGAAGCCGGCGCAGACTCCATCGAGCACGGCAACGATGTAACCGACGAGCAACTTAAGATAATGCGCGACAAGGGGATCTTCATCGACATAACGCCGACGTTTTGGAGCGGCTTTTTTTCAAAGATTTCTCAGCCGATCATAGTGATGTCTCCCGCGTTGAAATCTCGGCTGGCGGCCTCAGATGACCGACGGCGGCAGAGGGTCGCCAGTTTCACTCAGCGGATATTGAAGTCGGGGGTGAAGTTCGCGGCTGGATCAGATATGTGCTGGTTCTATCCGGGGAAAACGCGCGGCCAAGCGAGCGCTACTATATTTGCCAATTTGCATGACGCCGGAATGCCGTCGCTCGATATCATTCGCGCGGTCACGACGAGCGCGGCGGAATTGTTGGGCTGGCAGGATCGCATCGGAGCGATCGAGCCGGGAAAATTTGCCGATCTTGTTGCTGTTGCAGGCGATCCGATCGCAGAGATCGCTGAGCTCGAGCGAGTTCGATTCGTGATGAAGGATGGCAGAGTGATCAGGAATGATCTTGGCCATTGAAACGTGAAACATGATTGAGAATTCTGCAACCATGACTTCGAGAGAGCTATCGAATGAGGAAAATAAGAATTCGGCAACTGTTGGCAGTACTCATCCTTGCCGTGAGCGCGGCGGGACAGGACACAACCGGCGCTGCCCCGCAGGACACTCTCTACGTGAATCCCGGCAAGCTCGTTTCCGCCAACGGCACTCGCTTAAATCTCTACTGCATAGGAAGCGGTTCGCCCACGGTCGTGTTCGAATCAGGTTGGGAAGACTGGGCGCCCGCTTGGGCAATCGTGCAGCCTCGGATTGCGAAGTGGACGCGCGCGTGCAGTTATGATCGCGCCGGAACCGGGTTCAGCGACCCCGGTCCCATGCCGCGTACTAGCGTACGCATCGCCGATGAGCTGCACAGTGCGCTGCACAACGCCGGTGTAAAAGGCCCGTACATTTTGGTTGGCCATGCCTTCGGTGGCGACATCGTGCGTACCTTTGCGGACCGTTACATGCGCGAGGTCGCGGGGCTGGTACTGGTTGACGCCGATCCCGCCGACGTTGAACCGAAAGCGATGCGGGAAGCGGCCCGTCGAGGACAGGCGGGTATTCTTTCTCAGTTGCGCGAGTGTCGTAACGCGATTGCCGAACACAAGCCGTTGCCGGCGCTACCGTCCCGTCCTGGCCAGCAGCAGCGGACCTGTGCTCAGCAGTTTTTTCGGGGTTTGCCGGAGGCGGCGTGGTCTTCAGAATTGAACGCCAAGCTGTTGGAGATCGCGCAAACCAACGTTGCCATGTATGACGCTTATCTTTCGGAAATGGAGCAGACAGCGTCCGACGAAACCTATCTGCAACAACACCATCGCTCATTCGGCACCCGGCCCATTCGCGTGCTCACCTCCGGCAATCATGGAGTAGGTCATTTGGAGAGAAAGCCTGCGGACAGCCCGGAGCGAATCAAATACCAGCAGGAGACGACCCTGGCGCAGGCGCGCTGGCTCACGCTCTCCTCCAACGCCAAACAGATCTTCGCCCGCAATAGCTCGGAATACATCCAGTTCGATGAGCCGGAGACTGTGATCAACGCCATCCGCGAGGTCTATGACCAGAGCAAGAAGAAAGGACGCAGTGATGGCGAGAGCCGCCGAAGCGAAGTCCGAAACTGTCGTAAGTATGTCATGGCGGTCTTGTGCTCATCGCCTCTATGCAAGAGGTGCGGACTCTGTTTCTTCGGAAGTTAAGTTGACAAGGCTATCTTAGGTCCCTCTTCAATCATTTTCGGCCAATTGGTTTGCTTGTCTCGACCGCATATTCAGGATGAGGGACGCCCATCATCCATTGATCGAACCAAGCGAGGATGTGTTGCAGTCTCTCCACGCGGTGCCAAGGCTCTCCTGAAGCGTGCAAGCCGTGGTTCTCGCGCGGGAAAATGATCATTACGGCAGGCCGCTTAAGATACTTCAGTGCTCGAAACATCTGCTCACCTCCCGCGTAGGGTGTGGCATTGTGATCGTCCTCTCCCAGGATGAACATAATTGGCGTATGGATCTTTTCGACGAAAGTAATTGGCGATCGCGCGGCATAGGCTTCCCGGTCCTGAAACGGCGGAGCCTTAAACCACGTCGGTTGAAAAAAGGGGTTGCTGGTCGTGTACCACCAAGTCTCCCAGTTGGAAATATCCCGTGACGACACCGCCGCGACAAAGCGGTCCGTGTGCCCGACGGCCCAATCTACAAGCGCACCGCCCGAGCTGCCGCCGGCCACCCCCAGTTTCTTTGGATCGATGTATCTACGCTTGACGACTTCATCAACGCCGAGCATCAGATCACGGAAGTCATCCCCGGGGAAGTTATATTGGATTATGTTTCCGAACTCCTGGCCATAACCGAACGACCCGCGAGGATTGACTGAGAGAACGACGTAACCGCGCGCGGCCATCAACTGGATTTCATGATTGAAGGTCCAACCCCAGGAGCCATGTGGACCACCGTGTATTTGGAGAATGAGTGGATACTTTCGGTTGGGATCAAAGTTCGATGGTTTCTGAATCCATCCTTGAATTATTCTTCCGTCAAAGCTTCGGTAATTAATCTCCTCGGGTAAAGTCAAAGCAAGCTGTGACCACAGCTTTTGGTTCAGATCGGTAATGCGGCGCTGTGTTCCATTGGGAGTCACTACGAATAGATCTGCCATCATCACCGGATTAGAGATGACGGCGACAAATTTGCGGGCGTCTGGTGTTAGGGAAAAGTCTAGTACTGCTTGATCACCTTTCGTGATCTCAGAAACTGAGCCAGACTCCGCGTCGACACGAACGAGTACAGTGTGTCCCTGCTTTGACACCACGTCGAAGATCCCGCGACCATCCTGGGACCAATGCAGCGTCTGACCAGTTCGCAGTGAAGCGTTGTTGTCGCCTGTGATGGTATTGTTCATGTCAAAATCGTAGTCGGCGGTGAGATTGCGGGGCGTCGCATTGCCCTTCAAGTCCAGCGCCCACAGATCAAATTGTGAATAGGATCGAACCGGGTGGGTGACCGCGCCGTGAAAGGCAACTTGGCTGCCATCAGGGCTAAGCGCAAGATGAAAGATGCCCATCGGAACGTTGGCCAGCTTCAGCGACTCGCCTCCAACCGAGCTCACAGAATTGAGATCCGTGCTCAGAAACTGTACGCGGGTAGTCAGGAAATAAATTCGAGAACCGTCGGGCGACCACACCGGTTCTGAATCATCGAGGGCGCCGCTGGTTAATTGCGTTGGCTTTGCGATTTCGCTCGTGTCGTTGGGTACAGTGAGCACCCAAATATGCTGGTGATAATTTGGATCGAGATAAGGTCGTCCACTTGAGTGGTAGTACGCATCAGTAATTATGTGAACATCCGACTTATGATCGTCCGCCGGATTCGGTGAACCGCGTGGGGTAGAGTCTTTGTCTGCGGTGGAATTCAGAAAGACAATGCGCCGGCCGTCTGGTGACCAGACCGGACCACCGGCCCCACCCGGAAGACTGGTCAGCGTCCGGCTCTCCTTGCCGCGCAGGGAAAACAAAGCGAGTTGCCCTTCACGCCGATATAGTAATGATTGGCCATCTGGCGACCAGCGAGCACCACCGACGTTTTTGCCGGTTATTAATTCAATAGGCCGCGTGTCTCCGCTCGTCGCGGCCATCCAAATGGCGCCATCGTATCCATTGCGTTCCTGATTCGGAACCACGCGCTCAAATACAACTTGGGATCCGTCCGGCGAGATTTGCGGGTCAGCGATCCAGACAAAATCGAAGAGGTCTTTCTCGTTGATGAAGCGCTTTGCCGCAGCCGTCCGTTCATCTTCAGATTTGGCCGGTTGCGTGAACGCGTACCCTGGCATTAACAGTGAAACTACCAGGACGAGGAGAACTGCAGATATGATCACAAAATGGAATCGCATGTAACCTCCCTCACGCCGTTTCGAAGTAAGCAGAAAAACCGAAAAGCGTATTTATGCATTATTCGACCGCCTCTGCTTGGGAACCCTTACCGATCCACTCATATTCCATGTACTGAGCTGTTTCGAGTGCCTGCTCTCTACCCAACAACCGGGCCACAACGTGCAGTGACATATCGATGCCCGCGGAGATTCCCGCCGATACGATCACTCGGCCGTTATCAATAAACCGTTTTTCACTATCAACTGCGATGTCTGGATCTAGTGCCCGCAATTCGTCGAGCGCGCCGTGATGTGTAGTGGCACTCAAGCCATTTAGTAGTCCAGCTTGGGCTAGAACCAGCGCTCCGGTGCAAACCGACAAAATCAACTCGGCGCCCTTGGCGTTGCGTCTGAGCCAGTCAAGCATTCCTGGGTTGTTCATCTCTCTGCGCGTGCCCATGCCGCCAGGCACCAGCAGGACGTCAGGGCGCGGGCAGTTCTCAAAACTGTAAGCGGGATTGACGCTTAATCCTCCGCGCGCCGTTATTCGCTGGCCATCTTCCGACGCCGTGCAGACTTCAAATGGCGTCAGCTGCTCGCGGCCACCGGTAACGGAGAAAACCTCAAATGGTCCACAGAAGTCGAGTACTTCGACTTCATCAAATATAACAATGCAGACGCGCCGTTTTCGACTAGTTAACAGCATTTCGTTGGCAAGGGATATCTATGCTTTGGCTCGCCCTGTCTCACTGATCTCTTGGCTGCCCGGTGAGTTTCTTGAGCATTGCCTGAGCGTTTGAATTCTTGGGATTCAACTCCAAAGATTTCTTATAATTCTCGATGGCAAGTTCTTTGTTTCCATTTTTCATGAATGCTTCGCCGAGTCCGTCATAGACATTCCACGACAAAGGAAACTCTTCCACATTCAACTTCAGAATTTCGATTGCGTCCTGCGTCTGGTTCTTTCCGAGCAATTCGTAACCAAGTTCATTCAGTTCCGACTCGCTGAAATCATCTGTTGGATCGGCGCTTTGCTTGAGAGAGCGATACCGCTGCACCGTGGCAGCAACTCCCTGGGTGCGATAAGTTCGGTAAAGCAACTCGGCGACTGATAATTTGGGCAGCGTGTAAGACTCGTCGTGCAGAATATTGATGAGGGCGTTTCCGATGGCGCCCATGTTTCTGAAATCATGGTTTGTCAGGAAGATGATCGTCGCGCGCTCCTTCGGAAAACGTTTGATATAGGTGTTAAAACCACCATACCGGCCTGCATGTGCGTAGATCGTTTCACCGTTGTACTCAGCGATGGCCCAGCCAAAACCATAGCTGGTTGAACTACCGTCGTTTAGATTGCCGCGCGTGAATGCTTCATCAAGCGTGGCGTGTCTCACCAATTTTTCCGTATATAGAGCCAGGTCCCATTTGAACAAGTCGGCAACGGTGGAATAAATGCCGCCTTCCCCATAAGTGAGCAGGTCGTAATCAGAGACGTCACCGAATCTGTTATATCCGATCGCCCGCGACATTTTTTGCCGTGACTGGTCGTAGACAAAAGTGTGCTTCATCCCAAGCGGAACAAAGATCTTTTGCCGAAGGAAAAGACTGTAGGGTTGACCGGATACTTTTTCGATGATTAAGGCGAGGAGAACATAGTTTGAGTTGCTGTACTCAAATTTATCGCCTGGTGCAAAGCCAGGCGCCGGTTGGCGAATCAACGTGCTCAGTACGTCCTTGTTCGTCAAACCCGGACGCTCGAGACCGAGCTCGACATAGTCTGGGATACCGGAGGTGTGATTAAGCAAATTTCTAATCGTGATCCTCTCAGCATAAGACGGAAATTCAGGAAAATATTTTGACAGCGGATCGCGATACGAAAGTTGGTTCCGTTCCGCAAGCATGATGATCGCCAGGGCCGTAAACTGCTTAGTCAGTGAAGCCAGATAGACGGGAGTGTTAGGAGAGAAGGCGGCGTTATGTTTGACATCGGAAGTGCCAAATCCACGCTCATAAATCATGCGGCCCTGTTCCGCGACTAAGATACTCCCGTTAAATTGACCTCTCTCAGACAAGCTGCTCATGAGGGCGGCAATCTGCGAGGCCTTTGTCTGAGCAAGACAGTTCGTGCTCGTTGTCCATACCAGGCCTATTGAGATTAAAGCGGTGGTGCTGACGACTCTCCTGAAGTTCATTAGGCTATGCTTTCCCGGACTATAGATGACGCATCATGCGCTTTTTGAATGATTTCATCTCATTATGATCCACGAGCTTGGTCATAATAGTTAGCGGAGCGACTCCGCAGGCTCCGTGGGGTGCTCGCGTCCACCAGACTATAGCGACTCACCTATCATGTCTCAATGACTAATTGGCGACAGATTCGGACATTGTTGGATTGGATTGGCGACCGAATTCGAGTCAACAGACAGTCATCTATGAGGTCAGACTAGTTCTCGATTAAATTGATTGAACCGCTGCTGTCACTGAAGATCACGAACTACTACAGTTTCGTGCTGTGCAGAGAAAAGTGCCTGCGGTAGCTGCTCGGCTGCAACCTATACCGTCTTTCAAAGGCCCGACGAAAAGCGTCGCCGCTCTTAAAGCCGACAGAATCGGCGACACTCTCAATCGTTTGATCCGGCAGAGTCAAACGTTCTCGAGCCTCTCTCAAACGGAGGTCCTCGACGAAAGCCGCAGGTGTTGTGCTGAACATTTCTTTGAACCGACGCGTGAAATGGCGCGGACTGAGACACGCTCGTTCGGCCAGTGCCTCTGCCGAAAGGTCTTGTCGCAAGTGTCCCTGAATCCAGGCCGCGAGATCTGCGAATCGGTCGCTTGAATGGGTTTGAAACTGTAAGGGTTCCGAGAACTGCTCCTGTCCTCCGGGCCGTTTCAAATAAACGACAAGTTCGCGCGCGACTGACAATGCCACACGCGGGCCGAAATCTTCCTCGATTAACGCCAGTGACAGATCGATCCCTGCAGTGATTCCGGCGCAGGTGTAGAACTTTCCGTCCTTAAGATAAAGCGCGTTCGGATCAACCTTCAGCGCAGGGAAGCGTTGGGCCAACTGCTGCGCCTGGCGCCAGTGCGTGGTAACGCAGCGGCCATCAAGTAATCCAGTCGCGGCCAGACCAAACGTGCCCGTGCACACTGTAGCAACGCGCCGAGTAGTTGGGGCGCGACTACTAATCCAGTCTGCTGCTTTTTTCTGCGTCTCAGGAACTCGCAGTCCTTTTCCTCCGGGGATGATCAGAGTATCCAACGGCGGCGCGGTCTTGATCGTCTTGTGGGGCTTGAACACAACCCCGGACTCTGAGGTGAACGGACGACCAGTTAAGCCGATGACGACCACCTGGTAACAGCTAACCATTTCACCGTTATTGCCTTCGACCAAAGCGGAAGTGAAGGCGTCGATTGGCCCAACCAGATCGAGCGCCATCAGGCCCTCGAAGCCCAGAAATCCGATACGAAGGGGGTTCTTCTCATTCATAGACGGATTGAGTATATCTAGAAAGGAAGATGTCGGCCATGACTAACTTCCGACACTTTCGGTCATTGTCCTTCAGGCAGTCGAAAAATGTCCCAAAATGTCGGGACTTAGTCATAGCCATCTTTGTTCGCCGCTTGTATTCTTATCAGATGAAAAAGTCTGCAAATCTCGGCCGGCGCTCTTTCGTGATGCTTGGATCGCTGATCACGGCCGGGATATTCGCACCGAGGGAGTTGCGGGCAATCGCGAAAGGCGCACTATTCACTGAGAACAAGATCTATGTCTGCACTCCATGTGGTTTGGACTGTGACAAATTAGAGTTCGACAAACCTGGCACCTGCCCGGTCTGCGCAATGCCGCTGATTGAGAAAGGCGCAACCGCCGCCGTATCGGGACCCGGATCTGCGCGTTTTCCTGAAGGCAAGACCTCAGTGCAGTTTCCATTTGAATTGCTCGCTAACGGTATCTTTTTCCAAATTCAGGTCAACAACAAAGGGCCGCTTACTTTCGCCCTCGATACAGGTTCCTTCAATTCGATCGTGGCTTCCGAGATCGTGGATCAGTTGGGAATCCAGACCGGTGCTACAAGTAAAGGTCTCGGCTCCGGCACCAGCTTCACCACAAGCCAGATATCGAGCCTCGACTTTCTGCTGCCAGGGGATCTTACTCTGTCCACAAAGAGAGGCGCGGCAATCTCTTTGGGCAATCTTTCAGCGCTGATTGCGCGTCGCTTTGACGGCATTCTTGGTTTTGATGTACTCGGACAGCTGGTGGTCCAAATCGATTACCAGCGCCGGATGATCACTCTGCACGATCCGGCGCACTTCGAATACAAAGGAGTGGGAACCGTAATGCCGTTTACGTTCTGGTCGAACTATGACCCGCAAATTGAAGGCGAGATCCTGATCGCCGATCAGTCACCGATGCCGGTAAAGATCGCGCTTGATACCGGGGCCGGGGGCACGACGCTAACGACACCTTTCGTCACGGCGCACCGACTCACTGAATCGATGAAGACACTACAGTCGCCCGATGTTGGCGCGGGCGGCGGCGAATCGGTTAAGTGGGAGGGGCGCGGTCACCAGCTTCGCATTGGATCGTTAGTAATCGACCGGCCTTTGTTCGCGTTGTCCACGGACACTGTGGGATCGCTGGCGCATGCGGAATTCGACCTCAATCTTGGCGGAAATATTCTCAGGCGATTCACTACTATCATTGACTACCCCGGAAAGCGCCTAATCCTCGAACCGAATTCTGATTTTCATAAACCGTTTGCCTCTGACGCGAGTGGACTGGTGCTGAAAGCCGAAGGGCCGGAACACAAGACATTCATAGTTCGTGCTCTGGTGCCCAATTCACCGGCAACAGAGGCGGGCGTGCAAGTAGGAGACATCATTACGGCGATCGATGGCTCTTCCTCGGGGAAGTATGCGTTGTGGGAATTTGAAGAGGAATTAAAGAAATCAGGGCGGGTCGTCGAGTTGAAGCTCCGGCGTGGCCAAACGTCTTTCAAGCGCAAGCTAAAACTTCAATCACTCTTGTAAGCGAATCTTGCCGCTGATTCATCGCACTTAAGATAAGGAACGACATGCCACTCAAAGCTAAGCTTGCTATCTCAGTTGTTGTGATGTTCGCAATCACCATCGCCTGGCTCAATCTATCAGCAGTGACGGCGCGCAGCCATCCGATGTTACGGGCGGCCGGCAATAAGTTGATAGCAGATCAACCGGACCGCGAAAAGAAACCGCCGACTGTAGGTGTCTTGCTCTTCGATCACGTCGAGATTATTGACTTCGCCGGACCGTGGGAAGTCTTTGGCGGTGCAGGTTACAAGGTCTTCACGGTTGCAGAGAAACTCGATCCGGTGAACACGGTCTATGGCCAAAAGATTGTCGCCGATTACACGTTTGAAAACAGCCCGCAGGCAGACGTACTGCTGGTGCCAGGCGGAGGCGTTGGCGGTGCGGTCGCTAACGCCAAACTAATCAAGTGGGTGCAAGACAACGCAAAGACTTCGACCTATGTAATGTCTGTCTGCACTGGAGCTTTCATCTTGGCGAAGGCTGATCTGCTGGATGGATTAACCGCGACAACCGTACGCGGCGGCATCGATCGCCTTGCTACTGGCTTCCCGAAGACCAAAGTCGTGTACGACAAGCGCTATGTTGATAATGGAAAAATAATCACGACCGCGGGTCTTTCATCCGGAATCGATGGTGCCTTCTATCTCGTTTCGAAGATTTCGGGAAAAGGGCGAGCGCAACAAACCGCGCTCGGGCTCGAATACAAATGGGATCCCGAAGCGAAGTTCGCGCGTGCTGCTTATGCAGATCGGTATCTACCAAATTTTCAGGGACTAGATGGCGACATCGTCTCGATCGATGGCGACACCGAACATTGGGAAGTGACAGCATTGATTACCAAACCTGCTTCGCTTTCAGAGATAATGGAAATGATCAAGAAACAGATCGTGGCTGATACTCCGCACAAGAGGTCCGCGGTCGTGGTCAGCGCGAAGAGCAAAACGGATTCGAATCGCGAAGAAATTGAATGGAGGTTTACCGACGATCAGGGGCGCGCCTGGGTAGGTTCAGGGCTGGCCGAAGCATCGAAGGAAAAACTCGGATCATTCAATGTGCGCGTCCGATTGGCGCGTGCCAGGTAGTGCTTCGTTCTTGTCAAAGCAATGTGCTAACAGAGGGAAATCGCGTGAGGTGGTTGAGTCTCTTTCTAATGGCAATGCTGGGGATTGCTCCCCAGCTCTCTGCGCAATCGAGATCCGCGCTCGTTAAGGAACAGGCGGCTTCCGTACTCGCTCGCGCCAGAGACGTAATGGGTTCGACTCGCATCGGTGAGTCGGTGATTCATTACCGCGCTGGCGCCGCCGCCGAACAGAACTACCAGTCCGACCGGACTTATCCACCATTCTTCTCAGCTATGCAGATCAAGGAAGCCTGGTTTGATCCACGCGGCGGAGTCGAACGCATCATTACTCAGGCCACCTTCCCGGGCGGCGGACCATCGCCGGCTCAGGTTTCGTTTACCGATGCGAAGCGCGCTTTTATTCAGGGCAAGGAAAAGCTAAATGTATTGCCGCGAACCTACATGCAGCCACGATACCTAAATCCCTGGACTGTGATTGCTGATTGGACGTCTGCGGGCGACGCGAGCTTCGTCGGAGAAGAACTCTATCGCGACTACCCGCGCATCGTGCTCGCACGCAAGACCTCGGATGGTGAGATAAGGTTGTTCATTGACGCAAAGACCGGCTATCCGGTCAAACTCGATTTCCAAGAGAAGCACTATTTATGGGGGCAGCGACATATCGAATACCTCTACTCGACTTGGATTCGAATCGGGAATGTCATGATTGCCGGTTCCAGCTTCAGACTTGCTGATGGAAAGACGGAGATTGCACAGACTGTCGGCGATGTGGAGATTCTAGCGCGCGAGGCAGCGCCATCGTTTTCGCTGCCTGGAGTTCCGGAGCAATCCCTCGACGCTTTACCGCCTTTTCTGCAACCGCTTGATCCAAAAGTGGAGCAGGTTGGACCGAAGACCTATCTGCTTGCAAATCCCGGCTATGCCGAAATGGTGACTGAGGTTGGAAACGAAATTTTTGTGTTCGACACGACTCAGGGTGAAGAGCGCGCCCGGAAAGACTCGGAGGCGATCGCAAGATTATTTCCCGGCCGACACAATGTGACTGTAGTGATCACCGATTTGGCTTGGCCGCACGTGGCGGGAGTACGCTATTGGGTGGCCAGCGGCGCAACGATCATCGCCCACAAGGCAGCGCGAGAATTCCTTCAGAGTGTCGTAGACCGGCGCTGGACTCTTGTTCCCGATCTCCTGGAACGGCGACGCAAGACTGCCCGCCTGAAATTTGTTGGCATTGACACCACCTTCAGGTTGGCAAGCGGAGCAATCAGTCTACATCCGATTGATGGTATTGGCAGCGAAGTGGCACTGATGGGATACGTTGCTGCGGACCATTTCCTATGGGCCTCGGACTATATCCAAACCGTTGCCGAGCCCACAGCCTATGCGTCGGAGATTTGGCGCGCGACCCAACGTGATGGACTTCATCCCGAGCACACAGCCGCCGAACACCTGCCGCTTACTCCCTGGTCAAAAATCGTGGAATTGCAGAAATGAACTTTCCGATCTCAATGGAAAATCAATCGATCCTAAGAGCATGATTACCAATCATTCGAGTGTGAAGGTTTCGTGGTGGGCAATCGAGTCAAGAGCAGAGTATCGGCCGAAACGTCTGAAACTGTCCGATCTATGTCATTGCGGGCTTGCCCTTGCAGCTCTTATGCTTCCAACGAATCGAGAAATATTAGCGACGCTCGGCCCTCTGTAAAATGTGTCGGACAGCAGCATCTTTAAGCTCGGCTTATCAGTAAGGATGCGCGGATGGAGGCAAATTCGATTGTGCTCCCTTCGGCTCTGGTCAAGAAAACACAAAGGAGAAGGGATCCATGAGGATGAATCGTAGACCTGGCCTGGCAGTGTTGATCTGCCGGATGTTCAAACGATGGGTTGCTTGCGGCACTGCTCTGGCGTCGCTTGCAGGTGGCTCGCTTGGCAATGCCAACCAGTCGCACGTGGGCGCAGCGAGCGCCAATGTCAATCTGGACGGTCTTCGCTGGATCGGAACATGGGCGACAGCGCCACAGCCTTCTCTGCCGGGAAATCGCCAGATCTTCCGAAACCAAAGCCTGCGCCTCATAGTGCACACCAGCGTCGGTGGGACAAAAGTTAGGATCAAGATCTCGAACACATTTGGTGACCAGACATTGGTCTTCGGCAGCGCGCAAATTGCCCGCCGGGCCGCCGGGCCCGACATCGATCCAACGTCCGACCGTTCGCTAACATTTCGCGGACAAGCATCCACCAGAGTCGCTGCGCGATCGATGGTGCTGAGCGATCCGGTTAGTCTGGATGTTCCTCCCTTGGCGGATCTGGCGATCAGCCTCTTTCTTCCTGACAGGACAAAGGCGACGACTTCACATATTCTGGCACTGCAGACGAACTATGTTTCGCCCGAGTCGGGAGACTCCACAGCAGCGGTGAATTTCCCAGTCGCCAAGACGATAGTCTCTTGGCCATTCCTCACCGGCGTAGACGTCGCGGCTTCGCATCGCGGAATATCCATCGTGGCGTTTGGCTCCTCGCTCACGGACGGAGACGGTTCCACAAAAAATACCAATCGGCGTTGGCCCGTTATCTTCAGGAGGGAACTCTAATATGGAAGCTGCGACCCGCCGTGGCCGCATCATCGGGGTTTTCATGATCATTCAAATGATCGGCAGCGGCATGGTGAACTTTGTCATGGAGGGGCCGCTCTCCGATGCGCCCGGATTCCTCGTGAATGCCGCATCCCATTCGCGACAGATTGCTCTGGCTGTCCTCATCGGTATGGTGACAGAGGCATTGTGGGTTGGCATCGCAGTCACGGCGTACCCGGTCATTGGCAGGCGCGGCCGCAGCATGGCGCTTTGGTTTGTCGCGCTGGCCATCGTGAGTCTTGCGGTGGGTGTGGTCGAGAACCTCGGCGTGATGTCCATGGTCTCTCTGAGCGAGGCATACACGAAAGCGAGTGCAGTTGAGCGCGAACAGCTCCAAACGATCCGAGTCGTCGTGGAGTCCGCCCGAGACTGGCCGCACTTCATCAGTCGCATCTTCGTCGGCGGCGCGATCTTCTCGTTCTATGCCCTGCTGTACCGATTCGCATTGGTTCCACGTTTACTGGCCGCCTTCGGCTTGATTGCATCCGTTCTGATGATCGCGGCAGTAACGATGCCGCTCTTCGGGCATAAGGTAATTTTCCCGATGCTGGCGCCAATGGCACTGTGTCAGCTGATTCTGGCAGTGTGGCTTTTGACGAAAAGCTTTCGCATTCAGGCAGTCGCTGGGATTGATCCCAGACGTCATGAAGCGAGCTCCTAAAATTGTTTGGCCACGTTTCGAGCTCTAATGCTCCCGTAAAGCGTTAAGATAAGCGCACAAGACCGAGAAGTCGACGACGCGATAGCGTCTTTCAAGTTAGCCTTCCTTCCTCCATAGGTATGGAGCCGTGACAAGCATCGTCACTTGCGTCTCTGTTGAGGGCTTGACGATTCGTTCCATCTACACGACAGAAGACAAGTTAGTACATTTCAACGCGGGCAATAAGGAGCGACATGAGCGCAACTGTAACGGCTATACGAGCAGCCACGTCTTCGCCGCAGTTCAAGGCTAGGATGGCCGGCGTTTTTTATTTGCTCACCATCGTGACGGCGATGTTCGCCATCTCAGTACTTGGCCGGCTGGTAGTTGACAACGACGCGGCTACGACGGCGACCAACATCCTGGGGCACGAGTCCCTATTTCGCCTGGGCTTCGCCGGCTTTCTCATCGGCACCTCGTGTTATGTCGGGGTGACGGCGCTGTTGTATGAGTTGTTAACGCCAGTCAACAGGGGTGTCTCTTTGCTCGCAGCTTTCTTTAGCCTGGTGGGATGCACATTGTGGGTTTTGGGGTGCGTCTTTTATCTCGCGGTGTTCGTTGCTCTGGGAAGTTCGCATCACACGAGCGCCTTCACGCAGGAACAGTTACAGGCGCTGGTTCTGATGTCTCTTGAACTGAATGGCCTGGCTTTCAGCGTCGGCATGATACTGTTCGGATTCTATTGTCTGCTGATCGGCTATCTTATTTTCAGATCGAATTTCCTACCGCAATTTCTGGGTATCCTGGTCGCTTTTGCCGGGATGGGACACTTGTTCAGTACCTTCGCAAACCTGCTCTCACCCGCATTCGCACGCCTTCTGCCTCTTTACGTTAAGTTGCCCGGGTTTGTTGGCGAACTATCACTGATGCTGTGGCTCCTGGTGATTGGGGTGAATGCGTCGCGATGGAAGGAGCGGCTAGCCGCAGCGATGGAAGCTGCTTCATATCGGTAAAGGCTGCAGGGAGCAGAGACATGGAATCTACGCATTCTTTTTTCCGTCGGATTTCGACCTTGGCAATCTGTGGGCTGCTGGTCCTGAGCCTAACTCTGTTCGTCCCGGGGATCTGGGCAGGATTGGTCTTGGCCAATCTGACTACTAGCCCATGATTGCCGTGGGTGACAGTGGTAATGACGCTCGTTCTTTGGTTGATGTGGCAATACCTTAATGGAAAGTGGTGGCCGCGGTTATTCATCGATCCAAAGACCGGTTTTCCCGTGAAGCTTGATCTGCAGGAGAAGCATTACCTTTGGGGACAACGCCACATCGAATATGTCTATACGAATTGGACTCAAAGCGGCGGCGTTATGGTGCCGGGTTCCAGCTTCATGCTCGCCGACGGCAAGACTGAGATTTCAGAAACGATTGGTGAAGTAGAGACTGTCCCGGTTTCGACGGCGCCGTCGCTTTCGCTACCCGAAGCGCCGTCACAGTCGGAGGATACGCTGCCACTCTTTCTGCAAGCAATCGATCCGAAAGTGGTACCAGTTGGGCCAAAGACATACCTGCTTTCAAATCCCGGCTACACCGAGGCGGTGACCGAAATCGGCCGCGACATTTTTCTCTTTGACGCGGCGCAGGGCGAGGAGCGTGCTAAGAAAGATGCGGCCGCCATCGCTAAGCTTTTTCCGGGCCCGCGCCATGTCACCCTGATCGTTACTGATCTCGCCTGGCCACACGTTGCGGGGATGCGCTATTGGGTAGCGAACGGCGCGACGATCATTGCTCACAAGGCAGCGCAACAGTTTCTGCAGAGCGTCGTAGATCGCCGTTGGACTCTCGCCCCTGACCTGCTGGAACGACGTCGCAAGACAGCGAGATTAAAATTTGTCGGAGTTGACGCGAGTTACAGTTTGGCTGGTGGCGCAGTCAGCGTTCACCCGATAGACGGCATCGGCAGCGAAGTGGCTCTGATAGGTTACCTCGTCGCTGACCATTTTCTATGGGCGTCGGATTACATTCAGACAGCGAGTGAGCCCACTCTATATACACCTGAGGTATGGCGCGCGGTGCAGCGGGTTGGCCTGCATCCCGAGCGCACCGCGGCTGAGCACTTGCCGCTCACACCCTGGTCAAAGATTGAAGAATTGCAAAAGTAAGGCAGTGAGCGAGACTTAGTGGGTCGCCAGATCTTGCGCTGTTAGTCCAGTCGGCTCCGCGATTTTTTTCAATAAGTTGTGACCACCTAACTTTTTTTGGATTCAATCACTCCACGTCGGAGGTCGCGCGCTACGGCTCATGAATATCCGGTAGTCTTTTCATTAGTTTCGCAGACTCAGTGAAGGCGGTAATTTTTGGTGTGCTACTAATTGTGTCACAAGACTTACTAGATTAGAAGTGCGCGCGAGTTTGGATCCCAAATGTCGAAAGTGACTGGAGCTCTCTGGTCACTCGTGATGACGTAGGTCTGTGGTCAGCGTCGCCACGCCGTCCGGCACGAATCCGGCTATGGATAATTCGCGCTTGCGGTACTTTGTGGTAGATGGTTTGATTTGCGCAGCGATTGCGCTGCCTATGCCGCTAATCGCTGTCAGGTGGTTTTCTTTGATTAATGAGTTAAGGCTTGGCTCGAGCCCTGCTACCCCTCGCGCGGCGGCGCTTTAAGCGCGCGCTTGGAAGTAACGACCGCCTTTTAGCTCCAAGCAGGATCCCGATCTCCTGAAGCGCTGCGGCAATGCCTGGTTTGCCTTGAATGTTATCTAAAGTGACTTTACTCACGCTCTCCTGTCGCTAAGGATTCTGCAGAATTCTAATGCGTCGTCGGTCATCCTACTGTTATTGAAGAAAACATAGCCGGCGTTTCGTTTCAGCACTGTATCCGCGAGTTCTTCAAGTTCTGCGGTCTCATACTGGTAACGCCATCCATTCCTTCCATGAAGGCGGAAATAGCAGTTGTCAGGAGTTTCCGTCTTATTAACAAAGGGGTCGACCACATGCCACAGTCGCAGGCGTGCGCAAATCGATCTCACCATCGCCGAGTCCCAATTCCCACGCGGTTCCCAGCATAGATTTAGATTATGCCGGTCAATCGAGGAGAAGAATCTCTCCATAGTCGAAATGTTGTCTTCAGTCGGGGTGAAGCTGGCTGGGCATTGAAAGAGAATGGTTTTGGCCTTTAGAGCATTTGCTGAAGCAAGGGTAGTTTCCCAAGCCTCCTTGACTATTGCTGTCGTCCTGAAGTAACCGGCCTCTTCCTTCTCAATCTCGGAAAGCTTTCGTTTCAATCGTCGGCGCGTCGGGCTTCTGGCGTCATGGGTGATCAATTGCCAGGCCTTCAGAGTGAACTCGAAGTTGGCCGGCATTTCCTTGCGCCAGCGTTCCAACGTTTTGATTTGGGGTGGCTGGTAGAACGTATGCTGAATCTCAACACACTCGAAAGCCCGCGCATAGGCCTCTTTCGCCAAACCAAACCCGCACGTTCCGATCTTCACATCCCGCACTGCTTCATTGGAAGAGAGATATGACACTGAGCCTGCCGCTCCAACCACGTTTTCTTTCGAGGAATTAGGTCGCCTGTGCGCTATTCTTCACCGTTCCCCTGATGTTCAGTAAGGCAAGACAGAGCTGCAGGATCACGAGCGCATACGCCCCGTCGCCCAGTCCCCAAATAATCCACAGCACGTTGCTTAAGAGAAATAACCAGAATCCCCAATTCCTCTTGAACTTTTTTTGCGAGGCCACCATCCAGGCCGCGACAACGGTCACCAACATCGCCGGCCACTGAAGGGTATTGATGAAATTCATTTCAAAACTTCCGTCACTTTTCTTCGCGTGCTTCGATATGCTGGACCAGTTTTTCCGGCGCTGTTTCCTCGCTCAAGGCTTGTAAATGAGGATCCTGATCGATTTCAGCGCCGACTTTGGCTGCTATCGCTTGTAGGATCGTGATCATCTTGGTGTTCTCTTGCTCGCTGAGCAGATTGATCTGCAGATCGAGATGGTTTCGGCGCTCACTTATTCTAGTGTCGTGGTTTTGACTGATCAGAATGAAGGCGGACAGGAAAATCGCCTCGAGTGAAACCACCAGAGTGAGGAATGTAAAAGGAAATGGATCGACGTGTGGAAGCCTGGGTAGAAGATTGATAACTATCCAGCCGCCAAACCAGATTACATGAACCCAAACGAAGGTCATGCTTCCGCAGAAGTTGGCAATACCTTCGGCAATGAGGTCGGTGCGCGTCCGTTCCTGTTTGGCAGATTCTTCCAGTTTGCAGATCAACTCAACATTTCGCTGCATGAGATCATCGGCCGAGGCCTTCGTGGCAGCGCCTTGTCGAGTCGATTTAGACTTGGCAGTTGAACGGTTCGGAATGCTCATATTGCGACTTCACGCTCCCAATGCCGGTGTTGCGAGATACCCTTAATAAAGGCCGAAGCGATCTTTGCCGCGCCGTCGTCGGCATTGGTTACAATGCCCGCCTGAACAGAAGGTCGACTAGCCTTCGTATCGGTTGACACTCGAATGATGCCGGCTGTTTTCAATAACTGAACTCCAGCACCGCTAGCCGCAATCGTCTTACAGTGCCGGTAGGCCTCATTCAGGAAGTTCGACGATTCGTTCTCATTCTGGAGCGCAGCAATGCTCTCTTCTCCGCCGGGAACATAAAACGCGTCGAACACGACCGACGAGCCAGTAAGGAAACTAAGATCAGCTTTGATTTGTTCACCGTTAGCCCCGGTTATCATTCCCAGCCTTGGCGCCACCGTCATCACCGCCGCTCCGGCCGTCAGCAAAGCTTTCTTCATTTCCGAGACCGCTTTTTCGTCAAAACCATCGGCAATCAGGAAAGCGATTTTGCGAGTCTTGATGTTGTCGTTAGGAAAATTCGGATTGCCGACCATCCTCAGGCGGGGAGAATCATCAACCGCCTGGGGCCGCCCCTTTGGCTGAAACTTCTTCGGATCCACGTCGGCTGGAAAGCTCATATTCATCGGCTTGTCCAACTTGGACGGAACCGTAATGCCCAGTCCTTCAGCGACCCTATTTGCCAGTCCCTTATCGACCTGTGAAAGGAGGAACAACATCCTCTCCCGAATGTGCGGTGTTTCAACTTTGCCCAACTCGAAACGCAAGGCGTTGACGATATGGCTTTGCTCAGGCTCACTCTGGCTGTTAAAGAAGAGCGTCGCCTGACTAAAGTGATCGAAGAAACTGGCACTGCGTTCGCGAATTTTCTGCGCATCAATCCTTTCTGCATAACTGGTGAAGCCACCCATGTCGGCGCCCGCCTGAAAGGGACAGCCACCTCTGAGACTGTTTGGTTCGTAACTGGTTTGTCCCCGATTCACCGTCTGCCGCATGTGGCCATCACGCTGGTTGTTATACGACGGAGCTATGGGTCGGTTGATGGGAAGCTCATGAAAGTTTGGACCACCGAGCCTAAGTAGTTGCGTGTCGAGGTATGAGAAGAGACGACCCTGCAGCAACGGATCATTGGTGAAATCAATACCGGGTACGATGTTTCCCGTATGGAAGGCAACTTGTTCAGTCTCCGCAAAGAAGTTATCGGGATTGCGATTGAGCGTCATCTTGCCAATGCGACGCACTGGCACGATTTCTTCCGGAATTAGCTTCGTCGGGTCGAGCAGGTCAAACTCGAATTTGTGTTCATCCTTTTCTTCGACGATCTGGACTCCCAGTTCCCATTCGGGATAGTCACCGTTTTCTATGGCTTCCCAAAGATCGCGACGATGGAAGTCGGGATCTTTGCCAGAAATCTTTTGCGCCTCGTCCCAGACAACTGAGTGCAAACCGAGGAGTGGCTTCCAGTGAAACTTCACAAAGCGCGCTTTTCCGCGCCCGTTGATTAAGCGGAAGGTGTGCACGCCAAATCCTTCCATCATGCGCAGACTCCTGGGGATGGCCCGATCAGACATTACCCACATAATCATGTGCATCGATTCCGGCATTAAGGAGATGAAATCCCAGAAAGTATCGTGAGCCGAAGCCGCCTGGGGAATCTCATTGTGCGGTTCGGGTTTCACCGCGTGGATTAGATCGGGAAACTTGATCGCGTCCTGAATGAAGAATACCGGCATGTTATTGCCGACCAGATCGTAGTTGCCGTCCTGCGTGTAAAACTTCACCGCAAAGCCGCGCACGTCGCGCGCCAAGTCGCTTGAGCCGCGAGATCCGGCAACCGTAGAAAAGCGAACGAATACCGGTGTCTTAACCGCCGGATCTGCCAGGAAATTGGCCTTCGTGTATTCGGCCATCGATTCATAGACCTGAAAATAACCATGAGCAGCCGAACCTCGGGCATGAACAACCCGTTCGGGAATCCGCTCATGGTCGAAGTGCGTGATCTTTTCGCGCAGAATGAAGTCTTCCAAAAGAGTCGGACCACGATCGCCGGCCTTCAGCGAGTTCTGATTGTCGTTGATCCGAACGCCCTGATTCGTTGTCAGATATTCGCCTGCGCTGTCTTCGGTGTCCTTGGCGAGGTCGTCCCCTTTTGGGTCGTTAGCGCCGTATCCTGCATTCTCCGGTAAGCCAGCATTTGCTTTGGTGTTGACAGACTTGTCTTGATTCTTTCGCTTGGTATCCATCTCTATCCTTCCTATTTCAGTGCGACCAGGAATGGTTGCCGACGCAGTGGGCGTCGAATCTAATTGATATTAGCCAAATAATGTTGCCGCCGATCTCAGACTACCGCGCGCCGGCTTTCTTAGCCTTGGCCTTTGACGCTCTCGACTTCTTAGCCTTCGCGGCTTCGATCGCAGTCTCAACCTTTTTCACTTCCTCAGGCGGAGGCAAAACCGCCGGCATTCCCAAGGCCCGGATCCAAAGCTCGCGCGTCCAACCTGTAGTGTGATAGAGGTGCTCGTCCTCTTCGTCTTCGACTTGGTCGTGCGCGGTTTTCAAGAGTGTGGCGTCAGCGCTCTTCACCAGTTCACCGATCAACTCCCAGTTGAGATGGTCTTTCGTTTCCGCCAGGACGATGCATTCGGCGGCAACGATCTGGGCCGCTTGAGGATCCGCGCAACGTAAGGCCAACTCCATCGCCTTCACGAGTGAAGTGCCGATATAGCGAACGACTTTGCGCCCCGGCGTTTCGGCGTTTGGGTCGAGGCCAAGTTCTCGCAAAATGTCTGTGACCACTTGCACGTGCGTCTTGGTTTGCTCTAGATACTTGTTCCACTCTTTCTTCAGATCCTTGCTGATGACACATCGCAGCGCGGTCGAATAGATTTGAACTCCGCCTTTTTCAGTCTCCAGCGCCTGGTAAAGCAGGTCGACGGGGACGGTCTCTTGTAACTTATCGTTCGGCATGTCTGTTTCTCCTACTGAAATGTTTGACGTCGGAATTATGAAGGACGAAATATATTTAGCTTCGACTAGCTCGTTTCCTGGTCGACTTGTTGCGGGTCCGGGCGCCACTCTGTTTCTTTGCGGCGCCAGAGGATTTTGATCCGGAAGCTCGCATCGATCGTGCCTTTGCCGATGAGCGCTTGCTCACTGCTGCGCGGGACTTCTTGCCAGCCTTGGTGGGGCTTTTCGTCGCCGCGGTCTTCCTCTTTGCAGGAGTTTTCTTCGCAGCTTTCTTCGAGGTACTGCTGCCAAGGCCGATAAAGTCAGCTATCTTCGATATGATTCCAGGCTTGGCCGGACCCTTTTTCGTTTTGTCCTTGGTGTCGGCCTTTTTCGGAACCGCCTGGCCCTGTTTGCGGGCTTTCTCAGCCGCCATTAGTTCTCCCAACGACTCGATTTCTTCGTCACTCAAAGCATCATCGGCCTTGTCGAATAGTTCGTTTTCTTCCTCCTTGACATGATGTTCGACATTTTCGCGCAACACCTTGGCCTTGGCCTGCCATTCATCAGTCGCGGACTTTGCTCCTGACAACTCGGCCAATAGCGTTTTGACCACGTTGTGTTCTTCGTAGGCTTCGAGCGTCAGGTCGTGGGTTTCCTCCGGCTTTTCCAGAGCCGGATAGAGAATAGTTTCTTCAACATGAGTATGGATTTCCAGCTCGCTCTTGATCCGTTTGAACACGTCAAGCTTTCTCTTGCCGCTGGCGGTTTCCAATAGATCAAAAAGCTCTGCGACTTTCTTGTGGTCGGCTTTTAGCAGTTCAAAGGCATCCATAGTTTCACCCTCTTCTCATTGTGTAACCAACAGATCTGTTGACGAAATTACGAAAGCTGTGTGAGCTGGCTTGCACAGAGCAAACTCAATACCGCAGTCCGATCCAACCGGAGAAAACTTTGACTTGGTTCGCGTGGGTGCTGGGATTACGCGGATTTGTTCCGTATCAAGTTGTTAGTTGGCACTTGGTTTCTATTAAGGAGGTTTGGGAATCCTTAGCGGCACTCGCGGGCCTGCATCTTAAGCGTACGACATTCAGTCAGGATGGTTTCTTTTAATATGGATAATCGGAGAACCGAAGATTGAGAGTTCTCGGAAAAACCAAACGATAGGGTTTGATCCCCACTAACGCTTGGTCTTGTGGTTGGATCCGTTGGCACGCCGACGCGACCTCTTGAACTGCGTAACGCCCGAGTCGATCAGGGCAAGGGCGCGGTCAGGACCGAAGCGGCCAAGAATTTCGAATTTCTTTCCTTTAGTCTCATTGTAGGAAATGAAGAACCGTTCGATCTCGTGAACGAGATTATTGTTTAGGTCTCCCAGAAAGCGCACGTGAGAATGGTTGCGTGAATCGGCCGCCACAGCGATGAGCCTGTCGTTTCGGGTGGTCTCCTGATCTTCGGTCTGCTCAGCCTCAATCACTCCAATTAACTTTGCCGGTACCAGGCAGCCGACAAATGCCGGGTCATCCATTAAGATCAGAATATCGAGTGGATCGCCATCACCTGCCATGGTCGAGGGAATGTAGCCAAAATCGAAAGGAAAGATCGCGCCCGATGGAAGCACGCCTCCCAACTTAAACATCCCGACCTTTTCATCGTACTTGAACTTGTTTCGACTGCCTTTGGGCGTGTCGATGATGGCGTTAACGTGACCAGACTCCTCGTTTAAGGCATTCAGATCGATCATAGGATTCCACATGTGCATGAGAATACTAAGACCGAGCCGCTCGCATCTGCTCGCCTGACCTTAGGCGCGCGAAGTCGACTTCTATGGAGAGTCTAATGTCAGCCTTTAGCACTTCCTGCATTTGTTTCAGTGCGTTGTCGTTGTCCATCTGTTTGATAGACGCAAGACAGTCGGCTGGAATGATTAGTTTGTAATCTCGCATGTATGCGTCGTTCGCCGTGAATAGGACGCAATTGTTACCGGCAATGCCCGTAAGGACCAGGGTACGCGCCCCCAGGTATTCCAGGAGAAGATCCAAAGTAGTAGAAAAGAAGCCGGAATGTTTCGGCTTTAAGACAAAGTAGTCATCGTCGCCAGGCCTTAGAATTTCCGCGATTGGTTGCCCTCGAACCCGATCGCGCAGACAGTGTTCGATAGTCTTATTGAAATCTGAGCGCCAGCGCCCGAAATTGTCGTTGGCATAAATCACGGGCACGTTGGCTTCTCGCGCGCGTACTTTTAGGTCGACTATGTTCCTGGCTGCCGGCAATGCGTTCCGAAGTAGTTCTTCGCCTCCTTCGAACTCCAGATCGTTAATTACGTCGATCAGAAGTAAGGCGACTTCCGACTTGTCGGGCGCATTGCCATGTAAATCGCTGCTCTTCCCCATCGTATCTTCAATGTCTTTGTTCTGGTCAATTCAATTCCGGCTTCATGACTATCTTGATGCATTCGTCTTTGTCGTTCTTGAACGTGCTATATCCGGACGCTGCTTCGTTGAGTGACATCCGGTGAGTGATGACAAACGACGGGTCTATCTTTCCGTTCTGAATGAGCTTCAACAGCGGGCGAAGATACTTATGAACATTCGTTTGGCCCATCTTGAAAGTCAGACCTTTCGAGAATGCGGCGCCAAATGGAAATTTGTCGAGAAACCCGCCATAGACACCCGGCACTGAAATCGTCCCGCCCTTGCGACAAACGCGTATCGCCTGGCGCAATGCATGTGAGCGATCGGTTGCCAGATAGAGCGCCGTCTTTGCTCGATCATAAAGCGCGTCGATCGTGGTACCGTGTGCCTCCAAACCCACGGCATCGATACATGAATCAGGACCCATACCGCCGGTCATTTCCGTCAGCTTTTCGTAGATGTCCTGGTCGTTGAAATTGAGAGTTTCCGCCTGACTTTCTTCGGCGGCCATTCGCAGGCGGCCTGGCACATCGTCAATCGCGATTACTCTTTCAGCTCCCAGAAGAAAAGCGCTCTTAATCGCAAACTGCCCGACGGGTCCACAACCCCAGACCGCGACTGTGTCGCCCGGCTGAATGCTGCAATTCTCTGCCGCCATATAGCCGGTCGGAAAAATGTCAGAAAGAAAAAGCACCTGCTCATCAGTCAACTCGTCAGGGATCGGCAAAGGCCCAACGTCGGCGAAAGGCACGCGCACGTACTCAGCCTGACCGCCGGCGTAGCCACCCATCATGTGTGAGTAGCCAAACAGTCCCGAACCAGAGAAGCCGTAAAAAGCCTCAGCGGTGGCCGCGTTGGGATTACTGTTGTCGCAGGCTGACCAGAGGTTGCGTTTGCAAAAGAAACAATTTCCGCAGGCGATGGTGAACGGCACTACGACTCGATCGCCCTTCTTTAAGTTCCTTACCGCGTGTCCGAGTTCGACCACTTCCCCCATGAATTCATGGCCCAAGATGTCGCCCTTCTTCATTGTGGGAATATAACCGTCGTAAAGGTGAAGATCGGAACCGCAAATTGCCGTAGTGGTAATTTTCAAAATCGCGTCACGCGGATTGATGATGCTTGGATCGGGAACGCTCAACACTTGAACGTTCTTTTTGCTTTCCCAACAAACTGCTTTCATTTCTCGATCTCCTGACTAATCGTTGGTATCTCCGCATCCTCGCTTTCGGCACGCCCGGAGGTTTGACCATCAATAGTCGAAATCTCGCCGACTTCCATCATTTGCTTCAGCCGTCGCAAGTCTTCCTTAATCAGCTGGGTCGGCTCACCGCCCAGAAGTTGCGCGACAGTAGCGCCCAACTTCCCCGCTGGCGGATTGTAATTCACTGTAACGCGCACGTACGTGCCATGACCTGTTGGCGCTTTCTGAAATCTCACCGATCCCGCGTTCACCACATCTGCATTTTCCAATGATCGCCAGGCAATTAATTCGTTCTCTGTTTCATTGTAAATTTCCGCATCCCACTCGACCCGCGCTGCCCCGACACCCTTGGCCATCCAATGTGACTTCCGCTCGTCTAACTCAATCACCGATTCAAGGTTCTTCATGAAAAGCGGGAGATTCTCAAAGTCCCGCCAGAACGCGTAAAGCTCCTCGGGCGACTTATCAATAGCGATTGAAGTTTCAATATGAACCTCGCGCGCAATCGTGTCGGCTGCGTTTTGGATGGTTTTGACAGCCGCATAAGCGAGTCCGGCACCGGCCAAAATTGCACCACCGGCGATAAACGGATGCTTGGCCGCTTTAGCAAAGAGCCCTTCATTCTCACCGGATTCCACGTTCGCGCCGTCGATGACTTCCTGCGTTAAAGGAGTCTCGTTCATTCTTAGTTCTCCGCGTTGACGTATTCCTTACTTCTTTGCTGAGCCG
The DNA here is from genome assembly GCA_003487805.1 of Blastocatellia bacterium. Taxonomy (GTDB): domain Bacteria; phylum Acidobacteriota; class Blastocatellia; order Pyrinomonadales; family Pyrinomonadaceae; genus UBA11740. The sequence continues at coordinate 33,007 of DNNE01000060.1, read as the reverse complement.
GGTTCTGCCTTCTTGCGATGCTGTTCTGCCAGAGTGTCTGAAGGAGTGAACAACGCGGCGGCGGACATTACTTTGTTCTTAAACCCGGTGACGACATCGCCTTCCCCGCTCATCATCGCTTCGTAGCCTGCCTTTGCTACATCGACCGGATCGTCTTTCTTCGATTGACCAATTCTTGTGTCGAGCATATCGGCCCGCTCGAAAAATTCAGTTTCAGTAGCGCCAGGCATAAGACACGTTACCGTCACACCCGTGTCTTTTAGTTCATTCCGCAAAGCAAACGAGAACGAGTCGACGAAAGCTTTGGTGCCGTTATAAGTTGCGTTGAAGCTTCCCGGAGTAAAGCCTGCGATCGAACCGGTAAAGAGAATGCGTCCCTGTCCACGTGAGCGCATATCTCTGCCCACTTTTTGCGCCAGGTAAATCGTGCCGGTGATATTGGTGTCTATGACGTGATGAATCTCGTCGAAGTTCTGATCGAGAAACGCGCCTCCCAAGCCAAGACCGGCATTGGCCAGTAAGGCATCAACCGCGCGCCCGCTGGCAGCGGCATAGAGGACGTCCACTCCTTCACTCGTCGCCAAGTCTGCTTCGATCGCCGCGACTTCAACGCCGAGCTTCTTAAAATCTTCAGCCGCTTCATGGATCTCTGGTTCATCGGCAGCAATCAACAAGTCAAAACCGTCCTCGGCGCAACACCGAGCTAGTTCATAGCCGATACCTGTTGAAGCGCCGGTAATAATGGCGAGTTTACCCGTATTCCTTGTCATGTAGGTGTCTCCTGAATGAATGAGTGTGAGTGAAAGAAAATCACTCTTGCATGATGGCAATGCGAGGTGAGCCCAATCGGACTCACCTCGTCACCACACTGGAACTAGCGGTCGCTTTGCTGATCACCTTTTTGACCGCCACCTGGTTGGCCACCCTGCTCGCTGCCCTGTTGACCTGGTCGGCCGCCGGCCTCTTGTCCATCGCCTTGACGGCCCGGAGCCTGTTGACCGCCCTGCTGACCACCCTGATTTTCTTTACGATCGTCTGCCATGATTCTTCCTCCCATGTTCGAAATGTTAACTGCTTGAGTTGTCGTCAAGTCTCAAAACCGACATTGACTTGAGCTTCGCTGCATTCATTCAAAACAGATTGCAGCTACTAATTAGGCGTGAAGACCCTGGAGCAAGATGAGTGCCACTAACTTCATCGGAAGACCGAAAGTCTGCGTCACAACTTCGTAATATCCGAAGCCCAGATTAGAAGTTCTTCTTGCCGAAATCTCTCTTGCAATTGCTTCCTATAGTCAGCCCACCACTCTCTATCGAGTTGCTCAGCCAGCACTTCGAACATGACCACTTCATCACGATTTATATCGTCATAGTGTTCCTTCCAGAGTCCGACGGCAGGAGAACGGACGAACGCAGTGACGCCACCGAAGCGGTTCGTCAAATCTTCACGTACCTTGTTGAAGTAAGCGTTAGGAAATGCCTGTTTATGGTTGTCGTGCAGTGGGAGGAGTAGTTGAACGAGGTGCATACTTTTTAAGTGACCTCACTCAACCTCCAGGCCGCGTTGAAGGGCCAGTGCCCGGGCTTTCATTATCACGTCGCCATCGATCAGTCCGCTGCCGCTGGTCCACTCCTCAATCTCCTCAGTTGGCCGGCCGAGGGCCAGGGCCAGCTTTTCGTCACTGGCGTCAAAAGCACCGTCGCGGATGTTCTTGAGGATCTGTGAAGCCTCAAATTGATCAGTACCCTGGTCGTCGATTGCCAGCTCAGCTTGGATTCCCGTCACCACTGCCTTGCCGTTTTCAATCCGACCCATAGAAGCTCGTTCGGCTTGCCCGGATAAATCAGTTGCAACTACCTCATCAGCTAAGGCTCGCGCATTCCCCGACAACTTGCGATCTTTTGACTGTTCGCTCGCTGGTCCATTTTTGCGCCCGTGGATTCCGAGCGCGTATAACAACCCTGCGGCAATACCGACGGTGCTTAAGAATAAGACTCTCTTTTTCATCTTTATTTTCCTCATTAAGTTTAGGCCCACGCGCTCAGCAGGCCCGCAGGAGCGCGATCAATAACAATACTGAAATCGGTACTCCCAGGAGCCACAGTATGATGTAACCGACCTTACCTTTCTCGTTGTCTGTCTTCATAGTCTGTCCCCTCCATCTCACGCATTTTGTTTTGCTCGGCGTGGACTGAAGCAACTTGCAGGCCAATTCAAAATGGGGAATCTCAGCCAAAGCGTTCCGAATATTTCCTCGAATTTGGTCGATGAACTAACGCTGGCACTGTGCTTGCGGGTTTTCCGTCTGACCCTAATTGATTGCTCGAACGATTAGGAACTAGACAGTTATTGCGTCGTCCTGTGTATAGGAGTCATGCGAATAGTCGTGTCATACGAAATGATCGCCAGACAGTGACTTGTGCCAGACGCCTCTCTCAACTATGAGACAGATTACCGTAACAGGTCCCCAGGGTTGTGCTCCTCAAATCGCCAGGATTGCATTTGCGGTTGGCATCTCCGAAGTGTCTGTGTCTGAGAAGCGCGTTCTGAACACCACCGGGTTGGAAACGATAAAAGATTCAATCGAGATGGACGTGGGCACGCCCATGGCAAAGGCATTCATGGACGAGTTCACCAGCGCGTCTTTTTTTGACGTCGAGAAATTTTCAATCGCCGTTCGCCAACCGCGAGCCTTGGTCTCCCGTGAAAAGTTGAGCACCCTGGCGCGACCGCTGGTAGAACCTTGCGTGGATCTCTTTGAAGAGCTGTGGCAATTCTCTCAGGTTACGTACGGCTTCGTGGGAAGAATCCTGATCGGCGCACTGCTACTCGCTTATGGGTTGGTTGAATTCAAATTGCTCTTCATAATTGCCGGGTTGCTCTTCATTCCCCTGCTGCCTTTGATGCTAAGCGTTGGCTTTGGACTCTGGACGCAGCAGTGGCGACTAGCACTTCAAGGACTGTATTCGCTTATCGTTGCTATCAGCCTCCTGGTCGTCGGAGGTGTCATTATTGGGCTCTTAAGTAATCCACCGGTCCAATATTCGGATTTCAATTCACTGGCGACGGGCTTTCTCTTTTCGTTCGCTGTAGGAGTCGCCGCCGGGCTGGCAACTGCAGATGACGTCGGCCGGCGAGAGATGATTGGATTAGCCGCAACGGCTCAAATCGCAATTATTCCGGCCTGGCTGGGATTGTGTCTGGTGCTGGGATTTCCGGCTTCCGATTCGACTCCTCCGGCGCGGCGGGTGATTGGGCTACTGTTGAATATTGCAGCCATCGTCATCGCGGCGTTGGGCACATACGCGGCGATTCGAGTTAAGGGTGCATCCTTGAATTGTTTCAGTTTGAATTCGGCGAAAGCCAAATAGATACCGGTCTGTCAACTGCTCTAAGACCGATAAGAGGTTGCACCTTGATGTTTAGCATCACGATAGTTGCTATAGCACCAAGGAGAGAATATGGCGGACGAATATATAGCTACATACCTGAACGATCATCTCGCAGGCTCTGTGGTGGCTCTTGAGCTGTTGGATCATTTGCAAGCCACTCATTCCGAGGGCGAGTTGGGTACTTTCTTCACACAACTTCGTGCCGATATCGCCGCTGATCGCGATGAACTCCAGGGTTTGATGGAGCACCTCGATATCGCCGAGAGCCGGACGCGAAAAGCGTCGGCATGGCTCGCCGAGAAAGTGACGGAGCTAAAACTCCGCTTTGACGATCCGGAGGATAGGTCTTTCCGATTATTTGAATCCTTGGAAGCGTTGTCGCTGGGAATCGAAGGAAAACGATCTTTGTGGATAGCTCTAACGGCGGCTGCGGAGAAATCGCCCTCATTGCGAATATTGGATTACGGGCGTCTGATCCAGCGCGCACAGAACCAGCGCGATCGAGTTGAGAACCTCCGAATCGAAACCGCGAAGAAAGCGCTAATCTAATTTCCGTTCCGGCGGAATCAATGACTGATGAATATGAATAGCCGCCATTGCTCCCCTCCGCGGCCGCGACAATCGCCTAACTAACGACTCCTTCGCTTTGCTGATTTGCTTTTGTCCTGGCTATCGCTCTTAGAGGCTTGCCCGATTCCAGTAGCCTTGCTCCCCGCTTCGGCTGCGCCCGCCACCGCACCTTTTGCCGCCCCGGCTAGAACTTTGCGGGCGACTTTCTTGGCCTTGCTGAAAATTCCTGCGGATGATTTTGACTTACCTGATTTCTTGCCAGCTTTCTTCTTAGTGGTTGCGCTCGGTTTCTTCGAGCCAGAGCGCTTCTTAGAGGTTCCAGTAGCCGTTGATTTTTTCTTTGTCGTTTTTTTAGTCGCCATAGTTTGCCTTGCTCCTTTGGAGTTTATCCGTCTAGCTTTGGCGTCGTCGCTTATCTGGTTCCTTCGCAACACCTTTGAAGGGTTCGCCATCTTCCTTCACATTCTTGAATTGGCCTTTCTTGGGACTTCCCTTTTCTTCGTCCCGTTCGACCCACTGGTTTGTCTTCGGGTTGTCAGTTTGCGTGCGGTCCTTGACTGCACCTTTGCGCGAACCGCTCCCGGTATTCTTAGCCATCGTTGTGTTGCTCCTTTGAATTGAAACTAAACAGCCCTGCGGCCGGTTAGTAAATTGATTACCAGTACGATTACTGCCACTACGAGCAAGAGGTGAATTAATCCGCCTCCGACGTGGCCGATGAATCCGAGCAACCAGAGCACTAGCAGAATTACGATTATGGTCCAAAGCATACTTAGGTCTCCTTTTTCCACCAACATTCTTAGAAGCAATCAAGGTTTTGATCCTCGACGCTGCTTCAGTGGCGTGCGCATACCTTTAGGTCGTGCCCACGCAAGCATCTTCGCCTAAAGGGGCTTTGATATCTCCCATTTGCTCGCCCCCTTTTGTTATTGAGACAAATTGTTAGAAGTCCACCCGCCAGGCACTCGCTTCATAACGAGTAGAAGTCGTCGGCCCACGAGCAACGCACGTACCATAGATGAGTTACGAATATGAATCGCCTCATACTGGAACGAAGCAACAAATCAAGAGAGCATTGCGACTGGCCGTGCTGTTCGTTTGACTCACACCCTGCGCATTATTCCGAGACAGGTCTACTTAGAGTTTTTGGGTGTTACCGCACAATTCTGTAAGCGGCACGCCGATTGAACCGGGTCTGCGCGCTAGGAGTTGGCAAGCGTGCGGCGTTTCTTTCATGGTGAGACTTTCAGGGTAAGGAGCTATGAACACTAAATCACTAATAAAGCTGATCAAGAAAGCGGAACGCGAATCCACAGAGGTACGGTCCCAGATGGAATTTGACGATGACCGAAACCGATGGTCGAGAGCAGTCCGCTCGTGGGTTCGGGAATTTCGGCAGGAAGCGCGTGCGGAATCGCTTCCAGCTTTTGATCGTTTATTCCAGCCAACGAATGAGCGGTAAGGCTAACGGCACGGGTTAATGACACTCTTGCAGCGTCATTAGCGCTATGAGGTACTTTTCTCTTAAGGAGAATTTAATGGGTGACAACGGCAATGGAGGAGGCGGCAGCGCGGGCGTGGTTGCTGTCCTGGTGATATTTATTATCGTGCTGGTGGCCGCGTTCTTTGCTTATCGAGCCGGTGTATTTGGCGGCAAAAAGACGCAGGTTGATATTAACGTTACAACCCCTCAGAAGTAGATCGAATCGGTTGCACGATTTCGATGAAGGAAATTGATTTGTCATGGCCAAAGAGCATCGCGGTACGGTCTACGTTGCCGGCTTGCGCGAGGGGGCATTTTCCTGGGTGTCGAAACCAAGTCAGGCGACGACGCTGACAGGAACAGGCTCGAAGCATTGCTCAAGGACGTGGGCGCCGTACACATTGGTCAAGAATAGATTAACCAACGGTGCCGCTGTGCTTATTCTCTAGCTTTGAAAAAATGGAAAGTTGTAAGACTCCCACCGTTCTCCCTGCGGACAGACAAACTTGAAGTAGAATGACAACTACAATTGGTGTAGTTAGATAATCACACGGGTAGGGAGGCAAGGCCGATGGTTACGACTGCCCAGGCGTCTCAATCGGTGCGGCCAAAGCTACCGATAAGTGCGTTCAGGCGCTGGTTGCTTGAGGGCTATATCAAGGAAATGGATGGGCCCTTCGAGTGTGAGAAGGAGATCCACCGCCATCACTCCTGGTACAAAGTAATGTGCTTGACGGGCGTTGATTACTTTTCAACGCTCGGCTACCAACCGGGAATCGCCTTCCTTGCCGCCGGCGCGCTCTCTCCCGTGGCGACAATAATTCTCGTGCTTCTCACACTGTTGGGGGCACTCCCCATCTACCGCCGCGTGACGGAGGAAAGCCCACATGGCGAAGGCTCGATCTCGATGCTCGCGAAGCTTCTGTCGTGGTGGCAGGGCAAGCTCTTCATCCTTGTGTTGCTAGGCTTTGTGGCAACCGATTTCATAATTACGATCACACTCTCGGCGGCAGACGCGACAGCGCATATCGTCGAAAACCCGCTGATGCATAATATGCTCAATGGCTTCCGCCCGACAGCGGTGAGCATCGGCATCACGCTTGCTCTCATTAGTCTGCTTTCAGGCGTCTTCATAAAAGGCTTCAAGGAGGCCATCGGGATCGCCGTCGTACTTGTTACTGCCTATCTCATTCTCAACTTAATCGTACTCTGCATAGGTTTGTACCACGTGGTGCAAAACCCGTCGGTTATTTCAAGTTGGCAGACCGCGGTGCTTGCCCATCCACGCGTCGGTGGCAACTGGACCATGATCATTCTGATCGGGCTCCTCGTCTTTCCAAAACTCGCATTAGGGCTCTCAGGCTTTGAAACTGGTGTAGCGGTAATGCCACTCGTCGAAGGAGACCCCGGCGACACTGAGGAGAATCCGCGCGGGCGCATACGCAACACCAAGAAGCTGCTCTTCGTTGCCGCACTGATTATGAGCGTGCTGCTGATCGCCAGTAGCTTTATCACGACGCTGCTAATCTCGCCCGAGAAGTTTCGCCCGGCGCATGGTGACTTGCCGGCCGGGGAAGCGGCCGGCCGCGCCCTCGCCTACCTGGCTCACGATTTCCTCGGTCCTGTCTTCGGCACTGTCTATGATGTCAGCACAATTTTGATTTTGTGGTTCGCGGGTGCATCGGCGATGGCCGGACTGCTTAACATCGTTCCGCGCTACCTGCCGCGCTACGGCATGGCGCCGGACTGGACGCGCGCGATGCGACCGCTCGTTATCGTCTTCACGATCATCGCCTTCGCCATTACCCTCATCTTCAAAGCTGACGTGAATGCACAAGGCGGAGCCTACGCTACCGGTGTTCTTGTCTTGATGAGTTCGGCTGCGGTCGCAGTCACAATCTCGGCACTGCGTCGTAAGCAAATGCTGTGGGCCACAGCTTTCGCGCTCATCTCCGTCGTGTTCGCGTACACGACGGTAGTGAACGTCATCGAACGTCCGGACGGCATCAAGATAGCTGGATTCTTCATCGCACTTATTCTTCTGGTTTCACTTCTTTCGCGAATTGCACGCACCACTGAACTGCGAGTCGAGAGTGTTGAGATAGACGAGACCGCCCAACGTTTCCTCGATGAGGCGGCGACCCAGGGAACTCTTCGCATAATCACTAACTGCCCGGAGGATAGCAACCCGGAAGAGTATCGGCGAGAGATAGCGGAGAACCGCCAGGATCACAATCTCTCCGCTCGGGACCCGATTCTGTTTCTCGAAGTGGAAGTGCGGGATGCTTCTGAATTTGCGAATGCGATGAGAGTGGAAGGCGCAGAGGTGGGCGGCTACCGCGTTTTGCGCGCAGAGGGGCCTGCGGTCCCAAACACCATCGCTGCTTTTCTTCTTTATCTTCGCGACCAAACCGGAAAGGTTCCGCACGCCTATTTCCACTGGGGTTCTAAGAATCCCATTGCCTATCTTTTCGATTACGTGGCGTTCGGCCGAGGGGACACCGCTCCTGTCACCCGCGAAGTGCTCAGGCAGGCCGAGCCGGACGAAGAGAAGCGTCCGGCAATTCACGTGGGCGGCTATTGAGTTAGCGCCAATCCTAGCGCCGTAAGGAATGGCGCTGTATGGATTTGATCAATGCCAAGTGAACTAAGGCGCATCGACTCTTACTGCTCTCGGCGTTCGCGAAGGCAGCCTCCATCACTCAATGAACGGAGCGCGCTTACGGTAAGAAGCAAGCGTACATGAAAGACTATATCGATTGGTTTTTGAAAAGGCGAAGTCGCTATGTTCTATTGTCTTGTATTTCTTTATTTTGTGTTTGCTGGTGGGCGCGCCGCTCAGTCTTGACGCGATTCCGGCGGTCGCTTTGTTTTCATCGGATTCAGTTCCCGAATGACTTCGCTTATTGATCTTCGCCACCGACATTTTTTGCGGAAGATAGTGGCGGAGCGAAATGAATTACCCGCACTTCTTCGATCGATCGTTCAAAGAATGAATCTAGGGTCCTGCCAAAGGATCAAGTGCGGCAGCAATCTCTGCAGCATTACGCGTTCTTTCCTCTTGCTCCGAATCTTCCAGACTCCTTCTTATGGCCCTTTCCGAGTCGGTTTCGACCGGACACGGCTTGCGCTTCTTCGGTTTGAAGTAGTCCGGGGGGAAGAGTGGGCCATATTGTGGCGGAGGATCTGAGGAAGGAAAGGGTTCGTCGTTAAGGATGTTGCTGGCTCCATTGTCGAAGCCGCTATACTTCAGCCCCGTCCGATCAGTAAAGTTCACCGGATCATTTAAGACATACCCATAGAGGTTGGTGTCTCCGCCATCAAACAGGATCGGGTCTTTCGCCGTCCACCGTCCCGTCTGCGCGTCGTAATCACGCGCGCCGAAGCGCACCAGTCCCGTGTCCTTATCGTATACTCCGCCCGCAATCCCGAATGGCTGGAAGCCGGGGTTCGTATCGTTCATCACCACGCCAAAATCGTCGTAATCAATCTCCTGCGCAACTGTACCGGTATTGATATCGACGACCAGGCGCGGGCTACCGAGAGTGTCAGAGATGATGCGATAGGTCACACCACCTTTAATCATGTAGTCCGGTATATTGCTGCGGCTGCCATAGACGAAGCGACGAACCACATTGTTACTCCCGTCGAGTTCGGCAACGATTCTCAATTGGCCGTCATACAAAAAGCCTTGCGTGAGCGTGCCGTTGACTTTCTTTCCAATGCGCCGGTTCTGTCCATCGATCACGTAATCGATTTGCGTCGCGTTCGGGAGAGTGACGTGCGTTAAGTTACCGAGCACGTCATAGCTGTACTGCGTTGTCGCCGCTGCTTCGGTTTTGCTCTGCAGCTCGCCGTTTGCCGTATAGGTATAACTTGTCACGCCGTACTGCGTCAGCCGATCCTGCGCGTCATACGTTCCATTGATCGGCGTGCCGTTGAAATTGGCGCTGGTGCGATTGCTGTTGCTGTCGTAGCTGTAAGTCACAGAGGGAGTGCCCGCGCCGTTCAAAGTGACCGCAGTCAGGCGTCCCGCTTGATCGTAAGTGTAAGCATAGGTGTTCGTCGCGCCGCCGATGGTTTCAGTCTTCTGCGAAATGCGACCCAGCTTGTCGCGCGTGTACTGCTCGTTTAGAAGTGGCGTCGAGTTGAAAGAGGCCGCATAGCTCGTCACCTCCGCGAAGCCGTTATAGCCCATTGTGTCGGTTACATTGCCGAGCGTCGTGCCGGTCACAAGCCCGTTCTGCGCGTTGCGTGTCAGCGTCAGACTGCCTGCGCTAGTGAGCAGACTATCGTTGTCATACGTGAAGTTGACGGTGTTCGCGCCGTTCACGCTTTGCGATGCGGCGCGGAAGAAGTTGTCGAAGGTGCGGCTGACGTTACCTGTGATCGTGCCGGCCCAGGTCGTTCGTGTTAGTAACGACCCATCAAACGTGTACGAGAGTGTGTTGCTGCCGGGCGCGGTGATGCTGGCGAGATTCCCGGTCGTCGCGTTGTAAGCATAACTGTACTGCCCGCCCGGAATAGTCAGCGCGCTTAACCTCCCGGCAGTGTCATAACTGAAATTCAAAACTTGCGCGTCAGGGCGCGTGATGGTCGTAAGTTGCCGATCAAGATTGTAGGCATAAGTCGTCTGGCTATTGCCGCCAAGGTTCGGCGCGGTGTAAGACGTGCCGAGATTCACTGCATTGAAAGTGAAACTATGCGCGGATCGGCCGGGCGGCGTGATTGAAATCAGATTGCCGTTAGCGTCGTATCCAAAAGCGATGACGCGACCATCGCGGAGGGTTCTTTGCGTGATGCGACCTGCCGAATCGTAGAGGTAACTCTCAGCGCGACTAAGCGGATCGGTGATTGACGAAAGGAAGCCTGCGCTGTTGTAACTCAGATTGTACGCGCGCGTTTCCGCGCCCGCACCGAAAGTTGCAGTGGACAAGCGTCCGCGCGAATCGTAAACGTAATTGCTCGCATTCAGTCCGCCGAACTGCGCTTGCGTGATGCGCCCCTGCGCGTCAATTGTGCTTGCGCCCTGACGTCCGATCGGCGACGTGAAGGCGAAGGTCTTGGTCGCCGTCGTGAAGACGCTGTTATAGGTTTGCCCATTGACACTGGTCGTATCGGTCTGCGCCGTCAGGCTCAGCGGGTCGTTCGCGTTCGACAGCGTGACGGTGCGGGCGAATGTCTGATTGAAATTAAGATTGCCCGGCGTCGTGACGGTGACGGATGCATTGATGGGCGACTGCATTTTCCAACGCGGGTCCGGCCCCTGCGTAACATTCCTCGTCATGCCATCTGGTGCGATGGACGTTATCGTGCCGTTCGCGCGATTGATTGACTGTGATGTTGTGCCGTCGGGCAGCGTGGCAACGCGTTTGACATCGCCGTTCGCCGGAAATTGCATCGCAAAAAGTTTCAACCGTCCGAGGGCGGTGTTGCGCGTGACCGTGTAATTCAACCCTTGATCTGTGCGCGAAAGAGCAAAGAAACCCGTGGCCGCATCGGTGTCGCGCGCGAGCCTGCCGACTGCATCGTAGGTGTAGGTACTTTGATTTCCGCGCGGGTCTTGCTTACTGGTCATCAAGCCCTGTGTCGTGTAAACGAACTGAGAGACTTGGCCCACCGGATCGGTGATGCGGGTGAGAAAGCCATTGGCATCAAGGCTCAACGCGGTGCTTTGACCGAAAGGGCCAACAATAGCCGTGGCGTTGCCCGAGCCATCACGCTGGATCGTGGTCACGTTGGCATCGCCATCCATGACGGTGCTCAAACGTCCTGCGCTGTCATAAGCGAACGTGTAAAGGTTCGCGCCCGTCAGCGTGTTGACAGTGCGTAGGTGTCGCCCATTGGAATCGAAGACGTAAAGCTCGTTGCCGTCTTCCGATGGGATTGTAATAGCAGTAGCAGTGAAGCCGGGCAAAGGTAGGCCCACGTGGCGCACGCGATGGGTCGCGGTCTCGGCGACGTAGAAGCTGCCGTCGGGCAGCAGACTGATGCGCTGCGGGCCATTGCCGCCGAAGCCGAGATCGGCGCGCTGCGCCGGGCCGCTTTCACCGCACGCGGCGGTGGTCGAAGAGCAACCGTTACCGCTGCCCGCAATGGTTGTGATGTTGCCGTCGGGCGCGATGCGGCGAATGCGTTTGATGCCCGGATCGTTGATGTAGAGGCTGCCGTCCGCGGCGACGTTGAGGCTGACAGGCGCGCCAAACTGGGCCTGCGCCGCCGGGCCGCCATCGCCACAGGCGTCGGTCGAGTTAGCGCATACTTGTTGTCCCGGCGTGCCCGCGACGGTAGTAATTTTGCCGTCAACTGTTACGCGCCGCACGAGTCGATTGCCTGTGTCCGCGATAAACAATTCGCCGTTGATGCCCACCGCTACCCCTTCGGGAAAACAAAGCCCGGCTTGCGCGCCCTGGCCGCCGTCGCCACTGAAACTGCACGAGCCTGTGCCCGCAGCCGTGGTGATGACGCCTGCCGGATCAACACGCCGGACGCGGTGATTGTTGGCGTCCGCGATGTAGAAGGTGCCGTCGGGGCCGACGGTCACGTCAAGAGGATTACTCACTTGAGCCTGCGTCGCCGGTCCGCCGTCGCCGCCTGACCCTGCCGTGCCATTACCCGCGACCGTGGTAATGATGCCGCCCGTCCCGATACGCCTGATCCGGTGATTACCGAAATCTGCAAAATAGAGGCTGCCGTCGCGTGACAGCGAGATCCCCTCAGGCCCGCAGATCTGCGCGTTCGTGGCCTGGCCGCCATCGCCGCTAAAGCCGCATGTGCCTGTGCCGGCGAAGACGTTGAGAATGCCGTTCGTCGTCACGCGAAAGATGCGATTCTGGTGGGTGTCGGCGAAATAGAAAGTGCCGTCCGGCGCGGTGGCTATGCCAAACGGAGCGTCCAGACAGGCCGTCTTCGCGTCCACATTATTATTACTGCAAGACTGCGAAGGCAGTTCGCCTGTGCCCGCCACGGTTTCAATTACGGCATTCACGCTCTGCACATCGCGGCGCGTGCCATCGCCTTGATAGAGCACGCGACCGATGGGGTCATAAACGTGATGCACGCTCAGGCTCCAGCCACCCAGTGCTTGCGGATGATAATCGAAGGTTCCAACAGGCGCGCGTTGAATCTGATGCAGCGTGATTTCCTGCCGCGTACGGTCAGCGGTAATGGGCAGGCCGTTGCCGTTGTAGCCGAATTCTCCGGTTTGCTGATACGAGCCATCGTAAACGTTACCAATGTCTATGACTGCGATCTGCTGTCCTTGCACGACGCGCATGTAAGCGTCGAGACCGTCCCACGTAAAGGTCGCGGTCTGGTTGGGCTGGGCCGGATAGCTCTGTGTGAACATGCGTCCGGCAACAGTCACAGTCAAATCGATGCGCTTGACTGGGCCGGGCAGAGTTGCGCCGCTCAAAGGAATGTTAAGCGTGTAAGCAGCTCTGTAACCCTGAGTGCGGTCGCTGTCATAGCGTAGGGAAAAAGGCGTGCCGGTGAGGTCTGCTTCTTCACTCAACGTTTGTCCTATCAGGCCGATGGTGCTCGCCTTTTTCTCATCACATGGACAGGTTGGACAGTCTTCACATCCCTGTTTCCCTGGGCCGCCGGCAGAGGGCGGGCCGCCGGTGGGTCCCCCTGGTCCTCCTGGCGGTGCAGCGCCCGCCGGTGGCCCCCAGCCCCAGTTCGAGTCCCAACCAGAGAAGTGATTGAGCGGCACGCGCCAAAGCGACTGGCCCGGTTGATAGAGCCCGGCGAGTTGCTGACGTTCGGCTGCGTTGATGCCAATCGCGGTTAATGCCGAGTCGCTAGCGGGATTGCCGCTGCCGTCGATGTCGAGATTCACCGATCCGCTGGTGACACTCAGAACCTTGACGACCAGACCGTTGGCCGAAGGCATCCAGATGCCGCTCGTTTTGTCGTAAGAGCCCGAAGGTATGATCGTGCCCGCCGGAAAGTTGAGAAAGTTTTCATTGTACTGAACGACCGGTTGATTGAAGGTAATACTGATAGCGTTGGCCGCAACTGCTTCATCAACACTGTACTCTGATGCGTAGGTGTATTGACTTGCCGCCGGCAGATCACCCGGCATCGCAGTTGGCCCCATCGCGCCAACCGTGTACTCGGTCGCGCGCACGTGCATTGTCGTCAACGGTTGACTCGAATTATTTGGTAGGGTCATCGTCGCTGTTGTGCCTTGCTTAAACATAAGCGTGGCGCGCCGACTGCCCGACGTATCAGTCATCGTCGTGCCCTGTGCAACCTGTACGGGTGTGCTTGAGTTGAGATCAATGGTCGTCACCGCGTTATCAAAGGGCAATAGCACGACATTATGGACCATCATGTAGTCCTGCCACGGAACATCCATCTGTCGCTGCACCGGCATGAAGCCGGCTTTCGCATAGTTCACCGTTAACAGTCCACCGCCGTTGACCGCCATGTCGAACATCCCATCGGCACGACTCAACGTCTGGCCAAACTCAGCATGATTGAGGATGGTAATCGTCACTCCCGGCAAAGGCGCGTTACTGCGATCGACAACCCGACCGCGCAGGACTGCCGCCTGGATCGGTTTGATCGTTCCCGGAGCCACGCCCGTTTGAATCGGAGGATTACCAGTATAGAGAAATGAAGTCGAATCAAAGACCGTCGTCGATATCGTCTGATCGATTGGCGGAGCCACGCTGCCGGGATCGGGTGGTAGTGTCGGCGTTGGCGTCGGGGTTGCTGTCGGCGTTGGTGTCGGAGTTGGAGCAGACGTTGGTTGAAAGCGACTCCTATACTCGGTCGAACTAAGAAAAGCTTTGACCATCTCAGCCTGAATGTAGTTGCCATTGAATTGATTCAGCTTGCCAAGCCAAAAGTTGTAGCCGTTGAAATTCCCGTCAGGCGGATCATTCGGATTGCGGCGCAGGTAGCCAATGTACTGCATATAAACGAATGCTCTATTGAACTGGCGGCGCTGCAACTCGGCATTCTCGGCGACCGCGCGCAGAACGTCAGCGCGTGTCTTGCGGGCAGCCGATAAGTCGGCAACCAGTTGGTCTCGCTCGGCTTGTGTCAGCGCGCCACCGCTGTTGGGATTTTGCGGATCCAGCGTGTGAGAGTTGAGCGCGTCAACGAATTGCGCCGCGCTCAAAGTGTTCGGGAAGGTAGCCATGAACTCCGGGCGAACGACAAACTCGCTGACGAACGCCTGCTTGTTAGCCTCGATCTGCCCCTGCCAGTCGCCCTGGCCTACAACAACGCCGTGACTAATCTCCTGGGTGTCAGGCAGGAACCGTCGCAACTGCAATGTTTCACCCGAAGCGAACGCCGTCTGATGCAGCCGATAGATGAAGTAGCCGGTGTTCTGAAATTCTATAGAAACAAAAAAAGCTGCCGAGGTGTTAATGCGTTGCACCTCTCGACATTGTGGATCGCTGCCGCACTGCTCAATGTTGTTCTGCCAGAAGGCGAACCCCGAAGCATCCACTTCGCGATTGAGAAAATCGAGATAGTGCTGGCGGACGAAAAATGGTGAGAGATCGATCGGATTTACAGCTCCAATCAAGTTGTCGTTGTCCACGATCGTCAAGACCGCGGCACTCGGAACACCCAGCGTTGCTCCTCCGGTTGGATTTGAAAGAGTAAGGTTAACCGTCTCATTACCTTCGACCGATTGATCGTCGGTTATCAGTACCAGAAAACTCTTGCTGGTTTCGCCCGCCGCAAAACGAAGCGTTCCCAACGCCGCCGTATAGTCTGATCGTTCTGAAGCCGTGCCGTCAGAAGTCGCATAATCAAGTGTGACTGCGCTCGACATATCACCCGTCCGCGTGACGGTAATAGTCGAGCTGCCATCACCTTCTCCGACGACATAACTGGATGAGCTGAACTGAAGCGTTGCTGCCGCCGGTACCGAAACACTAGCAAACGAGTTTTTGCTTGGACTTGCTTTATCAGGTAGTGACCTTGTCGACGCGCTCCTTAGAGCAAGTCTTGCCCCTTGTGAAGAACGCATTAGAACGAGCGTCGAGGTGACCAGCAGTGCCCCGAGTCCAATGACAATCAACAATCGCCGCGGAAATGTTTTCAGATGTTCGCTATTCATAATTTGGCGTTAGTTACATAGAAGACCATCTAATGAGACTGCTTATTTTTCATCGGCTCTCGCGATCCTTCATTAGGTCAAACCCGTTCGGCGTATAAGAATTGCGAGCCAGTGATACACCCGTCGCGCTTTGGATCGAACGGGCAGCGTAAGTGAATCGCGGTGGCGCTCGTTTGCTTGTTGGCATTCCGGACAGGACTGCGACGCCAGGCGCCGGGTGATTCGTTCCTGTTCGAAGGCAATGATCTCTACTCTTCTTCTGGTGATAGTGGCCATGGTGATAGAATCTGGACGCTGACATTCGCCGTCGTTAATCCCTTGAGCAGTTGCCAGGTCGCTGACTCTAGACGACGATCCAATTTGAATCCTGAAAAAATCAGGAAATAATTGGAAAGACATTAGGCTTTTTGCTGAATCCTGACGGTCGAGTTAAGAAAATGGCTGCGGAAGTAAGAAAGAGATTTATCCTGAACGGGTATAGGTTGGAGCCCGACACGCGGCTGCTCCTACACAACGGCCAAGCAGTTCACTTGCCGCACCGTCCCTTCCAGGTTCTCCTCTATTTAATCGAACACCGGGATCGACTAGTGAGCCGCTCCGAATTGCTCGAACTTTTTTGGGAAGGGCGCGACGTTTATGACATCACCCTTACCAAATGCGTTGGCAAAATTCGCAAGGCACTGAACGACCAAATGGACCAGCCGCGCTTCATCGAGACGCGCTATGCGGAAGGCTATCGATATGTCGGGCCGCTGGAAGAAAAACTGGTTGATGATGGATCAATCGTGGAAATTGAAAGGACGCGCGGCGTCAAGATCGTCGTCGAACAGGAAGAGATACACAGTTCCGAGCCAACGAGTGAAGCCGTCGTCAATGTTCCCGCGCCAGTCAGTCGAGTAACTCTCGCGGCCAGCAAGATGTCCCGTCGAGCAATGCTGGCAGTAGTCGCATGTTCGGTTATTACCGTCACTGCGGTAGCTGCGCTGGTTATCGATCGACGCATGAATAGCGCACCAAGTCCGCCGGTGAACTCGATTGCCGTTCTACCTCTCAAAAATCTAACCGGCGACGCGGCGAACGAATACTTGAGCGATGGACTCTCTGAAACTCTGATCAACTCGCTTTCGAAGATCGACGGACTGAAAGTTATTTCGCGAGGCTCGGCCTTCGACTTTAAAGACAAAGAAATAGATCCACGAGAAGTGGGTAAGAGATTAGGCGTAGGGGCTGTCCTGGAAGGCACCCTTAACAAAACAGATAAGAACATTCGCGTCGCGGTAAGACTGGTTAGCACAGACGACGGTCGTGTCTTATGGGCTAGTGAAAACTACGAGCGCCCTTCCGGTGATATCTTCGCCATCCAAGACGACCTCGCGCGCGGCGTTACTTCAGGTCTGAAGCTCAAGCTGAACGCTCAAACTGAACAAAAACTCGTGCGCCATCAGACGAATAGCAGGGATGCTTACGAGGCCTATTTGAAGGGTCGGTACTATTGGAACGAAAGGACCATTCCCCACGCGCTCGATAAAGCCATTAGCTCGTTCGCAGATTCTATCGAAATGGATCCCAATTTTGCTCTCGCGTATTCAGGGCTCGCCGATAGTTACGTGATGAGCTACTGGTACACGCCCATGTCGTCTAATGAAGCGTTTGTGAAAGCGCGACAGGCTGCCGAGAAGGCGGTGCAACTCGACGACACACTCTCAGAAGCCCACACCTCATTGGCGGCGGTGGCTGAGAACGAATGGAACTGGCAGCTGGCTGAGACAGAATACCGGCGAGCCATCGCGCTGAATCCTAAATACGCGACGGCCCATCATTGGTATGCGCTGCATCTACTCGGTCTTAATAAACCAGAACAGGCTATCGAGGAGATTCAGCGAGCCCGGGAGGGCGACCCGCTCTCGCTGCCGATCAACGCAGATGTCGGTTATGTTTTCTATTGCGCGCGGCGGTATGACGAAGCGATCACTGAGTACAAGAAAGCGCTCGAACTTAACCCGGACTTTCCAATGGCTCTGCAAGGTCTGGCCCAAACCTATATGAAAGCCGGGAAGCCGAAAGATGCCGTCGCGCTCATCGTCAGGCTACCTGACGATCTAAGAAACGGATGCACTGCCGGTAATTTAGACGGCATGGCCGGAGAGCGCGACGAGGCAAGAAGAATACTTGCAGGAGAAATTCAGCGCTCGCTACGAGAGTACGTTTCTCCAACGTGCATTGCTGTCGTTCATAGCGGCTTAGGCGATACGGACCGCGCATTGTTCTGGCTGGAGAAGTCATATCGCGAGCATTCTCCTGATCTCTCTAGCCTTGGCGAACCAATGTTCGACGCCTTGCGCTCGGATCCAAGGTTCATAGATCTAGTTAATCGAGTACAGGCGGCAAAGTAGCGTCCCCAAGATGCACTAATTTCGTTTCTTGTGGGTCTTATGTTTATTAACCCTGATCAGCTAACCGATCGCGCATCCCGACTTTCTTGGGTCGCTGTTGGGTCACTACCAATCGCAACGTAAGCAAATTTGGGCGACCGTAAGCAAACTTGGCTGGCGCGAACATCAATGAGAATGCACGTATGAACACGTAGGGCGAGCTTGAGCAAACAGCTTCTTGATAACTGCAAAACCTTTATTCACCGGTTCGATTTCGAGCGTGAATGCTTTATCGGAAAAATTTGTGCCACTAATCGTGTCACCAAAGCGTGCGAAAACAGGTTCTTTGGTGTCATCATGTGTCGCGTGGAGTCGCAGCTAAATTATTGAAAGCTATGCTAACTCCTTGAATTCCTGTTCCGGGAGTTTCCTTCTGTCACGTTGGAGTTCGCGAAGCCGATGGGCGCCTTGTTTCCCCAACGCATTTCTGGTCTTCTGTGTGTGCCAGTTGTGTGCCAACTCACCCAAACTGGTCTATATTCGACCGAACGTAGACTAAGAGGTTATTAGGAAGTACTAAGGAATCCGTAGAGACATGAATACACCCAAACTAGCACGAACAGATATTTAAGACTCTTAATCAGCGGGTCGCAGGTTCGAGCCCTGCTCGGCTCACCATTATTTTTCAGTTAAACAAATGAGTTAGCACGCGCGCTCCCGAGAGGGCTCCTGCTGATTTTAGTCAGCAGGTCCACTGAGAAACAGTTCCAACCTCGACCCTCTTCTAATCAACGAGTTGACGACCGGCCAATTGCTATCAGCGACTTGCGTGTCAGGCAACTCTTCTCCATCTGTTCCTACCTGATGCTAATTGTTGGCGTGTAGTCTTGTCACAAGTTTGTCTCAAGCCCAACGATCTGAAAGGCCGCGTGCCTCGTTTTCTGTGGACGTGAGCTTGGCCTTGGTCTTGTCCAAAATCCGTTGGGAGTAATCCCGGGCGGGTTCGACTCCGCATTCGAGTCCTTGGCGGTTCCTGGTCCTGCTCACCAAGCGTTTGAACGTATGTGTGGCCGTACGGATAGAAGAGTTCTTTGCGCCCTTCTTGCCATGCCGCTTTAAGTTCGGGTGTCGTGATGTCCCAGTCCGGCCGGCATTTCTTCAACACAGCGCGCAAGTCTTGCCGCAGCTCTTCGATGGTCGGCCGGCCAAAAAACCAGTAGCCGTTGTACATCTTATAAACGACAAGACCGGGCTCCAGAACAATCACATGGGGGATCATCGGGTTGTTGACCGTGTCAGTATATTCGGCGATATCGAGATCTTTTTGGACAATACGCCCCGCGTCAGAGAGGAAGGGCCAGTGGGCGCCGGCTCCACTGCGAAATTCATTCGTCTGGGTGATATTGTCGGTACTGATGGTGACAAGGCGACAATAGCCAACCTCCAGCTCACGATGAAGTTGAAGGAGCCCTTCAGCTTGCCTGCGCTCTTTGGGGCAAAAGCCTCCCCGGCTGAGCACGAGAACCATCGGGTCTTGTCCTTGCAGCGCGGAGAGCTTTCGCCGCTTGGCCTGGTGGTCGGAAAGTTCATAGTCGGGCAAGATAGCGCCGGGAACGATGTCAGATCGCATATGGAGTCTCCCAACAGTTGAATACGCCTCACATGTTTACCGCAGAGATCGAATCTATCACTGCACAATACCCACCAAGGCAGCTCTGCCTTGTTTTAGTTTGCGGAGGAGCTGTCTTATTTGACTGGCCTTCTCAGGAAGTTGAATCCGGCCTTCGGTATCGCTCTGTTTAATGGCCTCGAGAAGCGACTGCACGTCGGTCGTGCCGGTGTACCGGATCCCGTTCAGGTAGATTGTTGGAGTACCTGTCACATGCTCGTCAAAGAGACTCTGTTCGTAAGCAGATTGAACTTTCGGAAGAAAAACATTCTCCGCTAACTCGCGCGTAAATCTCTCGGTGTCGAGACCGAGACGTTTGGCGTAACGAAGCACGTCACGATCTTCCAGCGCCTGTTGGTGTGTAAACAACTGATCATGCATCTCCCAAAATTGTCCTTGCGCGGCGGCAGCTTCGGCAGCTTCGGCGGCACGCAACGAACGCGGATGCGTTTGCACCATCGGGAAATTTCGAAACACTAAGCGCAACTCATCTGCGAGGACATCTCGAATCTGCTTAAGGCTACGATAAGCGCCGCCGCATTGAAGGCATTCGAAGTTGCCATATTCAACCAGGGTGATAGCCGCGCTCGCCGGTCCGGCCACATGATCTTGATCCGTTATCGGCGACTTCAGTGTTACGATTTCCTCACTCATGTTTTAGATGGCCTCCCGCCAAGCGCAAGATTATCCGGAAGACATCCGCCTGTCTTACCGACGATTGCCTGTAATTACGAATCCTTGCTGTGGAGGTTGGCTTTTAGCAGATCTGCGAGAGGGGCAGCAAATCACAATCAAAACAGCAGATCTATTAGCGATGAGGTTGGAGAAGTGTTCGAGGTGATAACTGATCTTAGGTATGCCGCATTCAGTATTCGTGCGGCAGAAATTCTGGGGCCAACCGTCACGGCGATACCGGCGCCACGAAGAGCAGCCACACCGCGCCCGTTAACTAGAGGGTTCGGATCTGTGATGCAACACACGACCCTTTTCACGCCGGCCTCAATCAAAGCGTCGGTGCACGGAGGTGTCCGTTTGCCATTTCCTCGGTGGCAACATGGTTCCAGATTGACATAGACCGTCGCGTCTTTCGCAAGCCTGCCGGCTTGTTCGAGTGCCAATACTTCCGCGTGCCAGACTCGATCGTAGCGGTGAAAACCCTGACCCACGATGACCCCATCCTTCACAATGACAGTACCCACCAGCGGGTTTGGCCTCACCTGACCGTCGCCTTGGGAGGCAAGTGCCAGAGCCAGATCCAGGAAACAGAAATCGAGATCGCCGTCAGACTCGGCTTTCGTCAGAGGTAAATTTTCGATCAAGCTGCTTACCATAAATCGTCCTCTTAGACTGCCGCCAGCTTTCGGTGCCATTTATCAACTCCCTGGGCAATTTCGGTAAACATCTCGGCACTGGTGAAGTCACTAACCTCAATGCTCGTATCGATTGCTTGGCGTGCGAGCTCTACAAATGAGTCCAGCGTTGTCGCGAGAGTCGAAGCATGATTGCGGCACATCGCATCAGGTGTGCATAACAGACTGGACCATGTAGGCACCACCCGCTCAGTTGAATTGGCAACTCCGCCAATCTCAATCACGCGCTCGGCAAGGCGATCCGTATAAACGCCGACCGACTTATTTACCTCATCGAAGAGCCTTCTCAGATCGAGGGCGGTCGTATTCCAAAAAGCGTGTTTGCATTGCAACTGCAAATCCACGGCGTCCGCCAGACGATCGTTACAAAGCTTGATCAGACGACGAGTGGGTTCCGATGAATTGTCACTGCGATTAATCAATATTTTAGAGTCCTTCCACTGCTGCTCATGACTCTCTCCCTGGCGTTAACCTACGGCTCGTTTCTGATCCGCCCAAAAACGCTCGCGCAGATTTCGCTTGAGGATCTTGCCGGACCCATTCTTCGGTAACTCCGTTTCGGAGAACTCAACGCGACGCGGAACTTTGTAATTGGCGAGCGACTGCCGGCAAAATGAGATTAGGTCATCAGCGCTCACAGCTAACCCCGTTCTAAGCACAACAGAAGCCATCACAAGTTCGCCCCACTTAGGATCGGGTATGCCGAAGACTGCGGCTTCCTTAACAGCCGGATGCTGGTAAATGACGGCTTCGACTTCGCCTGAGTAAACATTCTCGCCGCCGGTAACAATCATGTCCTTCAATCGATCGAGAATGTAGATGTAACCATCGGCATCCTGGTAGCCAATGTCACCGGTGCGGAACATCCCATCACTAAATACCGCGTTCGTTTCTTTCAGATTGTTCCAATAGCCGCGCATCACATTTGCGCCGCGGGCAACCAGCTCACCATGCTGGCCGGTAGCAACCTCATCTCCCTTGTCGTCCACAACTTTCACTTCAATGCCGGGACAAGCGCGCCCGCAAGATGTCAATCTTCTTTCTATATGTTCATGGTCCTGCAGTCCCGCAAGAAAGCCCGTTTCACTGAGCCCATAAACCTGGACGAGTTTGGCTTTGGGTAAAATCTTCCGGGTGCTGTGAATAAGTTCGGGAGCGATCGGTGATCCGCCATATCCCAAATACTCAAGGCTGGTCAGGTCATATTTTCGCAAATCCGCAAATTGGGTCAGCAAATTGAGCATGGTTGGAACCAGCACTGTATGCGTAACACGTTTGCGCTCTACGGCCTCGCAGAAGGCTTCCAGGCTGAACTTCGGAATCGTGACCTGACAAGTCCCGAAAGCCGGCGAAGCGAACATGAACGGAAAGTCGGCGATGTGAAATATCGGCGCGGCGTGGAGATAGACACCACCTTCTCGGTAACGCATCCAGTAGTTCACGTGGTCCAGATTAGCCAGAATGTTGGAATGAGTGAGTGCCACACCTTTCGGCCGGCCCGTGGTTCCGCTGGTATAGATTAGTGCAAATACAGCATCGGGTTCGTAGACATCCGCGGGAAATGAGTCATTCCCAAGATCGAGCGGTTCTTTGTCGATGATCAGTTGGCGAAGTTCGACGCTTGGAGCAGCCAGCGACGAGTGCCGAACCAACCCATGCGGAGCTGCATCAACCAGTACATGATCGATCTCCTTTGCTGAAAGCCGCGTATTCAAAGGCACCGCAATTACGCCAAGCCATGCGCACGCGTACACCAACGCGACATACTCACGTTCGTTCGGCAGCAACAACCCCAAACGGTCGCCTTTCCTGAAACCGTGATTCGTAAGCGCCGCGGCAATTCTTCCGACGCGATCGTGCAGCTCACGAAAAGTCACGCGTTCTCCGTTCGATGCAAACGCCGTCCTTTCCGGATAGTACCTACGGGCGCGTCCCAGTGAATGCGTGTGGATCATCCAATCAGCTCCGCTTTAATGTATGGCCTGTTGATAGCGTGGGTTCTATCAAGATCAGTCGGAAAGATCATTTTACATACCGGGAACATTCCATCGTATGCCGCCAGCGAACCTTCGTAATCGCAATCGAAACGATAGCGCGCGAGATCTGCGACTGTGACCATGAGCAGATCGTGCTTCCTGCAGAATTCGATAAGGTCAGGCAAACGAGCCATGGTGCCGTCGTCATTGATGATCTCGCAGATCACTCCGGCGGGCTGCAGGCCGGCGAGACTAGCCAGATCGACGGCCGCTTCCGTTTGGCCGCGTCGTTCGAGAACACCGCCGGGCCGAGCACGAAGTGGAAAGACGTGGCCTGGTCGCGCAAAGTCTTCCGGATGACTGTTCGGGTTGACAGCCTCTTTAATCGTTTGCGCGCGGTCGTAGGCTGATATCCCGGTCGTTATGTCCTGACGGTTTAGATCGATTGAAACGGTGAATCCAGTACCACCCAAAGCACTACTTGCCGGCACCATCGAACCTATTTCTAATTCCTTCAATCTCTCGTCAGTCATGGCGACACAGATCAGGCCTCTGCCGTGTTTGGCCATGAAGTTGATCGCTTCAGGGGTGATCATCTCAGCAGCTATCGTGAGGTCGCCTTCGTTCTCACGATCTTCATCGTCGACCACGACGATCATTCGTCCGGCTTTGAACTCTCGAATCGCATCTTCGATACTCGCAAACTCAAACTGTTCCGAGGTAGTTTCGTGATTTCTTCCCGCTTGTTCGCCCAAAAAATAATTTCGTGTTTGTTCGTGTGATTTAGTGGATCGTGTTCTTCCTGCAGCAGACCGGCGATCCACGAAATCACACGAAACAACACCAAATGCTTCGCTGTTTGGATCATCTACACTTTCGCAACGTTCAAGCGTCAATGCGTGACCCATTCTTTCTTTCTTAGTTCGCAAGTAAGCAAGCGAGTGTGAGTTTGCCACCGCTTCGCAGGAAAGCTGTTCGGTCTCGATCCCTCCATCAGTCAACGCACGAACCTTATTCGGATTATTCGTGAGCAGACGAACGCGACCGAGTCCCAGTTCACGAAGAATAGCGACCGATAGACCAAAGTCTCGGGCGTCGTCCTCGAATCCCAGAGCACGATTAGCTTCCACTGTATCCAGACCTTCATCTTGCAGCGCGTAGGCCTGCAACTTCGCCATCAGCCCAATGCCCCGACCTTCCTGATGCTCGTAGATGACCAACCCACGACCTTCGCCGGCGATGGCCCGCATAGCAAGGTCCAGCTGATCATTACAATCACACCGCAGCGACCCAAGCACTTCACCCGTGAAGCACTCCGAGTGAATCCGCACCAGCGGAGTCTCATCGGCCAGATCACCGAGGATGATCGCAACTGCGGTTTCACGCCGTCCGCTTCCGAGCAAGATGTCCCGTTCGAAACCGATGGTCTGAAACACTCCCCATGTGGTCGGCAAGTGCGTAGTAACGACTCGTCGGACAGTGTTTTCTTTTGCGGCTAGCAACATGATTCGGGCAACTCTTTCTCAGAACATCCCAAGGCTTTCATTCGGGCGGCATTTAGTACCCGTTCCACCCCACGGCCGTAATCCGGATCTGCCTTAATAAAGTGTGCGATCTGACGTGCCTGGATCTGGGGCGGTACACAGATCAAACTGTCCACGATGTTGTCAATCAGGCGCGCCCGCTCTTCCCGTTTCATCAGCCGGAATAGGTCGCCCGCCTGCTGGTAATCGTCGTTGTCCGCACGATGGTCATAGCGGGCCGCGTCACCCGCGATGCGTAGCGGCAGCTCCGCATAACGGTGGTCCTCGCTCGGACCATTGAAACTATTCGGTTCGTAGTTGGGCGCCGCGCCGCCGTTTGTATCGAAGCGCATGGCGCCATCACGGTGGTAATGATGGACTGCGCTGTGCGGGCGGTTGACCGGCAACGATTCGTAGTTCACGCCGAGCCGGTGACGATGCGCATCGGGATAGGAAAGGATCCGAGCTTGCAACATCTTGTCGGGAGAAAAGCTGATGCCGGGAACCACGTTCGCCGGCGCGAAAGTGGCCTGCTCGACCTCGGTAAAGTAATTAGCGGGATTTCGATTTAGCTCAAGCTCGCCAACCTCGATCAAAGGATAGTCCGCATGCGGCCAGACCTTGGTCAGATCGAAGGGGTTCAGGTCGTACGTCTCGGCCTCCGATTCCGGCATGATCTGGATCGAAAGGCGCCATTTCGGATAGTGGCCTTTCTCGATGGCCTCAAAGAGATCCCTGGTCGCGTGATCCGGATTCGAACCCGCGAGTTGAATCGACTCTTCCCGGGTGAGATTTTGAATGCCCTGTTTGGTCTTAAGATGGAATTTCACCCAGAAGCGCTCGTTCCGAGCGTTGATGAGACTGAACGTGTGACTCGAGAAACCGTCCATGTGGCGGTAGTTTTTCGGCGTGCCCCGGTCGCTGAAAAGAATCGTGACCTGATGGAGTGATTCCGGCGACAACGACCAGAAGTCCCACATCATGGTCGGAGACTTTAGATTGGTCTGCGGGTCACGCTTCTGGGTGTGGATGAAGTCGCCAAACTTCAACGCATCGCGAATGAAGAAGACGGGAGTGTTGTTGCCGACCAGGTCCCAGTTACCTTCCTCAGTGTAGAACTTGGTCGCGAAGCCGCGCGGGTCGCGCGCGGAATCGGCGGAACCCTTCTCGCCGCCAACGGTCGAGAAGCGAACCATGACATCCGTCTTCTTGCCGATCGCAGAGAAAACCGCAGCTTTGGTGTACCTGGTGATATCTCCCGTGACGGTAAACGTGCCAAACGCGCCGGCGCCCTTGGCATGGACCACCCGCTCGGGGATCCGCTCCCGGTTGAAGTGGGCCATCTTTTCGATCAAATGAAAGTCTTGCATCAACACTGGGCCGCGGGGTCCCGCCGTCAAAGAGTTCTGGTTGTCGGCGACCGGGATACCGGAGGCAGTGGTTAAGATTTCAGGTTTAGTCATTGTTACCTACCGTGATCATTGTTCATATCTAGTGCGAGCGTCATGCGCCTTGCGCTTTCGTGAAGTCCGGGGCACGCTTCTCAATAAACGCGGTGAACGCCTCCTTTGCTTCCGCCGAGCGCACGCGCGAAGCGAACTCTTCGTTCTCGACTTTTATCGCCTGCGCGATTTGCTCGCGTTGAGAATGCTTCATCAGTCTCTTGCAAGCTTGCAGAGCGCCAGGAGGTTTCGCCGCTAACTTCGACGCTGTTTCCATCGCTCTATCGAGCACTCTAGCGTCAGGTACAACCTCGGTTACCAATCCGATCTCAGCCGCAAGCGTGGCGCCAAAAGGCTGGCCCAACATTATTAGTTCAGCAGCCCGGAGGTATCCGCTTCGCGCCGGCAATGACCAACTGGATCCGAACTCCGGCACGAGTCCGAGATTGACGAAAGGCAGTTGGAACTTCGCATTTGCACCGGCGTACACGAAGTCGCAGTGCGTCAGCAAAGTGGTTCCACCTCCGATAGCGACTCCCTGCACGGCCGCGATCAATGGCTTGTCGAAATTGAGTAACGCAT
Source organism: Blastocatellia bacterium (assembly GCA_003487805.1). GTDB lineage: Bacteria > Acidobacteriota > Blastocatellia > Pyrinomonadales > Pyrinomonadaceae > UBA11740. The sequence continues at coordinate 6,541 of DNNE01000060.1, read as the reverse complement.
TGGCGAGCTGTGCCTGCGGACTCTCACCCGGCCCGGGTGGGTTCTTTAGGAAATCTTGCAAGTCGTTACCGGCGGAGAATGAGTCTCCGGCGCCACTCCAAAGCACGACCCGGATCTCTTCATTTTTTGCTGCGTCGTTGAGAATCTCCGCAAAAGTTACGTACATGCTTGAAGTCATCGCATTCTTCTTCGCGGGCCGGTTTAATGTCACCCGTAAGATGCTTCCGGCACGTTCGGTCAAAATATCACTCATCGTTCACCTCACTTAGCCGCTAATTCTCTGGGTTCTGTTACAACTCTACCCGCCAGAAAGCTCTCGATTTGTTTTGTGTCGAAGCCCAACTCCTGGAGAATCTCCTCATTATGTTCGCCAATTTCCGGCGCTCGTTTTGCAGTTACCTTGTCAACACCATGCACTTGAATTGGGCTGCTAATCGTTGATGTCAGTTTGCCGCCGGCGCCTTCAAGCGGAACGACGATGTCATTCGCTCGCAGTTGCGGATCGTTGATGACTTCTTGTGGGTCGCGCACCGCACCGAACGTGACGTGGGCGCCATTGAAGACTTCGTACCAATGCGCCATCGGCTGAGCGCCGAATACTTCGTCGAGAATGGCGGTCAACTGCGCCATGTTCGCCACCAGGTTCGCTGGAGAGAACCGTGGATCGGTTAGGAGGTCGTCGCGGCCTATGGCCTTCACTACTGCTTCCACTTTGTCCGGCGTGACCAGGAGCACGAACCAGGTGCCATCGGCAGCCCGATACACGTTCAGAGCTGCATTCGCAGGATTCTTGCGATCGTGCAATCCGTAAAACTTCGCACCGCTCAACGCGCCTTGAATTGAAACGCTGGCGGCCCAGATACCCTCAGCCAGCAGCGAGGTTGAGACGTACGACCCTTTACCGGTGCGCTCGCGACGATAGAGCGCGGTGACGATCGCAGAGTAGAGACCGACGGCCGTCGCATTGTCACCGCTCCCGGCAACGGGCCAGGTCGGCGGTGCGCCGGCATCGCGGGTCATCGATAGCAGACCACTGCGCGACCAGTAGGAAGTGATATCGAAACCCGGCAGCTCGGCATCAGGCCCCTGGTCACCGAATCCGGTGACATCGGCATAGATCAAACGCGGATTCCACTGGGCAACATCCTCGTATTCGAGCTTCAGACGTTTGCGCCCGGGATGCGGCGTATTGACGATGAGCACGTCGGCCCA
>DNNE01000060.1:3765-5025 GCA_003487805.1 Blastocatellia bacterium | reverse complement strand
TCGGCCCATTTGACGAGCTTCTCAAGAATCGGCTGAGCGCCCGGAGATTTTAGATCCAGCGCCAAGCCGCGCTTGTTGCGATTCTGTAGATGCCACTGATAAGGATCCTTCGAAAACGGCTGCGGCGGGAGCTGGTTCCCATGTCTCCAGTAGTCACCGGACGGGGGCTCTACTTTGATCACGTCGGCGCCAAAATCAGAGAGGATCACGGCGGCGCTGGGACCCGCAATGAAGCTCGCCAGATCTACTACTTTCAATCCCGAAAAGATATTGTCTGTTGTCATCCTTGTCTCCTTCAATTAATGCGAACCTCAAGTCCTATTGACCGATGATTCGCGCTCAAAACATCATCGTCCTTGAAACTGTGCCTTTCTTTTCTGTAGAAACGCCTCGGTGCCTTCCTTCTTGTCTTCGGTTCCGGCACACAGTCCGAAGTACGAGGCTTCGAGGGCCAGGCCTTCGGTAATAGTGGTGTTCAATCCATTGTTCACAGCCTCGAGCGCAAACTTCACGGAAAGCGGAGCGTTAGCCAGAATCGGTTTCAGGATTGCTTCGGCGCGGCTGATAAGATCGGCAGCGGGAACAACTTCGTTGACGAGTCCGATGCGATATGCTTCATCCGCGCCGATCATTCCTCCGGAAAGAATGAGCTGAAGCGCGCGGCCCTTGCCGACCAGACGCGGCAGTCTCTGCGTACCACCGCAGCCCGGGATGAGTCCCAGAGTGACTTCAGGCACACCGAACTTTGCGTTCTCCGAAGCCACCCGGATCGTGCACGCCATCGCGGTTTCACAACCACCGCCGAGCGCAAAGCCATTCACCGCGGCGATGACCGGCTTGCCGAGACTCTCGACGAGATTGAGGACTTGCTGTCCGTAACTACTCGACTTCTCCGCTTCGACAGCAGTGGCTTTGGCGAGTTCGCTGATGTCTGCTCCCGCCGCGAACGCTTTATCGCCGGCCCCCGTCACGATGATCCCGCGGACCTCGGCATCATCACGCGCGTCCGCGAACGCCGCGCGCAACTCCTCCCAGGTTCGTTGATTCAGTGCATTGAGCACCTGCGGACGATTGAGAGTGATGTAAGCGACGGCGCCTTTCTTCTCGTACAAAACATTTTCAAGTGTTGCAGCCGGTGAACTCATGATGCTTGGTCTCCTGTTTATATAATTTCAAAATGCTTTCGGTCTTCTTCGACGATTAAACGAAGGCGCTCAGTCCGGTTACCGCCTTGCCGACGATCAGGTTCTGCATCTGATA
>DNNE01000060.1:0-3454 GCA_003487805.1 Blastocatellia bacterium | reverse complement strand
ATCTGATACGTGCCTTCGTAGGAATAAAGCGCTTCCGAGTCGTTGAAGAACCGCCCGACGTTGTATTCGGCGGCGATGCCGTTGCCCCCTAACAACTCGCGTGCCCAGGCGACGGTCTCTCGGCACTTGGCGGTGGTGAATGCCTTGGCCAGCGCCGCATGTGCGTCGGACAGCTTGCCCTCGGCCTGCAGTTGGGCTGTGCGAACTACCATGCACTGCGACGCAGTAATATTCGCGAGCATTTTGGCGAGCAGGTCCTGCACCAACTGGAAGGACGCGATCGGTCTGCCAAACTGCAACCGCTCCTGGCAATACTTGAGCGCATTCTCGTAGGCGCCCATCGCGCAACCTGTCGCTTCCCAGGCAACTAGAAAGCGGGTCATCCTCAAAACGCGCGCGGTGTCGCGAAACGATGTGTCTCCCTGGAGACGGTTCTCCTCGGGCACACGACAGTTGTCCATCGTGATCAAGCCATTCTGGACAACTTTGAGCGCGATCTTGTTTTGGATTTTCTCGACGCTGAATCCCGGGGTGTTCTTATTCTCGACGATGAATCCCTTGACCTGGTTGTCAGCGACATCGCGCGCCCAGATGATCGAAATGTCGCACCATGGTGAGTTGCCGATCCATTTCTTCTGGCCGTTGATAATCCAGGTATCGCCTTCGCGTGTCGCCGTCGTCGTCAGGCCGCCTGACGCTCCGGAACCGACCAGCGGTTCCGTCAGACCGAAGCAACCGATCTTTTCCCAACGAGCCATTGGCGGTAGCCACTTCTGTTTTTGCTCCTCCGATCCACCCAGATAGATAGACCCCATCGCCAGACCGTTGTGAACACCGAAGAAGGTCGCAATCGAGGAATCGAAGCGAGACATCTCCATTGCTACTAATCCAAAGAGCAGTTCACTTCCGCCGCGACAGCCATATCCTTCCATTCCCACGCCGCCGATGTTGAGGTCCTTGATCGCCGGCAACAATTCAAAGGGAAATGCGTCGTCGACCCAGTATTTCGTGATGATCGGTGCGACCTTACTTTGCATGAACTCGCGTACCTGTTTCACAACTTCTCTTTCTTCGGCCGGCAAGGTCTCGGTTAGTTCGTAGAAGTCAACATTTGGCGCCGGCAGCGGCTTCGGTTGCTTAATCTCTCTTCTTTCAGTTGCCATTTTCGTTCTCCTCAAATCGTTGGTGGACTCCATAGTGGAGTATCCGTAGTTTTCTTTCTCGCAAACCCTCATCGTTTATGCTTGCGCAAAATCAGCGTAGGCAACGCCAGTCAGGTTTCCCCCGGCGAAGACCAATGCTTTCTTTTCCGAACCGTCGAGCTTTGAGGAATAGACCGAACCGCCGAGATCAGCGAAAAACATGCGACCGTTTTTCAGGTCGAGAGATAGCCCTATTCCCTCCATTAAGTCGTTGACGAGGATCTGTTGGCCTTTGCCATTGTCCAATGACGCTCGACTAACTGTGTTGCCTTGTGGTGGGTTCCCGCGATCTGTCCAGTAGATCATTCGATTGTCGAGATCGAGATCCAGGTCTATCGGTTCGGGCAGACGATCGCGGAACAGTTCGATATCCGTGCGATTGACGGCGTTCTTTCCCTTGGGAATTTCGAGGTTCGCCCGGAAGATTCGACCTTCGCTGGCATTGTCGCCACCCTTTTGTGTCCAATAAACCTTGCCGCCATCGTGATCGACCGCGATTCCAACGCACCATTTCGTAGCATCCCGGCCCGGACGTGTCTCACCTCCACTCGTGTCGACAAGAGTTTCGATCTCCGAGCCGTTGAGGTTCGCGCGCATGACGCGCATTCCTTCGCGATCCGACCAGTAAATCCTGCCGCCCTGCTTGTCGAGTTTTAGTTGTTTGGGAGTGAAGGTTGCGCCCGGCGGCACAATAGTCGTGCGATTGGTTCCGTCGAGATCCGCGCGTTCAATCGAGCCATCGTTCGCTGTTGGAGTCCCCATGTTGGTCCAATAGATGTGTCCGGCTTCGACATCAACTTCAATTCCGTCAGGAATCCTCTTGAGTCCATCAAGGACCACGCGGCGATCGGAGCCATCCGGATTGAGAGACTCGATACGGCCGCCACTCACATCCAGGAAGAAAACCCGTTCGGACGGTTTGCCATTTGACCCATCTTGGATCGTCTCACCGACTTTCTTGCTCGTTGCTGAACCGTTCCTCGCCCGCAGCTTTAACAGTCCGAGGAGTTCTTCGTTTTCCCTTTGCGCGAGTTGGTCAACCGAAAGGTCTCCGGCTATCTGCGCTACACCATCGACGATCGTCTGCTTCAGCTCGTCCGTGATTTCCGGTGTACCGAGAGATTTGATAATTACTTCGAGTCCGGGCATGAGGTGTTCCATGAAATGCTTAATTCCGCCTGGACCACCACCAAGGTGCCACTGCAAACTGGGTCCCATCACTCCCCAACGGAGCCCTGAGCCATAACTTACTGCGTCGTCAGCGTCGCTCACACTGAGCACACCCTGCTGGATCAGATACATGATCTCCTTATAGAGGGCTGCCTGCAGCCGGTTCCCGACGTGACCGGGTAGCTCCTTGTGTAAGTGAATCGGCTTCTTTCCGATCGACGCATAAAACGCAATGGCTCGTTGAATTGCTTCGGGCGAGGTCTTTGTTCCGCCGACGACTTCAACCAATGGGATGACGTGCGGCGGATTAAAAGGATGACCAATGACGATGCGTTCCGGATGCTTGCATTGCGACTGCATCACGCTCGGGGTAATTCCGGATGAACTCGACGCAATGAGCGAGTCCGGCGGAGTTGCGGCGTCCATGTCAGCAAACAATTTGATCTTGAAGTCCGGACGCTCGGGCCCGTTCTCCTGGACGAAGTCTGCCTGCGACAGCGCCTCTTTCATGTTGGCCGTGAAACTGAGACGGTCCCGTGATGCGCCGGGCGATAAACCTACCTTCTCCAGCGCCGGCCATGCTTCGTCGACGTACTGGCGTAGATTGGCTTCCGCGTTTGGCGCCGGGTCGGTGGCGATCACATCAAATCCGCGAGCCAGGTATTGCGCGGCCCAACTGGCTCCGATGACTCCGGTGCCGACAATTGCGATGCGATGTATTGCTTTATCAAGAGACATAAGTGCTTTCCCCTTTTGGTTAGTCTGTCGTATTTCAAGTCGTGGTCATTAAATGTCGTTGTCCTCTTCCACGTTTCTAGCCTGGTTAGTCTAGTTAGATCTCCAGCGAGATTCTTTTCGGTTTTTGCTGAATCTATCGGTCTTTAGCTCGATTCATTTCTGGACGTGAGAAGGTGATAACACGCGAGTGGAGACGCCGGAGTATCACGTTCCACGTAGGCCGTACTGCGATTAGTTTGGGTCGTTGAATGTGAGGCGCTCTAACGGGAGTCCAGCCTGCGGGTCGGTACAGTTTGCCTCCCTCTCCCTTTGGGAGAGGGTCGGGGTGAGGGCTTAGTACGGCA
>DNNE01000141.1:11197-16552 GCA_003487805.1 Blastocatellia bacterium | reverse complement strand
GCTGCTTCATAACATCAGTACCGTCCGCGGTAGCGGATGGGTAAAAACTTATCTTGAACCTCCATTAGCACCACAAGGTCGAGCCGTTGGTGCCACGAAGGGGTTGGCAGGCGGTATAAGAAGCGATATAAGGGTCTTAGACCAAGCCGCGTGGTCTAATACGTAGTTGGGTTTCTTCACTGAAAGATTCATGAAGCGCATACCAATCGCCGTTGTCGCCCTACTGCTCGTTACGATTACAAACATTGTATTTCGAGCGAACGCACAGCTAGTCGCCTCCGAAGCGGCCACTCTGGGCGGTAGGGTATTTCGTTCCGATACAAACGTAGCTATCACTAACGCATACATACTCCTAATGCAGGAAAAGGAAAGGCGCGCTGAAGCCAAACATTTTGATATCCGAACGGACGCGGATGGAAAATATCGGTTTACGAATATTCCCGGCGGGAAATATACCGTATCAATTTATTCGTGGTATCGAGACAGGTCCGATGTGCCGTGCGGAGATTCTCCCGATGCGAAGACCGCCGATGGAGGCCACGTCACTGTTGAATGGCAACGTAAGAGCGATGCTTTCGTGGAAATTGTTACTATCACGGGCCTCTCCATTGAAACAGATCACGAGACGACAAAGGATTTCAACGTTACATGTCGCTAGCGCGGGAAACCTTTTGCTGCGGGAACGAAACCCAACAAATCGTTGGGCCGCTACGCTGTTATGACGAGGTGAAATGATGCAGTTAGAAGGGCTACAGATACGTCGAGCGGAGCCGGATGACTTTTCAGCGATCCACGAAATGTTTAGTTGCCCAAAGGTCTTCGCGGGCACACTCCAATTGCCATATCCATCCCGCGAACAGTGGCGGCAGCGGCTTGCGGAAGCTGGCGACAGCACCTACAACCTGGTGGCAGTCGTCGGCGACCGTGTCATCGGAATGATCGGCGTGCATACTTTTCCCAACAAACCCCGGAGGCGGCACGTCGGAACAATCGGGATGAGCGTGCACGATGAGTGGCAGGGCAAGGGTGTCGGAACAGCCCTGATGCGCGCGGGCCTTGACTTAGCAGACAATTGGCTCAACCTCGGGCGACTGGAGCTTGAAGTCTACACGGACAATGAGGCGGCAATACGGCTCTATGAGCGGTTCGGATTTGAGCGCGAGGGGACGCTGCGACAGCATGCATTCCGCGATGGGAATTATGTCGATTCCTACGTAATGGCTCGTTTGCGTACTGCTCGCAGCGAGACTTGACGCTGAGACACCGGACGCCGCCCAACAAATCGTTCGACCGGAGTCCCGATGCATCGGGATTGCGCGTTTTGCGTCATCATTGCACCGGCGAGTCCTGAATGAATTCGCGCCGCCCGATCAACTCAGACGTTGGGCGGCTTCAGTCACCTAAATTGAACTCAAAGGGAAACTTCGATGAACTATCAGGTTGTCACTGAGACCGTCAGCTCGCAGCCGCTTGCCGCAGTGCGGCGCCGCGTGCGTATGGGGGAGGTTGGAAGCGCATGGAAGCCGGCACTTGATCTTGTCTGGGAGTTTCTCCGCTGCCATGAAGGCCTGCGGATCGGCGGTCATAATTGCTTCCTTTACCAACACCCTGCGCCTGGCGAAGCAGCAATGGTCGTTGATTTCGGGGTGCAGGTCATTCGGCCCTTTCAAGACGCAGGCGAGATCGTCTGCACGCAGACGCCCGCCGGCGAAGTCGTCATGACGACCCACATCGGTAGCTATGGCAAACTCGCAGCCGCACATGAAGCAATCAATTCGTGGCGCGCGGCGACCGGCCGCGCATTCGGCGCGTACTCGTGGGAAATCTATGGCGATTGGACCGATGACGAGGCGAAGCTTGAGACGCAGGTCGTCTATTTGTTGGGGTAAAGCCCCGTTCTATCGATGCGCCGCCGAACCCCGACGCGAGCGGCGGGAGGGTGAATTGCGAATTTCGAATTGCGAATTTGATTGGAGAGCCACACGGCAAAATTTGTTACTTTGAAATTCCAGCGATAACGGCGGACGGATCGGCCGGCTTCTATAACAGCATTTTTGGCTGGACCGTGAGAAAGCGTGGCGACGGTGAGCTTGCGTTCGACGACACAGGTGGCGTTAGCTGGAACATGGGTGAAAGAGAGCGACAGAACTCCAGACGAGCAGACACGCATATACATTATGGTGGATGATATTTCGGGCACTCTCAAAAAGATCGAGGCTGCCGGTGGCAGAATGCTGACGCCACGAACAGACATCGCACCAGGTTCCGGCGCATTTGCCGTTTTCGCGGATCCCGCGGGCACCGAATTCGGACTATACGAGGAGCCGAAGCGCTAGTCGAAGACCGCCTAACACTACTTTGCAGCCGGCAAGCCGCGTATTGCGACACTGCGAATCTACAAAGCTCTGCTCGCGCGGCTTGCGGCTGATCGTTGAGTCGCTGGTGCTTTCACGTATGCGGACGCCAAGCGCGACAGCTCGTTTCTCAACCTGCGTTTCTTTTTCACGTTGACGCTAGCGCCGCCGCGTCAACTCAAGCTCAACCGTTATGTTGCTTCCCATTCTTGCGACTGGAATTCGATTGATCATGCTGATCGAATACCCATATTTGCGTCGCTATCGAGTCAAGCCGGCTCGCGACTGGGACAAACATTCAGCGAAGCTATGGGATATTGCCAACCTTATGGAACCGGTGGGAATGGTTCTTGGATTTACCAGCATTGGCCGCATCCAAACCGGGACTTACGTCATTGGCTCGCTGGGTCTCTTGTTCCTGATTGCGGGGATCACAATCCGATGGACTGCCGTCTATACTCTCGGCAAATACTTCACCGGGACGGTCCTTATCAAAACTGATCATCGACTCATTCGCACCGGGCTTTATAAACATGTTCGTCACCCGGCATATGCCGGGGCCTTATTGGCGCACCTTGGGATCGGTCTGTCCTTTTCCAATTGGTTCACCCTGGGCTTTAGTTCCATTCCGTATTTTGTCGCGGCGTTGTATCGTATGCGCGTTGAGGAAGACGCGCTCGCAGATGCCTTTGGTCCTGAGTATCTCGATTACGCTAAGACAGCGAAGCGACTGATACCGCGGCTGTATTGATTCTGCGAACGAAGAGAGAAGAAGTGGATTTAAGCCGTCATGGCTTAGGGGGGAAGCGGCGCCCCATCCATTGCGGATGCTTTCTTGCTTTATGAAAAGATAATTCTCATGGATCGGGCGGTGATCCTGTGTACGTTGAAGGAACTGCCCAAAAGAAATGAGGGCGCCAGGATTTTCACTGGCCGCCCCCACTACATACACCTTGAACCGAACTAGTTCCCGTGACCTTCAATCAAGGTCTTGAGTACACGTGCGCGCGAAGGATGTCGCAGCTTGCGAAGAGCCTTGACTTCGATTTGACGGATACGCTCGCGCGTAACGTTGAAGTCCTCGCCGACTTCTTCCAAAGTCCGTTCACGACCATCCGCGTCCAACCCAAACCGCAAGCGAATGACTTTCTCTTCGCGTGGGCTGAGGGTCTGCAGCACGTCACCCGCAACGTCCCGCACGTTCGAAGTGATCACTCGCTCAGCCGGGCTGACAGTCGATTGATCCTCAATGAAGTCTCCGACCTGTGACTCTCCGGACTCGCCAATCGGCGCTTCCAGCGAGATCGGTTGCTGAATAAGAGTCAGTGCCTTGCTCACCTTGTCGGGCGTGGTGTTCATCCGTTGCGCGATTTCTTCGGTAGTCGGTTCACGACCCAACTCAACCACCAAATCGCGGGTGCTGCTCTTGACCTTATTGATTACCTCGACCATGTGGACCGGAACGCGAATCGTCCGCGACTGATCGGCGATGGCACGGGTAATCGCCTGGCGAATCCACCAGGTCGCGTAGGTTGAGAACTTGTATCCACGGCGCCAGTCAAATTTCTCGACACCTTTCATCAGTCCGAGGTTTCCCTCCTGGATCAGATCGAGAAACTGTAAGCCGCGATTCTGATATTTCTTGGCAATTGAGACCACCAGCCGCAGGTTGGCTTCAGTCAATTCGTGCTTCGCCTGGGCTGCTTGCGCTTCGCCGCCGGCCACCATCTGATACGCGCGTTTGATCTCGATAGCCGGCACATGGTGCTGAGCTTCAATCTCTCTGAGTTGTCGCCGGGCGGCGGCAATGTCTCGCTTCAATCCTGCCGCAACATCCGGCTTCACGCGCTTGGCGCTGAGCCTTTCGCTGCTACTGGCGATCTGGCGCTCATATTTGCGGACTTCGCTGTGCACTTTTTCGACGGCATTGACAAGCCGCTGCCGGATGTCTTCTTTGAGGCGCAGTCCCAAAATCTCGCGAGCGATTTCCAGCCGGGTAGACGCCAGTTTGCGCTTAAGTCTCAGGAGTTTCTTCGACTTCTTTTCGCGGCTCAGTTTCTGCTGGTCACGTAACTGGCCCAGTTCTTTAAGCGCTCTTCGATAGTGCTTGCGGATATTCTGAAGACCTTCGAGTGTCCACTGCAAATATTCCGGAGCCTTGTCTTCTTGTTCTTCAATCTCCATTTGATCGGAGAAAGACACGACATCGCGAATGGCCAGCGCTCCGGCTTCCAGCTCGTCACCGATTTCCAATAGCTGGGCTATCGCAATCGGAGAACGTGTAATTCCCTTCTGCGCGCGCTTCAGTCCCCATTCAATCCGCTTAGCGATGGCGACTTCCTGTTCTTTCTTAAGCAGTGGGACCCGCCCCATCTCGCGCATGTAAAGCCGGACCGGATCGGCAGCCTTGTCCGACACGCCGGCCGACAGATCCAGCTCACTATCCTCCGCCACATCCTCGTCGTTGTCGGAGTTTGTTTCAGACAGGTCGTCGATGAGCGATTGTTCTGCGTCAGTTCCCGAGGCGAGTTGCTTCAGGACGTGATCCAGGTTTTCCGGCGCCACGGAATCCACCAGCACGCCCTCATCGACCTGGTCAAATGTAGATACCAATGAACTTATCTTTCTAATTTCACTCTGTTGCTGCTCAATCATATTGATCAATCAAACGCTCCTTCGCACGAAACATCCCTTCGCACCTTTGGGGAACACCAGATTTTCTATGGAATTTATCCGCCAAGAAGGGACACTAGGATGCCATTTTTATGGATAAAGTTGCAACGAGAGAGGCGATGGGTGGCGATATTGCACGAATAATGGACACTAGCCGTTACAATTTGACGCTGCCCCCCGCTCAGTGGAAACGGAAAGCACGTCACGATTCGTCCCTCCCAGAAAACGAGGGAGACTCGGAAAGCAGTCCAATCCGTGGCAAGGCTTTGCACAAAACGTCGTCTGGTCTTTTCGTTGTCGAGTGGCTAACGTTACAGAACCGCGAGCG
>DNNE01000141.1:10555-10919 GCA_003487805.1 Blastocatellia bacterium | reverse complement strand
CCGCGAGCGGTAGCGAGCGGGATCAAGACTCAGCGTTCTCAATCAACTCAGAGTTTCTGAGGATACCGCTGAATCGCGCAGCTTGAATCCTTATACCGCTCGCTACCGCTCGCGGTTCTGTAACGCGGACGCCATCCAATCGATCATCGGACTCGACACTTGCCTTTTTGTGCAAAGCTGCTCACAGACCAGTCCTTCGCTCCAGCTCTTCGGGATATCTCGCGCCTTGCACTTCGATCTTTGCAGCGGCGCTATCAATCTCCCGGAGATCCTCGGAAGTAAGTTCAACTGAAACTGCGCCGATGTTCTCCTCAAGGCGATTAAGTTTCGTCGTGCCCGGGATCGGAACAATCCACGGCTTCTG
>DNNE01000141.1:3578-10240 GCA_003487805.1 Blastocatellia bacterium | reverse complement strand
CAGCCAGGCGAGCGCTAACTGGGCCGGGGTTGCATTCTTCCGTTCTCCAATCGATTTCAGCAGATCGACCAGCGTCTGATTCGTAGCTCGCGCCTCGGGCGAAAAGCGAGGAACGATGTTTCGGAAATCGGATTTGTCGAACGTTGTGTTTTCATCGATCTTTCCAGTCAGGAAGCCTCTGCCCAGAGGACTAAATGGAACGAGGCCAATGCCGAGTTCCTCGAGAGCCGGTAACACTTCCTGTTCAGGCTTTCTCCACCAGAGCGAATATTCGCTCTGGAGCACCGTGACCGGCTGGACGGCGTGCGCGCGACGGATCGTTTGGACTCCTGCTTCCGAAAGACCTAAGTGCTTGACCTTACCTTCCTGAATCAAGTCCTTCACCGCGCCGGCCACCTCTTCGATCGGCACGTCCGGGTCAACCCTATGTTGATAGAAGAGATCGATGTGATCGGTCTTCAGTCGTTTGAGCGAGGCTTCAGCCACCTCCTTGATGTGTTCCGGACGGCTATCCGTGCCGCTCTGTTTGGCGCCCTCGAACGTGAACCCGAACTTGGTGGCGATCAGCACCTGGTTTCGTACGGGAGCGAGCGCTTCGCCCAGCAGTTCTTCATTGGTGAATGGGCCATACGCTTCCGCGGTGTCAAAGAGCGTTATGCCGCGTTCGACGGCCGTTCGAATAAGCGAGATCATCTCCTGCTTGTCTGCGGCCGGACCATAGCCATAGCTCATTCCCATGCAGCCCAGCCCGAGGGCCGATACTTCCAGGTTGCTAGTTCCAAGTTTGCGCTTTTGCATTGTTACTCCTTGTGATCGTCAAGCCGTAGTCGACAACGACCGGACAGCAATCATATTAACGGCGTTTTGTGGCAGAGCAAAAGCGTCGCCAGTCGCATGCGAATTTGATCAGCCCTTATTCGGCTAATAACATACTCGACTCATCAACAGAACCTTCGTGTCCTTTTCGTGATTCCTGGTTCGCGTGATTTCGTGGTTTGGTTTCTGTGTTGGTGCAAGTCGTGTTGTTTTCCCCGGACGGCTACCGTACTCTTTTCATAGGATCACTGATGGATTCAACACCCGCACCTTCGCCCCGCTCTTGGCCGGCCGAAATGTTTCCGGTGCTTACACCTGAGCAACAAGCACGGGTGCTGGCGCATGGCCGATTAAGAAACGCCGAAAATGGCGAGACTGTTGTCGAACCAAGTACGCCAGGAATTAAGTTCTTTGTGGTCGTTTCCGGCCGGCTCGAACTTCTGCGACTTTTAGACAACAACGAAGAGGTGGTCGCCGTTTGTGAACCTGGCATGTTCACCGGCGAGCTCAATGTACTTTCAGGACGCCGCAGTTTCGTGAGAATTCGTGCCGCCGCCGCCAGCGAACTTATCGAGATAGAGCGTGATGCTTTACGCGGTCTGGTTCAAACCGACAGCGAACTCAGCGACATCTTTCTCCGGGCTTTCATCTTGCGAAGACTCGAATTGATCGCTCGAGGGATTGGAGAGCTGATTCTGATTGGTTCGAATCATTCGCTCGACACCTTCCGGATTAAAGAGTTTCTTACTCGCAACTACCAGCCGTATTCGTATATCGATCTCGACACTGATGCTGACGTTCAGGATCTTCTGGATCGGTTCCATATCGCGATTGACGATTTGCCCGTGCTGATCTGTCGCCGCACCACTGTCCTGCGAAATCCGAGCAACCAGAAGATCGTTGATTGCCTTGGCTTCAACGAAGGCATTGATCAAACCCACGTGCGCGACATGATCGTCGTAGGCGCCGGCCCCGCTGGTTTGGCGGCGGCAGTATACGGCGCGTCCGAGGGCCTGGATGTTTTGGTGATTGAATCTGACTCTCCCGGCGGACAGGCAGGATCAAGTTCGAAAATTGAGAACTACTTAGGTTTCCCCACCGGAATTTCGGGCCGGGAGCTGGCTGGAAATGCTTACACGCAGGCACAGAAGTTCGGCGCCCAGATGTTGATTGCCAAAGACGCTAAAGGCCTGGCTTGTGATCGGCGGCCTTACGCATTGAAGTTTGATGATAGCCAGAAAGTGCCGGCCCGAACTGTCGTGATCGCTACCGGCGCGCAATATCGAAAGCTTGCGCTGGAGAATTTGTCCCGCTTTGAAGGAGCAGGTGTTTATTACGGCGCGACGCACCTCGAAGCGCAGTTGTGCGGCGGCGAGGAAGTCGTGATCGTCGGCGGCGGAAATTCCGCTGGACAAGCAGCTGTATTTCTGGCGCAAACCGCGCGCCGCGTCTATCTCCTGGTTCGCTCTGACGGTTTGTCAAAAAGCATGTCGCGTTATCTGATCCGGCGAATCGAAGAGACCCCAAACATAGAATTGCGCATCCATACTGAAGTCATTGCCTTGAGCGGCAACGATCATCTCGAGGCGATCGAGTGTCGCAACAACAAAACTGGAAAAGTTGAGGAGCACAAAATCGGCACGCTCTTTTCCATGACCGGCGCGGTACCAAATTCAGCGTGGCTCGAAGGATGTGTCGCCTGCGATGGCCTGGGCTTCATTAAGACCGGGTCGGATCTTTCGAAAGAGGATTTGGAGCGCGCCAAATGGCCGCTCGCGCGCCATCCCTATTTGCTGGAGACCAGCCTGCCCGGCGTCTTCGCGGTCGGAGATGTTCGTGAAGGCAACGTTAAGCGCGTCGCGTCTGCCGTCGGTGAAGGATCGATTGCCGTCTCTTTCGTGCATCAAGTGCTCGCTGAGTAATTGAAATCCCGCGCGCTCTCCACGAAGACGATCGCGCATCCCACCACACTCGGCTCACCAATTCGTCACCCACCGAACGTGAGGACGACGCGGAATCGCACCTTGCCACTGTGCATTTGCTCGTAGGCTTCGGCCACACGATCGAGCGGGTATTTTTCGATCATCGGATGGACGCCGCTCAACACACTAAACTCCAGGGTGTCTTGCGAATCCATCGCTGTGCCGGAGTACCAGCCGGCGACCGAACTCCGTCGGTTGATTAAAGAGAACACACTGATGGTCAATGGCTCAGCGGGCGCGGCCGGCACCAGAAGCTTGCCGTTCGGCGATAATCCGTCAACCAAAGCAGAAATCGCTTGCGCGTTCGGCGCCGTCGCCAGGATCACGCGCGCACCGCCTAGCTTTTGCAACTCTGCCGCCGCATCCGTAGCGATCGAATCGATGTAATGATGCGCGCCGAGCTTTCGCGCCAGCGCTTCTTTGTCGTGACCCCGGTTGATCGCGACAGTCTCGAACCCCATCTGCCTGGCGTATTGCACTCCGAGGTGGCCCAGTCCGCCGATGCCGTGCACGGCCACGACTTCTCCGGCGCGCGCCCCGGAATTGCGCAACGCGTTATAGACCGTAACGCCCGCGCACATGAAGGGGCCCGCTTCCTCGGCTGGCAATTCATTCGGAATCGCAGCCAACGCGGTTGTCGGTGCGATCATGTATTCGGCATAGCCACCATCGAAGTCGTTGCCGGTAACCTTTCGATTGATGCACATGGCAAAGTCCCCACGCCGGCACTGTTCGCACACGAAACAATGTCCACCATGCCAGCCGACACCAACGCGTTGGCCTTTCGTCCACGGTGCGGCGTTGCCGGCAACTGCATCAATTCGTCCAGCGATTTCATGACCCGGCACACGTGGATATTGAAGCCCTGGCCAGAGACCTTCTTTGACGAGCACATCGCTATGGCAAATGCCGCACGCTTCAACTTTCACGCGCACTTGCCCGGCGCCCGGCTCAGGAATTTCGCGCTCTACCAACTCCCAGTCTCCACCTGGTTTGCTTATCTGCGCTGCTTTCATTCTCGAACTCATAAATGCTCCTTATTCTGTTTCTCTTTCGGCGAGTAGCGTCTGACTGAATCGCTCGGCCGAGTCATAGTCCCCTTCTCCAACGTGCATCCAGCGAATTCGTCCTTGCTTATCCAGCAGAAACGAAACGGAACCTCTTGTGTCGCTGTCCGGCATTATGGACAAGATCGAATGCTGACTTCACCTCTCTCACTTGATCTTATCCAACATTTGCCGAGCTTGCGTTTGCGCCTCTTTGAGTTCAGGCAGGTAATTTGGATCGGAAGTCATTGATAGAATCGTGTTGAGTTGTTGCCGCGCATCTGCGGGGCGTCCGACGGCCTGATAGCCTTCGGCCAAATGAAGCCGCAGAAACGCATTCGTACTTCCAAACCTCAATCCTTTTTCCATCTCTGTGACCGCCCTTTGCGGATCACCACCGACAATTCTCGGCGCCTTTAGATCTACCAGGCCCAGCACCATATAGGCACTGCCGTCTTGATATCCTTCGTTAATCTTCAGCACCGTTTCCATCTCTTTACGCACGTCCTCGACTGTAGCAAGACCGGAAATGGTGGTTGATTCCAAGCTGCCGCCATAGTTAGCCCCCAACCAAAAGTGACCTTCCGGTTTATCATTTTGTAATTGCACCGCTGTTTTGCCGGCTTCTATACCGGCTCGAAATGTTTGATCGCGTTGAGCGTCGTCAATGTGAGTGGCCAGATAATAGTCAAACTTAGCAAGACGCCAAGCCGCATCATAACTGCCGGGGTCTGCCGTAATTGCCTGCCGGAGTAAGACAATCCCTTGTTGCAGACGAGTCAGATCTTCCCGCTGCGTATAGAACTGGTCCGCTTGCGAGATGTAGGTTGCTGCGGACTGCGGATCATTAGTCGCGTTCTGCACCGGCGGCGGTTTTGAGCAGGACAGCAGCATGCCCAGGAGGACCACAAAGATAAGTGATCTCATCCATGCGATTTTCTTCCGGCGCTCATGTTCGAACTTTGATTGATTTCTCGTATCGAAAACACCGACACTCCTGCTCTCCCCTTGTTCTATTTGGTTCATTCTATTGACTGATGACCCCGCAGGCGATGCGGTCGCCGGAATTGCCGGACGGATCAGTCTTCATATCATCGGCCTTGGCGTGAATCACGAGCGCGGTGCCGCCGTCGGTAAACAAGGAATACTTGTCGGTTCCGAGATTCACGCGGGAATCGGTCACCGTTACTCGCGCCGTGCCGTCGGCACCCACGGTGAAGTTATTCATGTCGCCGGCGTGCGGACCCATCGGATTTTTGGTTCCGTGTTGCTTCGCGTCAGGATTGAAATGAGGACCAGCCGTTTCGAACTTCGGACCTTCGCACCTGGCCATCTGGTGAATATGGATCCCGTGTTCTCCGGGTGGCAGATTCTTCAGTTCCAGCATGATGCGGACACCGCCTCCTCCCGGGGAAATCTTCGCCGTGCCGACGCTTTCACCCTGGCCATTCTTTATTTCGACGGTGACGCTCTGCTGTGCAGTTGCGTAAGTCAAGAACACCGCCGTGACGCTGATTATCACGATCCACAGAAATACTTGTCGTTTCATCTTTAGACCTCCTTAAACTTAACCATTGATTTCAATTACTTCTTTCGCGTCTTTGCCGCTTTCTTCGCTGAGCGAGAGCGAGAGGCTGCTGACCTTTTCCTGGCGGCAGCGTGCGCCTGGCGCGACAGCGCTAACTTCGAGGTGGCACTGTGGCCTTCGCGTTTCAAGGCTTGCGAAGTTGCCCGCGAGCGCTTGGCTGACTTCTTCTGGCTCTTACTCTTTCCCTTCCTGAGATCACGAGCCGCTTGCTTTCGGATCTCCTTTGATCCCTTCTTCGGCGGCTTCAATTTCACTCCGGCCCGTCGCGCCTTTGAAAGACCAATGGCGATTGCTTGCTTAGCCGATCGAGCGCCGTGCTTTCCTTCGCGCACATGTTCGATTTCTTCGCGCACAAACTCACCGGCCTGCGTGCTCGGAGCTTTTCCTTCTTCCTTATCTTCCTTCGCTCGTTTCAACGTTTCCTTTTCCGGCATCCAGCTACTCCTTCGCAGCGATTTAGAATCAGATGCGCACCTCTCTAGTCGCGTACAAAGCCACTATCCTAAAGCCGCAATAACGGAGGGAGGCAAATCTACTACTGGTTTTAGCGGTCTTTCCGCTCGATAAATTCGCGATGACAACCCTCGAATATCGTCACGCGTGATAATCGGCAAGCCGCCGAAATCAACCGGTAAGGTTAGTCCCGCGCAGAATTGTTCGAATTGTCTTTTAGCATTAACAGCAGTTGCCTCCAACGTTGAGAGATAAAGAAAGTCAATCTTTGACAAGACTCTGCGGGCGGATGGTTTTATCTTCCCACCTTCCGATCGCGCGCACATGATCGTTAGATCGGCTTTGACGTATTCAAGGAAACTGTTTCCTTCGACGATTACACCGTCGGCTTCGACGCGGGCCAGCGCTTCGGTAATTCCCTGCGCTACCTGATCATCTTTCACAATGACCCAGTGCACATTCGAGGCGCCAGCATCCCAGAAGCGACCCGTGTCTTTGCCGACTTGATAATTGGCATCGCGGCCCGAACGAATCACCGGCTCATCGCGAAGCAGATCGCTCACGCAACACCCGGCCGGATCTCTGCCGCAAGAACGATAGTGACCGCGAGTCAGCTTGATCGCTTCCCAGCCGGGCAATTGCCTGAGCAATTCGCACACCAGTGTCGTCTTGCCTACGTTCGATGAAAAGCCGCTAATGGCGATTACTATGCGTGGGTGAACTCGCGATTTCGAATCGAGCATTCGCAAAACCTCTCGATTGTTTAGAGGCGGGCTA
>DNNE01000141.1:1275-3266 GCA_003487805.1 Blastocatellia bacterium | reverse complement strand
CGGGCTACTGCCCGCCTGGTTTGGATCCGCCTGGTGGCGGGCGGTAGCCCGCCTCTAAACAAATCAAATAAAAGATCGGCGATCTAGAATGTAAAGATCGCGGCAAACTCCGAGCGAATATTATGGGTCGTGAAACTCGGCACTCCCCGGAACAGCGGTAGCAGACCAGTACGAAAGTCCGCGCGAGTTCGGTAGTAACCCTGTTCGTACGCAAAGGTCACCCACTGATTCCATTTGTACTGAATGTTGCCTGAAAAAAGATCGCTGCGATCGCCGCGCGCGCCAAACCGCCGAGCATCACGCGCTGTTGCCTGATCGTCCCCGTAATAGAGATAAGCGGTCCAGCCGGCGTTTCGTCCTTTTGGATCTGCATCGAAGATACGCGACAGAGGAAAGCCAACCTGGACGAATCCGCCCTGAGCGCGCACGGGTCTTTGCGGCGCTACCACCGGCACACCGTTGAGCAAGCCGAAGACAACGCTTGAAGCGCCGTCGATCGAAGCAGCTGTAGCAGTGCCGGTTAATCCAGCGGTGTCGTTAAAATTCGAAAGCAGTTGGCCAGCCAGGAAGAACCGCAGATCGGATCCGTTATAGTACTTGCCTACTACGGTGACAAAATGCGTGGGCAACTGAAACTCGGCTGAGTAACCGTTGCTGCTGCTGCCGACCTCGGCGCCACTCGGAAATGCAGACCTGAACGCCGCTGGTACATTCGCAGCCGTCACGATTGCTCGGCGTCGTGCATGTTCAAAGCTGACAATGAACTGGGCCGGCGCTACGTTCGCAGCCTTATCGAGTTGCCATTGAAAAACTGCGCGGCCCTGGACGCCCGGCTGCTGTGAATCTGTTCCCTGCCTTTCACCAAATGCCAATTGATTCGCCACATCCGTCGGGAGATCTCCGAACGCCGGCAGCACGATCGCGATTTCGGGACTGAATCTGAAATCGCGAGAGCCACCGAACTTATGAATGAAACCAAACCGCGCTTGCGGAAGACGCGTGTAAGCAGCGCCATAACCAATCCCGCCAAAGTTTGTGTTCTCGATCATGTTCGGCATGGTTGATGAGGCAAACGGCGACCAGTCCTGTCCGAAGAGAACGAACGCGCTGTTGTTATCACTGAAGCGGCGATCGATTCTTACCCAAGCCAGACGAAGCGAAGGCTGGCTCGATCTAATCGAAGTAATGTTACGATTATTCACGCGCGTGAAGTCACCCTCGAAATCGAATTCAATTTTGCCGGTGAGCACTGTCCTGGGAGCCGGATCAATCCATTCGAAGTTTGCGCCGAGCCGGAGACCGCGGGCGCGGACGTGAAACTCCGGCGAATCATTTGGCCCGGTGTCCGCGGCCAGTAGTGGCAATGGAAAATCATTTCCCTGTGGCGAAGACGAATCGTGAATGAAGCTCGTCTTGAAAATGCCGTAGAGTTTCAAACGCGCGCCGGTTCCGAGTTTGATATCCGGTATCAGGCCTTCGCGTTTTGGCGTATCGACGACGAGCAGACGAACGGGCGCCACGGCCGCGTTCACAGTTGGGGAAGACGGTTGTGGCGCGGCAGCTTTCGCGGGCGACGCAGCTTTGTAGTCCGCGTTCAAAACCGGCAGACCAGTACCGATCCCACCTGTCCTGGCGCGCACAACTTCGAGCTCTTCGGCTGAGATAATGCCCTTATCTTTTAACAAAGCGGCCAAACGATCGCGCTGCTCGGCGGGCGACGCATTCACGGTGATTAAGCGCGCCTCTTCAGTTGTCAGCACGCCTTTGGTAACCAACACCTTCACCAGCGGATCGGTTGTTGGCTCTGTTTGCGCGATCGCGATTGGAAAAGTAAGTAGTGCAATAATCAAGAGCACGCCAAATCTCAAATAGAAAGTCATGGCAACGATTCCTTTCTCCCAAAATGCGAACTAAGAAGGTCTCGACTTACAGCCGCGCAGCGGCGAAATATGCGCGTGTTACAGAACCGCGAGCGGTAGCGAGCGGGATAA
>DNNE01000141.1:0-972 GCA_003487805.1 Blastocatellia bacterium | reverse complement strand
GCGGTAGCGAGCGGGATAAAGGCTCAACCTTGATATTCATAACAGCAGCTGTCGGTTGAGCTGATCTCGATCGTAAATTTGCCATTGCACGTTGAGTCCTTATCCCGCTCGCTACGGCTCGCGGTTCTGTAATACGTTTTCGTCGGCCACGCGCTCCCGCGCATCCTGCTCGCGCTCAAAATTTTCGATTGCCCGCTCGCGTTCTGCTTGACGACGTCTTTCTTGCTCGTACGCTCTCTGCGGATCGCGGCCAGTCGCGGCGCGATACCAGGCCGGATGATGGGTCCAGGCCCATTTCTCAGTCACAGTTCCATTGGTCATCGCATGGAAGGTTCCGGGCATCGCGGCGGTCCCTTCATAGATGTGAACGATGAATCCCGCGAGCATCAAAAGCGCCGAGAGATCATGAATTACATAACTGACAGCGATCACCCAGCGCCCAACCAGATGATCGAACCACATCAAGAGGCCGGTAAGCAGAAATAACACTCCACTCAGTACGATGGCCCAGAAGTAAAGCTTCTGCCCTCCGTTGAAGAAACCCACGTCGGCCGGCTCAATCTTGTCTTCGTTGGTTGTGTACTGCTTGATTCTTTTCAGCCATCGCGTATCAGTTTCAGCCCACAACATCGGCGTCAACCAATTCAGAAACTGAAACAGGAAGAAGATGTCAAAGAAGAGACCGAACCATGGGTGCAGAAAACGAGTCATCGAACCGCCCCCAAACACCGGCGTTAGAAATCGGAATAGCCACGGCGAATAAAGAGCAAAGCCAGATAACAATGAAAGGACAAATGCGATTGCCACCAGCCAATGCAACACCCGCGTGTAGACTGGATGACGCAGCAATTCGCCGCGATGGACCACGTCGCGACCAACTCGCTCAACTTTCAATCGCGCCCGTTCGCCGATTCGTTCGACTGAAGTGCTCATTTTGATCCTTTCAACCCGGTACAGAACCGCGAGCAGTAG
>DNNE01000140.1 GCA_003487805.1 Blastocatellia bacterium | reverse complement strand
ACGTCCGCGCTCCCAGCGATCGAGGCTCCCCGCATCACAGGCGTCCACACTTCTCGCGGTTTCATCTCAACCCGCGTCGTCGTAAACGCGGCGGGCGCCTGGGCTGCGCAAATCGCTGAGATGGCCGGCGCCGAATTGCCGGTCGAGCCTTTGCGCCGTCAGCTGGTTCCGACCGAACCATTTGATCAATTGCCGCAGCGCTTTCCGATGGTCATTGATATGTCGACCGGATTTCATTTTCGCCGCGAAGGGAAGGGAATCCTGCTCGCCTGGAACGATCCGAAAGAGACCCCCGGATTCAAAACTGAATTCGACACAACGTTCGTGGAAAAGATTTTGACTCGCGCGGCTTCACGCGTGCCCGTACTGGCCGAAGCTGGAGTCAATCCGCGCCGGGCCTGGGCCGGTCTCTACGAGATGACTCCCGACCATCATGCGATCATTGGACCAGCGCCGAATGTGGAGGGTTTGTATTTTGTGAATGGCTTCAGCGGGCACGGCGTGATGCATTCGCCGGCGTCGGGGCGCGTGACTGCCGATTTGATTTTGCAGGGACGATCCGATTTGATCGATGCGAATCAGTTGAGCGTCGAGCGCTTCAAGCAAGGGAAGTTGTTGGAAGAGACGGCGGTGTTGTGACAATTCACGTGCAGTTGACCGCGCAAGCAGTCGATTCAAAACCGTTGAAGTGCGCGATGACATTCGCTTGCCCCGTTGCCACCCGGGTTACCACTCCATTCCCATCGACCGTGGCTGCCGCGGTATTGGTTGAATGCCATGTGAGTTTGAAAACTTCTTCATCCGGCTTGAAGTCATTCTCGGATTTGTCTTTACATATACATGTCATTTGAGCCGATTTGGTGGTGGTGGCGTCAAGAGCGCAAGTCGCGGGCGAAACGACAAGGTTGTTCAGCCGATCACTAACCGCTGCGAGCAACTTCTGCCTAAGTTGAATGAGTTCGGTCGAGTTAATGTACTGAGCTTCGATACTAACTGCTTCAAGCATCAGTTTTGTGCCCATTCCGTTGGCCAGCGCAATCAAAGCGACTCCTGCTGTTGCCAGAGCGAAGGCCAGTGCCGCCAGTAGTATGTCTTTGGCGAGATCGCCTTGTCCCGCTGCGCTAAACATGATCATGGTCACCAGCCCAATTGCTGCCAGCACAAGAAGCACGCTGATGAACGTGATTGCCCGGCCATGAGTAGCGGTAGGGGTGCCGAATTTCAGTTTTGAGAGTACTGATGTGTCACTAGCCATTACGTGTTCCTCCTCGATCTATGCGGGTTCATTTGATAAACCAATTCACGATTCTTTCCCACCGAGATGGTTGCTGATATTTCTGTATCAAGCTTTCAATTGCGTCGAGGCCATATTGCCTTGCATACTGGAGAACACGCTGCTTGTATCGTGAATCGAGCTTGCCTTCCGGTCCCAGCAGTTCAATCCAATAGCCGACGTGGGACATCAATGCATCTTTAGTGATCAAGTCCTGATCTATGTAATGGTTGAAAGTATCCATGTAGCTCAGGAACGTATCGAAGCAGTCTCTGATTGTCATTGCCAGGTCGTCGTCTTTTGCGAGATCATCATGAGGTGTGGTGGTCAGCGCGGCAAATATCTTTTCATTTGATACGAATGTCTTACGTTCTTCCGGCTTATTGGCATTGGGATTGAATTCTATCTGGCGGCCATCGCGATAGAGCGCCAAAGAATCAAGCATCTGCATCGCGTTGCGGGCTCGCTGCAAATCAACGAACTCTTTTACCGCGCCGGCGAGGAACTTTTCTCTCTCCCATGTTTGCGACTTGCCATATTGTTGAAGGCCGACCATGATCAGGATTACCGTTACGCCAATGCCGAGTTTTGACAGCAAATCGAGCAGGTCTACTATCCGATCAAGCTTCTGCAGTGAAGCCTCTTCTTTGTAGGAAATATTCTCGATCTGATCCCAGGTATAGATCTTCTCAACGCCGCCGACCTTTACGGTGACGTACTTATCGCCCCTGATAATGTCCCCATCCAACTGTTCTGCGGGCACTTTGTCTTTTGCCTTCAGGGTAACTGTGCCATGCCGGGAACTCTTGATCTCATTAACTACGAAGACCAATAAGACCACAGTGATAAAACTTATGATGAGCAGAAATGCCGGGGCCAGCATGAGTGACATTAAGCGTCGCATTTCGTCAGACTCCTGAAGATCGTTTTGGCGGGGCGGCAGTCAATTTCTTTGTGTCGCCTCGTCGTTGTTTACCTTTCCCTTGAGCAAGGGCGCGACTTTCGGAAAGCATAGTCTGGTTCCCCGCCAGGCGTAGTCACGCAGGCCATCGATGGCTGTCCAGGTTGGATGGTAGCGTTGGTAGATGTCATCCACCGCGATTTCTCCCCAGCTACCATCTTGATTCTGCGAACGCAGCAAATAAGAAACCCCTTTGCGGATGAGGGGATGATTCTCATTCAGCCCTAATGACTTCAATGAATCAAGAAACTCGCCCATGATGTCCGGATCATTCATTTCAATTGCCTGGGACAGGTTTTGTTTGAGGAAAGCATATTCGAATGGTAACCACCGTGGCGAGAGCTGATAACAACTATAACCGTTGAGCGTGTACGCTACATGGGTGACCGCGTAGACAGCATCGTAAAAGTCCGATTTATCTCCATTGCCGGGACGCGGGTAGGGTCGCATTACAGGTAACCACTTGAGCGCGTCGATATAGGAAGCACCGAGGCTTACCCCGTAGCGCTCACTGGTATAGGTTCTTATTAGAGCGTCGCGCCAGACTGTATAGCGACCCATCATTTTAAGACGCCGCTTGCATTTGGTACATCTTTTTTGCCCTCGTTCGTCTAAGGTCCCACAACAGCATTCGATCGGCAGGTTCGGCGTTGGTGGCTCTATAGCTGGGTCAAAACCGAAATAATCGTGGGCCGTGAAATTGCGCGTAGCCTTGCGAAGTTGTTCTTTTATTTGATCGTCGCGGGCGCCTAGACAGTCTGAGGCAAAGCTGCCGAATATGAGATTGATTATATCTTCGGCATTAGCATGTCCAGGAACGTTTGGATTTTGGCGCCGCCAAAGACTCGCCAATCTTTGGCCCATTTGGCGTGCTCTCCGGCGGAGTTGAACGTCTTTTGAAGTAGACGCGATGCCCTGGAAACATCCAAGATAGTCGAACCCATAGAGTTCGAAGTTTTCTGGCTCGCACGCCGTCTTGTATATAAAGTTAAGACCACGCTCAATTGCGAGCGCTCGTTTATAGTGGGGAGTGTCAGTTGTACTCATGGCGAAAGTTGTCGGAAGAGGCGATTATGCTCTTTCACCGCGTTCAGATCGGCAGATAAATACTCTACTTTCAACTCCGTCGTCAACAAATTTGCTAAGCATTCATAGAATTGCTTAGAAAAGGGTTTGCACATTGCCAATTCGCGATTGAGGCTTTTCCAAAATGATCCTAACCTCAATCGGCACGTGGAGGAAATCATGAAGCTTATGCGGCTTTCAATTGTTGTCATTCTGGCGGCGGTAAGCCCGCTCTATTTCTCGATGTTTGGCGCACATGAGAGAATGGTTGGCAATTCCAGAGATTCAATGATCGTGTCGACTGACTGGTTGTCAAAGCACCTCAATGACAACTCACTCGTGCTGCTGCAGGTTGGCGACAAGAGCGAGTATGACGCCGCACATATCGCCGGCGCGCAATTCATTCAAACGTCAGACATCTCAACGCCACGGGGCACCGGATTGATTCTCGAACTGCCGCCGGTCGATCAGTTGAAGAGCACGTTCGAAAAGCTTGGCGTCACTGACGAGTCTCGAATCGTAATTTACTTCAGCAAGGATTGGGTGACACCCACGTCGCGCGTTTATTTCACGCTTGATTATCTGGGCTTGGGTGATCGGGCGTCGGTCCTTGATGGCGGTTTGCCCGCGTGGCGAGCGGAAGGCAAACCGGTGACGACCGAAGTTAAGCAAGCAAAACCAGGACATTTCACGCCGCATCCGAACGCGAAGCTGGTCGTCGATTCCGCCTGGGTCAGTTCGAATTTGAGTAAGCCAGGTGTGGCGATTCTCGACGCGCGGGCGGCGAAGTTTTATACGGGTGAAGATGCGGGACAGATGCCGCGCGCCGGCCACATTCCGCACGCGAAGAGCATTCCGTTCTCAACGCTGGTTGAAGATTCAAACAACAAGTTCAAGAGCGCAGATTCACTCCGGGCGTTGTTTACCGGAGCGGGTGTGAAGCAGAACGACAGCGTGGCGACTTATTGTCACATCGGTCAGCAGGCGAGTTTGCTCTACTTCGTCGCGCGCTATCTCGGTTATGACGCGCATCTTTATGATGGCTCATTTCAGGACTGGAGCAATCGAAGCGATCTGCCGGTAGAGAAATCGAACGAGTCAAAGACTGCGACGAAGCCTTGAGAGCAGCAGAGCCGGTCCCCGGTTGATCTATCAGCTTTTCGAATCCCCGTACAAAAGCATCTGCGGCTGATCTTTTAGCGCCGCATTTCCTTTCGGAAAAGTGATCTCCCAGACGCGATCGAAAACTTTGCCGTCCCACTTCGGCGGTTTGGCAATTCCCAGAGCTTTCGCGATTTCGGGAATCTTGCCGTGATGCCAGCAGATCAAAACTACCTGGCCGGGAAACTCGGTGAGAACTGCGTTGACCAATTTCTTGATGCCGGGGTCGTCGTCCTTGACGCTATCGTAAACAGGCAGATTCAGAGCAGTCGCCAACGGCAGAACGGTTTCAAGCGGGCGTTTGCTATTTTTGGATGGCGCAGTCGCAAAGATGTGATTAGGAGTCGAAAACCTTGGCGCCGTGCCCTTTAACGGAATCTGCCGGTACTCGCCGACAAAGCCCTCTTCGTGCGCGTGGAACTTGCAGCTCAACTGTGGCATTGCGGGGCTAAACAGCGAAGGCAATGCGACGGCGCGGGCTGAACCTCGAATCGACAGATTACGTCCGCCGTCATCATCTTTTTTCGGATCGCCCACCTTTTCTCCGTGGCGAATAATTAGTATCTGACTTGGTCGGGTGTTCGTGCTCATGATTTTGTCCTTTCAATGTTAGTTAGCGTGAGTTTTGTTTCCTTCATTGCCCTTTCTTGGACCATCCGAGGTGGGCAAACTACGTTTTCTATTTCTGTTCGGGAAACTTGAACCCGATGTAAGTTCCCGAGCTGATGCCCATCAATCCCAATAACGTCGTGCTGAATTCCGGCATCGCCAGACTGTTGTAAACCGCGGACAGGAAAATGATGCCCAGCACAATCGACCAGGCGAAAATCTGAAAGCGGTGGAAGCTGTAGCCACTGCCGTCCCTGAGAATGTCGCGCAGCAGGCCATGGCTGTCACCTGCCGTTGAGGGCGGGTGGATGGCTTGAAGCTGCTGATTAAGTTGGGCCAGGCGCGTGCGACTCTCTTGTAGTTGCCTGTTCAGGCTGTCCCGGTTGGCCGTATCATCATTGGTTAACATGGGTTTGGAGTTGAGCGCGCCGATCTGGGACTGAAGTTCCGGGATACACTGTTCGAGCGACTGCTTCTCCGCCGTGAGATCCCGGAGTTGATTAGCGTGTGCGGTGTCCTTCCCCGAATCGATTAAAGCTTCTCCCAAAGCGGTGCCGGCGCTGATTCCCATCAATCCCAACAGCGAGGGCGTGATGGTGTCGAGTGAGGAGGTGACTAACCAGATCACCACATATGAGACGTAAACCAGAAAGAACCAGAAGGCCATCTGTGTCCGGCCCAGGTTGTACGGCCTGAGCTTTCCGGGAACTGCCGTCCCTGCCTCGCGGATCAGATTGGTCGTGCGCGACAACCAGATAAACAGGACCAGGGTAAACGCGATGATGATCAAACTGATCACGCCGTACGGTGGTGAAATCACAGTAAGCGGGAGAGGATTGCTTTGATCAAAGACGCTATCGAACGGCGATTCAGTCTCCAGACCAATGGTAAAAGTGACGGGATGGCTTAACCCGTGTGGCCCACCTAATAGATCAATCCAGAGCTTCTTATTCTCCGGCGTGATCAGCAGATGAAAACTGAGCCGCCGGCTATCCGGATGAAGTTCGTTCGGATAGCCACCACGGACCGCCCGGCCGTTAAGGAAGGGGACGAGCTTCGTTGCATCGTGCGTGGCCGCCCATTCCGAAAAGTTTGCCACTTCAACTTTAATGATGGTGTCGAGTTCCAGGTGGCCTTCAATCCCCGTGACTTTGGGGTGCGTTGCCGCTGTCGTCGCCGAAGGACTCGGAGAGGTTGCCGGCGCCGGAGATATGTTCGGAACCGGAGTTGGGGTTGGTGTCTGCGCTTCGGTAATGACAACTCCGAAAATCGCAATAACTGATGTGAGTAAAGCAAGGATCGATAAGCGAGTGGTTTTCTTCATTGGATTTGGTCGGTAGTAATCGAGATGTTTCTGGGTTTGGCCATTACAACGCGACGCGTATAATCCGTTACTATGACGAAAGATAGAGATGACGACTCGAACGCGTCGGACCAAAAGCAGCCTGATAACGAAGAAGCGTCGAACGATAAGAACGACACCGACTCCGGCGCAGCCGACGATGAACGCGATGAAGATAAGCGCGGCGAGGGCCCTGGCAATCTGCGCCGCCGCTCAGAATGGTTTCAAAAACGACACGGCGGCGGATAATTTTTTATCCGAACCCCGATGTCCCGTCACACTTCGAAAAACCTACTTCATCTTCAGCCGCCAGATGCTTCTTCCATACGTCGCGGCAAACAGCGTCGCCTCTTTGAGGTGATAGACCAGGTCAATCACCATCGCATTCGGTAGATTCTTCGTGAGGTTGCTCCAACCGCCGGTGGCCGTATCGAGAACAAAGACGCCGGCATCATTGCCCGCGTACACCTTATTGAGATCGTCCGGCCTAATCACCACCACATGATGCGGCACGTCCGGCAGCTGACCTTTATCCACATCTTCCCAGGTATCGCCGCCGTCCTTTGATCGAAAAATATGCGGGTGTCCAAAGTTAGCCACGGCGACGTAGAGAAGGTTTGCGTCTTTCGGGTGCGACTCGATGCGCGTGATCGTGTGGCCCGGCAAAATAGAACTCGATATGTTTGCGCTCCAGGTATCTCCGCCGTTGACGCTCCTGAACAATCCGCCGTTCTCAGTTCCTACATAAATTCGTTTGGAATTGGCGGTGGCAATCTCAATTGCTGAGATAGCGCCGCCATCCAGACTCGGTGAAACGTGTTGCCAACTGTTGGCGTCATTTTTCGTGCGCCACACGCGTGTTGACCCGGTGAACAGAGTGTTCGCGTCGTTGGGATCCATCGCGATGTAACACATCCAGACTGAATTCTGTTCATCGCTTGATGCCGGCGGCGAGACATCCGCCGGGCGTCTGTCCAGCCCGTGATAACGCTGGATGAGAAGGTTGTACGCTGAAGTGAAAACGTGGCCGGCATCGTCAGGATCGAAAAGGTTCCAACCTCCATCGCCAGTATCTATGGGGAAGAAACTGCCGGCGAGTCCGGTCTTGGTAGCCACAGTTCCGTTGTCCTGTGCGCCGCCGCCGAACACGAGTGGATCGGTTTGGGCTACGTCCATGTCATAGAACATCGTGACCGCGAGTCCTTTGCTGCGATTGGTCCAGGAGTTGCCGCCGTCTTCGCTTACATCCAGTCCGCCATCGTTTGGATCGTAAACGCGCCCTTCAGCTTTTGCCGGCATCACCAGACAGTGGTGATCGGCGTGCGCATAGACCGGCGCGCCCAGGTCCGCGTCCCATCGTGTGATCTTCTTCCATGTCCTGCCGGCATCCGTCGTGCGATGTAAATCGACGCCGCCGCATATCACGTAATCGGGATTCGCCGGATGGACCACGATCGTATTGCCGTAAGAGATCTGTCCTTCGTCTTTGAAATGCGTTCCCTCGATGCTCTTCCAACTGTCTCCGCCGTTTGTGCTGCGAAAAACGCCCAGCAGAAGATCTTTGTCGCCGCTGGCTTCATTTTTCGCGAAGGCATAGAGCACATCAGGATTCGAAGGACTAATGGCCAGACTCGCGCGGCCAAAGTGAGCCGATTCCGGCAGACCTTTCTTCAAATGCTCCCACTTCTTGCCGCCGTCAGTGGATCGCCAAATGCCGCTGCGCGATCCTTGTTCGGTGAAGGTCGCATAGATCCGGCCTTTGGTTGTCGGATGAAAGACGATCGAGTGACACCAGTAGTTTTGGCTCGAAACAAACGTCTGCCGTTTCCAGGTGATGCCCGCATTCGTCGAAACAAACATTCCGCCAAAGTCTTTTGCGCTGGAGCTGACTTCCGCCAATCCGACGCCGCCGATCAGGACATGTTTCGAATCGAAAGGATCGACCCGGATCGCGCCGATGCGTTTCGGGACAATTTGTTTTTCGCTTGATGCTATCAACTGCCACGTTTTTCCCGCGTCGCTGCTCTTATACAAACCGGCGCCCGGATACGAATCCGAAGAAAGATTCGCTTCACCAGTGCCGCAGTAAATCGTGTCGGGATTTTTCTGATCGATGCCGAGCGATCCGATGTTCAGAATGTCCTGATCGCTCCAACATGATTGCCAGGTCTGGCCCGCGTCGTTGCTGCGCCAGACGCCGCCACCGGCTGAGCCGGCCCAAATGCGTTCAGGATGATCGGGATGACAAACCAGCGAAGTGATTCGCCCACCGATGTTCGTTGGGCCAACACACTCCCAGGAAGACCCGACGGCGGTTACCGGCGGCAAAGACTTCGCCGCTCGCTCGCGTTCGCGAATCAACGTGTGTACTGGCGCTTCACGAACCGGCCACGCGCTACGTGCCTGAAACCACCGGCCACGCGCTTTGTGATGCGACAGGCGCACGTTCGCGGCGTGGTGTTTGGGCCGCGCACTTGCCGTATGTTCGGTTGACGCGGACGGCCGGGACTTAATTGCTTTGCGCGGTTTCGTTTTCTTCGGCATCGGATTCCCTCTCTGACGCGGCTGGTTTTTTATGAGGTGCCGCAGAAGCTAACCGATCTGGCGACGGAGGTCAACAATTTCTGCAAGTAATTACGCAAGTTACTTTAAAGCTTGCAGAAGTCTTAATACTCTGGATTTTGTGAGAGGGCCGAGGTGGGCACAGTTTACCTCCCTCTCCC
>DNNE01000142.1:45688-47952 GCA_003487805.1 Blastocatellia bacterium | reverse complement strand
CCTCCCTAACGGTCGGGCTTCTGACACAAACGGTAGTCAAAAAAGGCGAGTGCCGATTTGTCGGCACTCGCCTTTAATACTTTGGTGGGGATGAGAGGACTTGAACCTCCACGATGTCACCATCACAGGCTTCTGAGACCTGCGCGTCTGCCAGTTCCGCCACATCCCCGCGGAAATTGACTATACGAACCGTAGTTCGAAAGTGTCAAACCGCGCGGGGCCCCAGGCTGTACGTTGATTCACTGCGCTTCAAAGCGTGTTTGGATGACAACTGCTCAACCACAAAGACACAAAGAACACGAAGGTTGCTCTATGAACCCGCCTTGTGCTCTTCGTGTCCTGGTGGTCGATATCTAAAACCTACGTTATCTGTATCGCCAGCTTCTACTGCGATAGCGCCCGCCATTGTTTAGATACACGCTGCGATTCATCACGTGGCGACGATTCCAATAGTCGCTGATTTCGTATCGACGACGATATCCAACTCGGTTGCCACGCGCGACGAAGACGCCGTTACGCCAAACACCCACCGTGCGATTCGGCCCGCGACCATCCCATCGGCCGTCGCGTGCGTCATGGCCGTTAACGAAGACGCTGGATTTTCTTTCCAAGCCTCTCCCTCTGCCACGTCCCTGCGCGAACGCAGAGGTTGATAACAGACATAACATCAGAATGCCGAATGCAATTCTCAATGCTGTGATTCTCATGAACACTTCTCCTTCCGCTAAAAAAAGTGGGGAGAGCCGCTAAAAAAGTGGGGAGAGTAATTCTGCTTACCTCAACCAGATTCCGACACGAACTCGACTGCGCCGATAGCGCGGCCGATACTCCCGGTAGCCATAACCATACGTCGGGTAAGCCGACGAATACGCATAACGATTTACATAGTAGGGTTGCGAATACCCGTTCGAATAGTAACGCGTGCTGTAATACGGCTGCGGGTAACTGTTCGTGTAGTACTGGCGCGCATAATACGGCTGTTGATAGCTCACGTACGACCTTGGTTGATAGACTACGACTCGACTTCTCCTCGGTCGAACGACGACCCATCGTCTCTGCGCGAACACGCTCACGGGCAGTAAGGTCAACAGAAAGACTGCAACCAGTAGTGCTCGCGTCACCAGCGAAAATCTTTTCCTTTGCATAAGACCTCCCAAATTGAATTCAAAAGGTATGAGGAGAGAACGTGTTTCAAGTCACATTATAGTTCGCCATGTTAGCCTTCGCCTTGCGGCATTGTTATAGTTGGATTTCAGCGAGTTAAATGTTGATGCAATGACGCAAATCCCCGAAGGGACATCGTTACTCGATCGCATTGAAGGCGTGCGAACGAGGATAAGAGAGGCTGCGCAGCGCTCAAGTCGATCGCCGGATGAGATAACGCTCGTTGCGGTCAGCAAGACTCATCCCATTAAAGCGATCCAGGACGCTTTGGCCGCGGGCCTGACGGATTTTGGCGAAAACCGGGTCCAGGAAGCGGAGACCAAGATTCCGATCGTTGGCCGCGAAATAGCGAAATGGCATTTGATCGGCCATCTGCAATCAAATAAAGGGCGCCGCGCCGTCGAATTGTTCGATGTGATTCATTCGCTGGATTCCGCGTCGCTGGCACATCGATTGGATCGAATGTGTGAAGAAATAAATCGCGCGTCCTTGCCCGTGCTGATTCAAGTTGATCTCGGCCATGAAACGACTAAGACGGGCGTGGCTGAAGGAGAACTTCCGGAAGTAGTCACCACAGTTCAGGGATGTGAAAGATTGCAGTTGATCGGTCTAATGACGTTGCCGCCTTTCTTTGATGAAGCCGATCGCGTCCGGCCATATTTTCGCCGGTTGCGTGAGTTGCGAGATGAGCTACGAACCAGCGGAGCGTTTGGCGATCGACGCGGTGAGTTATCGATGGGTATGACTCACGATTTCGAAATCGCGATCGAAGAAGGCGCAACGATCGTGCGCGTAGGGACGGCGATTTTTGGAGAGAGAGGATAGCGGAGCTGAGGAGAGTTAAAGAACGCCAAGCGGATCCGACGCTCAACTTGAGTCTTTGATCCCGTCGCTATCCCGATATATCGGGATTCTGTAACTGGCGCTCACTACTTCTTCGTTCCGTTAGGAACGAAATGTTTATAGACCACGTCATCCAAATATCTACGGAGCTGGATCGTCTGAAAGGCACCGGGTTGCTATAAACATTCGGCTCCTACGGAGCCTGAAGAGCTGTTGTTTTTCCGTAGTTGAGTCTTGATCCCGCTCGCTACCGCTCG
>DNNE01000142.1:31864-45369 GCA_003487805.1 Blastocatellia bacterium | reverse complement strand
CTACCGCTCGCGGTTCTGTACCTGACCAGGAAGCGAGTAATCAAACAGATGCTGGCGCTGGCCTTAATCTACTTTTTCCTTCGTTGGGCCATCACGGCGATGGTCGCCGCCGGCATCCTGCTGATCATTCTGCGGGCCATCTTTGATTACCGCGACGTAAATCCGTTTACCTGGCACTCGCGCAATGTGCGTCGCGCAACCGATCCGGTCCTCGCCCCGGCGCGAGCGATCCTGCGCGGGTTCAGGCTAGATACCAAAGCGGCCCCTTTCATAGTTGTCATTCTCATGATCATCGCCGGTGTTCTAATTGTCCAAATTGCAGGGACATTTCTTAACACGATCGCAGGTGTTCTCTATGCTGTGACGAGTCACCGACGCGACGCGCCCGTCGGAATCATCGGCTATCTATTGTTTGGTGCTCTTGGACTCTATACGCTGGCAATTTTTGTGCGAATTATTTTCTCGTGGGTCGGCATGAGCTATGCCAACCGTTTAATGCGCCTGGTCGTGCGCTTAACAGAGCCTTTGCTTAGACCACTGAGTCGCATGATTCCACGGGTAGGAATGTTCGATATTTCTCCCTTGATCGCATTTCTTATCATTTGGGTGTGTCAATCTGCGGTCGCTGCCACGCTGCTGCGAGCCTGGCCGGTCCAGTTTTTCTGAGAGGGGCTTGCCAGAGCGCGGATCACCATCCGCCTGTTTACGATTTCCGATTTACCAACTAATATTAGCTGCCGCGTGGGCCAACAACGTGAAGATGAGCACGCCATTACCCTGACCGTGCGGGTTGTGCCCCGCGCCTCGCGCAGCGAAATCGCCAGTTACCATGACGGCGCGCTGCGCGTTCGAGTTGCCGCCTCGCCAGTCGAAGGCGCCGCGAATCGCGAACTGATAAGGCTTTTGTCGAAGAGCTTCAGGGTGCCGCAAAATGCGGTAACAATAATCTCGGGAAGCAATTCCAGGAACAAGATCGTTCGAATCACAAATCCGAGCGCCGTGATGCTTGATGAGTTAAGCAAGTTGAAATAGCTGGAGTCCCCGGATGGATCTGGAAACCATTTCTCATTATCGAGTTTTGGAGAAGCTCGGGTCGGGCGGGATGGGCGAAGTCTATCTCGCTGAGGACACGAGACTGGGTCGCAAGATAGCGTTGAAGCTGCTCGCGGAAGAACTTACCAAGAATCGCGATCGCCTGAATCGTTTTGATCAGGAAGCGTACGCGGCGTCAGCTCTGAATCATCCGAACATTCTCACGATCTACGAAATGGGCGACGAGGGAGGTCGTCACTACATCGCGACGGAATTCGTCGATGGCCAGACGCTGCGTACTCGCCTGGCCGGCGCCCCGATGGAAATGTCGGAAGTGCTGAACGTGGCGATCCAAATTGCCGGCGCCCTGGAAGAGGCGCATGCCGCCGGCATCATTCATCGCGACATCAAACCAGAAAACGTGATGATCCGGCGCAATGGTCACGTTAAGGTGCTGGATTTCGGTTTAGCAAAACTAATGGAACGGCCCGCTGACGAGGCGGACACGGAAGCCGTCACACGCGCGCTGGTGCAGACCGACGCCGGCATGGTTTTAGGAACCTCGCAGTACATGTCGCCTGAGCAGGCGCGCGGAAAACCGGTCGATGCTCGCACCGACATTTGGAGTCTCGGTGTTGTGCTTTACGAGATGGCGGCGGGCCGGGCGCCTTTCTCGGGAGAGACCAAGACCGACATCATTGTGGCGATCGCCAAGAACGATCCGTCGCCACTCGCTCGCTTTGCTCCGAATGCTCCGGCGGAGTTCGAGTGGATTGTCCTGAAGGCGCTGCGTAAGGACGTTGATGAGCGGTATCAAACCATCAAGGAATTTGAATCGGATCTTAAGAAGCTGAAACAGCGCATCGAGTTTCAGACTGAGCTGGAGCGGTCGATGGGCCCGGAGGAATACACCGCGGCGTTTAGCGGGCTCGCTGATACCGAAATTCACAGATCGATGCCGCGCGTAAGCATGCACCCGGTCGCGCGGCCCGCACTACCAACGTCGGGGGTTGCTGACGTTTCCGAGACACGCGCGTCGAGCGCCGAATTCATCGTTGGTGAGATCAAGCGTCACAAGGCTGGCGCCGTTGTCGTTGTGCTCGCCGTTTTGGTGGCGGCCGTCGCGATTATCTATTTTGCGTTTTGGCGCAATTCGCCGTTACTCACGGACAAGGACACCATCCTGCTGGCAGACTTCTCGAACACAACCGGTGATGTGGTTTTTGACGGAACCTTGAAGCAAGCCTTGGCGGTGCAGCTCGGGCAATCGCCATTTCTTAATATTTTTTCAGAGGATCGCGTTCGCGACACACTGAAATACATGAACGTCTCGACCGATGCGAAGATTACGCGCGACATCGGCAAGGACATCTGCGCGCGTAACGGAATCAAGGCGATGCTGCTCGGCTCGATTTCGCGAGTTGGCTCGCAGTATATAGTCTTGCTGGACGCGGTGAACTCGCAAACCGGCGACACAATTGCGAACGAACAGGTGGCGGTCGATAGCAAAGAAGAAGTGGTGAAGTCATTGGGACCGGCGGCTTCGCGGTTACGTGAAAAGCTCGGAGAAACCCTCGGCTCGATCCAGAAATTCGACGCTCCGATCGAGCAGGTGACGACTTCGAAGTTAGAAGCGCTCCGACAATACTCGCTGGGCGTGCAAGCCCATTCAAGACTTGATTACGCGGGTGCGATTCCGTTTTATCAGCACGCGATCGAAATCGATCCGAACTTCGCGATTGCGCACGCGCGCCTGGCTTACTGCTACAACAACCAAAAAAAACTGCAGGCATCTCGTGACGAATCAAAGAAGGCGTACGAACTAAGAGACCGGGTTAGCGAACGTGAGCGGTTCCTGATTACGTCGAGTTACTACGGCGGTGTCACTGGTCAATGGAACGAACAGATCCGCGAATTACAAACGTGGAAAGCGACCTACCCGCAGGATGCGGAGCCGTTGAACCTGTTGGCGAACAGATACACGGCCGTTGGTCCATTTGAACTCGCCCTGACCGAGGGCAAGAAAGCCATCGATTTGAATCCGAAAGACGCTCGTCCCTACGTTAATGTTGGCGTTGCGTATATCGAGCTCAACAGATTTGACGAGGCGAAGAATATTCTGCGTAAGGCCGAACAACTGAAGCCGGAGAGTACGAACATGCACGCGCGGCTTTATCAACTTGGTTTCCTAGAGGGCGATGACTTGTTGATGAAGGAACAGTTGGATTGGGCCAACGCGAACCCAAACTCCGAAGCCGCATTGAATTGGCAAGCGCAAGTCGTCGCCTTCCAGGGACAATTGGCCCAGGCCGATCAGTTGAACACTCGCGCGCTCGAGATGATTCGCAGCGCCGACGCTAAAGAGACCATGGCCCAGGTGATGTTGATTGAAGCGACGCGTGACGCCACCTTGAGTGATTGTGCGCGCGCGACCCAGCTTGCGAAACAAGCTTTGG
This sequence comes from Blastocatellia bacterium, assembly GCA_003487805.1. GTDB lineage: Bacteria > Acidobacteriota > Blastocatellia > Pyrinomonadales > Pyrinomonadaceae > UBA11740. The sequence continues at coordinate 41,881 of DNNE01000142.1, read as the reverse complement.
ATCTTTCGCGTGAGCAGGCGAATCTCTACAGTGCTGCCAATGCGTACGCCGCATGTGGCCAAACGGCGCCCGCTCAAAGTCTGATCGACGAACTAACCAGGGGATTTCCTGACGACACGTTGCTGAATGCGAACTGGTTGCCGATTATTCGTGCCCAGAACGAACTGAACAAAGGCAACGCCCCACAAGCAATTCAAATCCTTGAATCAGCGCGCAAGTTTGAAGTGTTCGGCGATTTTTGGCCGCAGTATCTTCGGGGCCAGGCCTGGTTGAAACAGAAGAACGGCACGCAGGCCGCGACTGAGTTCAAGACCATTCTCGATCATCGTGGCTGGTATCCGACTTCGCCTCTGTACCCGTTGGCCCAGCTTGGACTGGCGCGGGCAGCGGGGTTGACCGGTGACAACGCGACCGCGCGGAAAGCCTATCAGGATTTCTTTGCACTTTGGAAAGATGCTGATTCCAATTTGACGGCGCTGGTTGCCGGTCGCGCTGAGTACGAAAAGTTAAAATAGTTCTCATGCGCCGCGCTGCGCGGTACTGATGCAGTTGACGTGGCACGCGCATCTTGCGCGTGTCTTCACCGGCGGGACGCCCGTGCCACTCTCAAACGGCGCCACTACTGCGGCCGCGCGAGGGGCTTCAGGCGGGCCGGATGTGATATAGTCTGCGGTCAAAATCAACTCAATAGTAAGGATCAATTTTTCAAATGTCCGGACATTCGAAGTGGCATTCGATTAAGCATAAGAAAGGCGCGCTCGATGCCAAGCGCGGCAAACTTTTTACCAAGTTCATCAAAGAATTGACGGTCGCGGCGCGCACCGGCGGCGGTGACCCCGACGCTAACGCCCGCTTGCGCAAGGCGATTTCTGACGCCAAGGCCGGCAACATGCCGAACGAGACGATCGATCGCGCGGTTCGCCGCGGCACCGGCGAAGAAGAAGGCGTCAACTATGAAGAGATAACGTACGAAGGCTATGGGCCAGGCGGCGTCGCGCTATTGATTGAGTCAGTGACGGACAATCGTAATCGCACGGTCGCGGAGATTCGTCATATCTTTTCCAAGAACGGCGGCAACCTTGGTGAGGCAGGCTCAGTCGGCTGGATGTTTGATAAGAAAGGTTATCTGGTCGTTGACAAAGCAGCGAAGGCGGAAGATGAACTTTTCGATCTCGCCATCGATGCCGGCGCGGAAGATATCCGCGACGACGACGAAAACTGGGAAATTATTACCGCGCCGGATAGTTTTGAAACAGTGCAAAACGCGATCAAGTCGGCCGGAATAACTCCACAGGTCGCCGAAGTCGAAATGGTTCCGCAGAACTACATCAAGCTGGAAGGCTCGCAGGCTAATCAGATGGTGAAGCTGATGGAAGCGCTCGAAGATCACGACGACGTGCAAAAAGTTTCCGCGAACTTTGATATGAGCGAAGCGGACATGGCGGCCGCGTGAGATCGCTAAACTCGACTGCAAATTCTTTGCATCAAAAAAGGTTGACTAAGGTGTTAACATCGAAATCAATGTCAGAGTCGAACGACAATCTGATTGGTTTTATTGCCAGCACGGTCGAGACGTTGCGCGACGAAGTTACTACCATGCGCCAGCAGATGGCGACCAGGGAGGATCTCGCGCGACTTGAAGGCCGGTTCACCGAGAAACTAGCTCGGCTTGAAGGTCGTTTCACCGAGAAACTGGATGTTTCCACAACCAGCGTTCGCGGCGACATCGAACAAGTTCAGTTGCGTTTGGATAGCATCGAGCATGGTGTGTCTTCAAGGTTCGAGCACGTCGAAGGTGAATTAAGCCGCCTGCGCAGCGCCGTCTATCTCTTGGGAAAAGATCGCCCCGAGGTCTTGCGGCTGCTCGGACAAGCCGGCACCTAAGAACTCGATGAACAATTCCTTCTTCGCCGATCGGTATTTGTCCGCGCGTCGTTTGAACCAAAATTGCAAAGTCCTCTAAACGTCCTACTTTTATTAAGACTCAAACATTCCCGCATCAGGCTTGCACAATGCTGTACACTCTGAGCCATCGTGCGCGTTCTTGGAATCGATCCTGGTAGTGAAACGACGGGTTGGGGCGTCGTCGAAGGCGACAGCAATGGCCAGCGCTATCGCTTGATCGAATTTGGCGCGGTTAAGTCACCGTCGTCGGCAACCTTCTCTGCCAGACTCCTACGCATCTGGCGCGCGCTTGAAGAAGTGATCGAGCGACTTCAACCCGACGCGTGCGCTATCGAAGAGGCTTTCTACTCAGTCAATCCCAAAGTCACCATCAAGTTGGGCCAGGTTCGCGGGGTCGCGCTGCTCGTGGCTGAAAAAGCGGCGCTTCAGATCGGAGAGTATTCACCGCGGCGCGTGAAACAAACCGTCGCCGGATACGGCAATGCTGACAAGCAGCAGGTTCAGCAGATGGTGCGCGTGCTGTTGTCGTTGAGCGCCGTGCCGGAACCGCACGACGCGGCGGATGCGCTCGCGGTCGCGATTTGCCATTTTCATCACGCGGGCATGAGTGAGCGATTAATCGCCGCTGACACTCGCACAAAATTCAACCCCACGGTTGCGGCTGCCACTCGCCGCCGCGTGTAGCTTCCGATCGCGGACGTCCTCGTCCGCATTGCGCGCAAGGCGCGTTCCCGGATCTCGCGCCTCCGCAAGTTTGCCGCCTCTTGCAACCTTACCTTGTGAAGGAGACGGACCGACATGGCGACCACAATCTCTCGTCGACGCCTCGCAAGTTTTCTCTTCATCATCGCGGCTGGTTTTGCGCTCAATAGTTTCGCGCAGAAGCCGCGCGTTCCTCCGGGCGGACATCTGGCGATCGTTGCTGATGAAAGACTGGGCGCGCTGCGAAGCTCACCCGATCCGGCGGCTCGTCTTATTCGCCGGTTGGGCCGTGGTCGCTTTGTTTCGATCAGAGGCTCCAGTCGTACGCGCGACGGTTTGACGTTTTATCAGGTCGCGATTAATCGCAGGACCTCTGGCTGGCTGCAAAGCGAAGCTGTCATTTCATCATGGCGCGCGGGCGACGATGAGCGCCTCACGCGCCTCCTGGACGGCGCGGATGAATTCGATCGCGTGGCGCGCGCCAGGATCTTTCTCGAAGCGTTCCCACGCTCACCGATCCGAATGAAAGTATTATTGATTTATGGGGACGCCGCTGAAGAGGCCGCGGCCAAGTTGACGCGCGAAGCAGAACGGCGATTTGAAAGACGTGAGCTGCCGGCCGGCGGCGCGCCTGAGTTTAGTTACTACCTGAATTACAGCGGCCTCGATCGCTACAACCGGCAAGGCGTAGTCTTCACTTTCGATCGCACCAGAAAGCAGTTTCATTACGAAGGCTGGGCTTGGCGCGAGATCCTGCGAAAATATCCAAACAGTCCGGAAGTAGCGGCGGCGCGGACGCGTCTGGATTCTCTCAGCAAGAACACACTCAAATAGTCGTTTGAGCCTATGGTTTATTGATGGAATTCATGATATTACTGGCAACGGTTTGGTGGCATGAAGTCTCTAAGACCTGGTTTTTGCCCGATACTTTCGCGCCTCAGCGGAACCGTTTTTTTACCTCAGACTCCCCGACCGTTAGTCTCAGTAATTTCATGACTCCTTACGATCGCCGAAGGCTTTGCTTAGTTACGCTCGGAGCGCTTGCCATATTTGTGGGCGGAACCGCGCTCGCCGCACATAATTCTCTGTCACGCACGGTTCGCGTTTCTTCGGCGCGGCTGAATGAAAAGGCGCGGCACCTTCTCGTCACTAACGCTTCGCAATCGCCCGCCGTGGTCACGCCAGTCGGGATGCTGCCCCAAGCTTCTGATGATGCAAAGCCGGCTCGCCGTCAGTTTACCGTTTATCGAAATCCGGAAGGTGAAACCGTCTGTCGCGAAGCCACTCCAGCGGAGGTCGCGCAGCGCGAGCAAGCCGATCTCGAAGGACTTGGGCTCCGCAAGATCAACCACCTCGAAATTCCTGATGGCAAGTCGAGCACCAGCCAGGCTCCGGCAGCTGCAAATCTGACGATCGTTCTCCGCGCCACACAGCAGCTACAACAGAATCAAGCGGCGACCGCAGCATTCACCCGGGCCGCACAAAACTGGGAATCGCTGATCATGTCGCCGGTCACGATCTATATAGATGTTGACTACGGCGCCACGAATTTTGGTCAAACCTGGCCCAACGGAGTGCTTGGCAGTACCAGCGCACCCGGCAGTTCCTATCCTTATCAATCTGTGCGCGCGAACTTAATTGCGGAAGCGACGGGCGAGGGAAATGCGACGAAGCAAGCAATATTTAACGGGTTGCCCTCCAACAGTGTTCCCACCGATCTAGGTGATGGCGGCGCCACCGATGTATCAGACCCAACTGCCCGCGCGATTGGTTTGTTGCCCGCGACGGCTCAGCCAACAGACCCGGCCGCGAGAATTGCTTTCAACTCGAACTTCACCTTTGATTTCGATCCGAGTGACGGCATCACTGCGAGCAGCATAGATTTTGACGCGGTCGCGACGCACGAGATTGGTCATGCCCTCGGATTCGATTCAGACGCGGGCTTGAATATTCCGAAACCGTCGGTTTGGGATCTTTATCGCTTTCGCACCGGGACGACAGCGACGACATTTTCCACCGCGCAACGGATTCTCACGATTGGCGGTTCACCTGATCCGCTGCAGTTCGATTTTGTTCCCGGTAATTCTGAGTTGGGACTATCGACCGGGGGCCCGGCTGGTTCCAGTGCGAGCGGCGGTGATGGTTGGCAGTCGAGCCACTGGAAACATGTTCCGAACTGTGTCGGCGCCATAGGCATTATGGATCCCGCGATTCCTAACGGCTGTCGTAGGACAATCACGAGCAACGACACTCTTGCGCTGACTTCCTTTGGTTACAATCTGAATAACACCAATCCGCCACCACCGCCGCCACCCGCGCCCACGCCTCCCGCGAACGATAACTTCGCTAGTGCGCAGACGATTACCGGATGTTCAGGTAGCGTGGGCGGAAGCAGTTTTGGCGCTACCAGCGAGCCGGGCGAGCCGAGCCACGATCCTCCGGATACCAGCTCGCTCAGTCCGACTCATACCGTATGGTACCAGTGGCAAGCGCCTTCATCCGATAGTACGACGATCACAACTAGTGGCAGCGACTTTGACACGATTCTTGCTGTTTATACTGGCAGCAGTGTTGGCTCACTAACGAGACTTGTCTTTAATGACGACGTGCAGGACGGCGTGATAACGACGAGCACCGTCACCTTCAACGCAACCGCCGGCACGACCTACAGAATTGTTGTTGACGGATGGGGAGGAGATGCGGGAACCATTAAGCTCAATTGGACGGGTTGCGCCGCTCCAAGTCCAACACCCACGCCCACTCCAACACCCACACCAAGTCCGACGCCGACGCCGACACCCAGTCCGACGCCAACCCCCACTCCGACAACAACACCAACCCCGACTCCGGTGCCATGTCCGAGTTCCTTCAACGTAAACAATAATGGCGATGCCAGCGACGCAAACTCGGGCAACGGTTCGTGTGCGACGGCTGGCAGTGTTTGTACCTTGCGTGCTGCGATTGAAGAAGCAAACGCCCTGACGTCGTGCGGAACTATTAACATTAATTTTAGCGGCGTTGCCAATCCGATTACATTGACCACAGCACTGCCGAGCTTAAGTCATAACATTAATCTCAATGGTCCTGGGTCGGATCAATTGACTGTACAACGCAGCCAGACGAGCGGAACGCCGGATTTTCGGATTCTTACTATCAATTCAAGCACAACCGTGACCGTTTCAGGCTTAACTATTTCGAATGGGAGTGTGAGCGGTGGACCACCTGGAGGCGGTGTCCATAACAGCGGCGTACTTACAGTCAGCAATACGACCGTAAGCGGCAACATAGCGCGCACGGCCGCCGCGGCGGGCGGTATCTACAACATTGGCGTGTTGACTCTCAATAACAGTACCGTAAGCGGCAATACCGCCGACTCCGGCGGAGGCATCTCTAATCGCGCTACGCTCGTGATGGCGAAGAGCATGGTGGGCGGCAATACCAGCAAAATCGGTGGCGGTATCTATAATAACTCGCCAGCGACGATGACTCTGACGAATAGCACTGTGAGTGGCAACACTTCAATTAGTAGTGGCGGTGGTGGCGGCATCTTCAACGAAAATGGCTCACTCACGTTAGCAAACGTCACAGTAACCGGCAATACTGGCAACGGTGTTACCGGCGGCGGCGGGCTCTTTAACTTTGGCGGCACGACATACCTCAGGAATACTATTGTTGCCAACAATGCGGTTGTTGGTGGTGGTTTAGGCCCTGACTTGAAAGGGACGTTCAATTCGCAGGACTACAATCTCATCGGCAATACTTCAGACGCCAGCTTCACTGGCAATGTCGCGCATAACATCTTAAACGTGGATGCCAAACTCGGACCTCTGGCCAATAACGGTGGCCCAACGATGACTCACGCGCTGCTGGTCGGTAGTCCGGCTATCAACGGCGGTAGCAACGCGCTCGCTGTCGATCAGGACAACAACGCGTTAACGACGGACCAGCGCGGCAGCGGCTTCCCGCGCATCTTTGATGGAACTGTCGACATTGGCGCGTACGAAGCAGGCAATCCGATCGATGAAGCGAGCTTCTTCGTGAGGCAGCATTATCTCGATTTTCTCAATCGGCAACCGGACCAAAGCGGTCTCGACTTTTGGGTTGGCAACATTACTTCGTGCGGTAGCGATGCGCAGTGCGTTGAGACGAAGCGCATCAATGTCTCGGCTGCTTTTTTCCTTTCAATCGAATTTCAACAGACGGGTAATCTCGTCTACAAGATGTACAAAGCCGGGTTTGGTAATCTCACCGGCAAACCTGTGGCGGTAGATCGCGCGCCGTTCATCGCCGACACGCGGCAAATACAAACGACGCCAGCCCAAATCGTCGTCGGACAAGGTGATTGGCAGACGCAGTTGGAAACAAACAAGCAGGCGTTTGCCTTGGCCTTTGTGCAGCGCCCGGCTTTTCAATCTGCTCACGGTGGCCAGGATGCGGCGACTTACGTCAATTCGCTTTTTGGCAACGCTGGTGTGGCTCCGACCGGTACTGAGACTTCTGCGGCCATCAATGCCTTCAACACCGCCGGCGGCGGCGATGCCGGCCGCGCTAGCGCTTTGCGGAGTGTCGCCGAGAGCAACTCAGTCTCTAACAAACTTTTCAACGAAGCTTTTGTGCTTATGCAATACTTCGGTTACCTGCAAAGAAATCCTTACGACCCACCGGAACCGACGCTTGATTACCAGGGCTACAACTTCTGGCTGAACAAACTGAATCAGTTCAATGGGAACTATATCAACGCGGAAATGGTCAAGGCGTTCCTCGCGTCGAGCGAGTATCAACAACGCTTTGGACCGTGATGTTCGTGTCTGATTTGTTCTTGAGAAAAACTCTGCATCTTCCCTCAACCTTCGTCTTCTCTTCGTCTTGCCTGCAGTCGACTCTGCGTGTAGTCTTGCCTTAATCGCTCAACGATAAAATTCTTGCAAGCCCCCCTGGAAAATGACTTCCGCTGAGCGGTTGGTGTTCGCAGGCCTGACTAAGCCCCACGCTGCAAAGGGATTATTGCGCTCTCACAAAAAACTTTTCCGGATTTGAAAATTGCACCGGGTTTCGCTGATGAAGGTTGTGTCCCGCCATAAAAGACTGCTGTTGATGCTTTGTGCAGTGGTTCTGCCCGCGGCTATCGTGCTGCGCGCCACCGCGTCCAGGCAAACGCATGCGGCAGTGTCATCAAGCGTGGTCATCAGCCAGATTTACGGTGGCGGTGGCAATAGTGGCGCGACGCTTAAGAACGACTTCATTGAATTGTTCAATGCCGGCAACTCTAGCGTCGATGTTTCGAACTGGTCCGTCCAATACGCGGCAGCCACCAACACGAGTTGGCAGGTAACCAATCTCTGCGCAAGCGCCACCTGCACAATCGCACCCGGGCATTATTACCTGATTCAGGAAGCGGAAGGCGCAGCTGGTTCGACGAGCCTGCCGGCGCCTGATTCGACCGGCGTGATTGCGATGAGCGCGACCGCCGGCAAAATCGCGCTCGTCAATAACACAACTGCTCTTTCTGGATCATGCCCGATCGGATCTTCAGTGATCGATCTTGTTGGTTATGGCAGCGCCAACTGCTTTGAGGGGTCCGCCGCCACCAACGCACCGAGTAACACAACTGCTGAATTAAGAATTAACAGCGGCTGCACCGACACAGATAACAACAATTCGGATTTTGTAACGGGCGCGCCAAATCCGCGTAACAGTTCGTCGCCGGCGATAACCTGTGGTGTAAGTCCTTCCCCGAGTCCGACTCCGTCATCAACCCCGACGCCAAACTGCGGAGTTGAACGCTGGTCGGTCAAGACTGGAACCGATCCGGACGCATCCTCGATCAGTTTCGTTACGCAACCAACGACGATCGCTACAATGCGAAGCTGGACTCCGCCCTCGCCGATCCCTCCAAACAACCGCGTCGCGCCATTCGAGACAACCACCTGGACCATCAATGCCAACTTGCTCGAGTACAAGTTCGAAGACGATTCCGATTACCACATCGTGTTGCAGGATCAGTCTGGCAACACAATTATCGGCGAGATTCCGAATCCCGGTTGTGTCGGGTCCGGCAGCCCCTTCGCTGCGAGCATCGTCAACGCCCGAATGAAATTCAATGCAATGTTTACAGCCAGTACGAGTTTCCAATTCGCAAACGTTCCGGTCCAGGTAACTGGCGTGGCGATGTTCGACTTTCTGCATGGGCAAACCGGCGTGGCGCCAAACGGCATTGAGCTTCACCCGATAATCGATATCGTCTTCTCGAGCAGTTCCACTCCGCAACTACTCGTGAACGAGTCAGCTTCGAACGAAGCTGCCGCCGTAACTCTGTTGTTATTGAGAGACCCTTTTGACGTAGTCAACGGCGCGGATTGGCTTAACGCTGGTACTGATCGGAATGCACGGGTTATCTTATTTGCGACAAATCTCCAATTAACTCAGAGCGAGACGGCCTCGTCCGTCGTAGTGAGGTTGGTCGATAGCGCCAATCGCGTTTTGGATCTGCCAGCCGAGGATGTGCGCACCGTGCCGAACTTTGGTTTGACTCAGGTCACGTTCCGCCTCCCGGACAACGTCGCCAGCGGAAGTTGCGTGGTTACACTCCAGGCCCATGGGCGTGCAAGCAATTCCGGGACAATAAGAATCCGCGGTTAGGAGCCGACTGTTTTCTTTTTGCGCTGCTCCTGTTAATAATCTCCCCGCCGGGGCGTTTTATGAGCGGAGAAGATATTCAGGAGGAAGCTGTGCTGGCTGCTGTAAAACCGCTCAAATCATCTGCTGGTTACGTCGGACCGACCGATTCCGCGCCGTTGAGCACGGCCAGAGCGAGCTCCTTAACACCCGCGGCAGATGGCGTCGAAGTCCTTTTCCACAAACACAATCAACGCGTGTTTCGCACCGCGTATCGCGTGACCGGAAGCGCGGCCGATGCCGAAGATGTTTTGCAGACAGTCTTCCTGCGCATCACGCGCGAACAGGAAACCGCCGCGGCGGCGGAGAATGGCGAAGCCTACTTCTCGCGCGCCGCGATCAATGCTTCGCTCGATTTGCTTCGCAGCCGAAAGAGATCCAGATCGGTTGGAATTGACGATCTCGAAAACGAAGCCAGCGTAGCGCCAGGCGTGTCAAGGCAGAATCCGGAAACACATCACGAAGATAAGGAACTGCGAAAGCTGATTCGCGAAGCCGTGACGAAACTTGGCGACACAGCCGGGCAGATGTTCGCGCTCCGCTATTTCGAAGGTTACGGCAACGGCGAGATCGCCGAGATCATGAATACGTCGGCTTTGGTCGTCGGCGTCACGCTGCATCGCGCCCGCGCGCGCTTACGGAAAGAGATTGGAAAGTATTTGAAGGGTTACGAGTCAATCGTTTAGAGGAGGGCTACCGCCCTCCGGCTTTGGCGGGCAGTAGCCCGCCTCTAAA
>DNNE01000142.1:31330-31554 GCA_003487805.1 Blastocatellia bacterium | reverse complement strand
CAGTAGCCCGCCTCTAAACGAAAAAGGAATTCCGCCTCTAAACGAAACGGATTATTTGTTAGCAATCATTGGAGTGAAGCCATGAAGAAGAAAGAACTCGACAACATGTTGGACAAAATCGCTGCCGGAATTCGTTCTGAGCAGGTTGACGACAAAGCACTGAACGAAGCAACTGGGCGTGTTTGGTCGCGAATAGATGCTTCATCGCGGCTGGCGGGGGGGAG
>DNNE01000142.1:18532-31006 GCA_003487805.1 Blastocatellia bacterium | reverse complement strand
GCGGTAGCCCGCCTCTAAACGTTGATGAAGTCGTTGATTGCATCGAAGGGTGCGCAGATTTTCAGTCGTTGATTCCGGCGTATTTGAGTAGCGGCCTTTCTGAAGCGCGCTCGCTGCTGCTCGTCGATCACACGCACGAGTGCATTCCTTGCCGCAAAGCCTTGAAGCAGGCGCGGGAAGCGCGCGTCGCGCCGGTGGTGCCGGCCAGGCGCAAACAGCAGAAGCAGGTGTACAGTTTGCGGCCCGTTGTTTTGCGTTGGGGCATCGCGGCGGCGTTGCTAATCGGGCTCGGCTTGATCGCCCTGCCTTTGATTCAACGTTATGTGCCGTTTGGATCGTTGGAAGCGACTGTGCAAGCCGCTGATGGTCCACTGTATGTGGTGGCTGACTCCAAAACGCGGCCCCTGGGTGTAGGTGAAAAGATCGGACGCGGCGATGTGATTCGCACCGCCAAGGACGCGCACGCGGTTGTGCGGCTCGGAGACGGTTCGCTGATCGAGATGAAAGATCGTTCTGAGTTCTCGATGAGTCAAACCATGCGCGGCACGACGGTGCACCTCGACAGCGGGAGCGTTATCGTCGAAGCGGCTAAACAAAAGGGCCACTTGTACGTCGACACCGGGGACTCACTTGTGTCGGTCACCGGAACGACGTTCTCCGTGAATGCCGGAACGAAGGGCTCGCGCGTTAGTGTTATCGAAGGCGAAGTTCATCTCGATCGCAATGGCACCGATAAGGTGCTGCGCGCGGGCGACCAGGCTACCACCAATGCTTCGATCGAAACTGTTCCGGTCAAGGATGAGGTTTCATGGAGTCGCAATGCGGCGCGTTATACCCAAACGCTTGACGCACTCGCCTCGCTGAATAAAGAGCTGAACGCCGTTCCCAAACCCGGCGTGCGCACCTCGACGCGGCTACTCGACATGATGCCCGAAAGTACCGTGATGTATGCGGCGCTGCCGAATCTTGCGGCGTCGATCGCTGAATCGAACCGGATCATCGAAGAGCGCATTCAACAGAATCCGGCGCTGCGCGACTGGTTTGCCGACCGGCATGAGCCGCGTGGACCGGGAATGAATCAGGCCATCGCGACCATCAAAGACTTTGGAGATCAGTTGGGTGAAGAGATCGCCGTTGGCGCCGGCATGAGCGAACAGGGACAGCCGACCGAACCGATCGTGCTGGCTGAACTCAAGAATCCGGCGGGCTTTCGTGCCTTCTTTGATAACGAAGTGCAAAAGCTAAGCACGAATGGCAAGGCGCCGCAGGTCATCTGGGTTGATGATCCGCGCAATGCTCAGCCCGTCACGAATTCAACGGGTGGCGACAAGCAATTGTACGTGTGGATTGCCGGCGACGTGCTTGTCGGTTCTCCAAAGTTCGAGCAATTGCAGACAATTGCCAAGGGCGGCAGTGGATTTTCTACGACGCCTTTCTACGCGCGGATCGCGCAGGTTTATCACGAAGGCGCCGGGATCGTGTTGGGCGCTGATCTGGAAAAGATCATCGCGCACACTCACGGCGTCCGGCGGATCGCGGTTGGCGACAACCATGAGCAGGCACTCAACCAGCTTGGTGTCTTTAACATGAAATCATTTGTGCTCGATCAGAAAGACACCGATGGCAAGACGCACACCCGCGCGGTGCTTTCCTACAATCAGGCGGACCACGGAATTACTTCATGGCTCGCGCCGCCGGCGCCAATGAAATCGCTCGAATACATTTCGCCGGATGCAAATCTGGTTGCCGGATTTGTAATCAAGAATCCGACCGCCGTCGTCGACGACCTGCTGGCAGTGGTCAGCAACGTCTGTCCGGATTTGAACAAGCACCTCGACGAGTTGGAGAAGGACCATGGCATCAACCTGCGCAACGATTTTGCTGCGCCTCTGGGTGGCGACTATGCCTTCGCTATTGATGGGCCAATTTTGCCGACCCCTTCGTGGAAGCTCGTGATCCAGGTGAACGACCCGGCGCATTTGCAGCAGACGTTTGAGCAAGTCGTCACCGAAGTGAACAAGCAACTGGTAAAGGAAGGCAAGCAGGGTCTTGAATGGGACAAGGCTGATTCCGGCGGGCGCACTTTCTACACGCTGCGATCGAAAGACTTTGGCGGTGTGGAAGTGAATTACGTCATGGCGAACGGCTATCTGATTGCAGGTCCGACGCGGGCGCTGGTCGATCAAGCGCTGCGCTTTCACGATTCCGGCAGCACGTTGTTGCACTCGCCACAATTCACGGCTGGCTTGCCGGCGGACGGAAACGTTAATTTCTCGGCGCTGATCTATCAGAACCTGGCACAGCTAGCCAAGCCCTTTGCGAACCAGGCAGCGAACATGCCGTCAGGTCCACAGCGAGCGCTCACGATGGCCGCCACGATGGAGCCGACCCTGGCTTATGCCTACGCGTTCGGAGATCGAATAGAATTCGCGGCGAACACTGAAGGCGGTCCGTTTGGATTGAGTCCGGCAACGCTGCTGGGAATGCCGAACGCTTTTGAGCTGCATCACATTCTGGAGCAGGGACTGAAGAAGAACTAGTTAAGGTTTTGCCACAGAGGCGCAGAGTCACAGAGGATTACAAGGGAAAAACTTCTTTGTGACTCTGTGACTTTGGTGCTCACGCTTCGGGGGTGTTTGAGGTGCCTCGATGAAATGCACGCCGGCGGCGTGCATACCCTTTACGAACCTGTGGCATTTTCTGTTTTGATGGAGATGAACATGCGACGAAAAATATTAATGTCTCTAACCGCCGTTGTGATCTCTCTGGCCGCGGTCCTGGTTTATGCGCAGCCGGAAAAGGATGTCATCGGTACGTGGAAGATGGACGCGTCGCGGAGCGAGTTTACCGGTAGCCACGGGGCGCCCAACGATGTTGTGATTCGCTTTGAACGCGAAGACGGTTCGTTGCGCGAGACAATCAAAGTGGTGAACGCAGCCGGCGAGTCCAGCCGCACCATCAATTATTCCCTCGATGGCGCTGAAACGGTAAATGGTTCCGGTGATGAGCGCATTAAGACCAAAGTTGTCCGCCGCGCCGACGCCATTATCCTGGAATGGATTGACGATGGCGGGACTTTTACTCGCACGCTAAAGCTTTCAAATGACCGTCGCATCCTGAGTATTAAGGCTCACGATGCGAGCGCCGATGGTAAGATCGACGATCTGATCGTGCTGGAGCGGCAATGATCCGCATCGGCGCCTAATCCTGGAGGAGAGTCCCATGAACTTTATTTCCAGCAAGCCGGCCTTTGGTTCGCGAGGCGATCGCGGCGTCCTCGTTAATGGCATAACGCTAATCGCGCTCGGCCTCTCGATCTTATTTCTGAACTCGTGGGACAATCTTTTCGTAAGAGCATCGATCGGCCTATTCTGGGGAACGTTCTTCCTGATACTGAATGGTCCTGGAGCTTTAAAGACATTCAGAAGTCTCGCAAAAAAGAATGACACTCGACGCGCCAGCTACAAGTTCTCACCTCAACGATAGCCCCGGTGTCATCACTCTCGACAATCTGTCGGTAACTTTCGGCGGCCGTCCAATCCTGAAAAGTCTCAACGGCGATCTGCGTGGACGCGCGATCGGTTTGCTGGGACCAAACGGCGCGGGCAAGACAACGCTGATTCATACTCTGCTTGGGTTTCACCAGCCATCAGCCGGCACCGCGCGAATCCTGGGCAGCGACATTCGCGGTGAGGCAAATCAAATCAAGTCGTTGATCGGCTATATGCCGGAACGCGATTCTTTCATTTCGAAAATGTCGTGCATTCACTTCGTGCGTTTTATGGCCGAGCTTTCGGGACTGCCGCCGGGAGCGGCGCTGGAGCGGGCGCATGAAGCGCTTTTCTTCGTTGGTCTGGGAGAAGCGCGCTATCGCAACGTCGATACGTTTTCGCTCGGGATGAAGCAACTGGCAAAGTTGGCACAGGCGATCGTGCATGGGCCACGTCTCATTTTTCTTGATGAGCCGACCAACGGTTTGGATCCGCCGGCGCGTTCACGAATGATCAAAATGATTCGAGAGATTCGCGACAGCGGGCAGGCGAACATTGTTTTGTCGTCGCACCTGTTACGCGATGTCGAAGAGTGCTGTGAAGAGATCGTGATTCTAAAAGACGGACGTCTCGTCGTTTATTGCAACCTGGAAGAAGAGCGGAAGGCGAACAAAAAGTTTCTGATGCTCGAGACGCGCGGCGATCTCAAGAGCTTTGTCGAAGGCATCGGCTCGCTGGGTTGCGAGTGCGCCATGACGAGCGATCATCGGTTGAAGATTATCCTGCAGGACGGAACTGAGATTCGCGATCTCTATAAACTCGCCGCCGCTTCGCAGGTGCAAATTCGGCGTTTGACTTATAAGCGCGATTCACTTGAAGACATTTTCTTGAAGGCAATGGAGAACGGAAGTAATTGATTCATTGACTCATTGATCCATTGAATCAATGAAAAAATGACTCAATGGACAAATTCCTATGGCCGTACTTGAACGATCATATAAACGATACGCAGGCGCGCTGTCGCCGGAATGGAGTCGTTTCCTAATCATTCCGCGGCACGCTTTTCGTGATGTGTTTCGATCGAAGCTCTTTACCGGTTTATATGCGTTGTCGTTCATGGCGCCGCTCGTTTTCGCAATTCTTATTTATCTGCGTCATAACACCGAAGCGCTCGCCATCATGAAGCTCAGCGTCGTCAACGTCCTGCCAATTGATGCAACGTTCTTTCTAACATTCGTCGAAATACAAGGATGGGTCGGTTTCTTTCTGGCGCTGCTGGTCGGGCCACAACAGGTCGCGCGCGATCTTACAAACAACGGATTGCCTCTCTATCTTTGCCGGCCATTCAGTCGCAGCGAATATGTCGTCGGCAAAATGTCGATCGTGATTCTGCTGCTTTCGTCGATCACCTGGGTGCCAGGTTTGATTTTGTTTGGGCTGCAAAGCTATCTCGAAGGCTGGTCGTGGTTCTCGCAAAATATTCCGATCGCCAGCGCGATCTTTCTCGGCAGCCTGGTCTGGATCCTTCTGCTCGCGCTATTGACGCAGACGATTTCAGCCTGGGTGAAGTGGCGGCTGGCGGCCAGCGCCGGGCTGATCGGTCTCTTTTTTATTCCGTCAGTCTTCGCCGCGATTTTGAATCAGATGTTGGCGACGCGTTGGGGAAACCTCTTAAGTTTGGGTTCTCTGATTAGAAGTGTCTGGGCCGGACTATTTGGCACGTTCGTGCAACAGGCGGGCCAGGTGCAGCGGATGCGTGGAGGTGTAATCGTCGAAACGGCGATGGTAGAACCACCGCTGTGGGCATCATGGCTTATTCTGTTTCTGATCTGCGCGCTTTGCCTGTGGCTGCTGTCGCGAAAAGTAAAGGCATATGAGGTGGTTAAGTAAATTCGAATTGCGGATTTGCGAATTGCGGAATTTGTGATGAGTGAAAGAAACAGATGAACGACGGCAAAATAAATTCGCAATCCGCAATTCGCAATCCGCAATCGGATGGGCTGATCGTCTTCGACAACGTCTCGAAGTTTTACGGCGAGATACTCGGCGTGAATCGAGTGAGCCTCGACATCCCTGCGGGCATCACCAGCCTTGTTGGTCCAAATGGGGCAGGGAAGACGACCTTGATGAATTTGATGGCGGGCTTATTACGCCCGACCCGCGGAAGTGTCAGCGTGCTCGGCATTTCGACAGACCAGCCGGACAGGCTGTTTCGTAAACTCGGCTACTGTTCGCAGTTCGATTCCTTCCCGCGAGGACTGACGGGTCGTGAGTTCATCCGCTCATTCCTGCTGGTCTCAGGCTTTACCACAAAACAAGCCGATGAATTGACACAGAAGGCCCTCGAGCGGGTCGACCTCTTGCCGGCCGGCGACCGGAAGCTCGGTGCGTACAGCAAAGGCATGCGGCAGCGCGCTCGACTCGCGCAAGCGATTGCGCATCAACCTTCAGTTTTGATTTTGGACGAACCGCTTAACGGTCTCGATCCGATGGTGCGCGCGGAAACGATCGCGCTCTTCAAACAGCTGGCCGCCGACGGTCTGCACTTGATCATCTCGAGTCACATCCTGCACGAAGTCGACATGATGTCGGACCGCGTGGTGTTGCTCAACAACGGTTACGTGGTCGCGGAAGGCGCGATCCAGGGTGTGCGCGACGAGATGGACGTCGAACATCCGGTGCAGGTTCTGATTCGTTGTAATCACCCTTCGGTGCTGGCATCGCGAATTTTTCAATGCACGGATGTCATCGAAGCACGCGTTCATGATGACCGTCAGGGTTTGTTTGTAAAGATCCGAAACCCGGATCAGTTTTATCTTTCGCTCAACGACGTAGTGGCTGAAGGCCACGTCAAAGTCGAATCAATCGTGCCGGTTGACGATGATCTGAGCGCAGTTTACGAGTACTTGATCGGATCGCAGTAGGCGTTTAGAGGCGGGCTACCGCCCGCCTGGCAATCCGTAGTATCCGGCGCCCGCCTCGAAAACGATTGGGAAGTTGATTTTATGAGTTCAACTGCTGAAACATTTCAAACTGATGGCTCGATAAACGCCGGCTCCAGTTTGTCGCTGTGGCTGCGGCAAATCGGCGCCATTATGCGGCTTGATCTGAAGAAGAATTTCTTCGGCAAGCGTTCGCTGCTGATCTATCTTTTAGCGGCAATGCCGATCGGTTTGCTGATCCTGGTTGAGATAGTCAATCCGCTCGGCCGCACTTCGAATCAGCTCTTCAGCATCTACTCGATTTTCTACAACTCGATGATCCTGCGCACGGTCGTCTTTTTTGGTTGCGCCTGGATCTTCATGAACTTGTTCCGCGGTGAGATCGTCGATCGCAGCCTGCATTATTACTTTTTGTCGGCCGTGCGACGCGAGGTCCTGGTTGCCGGCAAGTATCTGTCAGGCTTGCTGACATCGATCGTCTTGTTCACGACCGTAACTGTTGTTTGCATGCTCCTGGTTTTTTTCTCGCATTACTATGCAGAGAGCTCGCGTTTGTTCCTTGACGGGCCGGGAATGAACCAACTCTTTTGGTACGTCACGATTACGATGCTGGCGTGCGTTGGTTACGGCGCATTCTTTCTGGTGGTGGGATTGTTCTTTCGCAATCCAATCATCCCCGCGCTGGTACTTTACGGATGGGAGTGGATCAACTTTCTGCTGCCGCCGCTTCTGAAAAAGATCAGCGTTATCCATTACTTGAATTCATTGGTTCCGGTGCCGGTTTCGGAAGGACCATTCGCAGTCGTAGCCGAACCAACTCCCGCCTGGATCTCAATTCCCGGGTTATTGATCGTCACGGCGTTGGTGTTGTTCCTCGCCGGCACACGGATTAGACGAATGGAAGTTAGATACGGCAGTGATTGAGTCGCAACGGTTCTTGTCTTCGCTCCGTGAGGAGCGAAATGTTCAATGACAGCGATCTTAAGAAGCTGATTTGATCCTCGAGTCATTCGCATTTCTTAACGACACCCCGGCAAACGAAAAGCTCCAATCCGGCTCGTGTGGTTCGCCGCGCCCTTCTTGAGATAATCGCCTACGTACCAAATTGTGCAGTCGTCGCTGGGATCAATCGCTGTTTGCGTGTAGTCCTCCCAACGCAGCGTGTTTGTCTGCGCAGCCTCGCCTTCGACCAGCACCGTCTCATGCAGCGTCAACTGTCGGATTCTGTTGCGGTGCGCTTTCACTTTCAACATAAGCCGGCACGAGAGACCGGAGCGGATGAGAAACGTCGTGAGCCGCCGCGCTCTGAACCGTCACGTCGCTTTTGATTGCGATACGATCTCCGCCTGCAGAAACGACGATGTGGTGCGGGATCAGGAGAACCAGTGAGACTGCAAACAGAACTCTTGCGACGTTAGCGGCCCTAAGCATTTTCCAGATCAGTTTCGGATCGTCAGATTCGAAGTGGCTGGAGCTTGTATCACGGTTTATTTGAGCGTGTCGAGAGGCAGAGTCAGCCCCCCGGATCGGTGTCGACAAAATCGGGGCTAAATCATATGAGCCGACGATGATCGACCATTAGACATCGATCCTCAACGACTTTGATTCCCGCCTTCGCGAGTTGTTCAGCGACTTCGTCATGAGTGATTCCTAATTGCATCCAGACTGATTTTGGTTTCTTCGCGAGGATGTCGTCCAGGTGCGACGGGATGTCCTGTGGCCGCCGAAAGACATTTACCATGTCGATTTCGTCCGGCACATCAACCAGCTTTCGATAGACTTTTTCGCCGAGGATTTCTGTGACGTCGGGATAATAGACAGGCACGGGAATGATCTTGAACCCGGCGCCGTGCATGTACTTGGGTACATAGAATGCCGGTTGATTAGCTTGCGCTTCAGTCTTGATGCCGAGCACCGCGATCGTTTTCGTTTGCGAAAGCAGATCGCGAAGCTGGTCAGCGTTCGTGAGGATGTTGTCGCGCCAGTTCATGGTTAGCCACAGATTTACACAGATAGACACAGATTCAAAACAGTGTCAGAAGCCCGCGCGTAAGCAAGGGC
Organism: Blastocatellia bacterium; assembly: GCA_003487805.1. GTDB lineage: Bacteria > Acidobacteriota > Blastocatellia > Pyrinomonadales > Pyrinomonadaceae > UBA11740. The sequence goes on along the minus strand of DNNE01000142.1, from coordinate 22,512 downwards.
AACTACCATGACAAGATCGTTGGTTGGTAATTGGATGTTGCCCTCCCTGACGGTCGGGCTTCTGACACAGCAACCGCGTCCATCTGCGGTTGTAGTCTTCAAAAATTTACGCCGGCCGCCGCCATTATCGCCAGCACCACGGCAATTATCGCTTCGCCGCAGATCAATCCCGACGCCAGCGGAATTCGATAAGTCTTCTCAGTGTCGGGCGAGACCCTGGACCAGATTAGTTGCGCCACGCCGCCGAGAATAAACGTCAACAAGACTGCGGCGGTAATCAACATCCCGATGCCCATCGCAGACGGCGAAGGAACGTAGTCCCATTTTTCCGCCAGCAGCGTCAGACATTAAATAAAGCTCGTGCTGATCATTCTCGTCCCCAGGATGACAAGCGACCTCGGCCGGCGGCAGCGCGAAAATCAGCCAGCCGTGGCCCGCATCCTCATGATGAAAGCCCAGCACATCCTTGAAGAAAGAGCGATCGGCTTCCGCGTATTTGCTGTAAATGATTACGTGTGCGCCATTGATCATAAGACCTCTGGGTATCAAAGCCCCGATTGATGCCAGGGCATTCTTTCAGGTGATCTTTTATGCCTCTTTGAACTTCCCGTCAATGAAGAAAGCTGACTGCGATTTTCCCCGTTGTGAAACTCTCGCCAGAATACGAAAGCTCTTCACAAGTTCATTGCAATGTTTCTGCAACCCTTGATAGCCGAGATGACTTTAGTATCTCTTCATTCATTGATTCTCCTTGTGAGAACTGAGACTGAAGGGTGATGGCGTCGACTTTGGGGGAGGTCGGCGCCTTTGCTTTTCTTGTCAGAACCACCTGCGGTAGCGGGTGGTTTTATCGTCGCTTCACAGGTAATCATTAACCACCCGCTACCGCAGGCGGTTCTGACTTCTTGCACTTTCGAGTTTTCTGGCGATAATCGCCCTCTCTGCATTCAAAACAATTCGCGAAGAAAGCCGGTCCGACAGTGACGATTGCACCATACGGCTCGTGGAAATCGCCGATAACGTCCGATCTGATTGTCAAAGAGATGATCGGATTGAGCCAGCCGCGCCTGGATGGCGAGAACATCTATTGGATTGAGATGCGTCCGTCCGAACGAGGTCGCCAGGTCATCGTGCGGCGATCCGCCGACGGAGCAACAACCGATATCAACCCGGCGGAATTCAATGCCCGAACCCGCGTTCACGAATACGGTGGTGGTGATTACGTCGTGCATGACGGGGTCGTCTGTTTTTCAAACTTTGCTGATCAGCAGCTCTATCGTCAGACTGCCGGTTCAGCACCGGAGCGAATAACCACAGAGTGCGGCGACGATCGCTTGCGTTATGCAGACGCGGTTGTTGATGACGCCCGCAATCGTTTGATTTGCGTTCGTGAAGATCATCGTCAAGCGGATCGCGAAGCGCAAAACACTATTGCCGCCATCTCACTTGACGGCGACGCAGAGTCTGTCCTTATTGCGGGAAATGACTTTTATTCCTCGCCGCGAGTTAGCCCTGACGGATCGCGCCTGGCCTGGCTGAGCTGGAACCATCCGAACATGCCCTGGGATGGTTGCGAGCTGTGGACGGGCGAGGTCGCTGCCGACGGATCGATTCAGAATCACAAACTAATCGCCGGCGGAGCGCGCGAGTCGATCTTCCAGCCCGAGTGGTCGCCGGATGGCGTCTTGTATTTTGTATCCGATCGCACGGGATGGTGGAACATCTATCGCGTTGCAACTGGCGGGGTGGAATGCTTGCACGAGATAAGCGCTGAGTTTGCGCTACCGCAGTGGGTCTTTGGTCTCTCGACGTACGGGTTTGCATCAGCGGAAATAATTGTCTGCGCCTTTGTTGAGAAAGGGATCTGGAAGCTCGGCACGATCGATACTCGCACCAGACAGCTCGATCGTGTTGAGACGCCGTTCACCGAGATTTCTTTTGTGCAGGCCGCTCTGGGCCGGGCGCTGTTTCGCGCCGCCTCTCCGAGCGAACCATTGTCGATTATCGAAATGGATCTGACTTCGCGCGAGACAAACGTCCTGCGCCGCGTAACCAGGATCGACATCGACTCAAACTACATTTCAGAGCCGCAGCCGGTGGAGTTTCCAACTGAAAACGGGTTGACCGCGCACGGATTTTATTACGCGCCCAGAAACCGCGAGTTCGCCGGACCGGCGAACGAAAAGCCTCTACTGCTCGTCAAGAGTCACGGTGGGCCAACATCGGCGACGATCGCCGCGCTGCTGCTGACGATTCAGTATTGGACCAGTCGTGGGATCGCAGTGCTCGATGTAAACTACGGCGGCAGCACTGGTTATGGCCGCGAATATCGCGAGCGCTTGAATGGCAATTGGGGGATTGTCGATGTTGACGACTGCGTGAATGGCGCGAAGTTCCTTGCGGCGCGCGGCGACGCGGACGCAAATCGATCGATGATCGACGGTGGCAGCGCAGGTGGTTATACGACACTCTGTGCGCTGACGTTACGCGATTATTTCAAGGCCGGCGCCAGCTATTTCGGCGTCAGCGATCTGGAAGCGCTGGAGAAAGACACACATAAATTTGAATCGCGCTACTCAAATAGCCTCATTGGGCCATATCCCGAACGGCGCGATCTTTACGTCGAGCGCTCGCCCATTAATTTCACCGATCGGTTATCGTGCGCGGTGATTTTCTTTCAGGGTCTGGAAGACAAGGTTGTGCCGCCGAACCAGGCCGAGATGATGGTTGACGCCCTGCGCAAGAAAGGATTGCCCGTGGCGTACGTCGCCTTTGAAGGAGAGCAGCACGGTTTCAGGCGCGCGGAAAACATCAAGCGATCGCTCGACGGCGAACTTTATTTTTACTCGCGAGTGTTTGGATTTGATTTGGCAGAACCGGTCGAGCCCGTGCTGATAGAGAATCTGTAATTCGTGTCAGAGGCGGCCGGTACGGAACCGCTTGCGCTAGCAAGCGGGTAGAAACTCGACAGAAAAGAAAATCTTGAATTCATACGATTAACCCGCTCGCTAGCGCAAGCGGTTCTGTACCTGGCCCTCCCTGACGGTCGGGCTTCTGACACAGAGAGCCATGCGAATTCCCCGCTTCCGTACACCTTCAACTTGAATGGCGAAACTCGACCGCCTGGGCTGGGCGGACGGCATTTCATTCAGCGCATACGGAGTTCGTGTCGGACTGCGCGTGAACGACAAAGCGATTCTGAAGCGTCTGCTCACCCGTCTGCCGCCGGACTCCAGGCCGTCTGACGTGCGCGTGGTGAATCATCTTTATTCTTTGACCGGGTTCGCCAACAATGCGGATGGAAGGGTCCGTCGCTTCAATCTGGGTTATTGGAATCTCGCCAGGTTCGCGCGTACCCGCAGCTTCGAAGATCTTCTCGATCAGTTTGAGTCACATCTGCAATTGACGGTCGCTGAGTACGCGCCGCGCCGGGTTTTCGTGCATGCCGGAGTAGTCGGCTTCAAAGGACGAGCAATCGTGATTCCGGGAATGAGCTTCAGCGGCAAATCGACGCTGGTCGCAGAATTACTTCGTGCGGGCGCGACCTATTACTCAGACGAGTACGCGGTTATTGATGAGCGTGGCCGCGTCCATCCATACGCGCGCGATCTCAGGATTCGTGCGGAATCAACGGGCATTGAAAGACTCAGGCCGGAAGAATTCGGCGCGGGAATCGGCTCGAAACCTTTGCGCGTTGGTCTGGTCGTTTCGACTAACTTCAAAGGTGGCGCGCGCTGGCGTCCGCGCGAGTTAACGCAAGGGAAAGCCGTGCTGGAACTTTTGGCTAACACCGTATCAGCTCGTTCGCAACCTGAGATGGCCTTGAGTTTCCTCCCTAAGGCTTTAGAGTCAGCGCGGATCTTGAAAGGAGCGCGCGGCGAAGCGAGCGAAATTGTCGAGTCGATCTTGAGGTCAGTACCATCCGCGTAAGCGGATGGAGGAGAGACTGGAGCGGCAAGCGTCCTCGCTTGCATGAGCTT
>DNNE01000142.1:12785-18177 GCA_003487805.1 Blastocatellia bacterium | reverse complement strand
CCGGCTTGCCCGCCGACGTCGCCGGGCCGCCGCCGTGATCGTCACCCCGGACGACGCCGCTCTTATCCACAAAGAACGAACGCTTGCCCGTTTTGCCGTATTCCTTTGGCATCGCGACTGCTTCAAACTGTTCCCCCATCACCGTGGCGTCGATCTTGTAGCCATACTTATCGAACGCCTCCAGGGGATACATCTTCGCGTCTACCAATTGCTGCACCGATCCATAGTTACCTTTGCCGGCGCCGGCCTTGTAAGCGGTTTCCTGATTAGCAAAATACTGCAACATGCCAATCGCGATCATCTCGTTCTGTTCGGGCGGCGGGTTCTTTGTCGCCGAAGAGACTCCTGCGATCGTCATCAGGATCAGGTTTTTAGGCAGGTGTAATTCATGTTGTGTTCCCAGTCCGTCATTCGAAAGCGAATAGGTGATCGCCTCAGCATTTGGATTTAGACCAAGCAGAAAGTCGCGCAGAGCTGTGTCCATGGTTGCCGACGTCTTGCGAACTTCATCCTGATAACCTTCCATCAAAGCCGGTGAAACGTATATTTGGCCAACGCTGCGATTCGATTCCCACCGCCGCGAGTTTCGAAAAACAGTGTTCGACGAAAGTGTCTGATGATTGACGTATGCATCAACGACACGACGCACGCCCGATGCTTCAGAGATCACCAGAAAGTTTCCAACGAAGCCGTAAGCAAAGACGCCGGCATAGTTGACCATCTCGGTATCGTCGCGCTTCTCAGTCTGGGCGATCAGGTTTGCTTCTCCGATTCCCAGGCCGTTGAGCACCTTAGGCATTAGCGCGCGCGCCGCGTCGCGATCCTTGATCTCGATCAAGAGTATCGGCAGCACTTCGGGTTGCTTCTTATTTGGATCGTCTTTATTCGAGTCGGAGGGAGAAGGAGACGGAGATTTTATTCCGAGATTCATGCCGCCCGCGCTCTGCAAGGTCTTCAATGAACCAGCGAGCGCGACTTCATTACCCAACGCCGGCAACAAATCGTCTTTGATATTGAATTTGGCTTTCTTCTCGAATTCAGCGAAAGGATCCGGCGCCGGCTCTTTGGAGGAGCCTTGTGTTACAAGCACACCAGTTTGGGACAGGGGTGATAATGGCCTCGCATCGGCTTTGGCTTTAACGTCCGCTGCCTTTCGCATCCCTTCGTAAGTCTGCTTCAGATCGATTGAGGCGCTGACGAAAATCTCAGTGTCATCCGGCAGGACCGAGGCCGCGTCTGAATTGAAAGGCGCGCCCGAAACCAATTGCGGAACAAATGGAAGCGGAAGTTTTTTCGCCTCAGGCTTATCAATCATGATTGCGCGCAGCACGTATTGATTGCCTTCAAGCGCCACCGCCAGGCCAACTGCTTCCGGCCACTGCGGCTCGCCGAATCCGATCGCGTCGAGCATGCCGCCGATTTGTGACGATGCGATCCGCTGAGCCTGCTCTTCTTTCGTCGGCGTTGGCGTGGGAGAAGGAGACGGTCCGCCGGTAAGTATGCCAATCCGGGTAGGCGGCGGTTCTTCCGGCGTCGCGTCCGGCGTGGCGTTCGGCGTTGCCTCGGGTGTCTGTGCCGGGCGGGCTTCTTCTTCCAGACGCGCGCGCTCGGCTTCGGCCTGCGCCTCGGCTTTCTGGTCCGCGGCAATTTGTCTTGGCTTGTTTTGTTCTTCGAGCGCTACGTTAAAGAAAAAGAAAAGTGGCTCAGATGAAAACTGATCGCGCGCAGTGCGAAAGTTTTGATCCTGAAACAGAGGCTTGCCATTCGCCGGATGAAGTTTTGAAAACTTAAAGCTCTTGTCAGTGATGCAAACCAGATTGCCCGCGTGCGTAATCACGAAAGGCAAACGCTCTTCGACCTGCGGCGACGGGCCGGTCGCCGGAGACTGACGGACGCTCGGTTTCTCCACCGTGCTGCTCGGCTTCGGATTTGTCCCCGGTTTTGCTGCTTCGCCTGGTTTGGTTTCAGTCTCCTGCATGGGCTCGGGCGTTATCGGAACGGGCGGCAGCACTGTCGGCAGGAACGTTTCCAGTTTGGGGGCGAACTTCGCGGCGTCTTCGTCATTCTGAAATTCGATCGCCACAAAGATCGTCGGCACATCGGTTCGCACGGCCCAGCCCGCAAACATCATTCGCGACGAAGCTAAGCTTTCGGAATTCTTTTTCAGGAAACTGATTATGGCTTTGAATTGAGGTCCGGGATCGGCGAGCTTCACAATCGGATCGACAATTTCGCCGGCGCCACCGTTACTCAACAGTTGGCCGACATTTCTAATCTCACCGTAAAGTTTGTAAGTGTCAGTCGAAAGTAAATTGTCGAATGTTGGAGCTTCGGCGCGTGCGGCAGTTTGCGCGGGCGACTTCGGAGGTGTGGGCTGTTGCGCCGCCAGCGGAGCAACAAACAGTGCAAGCAACAACACCGTCGAGACGAAGCGGGAGAGGCGCAGAGCGCCGCGGGGGGAATTGAATTTCATGTTTGAACCTCCGGTGAAGGTGCCGTTACCCGGTGAGCATAACAGAATGCCCAGTTGGCACGAATAAATTTAGAAACAAGCGGTACGGAACCGCTTGCGCCAGCAAGCGGGTCAAACTTTCGCCTGCTTACCCGCTCTGTACCGGTTAACGCCTGGCAAAACTTTATTCCCACAGTCATACAATTCACCAGACCCGGCGACTAATAATCTGAATACGAACCGTACTCAATGCCGGTTCAATCCCGAACGGCCTCGAAAGTTGTTGACCAGGTAGTTTCCCGATGCTTCCTCGGATAAGGAAGAACAAACTATGCGCACGACGATCAAGCTTTCAATCATTGGGCTGCTCTTACTCGTAGCAATACTTGTTTTCGCCAACCGTTTGCTTACCGGCTCCAGTACCCAGGGTCAAACCACATCGTTGTCGGCGCCGGCCGAGGTCGAGGCGTCCGACAATGCCTACTCAACGAAGGTAAGCATTAGCTGGGACGCCGTGCGCGGGGCGACGCTCTATCGTGTCTTTCGCAACACGACCAGCGATCCCGGAACGGCGACGGCCCTCGGCACGACGCCGGAAGGAACTTTCTTTGATACGACCGGCGCCGCGGGCCAAACTCTTTTCTACTGGGTCCGGGCGGAAAACGGATCGATCGTTAGCCCCTTGAGCACAGCCGATCAAGGTACGCGCGCAAACGGGGCGATCAATGGCCCAGTCCCTCCGCTTAATCCTCCGCCACAACCGGGCGGCAATTTGGTCACGGCCACCAAAGCTTACCTGGGTAAGACGCTTTTCTGGGACGAACAGTTATCGTCGACACGGACGGTTGCTTGTGGAACCTGTCACTTCGCTGCGAACGGCGGATCGGATGCGCGGGCAATCGTCGGGAACGCGCGATCGGCGAATCCAGGCGCTGATGGAGTATTTGGAACTGCCGACGATGTTTTCGCTTCGCCCGGGGTGATCAGCAACAACAGCGACGGAACGTTTTCGTTATCGCCAGTCTATGGTTTTCATGAGCAAGTAACCGGACGTAAGTCACGCTCGTACATCGATGCAGGATTCTCGCCCGTGTTGTTTTGGGATGGCAGAGCCAGCGGGACGTTTACTGATCCGATCGGTGGCGCGGTTGTGTTGCCTATCGGCGGCGCGCTCGAAAGTCAGGTGCTTGGCCCACCCGTGAGCTCAACAGAAATGGCGAATGCGAATCGCACCTGGGTCGACGTCGCTTCGCGGGTTGCCAATTCAAGTCCGTTAGCGCTTTCGCCTTCGGTGCCTGCTGGTTTGCGCGACTGGATCGGCGGTCGCAGTTATCCTGAATTGTTTCAGGAAGCGTTTGGAACTTCCGACGTGACTCCTGTACGCATCGCGGAAGCGATTGCGACCTTCGAACGAACACTCTATTCAGATCGCACTGCGTTTGATATGAGCGTGCAACAGATTGCGCCGCTGGGCGCTGCCGAGAACCGCGGCCTGGGCATCTTCAATACGAGAGGGTGCAATGTCTGTCACGCCGGCAATCTGTTCAGTGACAATGCTTTTCATAACGTCGGCGTGCGCCCGCAGACAGAGGACACCGGCCGCTTCCAGGTGACCGGCAACGCGAACAACATCGGCGAGTTTCGCACCCCGATCCTGCGCAACGTTGGTTTGCGTGGTCCATATTTTCATGACGGCCATTTTCAAACACTCGAAGAAGTTGTGGCCTTTTATAATCGCGGTGGCGATTTCGACGCGCCAAATATCAATCACAATTTGATCCGGCCGCTTGGCTTGAACGCGCAGCAGCAATCCGATCTCGTGGCATTTCTCAGAAATGCTTTGAGTGATCCGCGAGTCGTCGCCGGCACCGCGCCATTCGATCGGCCGACGCTGTACAGCGAATCGAATCGCGTTTCGCAAGCGACCGGCACGGGCACCCAGGGAGCCGGTGGAAACATTCCCCAGGCGACTGCGATCGAACCACCAATCGTGGGGAATCCGAGTTTCACTGTCGGCGTTTCCAACGCATTGGGTGGAGCGCAAGCCGTGCTCGTCATCGACAGCAACGATCCCGGAACGGGTCCAGCCATTCCGGCGACTGCATCGTTCGCGCGCATCAGCCTGACGCTCTCAGGCAGCGGCGCTGGCCAGGGATTTGGTTCGGCGAGTTTGTTGGTACCCGCAAATTCAGCTTTAGTCGGCTCGACATTTTTCGGGAGATGGTTTGTGAAAGATGCGAACGCCGCGGGCGGAATGGCGGTTAGTCCGGCTTTTAAGTTCACCGTATTCGGCGACACCAGCTCGATCACGACCAATGCAATTGATGACGCTAACACTTTCGTCGTCCAGCATTATCGCGATTTTCTCAATCGTGAAGCTGACCCGGCAGGCCTGTCATTTTGGAACAGCCAAATCACTCGATGCGGCACTGACGCAACCTGCATCGACGCCAATCGAGTTAACACTTCCGGTGCGTTCTTCTTATCGACTGAATTCCAGGAGAGCGGCTATCTCGTCTATCGATTCTACAAATCGGCGTTCGGGAATTTAGCCGGTGCGCCGGTGCCGGTGAGGTTTAGTGACTTCCTGCCCGACGCGCAGCAGATCGGACAGGGCGTCATAGTGGGCCAAACCGGCTGGCAGACGGTCATGGAAAGCAATAAGCAAGCTTACGCGAATGCCTTCGTGCAACGGACACAATTTACCTCGACTTTTCCAACATCAACCGCGCCTGCCTCTTTTGTCGATACGTTATTTGCCAACGCGGGCGTCACACCATCGAGTACTGATCGTTCAGCAGCGATCGCGGAATTCGGCGTGGCGACGAATACCGCAGACACGGCGGCACGTGCTCGCGCGCTACGACGCGTGGCTGAAAATGCAACCCTGGGCCAACAGGAATTCAACCGCGCGTTTGTGCTGATGCAGTACTTCGGTTA
>DNNE01000142.1:12232-12457 GCA_003487805.1 Blastocatellia bacterium | reverse complement strand
AAACCCGAACGATGCACCGGAATCCACGCTCGATTTCGGAGGCTATAACTTCTGGCTTAACAAGCTAAACAGCTTCAATGGCAACTTCATCGCAGCAGAGATGGTGAAGGCATTTCTGTCGTCGAGCGAGTATCGCAGACGCTTTGGACCGTGAAGTTGCCCAAACGACTCGGACAGTCCGGAATCTTCGTGTCTTCGTGATTCCTGGTTTGTGTGATTTCGTGG
>DNNE01000142.1:11436-11927 GCA_003487805.1 Blastocatellia bacterium | reverse complement strand
TCCTGGTTTGTGTGATTTCGTGGTTTGGTGTTGTTTGTTGATTCGTCAGCAAAGCACACCACGAAAAAACACGAACACAAAACCAATCAACACGAAAGCGCGCGGATCGTCTTCGGTGTCGGATGACTTTTGTGAAAAGCCAGCCGCTTAGTCTTCTATCAATCTGCTTCGCTCATCGCTCACTCATTTCTTCTACGCTATAATCTCCGCATGAATAAGCGTGCAAAAAAGCGTCTGGTCGAAGCTATCAAGAAAGAGAAGTTGGAACGAGCCAAACCCAGTCAAAACCCAACACCCACGTCTACCAGGGATTCCAAACAACAATCCGGTTTTCTTCCGCGTCCCGATAAGAAGAGAGGCTAAGCAGTAACGCAAACTGTTAGTTTGCGTTAGACCGCAAGCTAAACAGCTTGCGTTACAAAAATCATGTCCACTGAAAACAAAGTCATCTATTCCATGGTCGGCGTCAGTAAGTTCTATGACAAGAAAGC
>DNNE01000142.1:5977-11088 GCA_003487805.1 Blastocatellia bacterium | reverse complement strand
TATTTCTATGGCGCGAAGATTGGCGTCATCGGCCTCAACGGTTCGGGCAAGTCTTCGCTGCTGCGCATCCTTGCCGGCGTCGATAAAGAGTTCAATGGCGAGACGGTGATCTCACCGGGCTTCACCGTTGGCTATCTCGAACAGGAACCCTTGATCGATGATGCGCGCACCGTGCGTGAGGTCGTCGAAGAAGCTGTAAAGCAAACTGTTAGTTTGCTCAAGGAATTCGACGAAATAAACGCCAAGTTTGGCGAAGAAATGTCCGAAGAGGACATGGACAAGTTGTTAGCGCGGCAGGGCGAAGTGCAAGAGAAGCTCGACCATCTCGACGCGTGGGATCTCGACTCGCGACTTGAGATGGCTATGGATGCTTTGCGTTGTCCGCCGCCTGAGACGCCGGTGAAAGTGCTTTCCGGCGGCGAGCGTCGGAGGGTTGCGCTATGTCGTTTGCTTCTCCAGAAGCCGGATATCCTTTTGCTGGACGAGCCCACTAACCACCTTGATGCTGAATCGGTCGCATGGCTTGAACATCACTTGCAGAGTTATGCCGGCACAATTATCGCGGTGACGCACGACAGGTATTTTCTCGATAACGTGGCGGGTTGGATTCTGGAATTGGATCGCGGTGCAGGCATTCCCTGGAAAGGGAATTACACGAGTTGGCTGGAGCAGAAGCAGGAACGTCTCCGGCGCGAAGAAAAATCTGAAAGTGATCGGCAGAAGACTCTGCAGCGCGAGCTGGAATGGATTCGCATGTCGCCGAAAGCGCGACACGCCAAAGGACAAGCGCGCGTGACTGCATATGAAAACCTTTTGCGTCAGGAATCAGAGAAGCGCCGCGATGATTTGGAGATTCCGATTCCGCCCGGGCCGCGCCTGGGCGACGTAGTGATCGAAGCCGACAAAGTTAACAAGGCTTACGGCGACAATCTGCTGGTTGAAGATATGACGTTTCAGCTTCCGCCGGGCGGCATTGTCGGCGTGATTGGGCCGAATGGAGCGGGGAAGACGACGCTGTTCCGGATGATCACGAAACAGGAAGAACCTGACAGCGGCAAGATCCGCATCGGCGAGACGGTGCAGTTGGCTTATGTCGATCAAAGCCGCACGCTCGACGGAGACAAATCTATCTGGGAAGAAATTTCCGGAGGCGCGGATGTGCTGAAGCTGGGCAACCGTGAAGTGAACTCGCGCGCCTACGTAGGCCGCTTTAATTTCTCCGGCTCTGATCAGCAAAAGAAAGTCAGCATGCTGTCGGGCGGCGAACGCAATCGAGTTCATCTGGCAAAGATGCTGAAAGAAGGCGCGAACGTTTTGTTGCTTGATGAGCCGACTAACGATCTCGATGTAAACACGCTGCGGGCTTTGGAAGAGGCGTTGGAAAACTTTGCCGGATGCGCGGTGGTGATTTCACACGACAGATGGTTTTTAGACCGTATCGCGACGCACATGCTGGCCTTCGAAGGCGACAGCAAGGTCGTCTGGTTCGAAGGAAATTATTCGGACTATGAAGAAGATCGAAAGGCGCGTCTGGGAGCGGAAGCTGAAATACCGCATCGGATCAAGTATCGCCAGTTGACTCGCGGGTGATGTAGCGCAAGATGTTATCTTGCGTAATTTCGCGCTCGTCGCGATCGCAAGTTAACAACTTGCGCTAAGAGTTCTTTTCATCTGCGGCCATCTGATCGTTTATCGATTTTAGCGCCCGCTCGAGCATCGTGCGATGTGACGGGTTTGTGGCCCCATTCAGTTGCGTCATGATGCGCGAGCGCGAAACTCTCAGCGATTCAAACTGCGAGCTGCGCATGCGCTCCTCGAGGGTGGAGGTCCCCCGCAGCGCCCGAGCATCCGCTACTGCTTGCTGACGTTCGAATACCTCTTCCATTTGCCCGGCCAAAGCGTCGCCATCCCATCCCATAATATTTCACCTCGTTGAATTAATGTCTCTATGGTAACACTCATTTCGTGATCTCACACTGTAGTGCTGCGAGAGCAGCTTTTTGCTGAGTGGATCGTCGACTCATGGTAATAACATACTTGGGTCATCAACCGAACCTTCGGGTCTTTTCGTGATTCCTGCTTCGTGGGTTTCGTGGTTTGCCTCTGCTTAATTCATCTGCAAAAGCACACCACGAAAACCGAATCAAGCTGGAAGCGCGGGCCTTTTTGAGCTATAACATTCCGCGCCTGACGGCGCTCAATAATTCTCGCAACCCTGGATAGACCAGCAATGATCAGATTCATCATCTCTCTGCTATTAACGGTGGCGGCGCCGCAAATGACGTTGCAAACCAGCGGGGTGACGGCGCGACTTCGTGGCGTGAGTGCGGTTAGCGCACGCGTCGCCTGGGCCAGCGGTTCCGGCAGCACGGTCTTGCGTACCGATGATGGCGGCGCGGCGTGGAAGAAGATAATCGTCACACCCGACCAGTTGGATTTTCGTGATATCGATGCGATTGATGAGCAGACTGCTTACGTTTTGAGCATTGGCAACGGAGCTGCTTCGCGCATTTACAAAACGAGTGATGGTGGAACGAGTTGGACGCTGCAATTTCGTAACGACGACCCGAAGGCTTTTCTTGACGCAATGACTTTTTGGGACGCTGATCACGGCATCGTCATCGGCGACTCAGTCGATCTGAAGTTCTATATCCTGACGACTTCGAAGGGCGGGCGAGACTGGACGCGCGTGGCGACAGAAAAACTACCGCCGGCACTGGGGAATGAAGGCGCTTTCGCCGCCAGCGGCACCAACATCGCGGTATTCGGCAAGAAGTACGCATGGATCGGTTTGGGGTCGGCGGCGCGAGCGCGGGTTTTGCGCACAACTGATGGCGGCCACACGTGGAGAGTCTCTGAGACGCCGCTCCGATCCAGCCCATCTTCCGGCATCTTCTCGGTAGCATTTCGCGACGCGAAGCATGGGGTGATCGTAGGCGGCGATTATCAGAAGGAAAACGAAGCATCCGACAATCTCGCGATCACCAGCGACGGCGCCGCAACGTGGACACTCGTCAAAGGGCTCAGCGGTTTTCGCTCAGTGGTTGCTTATGTGCCGGGAACAACTACCCTTTTGGCGATTGGACCAGCGGGAAGTGATTACTCGACGGACGACGGGGACAGCTGGACTGCGATCCCTGGTCCCGGCTTTGATACATTCAGTTTTGCGCGCGGACAAAGGTTCGGATGGGCGGCCGGAGCACGCGGGGCAATTGGCCAGCTGAGTTTTTGAAAGCCAGGGATCAGATTCAATAAGGTTATGGCTCTGCCACTCCGATGCGCGGCAAGTCTCTGACTTGCCGGAGAAGCTTTTTGAAATCTGCGGTCTATGACCGCGGGTCGGAGACCCAGGAGAAGAAAGGTTTCGTCGCCGGCAAGTCAAAGACTTGCCGCGCATCAGCGTGGCAGAGCCATGGCGCAAGTGGCCTCGCTCCCGGTTTGAGATAAGGCTTAGTCAAAGGCTTAACCAACGGCGTTGAAAATTAAGAGACTCACAACTTCAAAACTGGTCTTCATCTGTGCACTCTTGGGCGCGTGCATAGTTGCGAATGGGCAGGTTCCGACGCAGACACCGGCGGCGGGCGGTGTCGCAGCAGCTGCGGCGCGATTTCGTCTGGTCACCTCAGTGTCCGGCACAAAGCTGCATCAGGAGAGCAGCCGTTTTGCTATAGATGATCCACGCACAATTTTTTACATTCCCGACGATAAGGAAGTGGTCGTCTATTTCAGCTGGGAAGGACCGGCGGGCGCGCACCACTTCGAAGGTGTTTGGAAGAATCCCGCGGGTAAACCTGTTTTGATTTCAGAGTTTGATTACAATCCCGATCAGACCCGTTTCGGTGGTTATTTCAAAATGCTCCTGACAGAGGCTCCGGCGATCGGCACCTGGACGGTGGAAGCCCGGATTGATGGTGAATCCGCAGGCGCGCACACCTTTCAAATCAGCGCCGCTGCCCGGCCAAACGATGCTCTGGCGGTGCGGCATATACTGACTCGAGCAGAAATCTATAACCGCGCGGCGGCGACGACGGTATCGATTGAGAACGTCGATCAAAAAGGCGCGCGGCGTTTCGTGGGGTCCGGTTTCATTATTGGGCCAGGCCGCGTGCTGACTGCATTCGAAGTGATCGACGGTGCGACCAAAGTGCGAATCCTTTGGCGCGGAAAACTTGCCGAGGTTAATGAAGTGCAAGCGTGGAATCGCCGGCAGGGCTGGGCGATTCTGAAAATTAGCCTGGAGTATGTCCAGTCTTTGTCGCCCGCGACGACGCCAATCGGAATCACCGATCGATGCTTCTTTCTCGATGCCGCAACAGAGAACAATCGCGTCTTAACTGAGACGTTTTTGATCGGCACACAGGAGCTTGGCGCCGCGGGCCAGCGGCTCAATATTGCGGATCCGTTTGATCTACGCGCCGTGGGATCGCCGCTGCTGAACGATTACGGAGAGGTGATCGGAATCGTAGGAGGAAGTTTACTTGCGGGCGCTTTTCCCGGCGATGCGGTCTACGCGTCGAGGAATGCCACCCTCGGAGCCGTTACGCGCGGGGGTCTGGCTATACCAATTAGTCTCGTTACCGATTCAGCCGTTTCGGTAACGACGATCGGACAACTTGCCGCTACGGGCCAATTCATGCCCGCGCTATCGGCCACCCAAAACGTTCTTAGCGGGACCCTGTCGCGCGGGCTTAACCGAAAAGCTGATCCGCCGCGAGTAATCGAAGAGAGATACGAGTTTGCGCGCGGCGACCAGCAACTGATTGTTTTTGTAACGTGGCTGCCGGAAGAAAAACGTAAGGGGATACCGGCCTTGCATCTGTTTGACCTGGACAATCGGTTAATCTTTGAAAACGCGGGCAAAAAGAAAATCACTGTCAATACCAACAAGCTCTCTTACACTGCGTGGGAAGTAGATGTGGCAACGCTTCGGCCGGGGATCTATCGGGTCGACGTGCTACTGGACACAGACACTGTGTGGCGAACGTTCTTCCGAGTGGTTGAGTAAGTAGACTGCTGCCTCGGAGCGATCGTTCGAATCAAACTGCGTGAGGCGCAGCCTCGCTGGTATTCAATATCGCGCCGGAAAGGCGGAGCCTTTCCGCACATCAGGC
>DNNE01000142.1:0-5687 GCA_003487805.1 Blastocatellia bacterium | reverse complement strand
CGGAGCCTTTCCGCACATCAGGCAAAGCCGCGCTCAACGTGGAATCAGCTCACCTAATGACCGACGACTACAAAATCTGGCAGGTGATCGGCGCGTCTTCGGTCGGCACGATGATCGAATGGTATGACTTTTATATTTTTGGCAGCCTCGCAACTGTCATCGCGCCGCTCTTCTATCCGCAGGGCAACAACACACTCGCGCTGATCGCTTATCTCTCAACATTTGCGGTGGGGTTTGTGGTTCGCCCATTCGGCGCGCTCTTCTTTGGCCGCATAGGTGACCTGGTCGGACGCAAGTATGCCTTTCTGGTGACGTTGCTCATCATGGGCGGGGCCACCGCACTGATTGGTTTTCTGCCGACGTACGCCACCATTGGGATCGCGGCCCCGATTATTCTGTTGCTAATCCGAATTCTTCAGGGTTTGGCGCTCGGGGGCGAGTATGGCGGCGCCGCGGTCTATGTCGCCGAGCATGTGCCCGACAAGCGGCGCGGCTTTTATACCAGCTTCATTCAGATCACCGCCACCCTTGGTTTGTTTGTCTCGCTCGCCGTCATCCTGATCGTTCAGAATACGATGAGCAAGTCAGCCTTTGGCTCATGGGGATGGCGACTGCCTTTCATTGTCTCAATCTTCCTGGTGGCGATTTCGCTTTATGTAAGGCTGCGAATGAAAGAGTCGCCTATCTTCCGCCATCTTAAGAGCACCGGCATGACGTCGACCCAGCCGCTCAAGGATGCATTCGCAAAAGCGGACAACCTGAAGCGCGTTTTGGTTTCACTGTTCGGCGCCACGGCGGGCCAGGGAGTCGTTTGGTACACCGGTCAGTTCTACGCTCTCTTCTATCTGCAGACGATCTTGAAAGTGAATACAACTTCAGCGAACTACATAGTCGCCACGGCGCTACTGATGGGGATGCCGTTCTTTGTTTTCTTCGGCGCGTTGTCGGATCGCGTAGGCCGAAAGAAAATCATGATGATTGGGTGCCTGCTGGCCGCGGTGTCCTATCTGCCAATTTACAAAGCGATGCAGGCAGTATCGGGCTCCAACGTGGTGACCGCGATATCGCAAAAGAATCCGGTGACCGGAGCGATCAGCCTCACGCCGCAGACTACCGTTAACGGAGTCCTTCAACCTGCGAAGGAGGTGTTGACCTATGCCGGCTTTGAGAATCTGATGACTAATCCGGTGACCTGGAAACTCATTCTGCTTATTTTTATTCAAGTCATCTTTGTGACCATGGTCTACGGTCCCATCGCAGCCTACCTGGTTGAGGCCTTCCCGGCGAAAATCAGATACACCTCGTTGTCACTGCCCTATCACATAGGCAACGGCGTGTTTGGCGGGCTGTTGCCGCTAATTGGTTTGTCAGTAATTGCGCAAACCGGCAACATCTATGCGGGCGTCTACTATCCGATCATCGTTGCCGGGATAACCGTCATCGTGGGTTCTTTGTTGTTGCGCGAGACGCGGCACGTGTTGATTTGGGATGAAGTAAACGACAGTGAAAGAAATTGACAGCTCGTTTCTTTGAAGGCCTCATCGGGAGAAACAAACCAACCACGAGACCGCGCGCGAGATATTTAATGCAAGGGACGCTTGAACAAGATCTAACCTATAATAAGTTCAGACGACAACGACTGGGCGGAGCTATTCTCGTCTTGCTTGCCGGCTTGATCGGGTACGTTTCCCTTCTGCTGCTAATGTTTGGTGTCGGTGTGATTGGCATAATCGATCAAGTTCTCGCTCCGACGCGCCAGAATGATCCATGGGCTTTCTTCGACCGGCTAATGATAGCCCTTGCGATCCGTATCTTTATTTTTGTACCCACCGCGATATTTGCCGTGCATTTCTTCCCACGATGGTTACTTCAAATCAGACGCCTCGGCAAAAGATTCTATTCAGCGGTTCAAGCTCAGGACATCCTAAGCGATGAGACACGGCCGATTGTTTTGTATTTGAGATCCTTCAGAGAGTCAGACGAAGCAGAGTCTCGCTTTGATCTCACCCCTGAAGAGGTACTCGCACGTGTTCTCAAGGGCGCGGGTCGCTTCGTCGCCATCGGAAATCCGCAAGATAAGTCATTGATCTTAGGGGCGTCACGCTTCTATTTGAAAGAAGGTGTTGACTGGAAGGCCTTTGTCAGGAAATTGATGCAAAGAGCAAAGCTGATCATCATCGATCCGTCTTTCCATACTCGCGGCCTCGACTGGGAAATATCGTTAGCTCTCAAAGAGGGTCATCTTGAGAAAACGCTGTTTCATTTTTTGAGAGAATTGAAGGTATCCAGGAAAGCCTATCAGGGATTGTTGCGGCCAAGTGCAAGAGATTACCAACAGGATCCGAGACTGCAGGCTATTGAAATAATCAAGCAGAATTGTGGCGTAGCATGTCCGGAGTTTCATCCGAAAACAGTGTTTCTATGGTTCGACGACAAGGGTCGGCCTGCTTTCGTCAAGATAAACTTCTGGATTGAGCAGATATTTGGACGAGATTCCGTGTCCTCCCTTCGAGTAACCATCAGACCGCTTTTTCAACCCATCGGCGTGCGCCTTTCTTGGTGGCGAACGGCTTTAGACTTCATCGTCACGCCAACATTTCTCCTTCTTTGCTTTATTATTTCCTTGATATTGATGCACTGGGGGATTGTTTGGCCCCTAATTATCGATTTTTGTGTCGCCGGCACCGTACTCTCTAGAAGGTTTCTACGGTATGTGCGGAAAAAGCTTACCTTCGCGGATTGAGTAAGAATCCAGCGAGCTGTTAAGTGTCACATCGCACGGGAGCCGTTACGGGAGGGTCTTCTCCTGTTGAGTAAGAAGCTAAAGGAAAACGTAATGATCATGAAAACATTGTGCGTATACCTTGTTGTGACAGTCTTCACTTTGGTATCACTCCTCCCCCCGTCCTTCGCGCAAACCCTCCCCGCTGAAACGCCACCGGAGTTCAAACCAACCAACGATGGTTTTGAATACGTGCGTCGCGAAGTGATGATTCCGATGCGCGACGGCGTGAAACTGCATACGGTGATCATCGTGCCGAAGGGAGCAAAACGTGCGCCCATTCTGTTAACGCGCACGCCTTACAACGCGACTGAATTAACGAGTCACGCTGCGAGTTCGCACCTCGGTCCGATTCTCAACGGCTATGACAACGCGCTCGAAGTGATTGTCGAAGGCGGTTACATCCGCGTCGTGCAGGACGTGCGCGGCAAGTACGGTTCGGAAGGTGAGTATGTGATGAATCGTCCGTTGCGTGGACCGCTGAATCCGACAAAGGTCGATCATGCGACGGACACCTACGACGCCATTGATTGGTTAATCAAGAACGTCCCGGAAAGCAACGGCAAGGTGGGCATCCTGGGGATTTCTTACGACGGCTTTCTGCCTTTGATGGCGCTGGTAAACCCGCATCCCGCGCTGAAAGTTTCGGTGCCGATGAATCCGATGGTTGACGGATGGATGGGCGACGACTGGTTTCACAACGGCGCGTTTCGGCAGCAGAACATGCCATACATTTACGAGCAGGACGGCTCGCGGACGAATGACTATCACTGGTGGACTTCGCACTATGACGATTACGACATGTTCATGGAAGCGGGTTCGGCCGGCGAGTTGGGCAAGCGTCGCGGCCTGGAGCAGACGGGTTTCTGGCGCAAGATCCTTGAGCATCCGAGCTACGATTCATTCTGGCGCGAACAGGCAGTCGACAAATTGTTGGCGAAGGAACCTTTGAAAGTTCCGGTGATGCTGGTCCAAAGCCTCTGGGACCAGGAAGACATCTACGGCGCGATTGCAGTTTACAAAGCGATCGAACCGAAGGATACCAACAACGACAAGGTGTTTTTGGTGATGGGCCCCTGGCATCACGGTCAGGAGATCGCCGACGGCAGCAAGTTGGGTGCAATCAATTTCCACAGCGACACAGCGCTCTATTTTCGTCAGCATATTCTGCGGCCCTTTCTGGATCACTATTTGAAAGACGACGCGCCGCCCATGGACATTGCGCCGGTAAATGCATTCGAAACCGGAACCAATGTCTGGCAGCGTCTGAGTTCGTGGCCGCTCAGCTACCATCCTGAACTGCCCGATCGAGAAACCCTGAAACGTTTAGGCGCGCGAGATATCCAGACTCTGCCGAGTCAACGTCCCGTTCCGCTTTATCTAAATACCGGTTTGAAACTGAGTTTCCAATCCACCGCGGGAGTCTTCGGCGGCACGAATTCGCCTTTCGAAGAGTATATTTCCGATCCGGCGAAGCCCGTGCCGTTTCGCTCGCGTCCGATCAAGCCGACCGGTTACGACACCTGTGACCAATGGCCTTGCTGGCTGGTCGATGATCAGCGCGAAGCTTCAGGAAGACCGGACGTGCTCGCGTTCAAATCAGATGTGCTGACTGAGCCGGTGAAGATCAGCGGACAACCGATAGTTAATTTGTTTGCGTCGACCAGCGGCACCGATTCCGATTGGGTGGTCAAAGTGATCGATGTCTACCCCGACGAAGTTGGCGGCGATGCGAAGATGGGTGGTTATCAACTCGCAGTTTCCATGGACATCTTTCGCGGCCGTTATCGAGAGAGTCTCGAGATCCCAAAACCGATCGCGGCAAATGAACCGCTGCTTTATCGCTGGTCGTTGCCCACGGCGAACCATGTCTTTCTGCCCGGGCATCGAATCATGATTCAGGTGCAATCGAGCTGGTTTCCGCTCTACGATCGCAACCCGCAGACGTTCGTGCCCAACATCTTCTGGGCCAAACCGGCAGATTACAGACCGGCAACGCAGCGGATTTATCACTTGCCCGGCAAAGCAAGTTCTGTTGAGTTGCCGGTTGTGATGAATAGATGACATTTGCGAATCCAGTTTCGTTCGTGTGTTCGTGGTCTTCTTCAAGGCCGAACGGGCCACGAAGTCACACCAAAGAGCAATCACGAACTGACACGAACACGGCGACTCGGTTTCTTGAACTTTATGAATTGAATCCTAAGAGAAGATTAAATGGCTGAAGCGAAAACAAAACCCACGAAGCAGAGCGTTGCGGACTTTATCAAGAGTCTCACCGACGCGCAGACGCGGGCTGATTGTGCCGCGATCGCGAAACTGATGGAGGCAGCGACGAAAAGCAAAGGTGTGATGTGGGGTACCAGTATTGCCGGCTTTGGCACCACCACGATCAAATATGCAGGCGGCAAAGAAGCGGATTGGCCGTTGATTGCGTTCTCGCCGCGAAAGCAGAGTTTGACCTTTTACATCAGTGCGAGCGATCCCGGTAAAGCAGATATCTTATCGAAACTCGGCAAGCACAAGGTCAGCGGAGGCTGCTTGCACATCAAACGCTTGTCCGACATCGATCTTCCGACGCTCAAGAAACTAATCAATGCTTCGGCGAAGCGAAAGAAGGGTTGAGCCGTATTGTTGGGAGTGTTAATAGGGCTGATAACCAACATTTCTGACTCATCCAAACATCCTAATTGCATGAGTCGTAAACCGCGCTGAAGGCGCCAAGTGTAATAGCCCGGTCCAGCGGGCCGGGTGGGCGGCCAGATTAGATCAACGGAGCGCTGACAGCGCGAAATGTGGTCCTTGCGAGAGCGCTTCATCGAATAGCTTCCGGGCTTAGACATCTATGTCGCGCCTTCAGCGCTTCGAGTCAATATGGGGACCGGACCCGGGCCGTTGGCCCGGGCTA
>DNNE01000214.1 GCA_003487805.1 Blastocatellia bacterium | reverse complement strand
GGTTGAAGTTGAAAGACCATCTCGTTCATCTTCTCCGACTCCCAGCCTTTTACATCCAAAGGCCAGGACACGTCGTACCAGAGTACGTCGATTTTTCCATAGTTGGTAAGGAGCTCGCGCAGGTGCGTGTGGATGTAATCGACAAAGCGCCGGCGCGCGGCTTCGTCGGTGGCGCAACGCGCCCCATCAGGGTGGTGCCAATCCATCAGCGAATAGTAGAAACCTACGCGCAGATCTTCGGCGCGGGCTGCGTCGACATATTCCTTGACCAGATCGCGGCCCGGACCCTGTTTGGGTGCGCAGTAGTTTGTCGTCTTCGTATCAAAAAGGCAGAAGCCTTCATGATGTTTGGTGGTCATCACCATGTATTTCTGGCCGGCACGTTTGGCCAGGCGAGCCCAATCGCGCGCGGCATTCGGTTTGGGATTGAAGCGCTTGGCCAACTCCTGGTATTCGACGGCCGGTATCCCTTCCATCTCCATCACCCATTCGTGGCGACCCAGAATACTGTACAGGCCCCAGTGAATGAACATGCCGAACTTCGCTTCGTGCCACCACTTCATGCGGCGTTCGCGATCCTCGATCGTCGAAGTCGTCGGCGCACCGTTATCAGCCGGCCGCGTCTGTTGGCCAAAGGCCAGATCACCCTGGCCTACGGTAGCCAGCGCGCCGGCCGCGGCGCTCATAAATGTCAGATAGTCTCGTCGGTTCATTGCTTTACCTGGTTAGAACATCGCACTGTGATCGGGATGAACAGTGCCGAAGGACACCTTGTTGGCAGAAGGGCCTAAGGATGGATCGAACACCTCGGCATTCGTATCCATCCTCCAGATCGCCCAACTTAGAAGTTTATTCTGATCGAACCCTGCATCACGCGTGGTGTTCGCGCACTTGTAGGAGTGCCGAACGTCGTCCTTGTCTGTCTGATGACGGCGCTCTTTGTGCCATCCGCATTTGTCACTGAGACAAGTCCGAAGGTCATGCTACCATCGATGTCCCGGAAGTTTGTATGGTTGAAGATGTTATAGATCTCCCAACGCAACTGGATCTCACGTTTCTCTCCGATCTTTACGTTCTTAAAGAAGGCCAGATCGTTGTTGAAGATCGACGGCATCCTCACAGCGTTTCTCGACATGTTACCGATTTGCCCGAGGGCCGTGGGGTTGGTAAAGCAGCTCACGTTGATTGAGAAGGCCAGGCCCGTGGGATCTGCGCCTGAGATGTTCCTCATTGGATCGCAAAGGATGTTCGGACGGGCGTTAACCTGTCCACCCGTAAAGTCCGTAATCATCGTGCACACCGTCGAGGATGTTTGAATCGATCCCGCCGGGCAGGTCTGTCCCGCGGTAATGGTGGCGGTGCCGCTGGTATAGCTGATGCTCAGGTTCTTCGGCTTACCGCTGACATACGACGTAGTGCCCGATATCTGGTAATTATCGAACAGGAGCCTGACCAGCCGATGATTCCAATGCCGGCTCAGACCAGGCACGTCGTAGATATAGTTGGCGGTCAAAATATGGGTCTGGTCAAAGTCCGACGCTGAATAATTGAACGCCTTATACGGACGCCCGTTATTCACATCCGAAGTATCGTCATTGGCGTAATCAAATGACTTCGAGTAGGTGTAGGCGATACCATACTGAAATCCATGCGTGTAGCGGCGATTTACCTGGACCTGCAGCGAGTTATAGTTCGACGTTCCGCCCCACGTATTCTGGTTGATATCAGCGTAGCCCCGATACGGCCTCAGGAAGTCGCTGTTCTTCGCACTGCTGGCGGTAAATGGATCCCGATTCTCCTGATGGCAGGGAACCCGATAGAGCGCGGCAATCGTACAATCGACGAACTTGGCACTGTCAGGAACTCCGTTGATGTTGCGCTGCTCACCAAGATGCCGTGCGAACGATCCAACGTAAGTAGCTTCGACTATGGTTTTGTAGCCAATGTCCTGTTGAAAGCCCATCGAGAAGTTGTAGATGGTCGGTGTTTTTGAATTCACCTCGAGAGATCGCAGGGCCGTCGGAAAGTTAAGAGCGCTGATCAGGCTGCCAGAGAGATTATCGATGTTACCGTTTTGCAGCGTGAAGACTACCTGTTCCGGCGGATTCGATCCCAGACTGCTCGCGCCAGCTCCACCTGTTCCGCCGCCGATCCTGGGCGCATGATAAACGCCGCCCATGGCACGAATAACGGTCCGGCCTTTACCAAATATGTCCCATGCAAAACCGACCCGCGGTTCCCAGTCTACCGGGGCCGTGTGTCTGAACCCCTTTGGAGCCGTAGGATCCGTCGGCAGTACGAGCCCGTTTAGCGGATCTCCAGTTCCCGGAATAAATGATCGGACGAGTCTGGCCGACAACAGTTGGGCCGCTGTTGGATTGACTATGCGCGGATCAACAGCGCGCTGATTCGCCGCTGCACAGGCAGTGCCAAACGCGGGAATTCCGTTCGTCTGACCGGAGCAATAGGCGGTGTAAAGCAACGGCGCTTTCGCGGGATCGTAACGGGCCGGGTCAAAGTTCGAGCCTTGCCCATCGAGCTGGAAAAATGGCGTATGGCTTCCCCAGCGCATTCCGTAATTAAGAGTGAATCGCCGGCTTACTTTCCACTCATCTTGTGCATACCACTGCAACAACCGGATTTCACTGTTGGTGAAATTGCGATGTTGTGATTCCGTGTAAGTGTTGAAATTTCCGAGCAACGCATTCGCATAGGCAAAGCCGGTATTACCCGCGGCGGTGGTGAAACCATTTGTCGCACTGGTGCCGAAATCCAATCCTCCCGACCACTTACCGCCACCGGGCGCTTCTCTATTGAACAAGCGTTCGGAGTAGGCGCCGAACTTGAAATTGTGCGCGCCATGAATAATCGAGAAGTTGTCCGAGAACGATGGCTTGATATAGTCGTTTCCGATCTCTCCCCAACGGTCAAGCCAATTGATGTTCGCAGGGTTCCCAACCACGCTACTCCAGCCGGTGATTGTCGGAACCAGATTGAACCTGTTGTTGTCGGGGAACAATTGCGGCGCCGTAAAGTTCAGAGCTGAACGGGTGAGCCCTTCGATCATCCCGGTGGAAGGAACAAAACCTTCCGAGTCATGCCGCATACCAAAGTTGAATTCGTTGACAATCCTTGAGTTCACGATGTGGACCCAATTGGTCGACCAACCATTGTCCTTATACAAGTAGTGCGAGGAGATACCCCACCGATCGACTCCGCCGGTCCCGTTAGGCCACCCTGATGTCCCCAGCCCTTCGTTGTCTGAGGTCCACCATTGCGCTTTCCAATAAACGTCATCTTTTTTCGACGGCTTGAGGTCAAAACGGATGACATAACTGTGCTTCGGCACATCGACGCTCTTTTGGTTAACGTATTGACCCGGATTAGCGGCGGTGGGTGAATTGGGAAGCGGAAAATAGTTCAGCATGTTCCGCATGCTCTTACTTATCCGCTCTGTCGGAATTATGTTTCCGGGAAACTGCAAACCGGTTAGAGGGTCAAGGATGACGGGCGTTGCGCCGCTCGAGTTCTTCGATTGCGAAAAGTTTCCAATCCGCTCCAGGGCCGTGGGGACAGTTACAGTAACCGGATCAGTGGGAGTGATCGTGTGCGGCTTTTCCATCGAGATAAAAAAGAATGCCTTGTTTCGCAACAAGACATGATCACTTTCACCAAACTTTGGCAATGGCAGCGGGCCACCAAAATTGAAGCCGGGAATCTTATGCCGATAAAGCGGCCGCGGTAATTTCGCTTTATTGCTGAAGAAGTTATTGCCATTCAGCGACTCGTTTCTCACAAAGTAATACACACTTCCGCGATAGTCCTGCCCGCCTCCTTTCGAGACCACGTTGATCAAAGCACCACCGTTGTTGCCATATTCAGCGGCGTAATTGTTCCTTAGCACCTTTACTTCCGCGACGGCATCCTGATTAATCGTCATGCTCAGCTTGTTAGAGCCACTGGGTTCGCCCGCGAAAAGGCCGTCAATTGTCGCTACGGTGGATCTCCCGCGTTGACCGTCGACATTGGGCAAGTCTGTTCCAAAACCTTCGCCGACTGCTTCAATGTCATCATTATTTGAAGTCCCCGGCAACAGACGCAAAAGCGATGTAACGTCACGGCCCTTGGTCGAGATCAGATTGATCTGATCCGACGTCAACCGCGCAGTAAGATCACTGCTCTCTTTCTCAACAATTTGGCCCTCGCTGGCGATGGTGACGGTTTCAGTGACTTGTCCGGTCCTCAGGTGAATCTCACCAAAGGCTAGATCCTCGTTCGCGCTCAGCACCACTCTGGTCCGTAACATCGTCTCGAACCCCTGATGCTCGACCTTGAGCGTGTACGCGCCCGGCTGCACGGATGCAAAATTGAATCTACCCGCCTCGTTGGTGACTTGATCGCGCTTGTCACCTGTCTTGTCATTCATCAGTGTGGCGGTGGCCCCGGGAACGACAGCACCATTCGGGTCAGTTACGACACCAGAAATGGAGCCAGTCACTGATTGAGAGAACGCGGCCGGGCTCAAGACCAACACGGCAAGTAAAGCGAGAGCCAGCGCGGGCCACTGACGAATACCGGTTGCGGAACCCAGGAGCAACGCGTGTCGTTGTTTCGAACTGAACATAATGGTCTCCTTTTCGTGGTGGCTCATTTCACAACGCTGGACTGCGCTGGCGAACCGTCAACTCGACTCTTAATTAGCGCAGTCAAGGATGTCTGCGCGCGTGTTCCCTTTTGGCAGGTTTGAAACCGAACAATAAAGCCGAATTTATCCCCAGGGCTCTCTTCTACTCGGTCAGTGTCGGAAGGCGATGCTATTTGGCTCTTTCGAATTGCCAGCGCAAATCTAATCGACTGTTACCGGTAACGGTATATACTCCGTTACCGCTAACGCTGTCAAGCGTTTTTCTTTTAGCTTAAAAATGTTTTTCTAAGCGAGGCAGGGGCTGGATTTCTCAGGGGAGGAAAGGAAAACGTAATCACCTTACTTCTCGAGGCCTGCGGCGCGCTCAAGTTCTTCGATCTTTCTTCCCTCCGGGGTTTCTTCCGCGAGCCGCGCGCTGGAGGTGCCGCGCCGGCCTAACAGAAACATCACCACGCCGAAGACCAGCATCACAATTCCCCACCAGAGGTTTACGTTCGTTCCCTGGGATTGCTCGACGAATGACTTACCGCCAAGAAGCCCGACGACAACTAACAACGCGCCCAAAACTGTA
This sequence comes from Blastocatellia bacterium, assembly GCA_003487805.1. Lineage (GTDB taxonomy): Bacteria > Acidobacteriota > Blastocatellia > Pyrinomonadales > Pyrinomonadaceae > UBA11740. Next base: position 13,866 of record DNNE01000214.1, on the reverse strand, counting down.
AACATGAGGCCGATCGGCAATCGAATATCAAGTCGCATGTGTCACCTCTTTAGGATCGGTGGACCGAGAATCACCAGAAGATAATGTTTAGAATAACGGCAGCTATTAGAATGATCACTGCCAGTATCGCCGGTCGCTGATACCACGGTACGTCATCCTCTTTCGCTCGCTCCGTCAGTGAATAGACGAGCCCCGACAGCTCGCCTTCCGCGCGCGGCTTTGTAACCAGGCTGACCAGAATTGTGATCAGGAAACAAGCCGACCAGGCAACGATTGCGGTCCAAAACGCCTGGGCCAACTCACTCGGATAACTGTGGACCACGCCGAACCAACCGCCCTTAATTCCAGCGTGCGCGCCCGCCGGCAGAGTCAACCCCTGATGAATCGCGGCGCCAATCGTACCCGAGATCAAACCGATGAAGGCGCCATGACCGGAAGTCCTCTTCCAAAACATTCCCAGCAAAAACGTCGCCAAGAGCGGCGCGTTCACAAACGCGAAGACGAGCTGGAGCATGTCCATAATGTTGTTGAAGCGGGTCGTCACATACGCAGCCGCCACCGAGATCACGATGCCAAACACAGTAGCCATCCGGCCCATCCAGAGGTAATGCTGATCACTCGCGCCGCGCTTGATGTACGACTGATAAATGTCGTACGTCCAAACTGTATTGAAGGCCGTGACGTTGCCCGCCATGCCCGACATGAAACTCGCCATCAGCGCGGTCAGACCGACTCCCAACATGCCGCTGGGAAAGTAATGGCCCAACATCATCGGGATCGCCATGTTGTATTCAAAGGTGCCGTCGAGTTTTTTCGGTAAGCTGAATCCGCTACCTCCCGATTTGTAAGTGAGGGCAATCGCAATCATTCCCGGCAGGATCACCAGGAATGGAAATAGCATCTTTGGAATTGCCGCGATCAGCGGTGTCCGGCGTGCTGCCGACATGGACTTTGCCGCCATCGCCCGCTGCACCACCAGAAAGTCCGTACACCAATAGCCGAATGACAGGACAAACCCCAGACCCATTGCCAGACCAAACCATTCAACGCCCATGGGATTCGATGACGGTGAGCCCATGTACTTCCACGATTCACTCCATGCCCCGGCACCAAAGCCGTTGCTGGTCGCAACCGTGGCCAGGCGTGCCTGCAATCCCGACCAACCTCCTACGTCACGCAGACCAAGAAACACCAACGGCGCGAACCCAAAAACGATCAGGAAGAACTGCAATACTTCGTTATAAATCGCCGAGGTCAGCCCGCCGAGAAAAACATAAATAAGAACGATCAGCGCCGCGATCAAAATGCTGAAGCTGAAATCCCAACCCAACAGAGTCTCGAGCAACAACCCCATGGCATAGAGTGAGATTCCTGACGACAGCACCGTCATGACGGCAAACGAAATCGCGTTGAACCCGCGGGTTTTTTCATCGAACCTCAACTTCAAATATTCGGGCACCGAGCGCGCGCGCGAACCGTAATAGAACGGCATCATGAAAACGCCGATGAAAGCCATCGCCGGGATCGCTCCAATCCAGTAAAAGTGGCTGGTGGCGATTCCGTATTTCGCCCCCGACGCACCCATGCCAATCACTTCCTGCGCACCCAGGTTTGCCGATATGAATGCGAGACCGGTGATCCAGGCGGGAATCGAGCGACCTGACAGAAAAAAATCAGTGCTCGTCTTCATGTAGCGTTTCAGCGCAAACCCGATACCCAATACAAAAACGAAGTAAATCACCATGATGGTCCAATCGATGAAGGTTAGTTTCATGATCTATGCACCTGCTGGCGTTAGCTGATTATCTTGTGCGATAGCTGCGGCTGATCTGCTTTGCGGGAATACTGACCGTATATGATCTGGCGTCGGGCTCAACTGAAAGCTTGATGAAATTGCCCAGGCACGCCTCTTCTTCATTCGCAATGTAGCCCACCATCGCGTTCTCTTTATCGGCGCTACGAAGATTTCGATGGAGTTGATAGATGGCTTCGATCAGCGGGCTCTGTTTCAAGGTCGCAAACGTATTGGGCTCGGCGCCTTTGCGTGGGCCATCGTCGATGATCGCGACGCGCGGCTGAATCGCGCGGACCATCGTTGGATTGTTACTGGAATCGACCCCATGATGATCGACCTGAAAAACATCCACCGGGCCGATCAGGTTCTTCGGACACACCAGACGGTTCTCGATGTTCCAGGTCACATCACCGCCGTCAAAAAATTTGAAGCGGCCAAATGTGAGCAGGATGGCGACGCTGTTGACGTTGTCGCTGGTGTCCTCCGCCCTGGCTTCGAAATTCTCTCCGCACGGCCGAACCTGGGGCGCGATCGATTGTTCGCCGAGCACCATCCCACCGGCCGCGATGACGCGCACGTCGAGCGGCGGCAAATACTTCGGCGACCTTTGTAACTTGATCTCATCGCCGGGTTTTAACGTGATCGATTTTCCTTCCGTAGTTTGCTTGTAAGCGTCAATGAATTCCGCTTGCAGATCCGAACCGAGCGTCTGCGGTAATCCATGGTCGTAGTAGTTCTTGATCGGTATCAGCTTCGCCAGAGCCGGAACTCCGCCCACATGATCGCGATGCCAATGCGTTATCACGCAATGATCGATCTGTTTCAGCCCCGCGATCTCCAGAGCTACGTGCGCGATTCGGCCGGCATCGCGATCGCCGGGAAAGCCCGTGTCAATTAGCAATGACCGTCCGGTGGGCGTCACAATCAGCGTCGCGGCGCCGCCCTCGACATCGATGAAATAGATGTCGAGAGTTTTAGTAGCAGCAGCGCGGCTCGGCAATGGCAGGAGGAAAAGCAAGACAAGAGTCAAAACTGCGCCGAAGGATCTGTTTTCTTTCATGTTGGAGTCTCCTGGCTCAGGGTCTCTACTTCTTGACCGGTGAGTCTCTTGGTGCGTTCTCGTGTGAATTCGTGGTTTACGGCTTCGCCGCCGGATGTGCGGAAAGTCTCTGACTTTCCGTTAGTGCTCCCTTTTGATCAATTTGGGGCTATGCCCCAGATTCCTTTTTCTTGAGGCGCAGCCCCAAAGAATAATTAGGGCTCTTCGGAAGGCCAAAGGCCTTCCGCACATCAGGCGGCAAAGCCGCGATTCACTCGCTCGCGTAAATCTGTTCCTCAATCTCAGCCACTGCTCGGCCAATGTCTCCCGTTACCGCAGGCGCACGCCCATTCATCACCGCCGCAACATAATCTCTGATCAGCGGCGCATGCAGATTCGCATCAGGCGAATGGGTTTCACTTCGTTCAGCCTTATCAGTCACCACCCGCATTAAACCTTCGTTAAGGACCGGAATGTGAAGCGAGCCGCGAGAGCAGAAGATGTCGAGTGTATCCTGAGCTTCGTGCCCAGCATGAGTGACCGAGAGTATTCCACACGCACCACGCTCAAACTGAAATAGCGCGGCCGCAGTATCTTCCACTTCTCGATCAAACAAAACGTTTGTAGCAATCGCTCTGACCTTTTTGATGGCGCCGAGAATATTCCGAAGCAGCTCGATCCGATGACAACCGAAATCAAACATTGGTCCGCCGCCGGATATATCTTTTCTCAGCAGCCAGTAACGCGAATTATCTGGCGGCGGATCGAACCACTCGAAAGCATTGATCTGAGCCATGACCGGAGTTCCAATTTCACCGGACTCAAGTATTTCCTTTACGCGCTGGACCAGCGGATAGAAATGGCGATAGTAGGCGACGCCCAGTATTACGCCGTTGGCTCGGGCCGCCGCAATCATTCGATCGCATTCCCGAACGTTCATCGCCATCGGCTTTTCGCAGAGCACGTGCTTTCCCGCTTCCGCCGCCGCAATCGTTTGCTCCGCATGCAAATCGACTGGGGTCGCGATGTAAATTGCGGCGAGTTCTTTATCAAGTAATAGTTCTGGCCAGGTCGAGTACCACCGGCGCGCACCGAACTCTTTGGCGAAAGCCTCAGCAAGCTCTCCGCGCTCGCGGCTAACCGCGACAAAGTCGCATTGGTCCAAATCGCGCAGTGCCGGCGCCACTCGCTTGCGCGCAATGTCCCCGCAGCCGATCAGTCCCCAGCTAAGTTTTCTCATTCATTCTCGATTGGGCCAAAAGTTCTCGTTAAGGTTGTTTAGAAGCGGGCTACCGCCCGCTCGGTCGGCAGTAGCCCGACTCTAAACAAAAGTACAACCGACTGACGAGCTCACCTCACCCACAAGACCGGCTGTCGAATGAAGAAGTTTCGAACAACCTCTTCCACGGTTGAATCTGCCGGCAATGTCTTCCACAGATCGATGTAGTCCTGGCGATGAAGACCAGTTCCTGCAAACAAGAGACTACTTTGCCGCATGGGCCATTCCTTGTCGTACATCACATCAGGTTTTAGCGGCCACGATTTCTTATCGCGAATAAACGGCGACATGTATTCCATCGCGCGCCGAAAGCCTCGCCCATCGGCAGTCTGAAACGTGAAGAGATTGTCGGCCGGCGTCGAAAGAATCTGACAAACAGTCGCCATCGCCTCCAAATTAAAAAGTGAATAGCCGTAAGGTTTCGTCCGGCGCAATTCGTCGGGAAAGCTCCCATCGGCGGCAATTTGATTCGGCACAATCACAGTCTTGAATCGCTCGCGACCATAGTCGAGCAGTTTCTCATCGCCGGTTAACTGCGCAAACGCCGCCACCTGCATCACCCAGCAGGTTCCGTGGTTGTTCTTCGCATCGCGTTCCTCGATTCCATTCTTGCTCGTCGTCATCCAGGCCAGGTAATCCTTGAACCATTGCGTGATCGTGCCAACCTCAGTCATCGACAACGCCGAAGAGTCTTTCAGAATGTCGATTGCGCGCGCGACTTCGACCAGATGAATCGTGTCAATGATGCCGGTGCCGCGACCGGTCGCGCGCCCGTGAATGGCCTGCGCATATTGCAGATTCGGATTCATCCGCGTGCGTTCATCGACGAACCAGGCGCGTAGATGCGATGCGGCAGCGCGCGCGTAGCGATTGTCTTTTGTCAGCTTCCACGCCGCGACGAGCGCGGGCACCTGCACGCTAAGCCTCATCAGCGCGCGACGATGCTCAACAAAGTTGTCCGGATTCGACATGCCGTCGCGCTGAATGTAAGGCCCATTTGGATCTTTTGGATCGGGCCACCAGTAATCAGCCTCGGAAAAGAAGTCGTGAACTCCACCCGCGCTGCGCGGGCTTGATGAAGCGGTCACCGTGATCGGTTTCTCTGAGAGATATTGATTGGCGGCTTTGAGGACGCGCGCGCGATCGAAGCTGGCGAGATCAAATTTCTGGCTTTGAGCAGTCGCGGTCACCGCGTTGAAAATGAGCAAAAGAGCCGATAGAAGTTTGATCATGAGCAGTCTTGAACCTAATCTCTCTTCGGCGAAATTCCTCGCCTCGTTAGAGGCGAAATGTTCATAGTCGCAGAAAAGAACCATTGACAGGATTTACATGATTGACAAGGTGTAAAAATCAATCATGTAAATCCTGTCCATAAATCCTTCTATAACTCAATTCGCTTTCCAGCTCAACGGTTTCGGTTTGTAAGCTACCTTCGCGGCGCCCAGCTCTTCATTCATGATCAGAAAAGCGCCCAGGCCATGAAAGTCATTCGCGTTTCTTTTGCGCGCGAAGTAATAGGCGAGATCACTGACATTCGTGCCTTCGCAAATGTCGACCAGATTCGTCATGCCGTCCGCGCCCATTGAAAGTTTAGTCAATACGCCGCGATAACCTTCTTGCGCCACCGCCTCGTAATGCTTCGGCAGGTAACCGCGCTTAACACCCATCCACATCATGTAGCTGTACATGCTCGAGCTTGATGTCTCTAACCAGTTTCCTTCGACATCGCCCTTATCGACAACCTGATACCAGAGTCCGGTCTTCGGATCCTGATATTTCTCATAAGCCTTCGCCAACTGCCGCACGATCTTGATCAACTCATTACGCTTAGGATGGTCCTGCGGCAGAATCTCCAAAATCTGAATGAGCGTCATGCCAAACCAACCGATGGCGCGGCACCAATGATAAGCGGAATGGTGAGTAACGGGATCGGCCCATGATTGGGCGCCGCTTTCGTCATAAGCATGCCAAAGCAAACCAGTCGCAGGATCATTCAGGTGTTGATAATAAATCAGCAGCTGTTTCGTCACTTCATCATTTGCATAGACGCTGTCGCCGAACATCTGTCCATAACGAGCCAGAAAAGGCAGCGACATGAAGACGCCGTCAGCCCATAACTGCCATTGCCGGCTTGGTGTGTCTGCGTGCCAGAACCCGCCGTCTTTGGTGCGCGGATAAGTGTTGAAAACTTTTCTGATGTTATCGGCGGCGAGTTTGTACTTCTCCTGCTTCGTCTCCTTATAAAGAATCAGCAGGAGGTTGCCGGGCAACATGTAATCGAGCGCATTGATTGGTCGATTGATTGTGCCTTTGTCGTCGATGTGCAGATCGATCCAGGATTGCACATGATCCAGATAGCGCTTGTCTCTGGTTCTGAGATAAACCAGATAGACGCCGTAGAGATAAAGTGACTTCGCATAACCCCAACCCTTCAAAGAATCGGCGGTCGGGTAACGCTTCATTGTCGATTCGACCATTGAGACGGACCAGTCGGTCTTGGCGTAAGAATGATTGGAGCGCCTGACCGAACTAATTGGAAATGCGCTCACGACCTGCAGCGCAATGCAAGACACGATCACGACTACTATCATTAGTTGTACTTTTTTCATCATGGCTGTCCTGGACCGCTTCGTCCCGTAGGGACGAGATGTTTATAGAACCCCTCTTCACAAAATCTACGGAAGCTCCGGAGGAGCGAAACGTCTAACCGATCCAATTCGATCATCGTTTGAACATATTTCGCTCCTACAGAGCTACCAACAAAAGCGTAATCCGTTCTATAAACATTGCGCTCCTAACGGAGCTGGGTAGTCAGAAGCGTTTCACATTCCTATAAACATGACGCTCCTATCGGAGCGCAAGAACCAAAGCGACCCAATAATTATCTCAAGATGCTCGTTTGTTTTCGTTACCTTTGGTGCAGTAGTAGACGGCTGCGATCTGCCAAATCCGCGTCCGGCACTTTTGCCATCGATGCTTGATACTGCTTATCCCGGTAGATCATCGCCGCCCGCCGCATTAACGGGAACAACGACTCAGCCCTTACGCCACCGAGTTCCTGGTATTGCCATTTCTTTTCGCCTACCGCAATCGGAGTGAGAAAATCGAGGGCCTGCCGAATGCCGCGGCCATCGTGCGTTTGGAAATTCCAGAGATCCACGCCCACGCGCTCGCCCAGCGTCGCCAACTCTGTCAGCCCATCCAGGTTTCCATTGCTGTAACTCCAGGCCTTGGTGCGAGCCAATTCCAAAGGCTGCCGGCCATCGGGTTCGATTTGCGTGGCGATCCGCTTTTCGCGCGCCTGCTCGAGGACCTGCCTGGCCAAATCTTTACGGCCCACAAAAAGTGCGTACGAAACAACCTGCAAATCGTAGTACGTGCCGTGATTGTTCTTTGCGGCAGCTTCCTCTCGGCCGTTCTTGCTGTCGAGCATCCATTGTAAAAACTTGCCATACCAATCTCGCAGTCCGCGCCCGTCTTCAGCGGACAACGCCTTTGAACCAGCGAGCAATCCGATCGCATCGACCACGTGGGTGAGGCCGCGCGTTTCAATCAAGCCGATGCCCCGGCCGGTGTTCACACCCGGAATGAACTGGGCGTAATCCAGGTTCGGATTCATCCGCGTCGCCGGGTCGAGAAAGAACGCGCGCAGCAATTGAACCGCTTTAGTCGCGTATGCTTCGTCGCCTTTGAAGTAGTAGGCAAGTGCCAATGTTTCAACTCCAGCTTCGATTTGATCGAGGCTGTGATGATCAGTGATCTTATTGATTTCAGGATTACGTTCGCCATCGCGGCGGATGTAGGGCAGGCCATTGGCAGATTTAGGATCGGGCCAGAAGTACGGCGCCTGTGTCAGGTAATCGTGTTTGTCGCCGCTCGGCGGGGTCACCGCCTTATTAACAATCGAAAACGGACCTTCTCCGAGGGCTTTCTGTGCATCACGCTGTAGCTTTGCCCACGCGGCCGCGATATCTTTGTCTCCCTGGTTAATAGCGCGGCGGGTATCCTGCAATCGCTTTGCGTCGAGCAGGAATACTTGCGGAGATTGATCAGCGCCGCGGCGATCTGGCTGCTGGCCGATAGCCAGACTCGTCGAGCCACCAAGGCAAGCCAGCACGCACCCCAACGTGAAACCAGCTTGCGCTATGAAGCTTCGTGAATTCATTAGATTGACGAAAGGAAACTCTTGCCGAACCGAGCACTAACGTTGTACAGTGACGCGCGCTTGCCGTCGTTACCGGTAACGAGCACCGGATTCTATTGGTTGATCCGGATACTGTCAACAGTTATTCCGACGGAAGGCCAAATCGATGAAGATCAACTTCGTAATCTCATTCACCTTGTTCAGCTTGCTCGTGTTGACGACTTCACCACCCCTACCGGTAAAGGCAGATGGCGGTCAACTAGACCAAAATCGAAAAGAGATCTATCACCAGGGTTGGATCGATCTAAACAAGAACGGCCGCATGGACGTCTACGAAAATCCCAAAGCGCCGATCGACGCACGTGTCAATGACCTCTTGCGGCAAATGAATTTGGACGAGAAGACCTGCCAGACAGCCACGCTCTACGGAGTAGGACGAGGTCGAAACGCCACCGACATTCCGCTCAAAGATGAATTACCGACGCCTGAATGGAAGCATAAGCTTTGGAAAGATGGGATCGCAAATATCGATGAGCATCTCAATGGCGTGGGCCCAAACGGTAAGAGCATCTATGCCACCGACATCCCGAAACATGTCTGGGCCATGAACGAAGTGCAGCGCTTCTTTATTGAAGAGACGCGCCTCGGCATTCCGGTCGATTTCACCAATGAAGGTCTACGCGGCCTGGCTTTCTCGACCGCCACCAGCTTTCCCTCAGAGCTGGGACAGGGCCACACCTGGGACAAAGAATTGGTTGGCGAGATTGGTCGCATCGAAGCCGATGAAGCGCGCTCGCTCGGCTACACGAATGTGTACGCGCCGACGTTGGATGTATCGCGCGATCAACGTTGGGGAAGAATTGAAGATACCTACGGCGAAGATCCATACCTGGTATCGCGCCTCGGTGTGGAGATGGCCCGCGCCATGCAGAAGAATTATCAAATTGCCTCAACGGCCAAGCACTTTGCGATTTACAGCATCGCCAAAGGAGCTCGCGAGGGACAAGCGCGCACGGATCCTCAGGCGACTCCGCACGAAGTCGAAAACATTTTCCTGCCGCCGTTCAAAGCTGTGATCAAAGAAGCCGGGCTCCTCGGCGTGATGAGTTCATACAACGACTACGATGGTACGCCAGTAACGGGAAGCCATTATTGGCTGACTGAGCGGCTGCGAAACGATTTTGGATTTCGCGGGTATGTCGTCTCTGACAGCGCGGCCGTGGAATACCTGTACAACAAGCACGGCGTGGCGACCGACATGAAAGATGCTGTGCGTCAATCGATCGAAGCCGGCTTGAATGTGAAGACGAATTTCACGCCGCCCGAAGATTTTGTCTTGCCTTTGCGCGAGCTGGTGAAAGAGGGAAAGGTCCCGATGCAGACACTCGACGATCGCGTGCGTGACGTGCTGCGAGTGAAATTCATCCTCGGCATTTTCGATCATCCCTATGTCGATAATGCGAATCGTGCCGAGAAGATTGTGAATTCACCTGAGCATCAGCAGGTGGCGCTGCGCGCTGCGCGTGAGAGCATCGTTCTGCTCAAGAATGACCGGCATGCTCTGCCGCTTAGCAAAGACATTCACTCAATCGCGGTCATTGGTCCCAACGCCGACGACGACAATTTGACGCGTTATCGCTATGGTCCAAACCAGGTCAAAGGGACCACCGTACTGCAAGGCATCAAAAATAAATTAGGCGACCGCGTGAAAGTGAACTATGCAAAAGGCTGCGATGTAACGGATGAACACTGGCCGCAGACGGAAGTTTTGCCCGAACCGTTGACGGACAAAGAGCGCGAAGAGATAGCTAAAGCAGTCGACGTCGCGAAGAGATCAGATGTCGCTGTCGTTGTCCTGGGCGATTCACCAAGTACGGTTGGGGAAACTGCGTCGCGCACCAGCCTCGATTTGCCTGGCCGCCAACTCGATCTGGTCCAGGCTGTGTACGCAACCGGAAAACCCGTTGTGGTTGTCTTATTAAATGGCCGGCCCATTAGCATCAATTGGATCGACAAGTACGTCCCCGGAATTATTGAAGGATGGTTTCCCGGCGCGCAAGGCGGAACGGCGATCGCTGACGTCCTGTTCGGTGATTACAATCCGGGCGGCAAACTGAGCGTGACATTTCCGAAGACAGTCGGACAAATCCCCTACAACTTTCCGACCAAGCCGAACGCGCAATGGGAAGGCGAAAAGACGCGCGTGAATGGCGCGCTATATTTCTTTGGATACGGATTGAGTTATACGACCTTCGGGTACAGCAATCTGAGAATCAATCCGCTGGTGGTTTCAGAGAGTGGCAGGCAGGGTTCACCACTTACGGTCACGATCACTTGCGACGTCACCAACAGCGGCACCCGCGAAGGCGATGAGGTCGTGCAGCTCTACACTCGCGAACTCGTGACCAGCGTCACCACTTATGAAAAGAGCCTGCGCGGCTTTGAACGAATTCATTTGAATCCAGGAGAGACGAAAACCGTTTCATTCACGCTTAGCCGCGACGACCTGGCGTTGTGGAATAGGCAAATGCACTTTGTCATCGAGCCGGGAAAATTCAAAGTAATGATTGGATCAGGCTCCGAAGATATTCGTTTGGCTGGTCAGTTTGAAATTAATCGGTGAGACAATTCACCGCAGAGGTAGCAGAGGTTTTCGCAGAGGACACGGAAACACTTGATTGGTTTCCTCTGCGATCTCTGCGAAGACCTCCGCGCTCTCGGCGGTAAAAACGATGTTTGGCCAAGGCATGGTAACCAGGCAAAGGATTCTGCTATCGGCGATCGCTGCGTCGCTCGTATTTCTCATCTCGCCCGCCAGCGTTACGCAATCGTCACCAGAAAGCGCGACGGATTCCAACGTCTATAACATAAAGACATTCGGCGCCACTGGCGATGGCAAAACGCTCGACACTCCAGCAATCAACAAGACAATCGATGCCGCGGCGGCTGCGGGTGGCGGTACGGTTTACTTCCCTGCAGGAAATTATTTATCGGTGTCGATTCATCTCAAGAGCAACATCGCACTCTATCTGGATCAAGGCGCTACTATAGTTGCCGCAGATACCTCAAATAGTGCGAAGTATGATCCGCCCGAGCCAAACGAATGGGACAAGTATCAGGATTTCGGACACAGCCACTGGCACAACAGTTTGATTTGGGGCGAGAACCTGACGAACGTTTCTATTCTTGGACCGGGAACGATCTGGGGCAAAGGCCTGGTGCGCGGTGGGAATCAATCTCGCACTCAGCAGCAAAACGACGCGTTGAATGCTGCCCGCGCCAGCGAGCCGAAACAACCATTTGGTTATCCGAACCCGCGCGATGCGGTCGAACCCGGCTGGGGCAACAAATCGATCGCGCTCAAGCTCTGTCGGAATGTAATTATTCGCGACATTACAATTCTGCATGGCGGACATTTCGCGATTCTCGCCACCGGGGTAGAAAACCTGACAATCGACAATCTGAAGATCGACACGAACCGCGATGGCATCGACATCGATGCTTGCAGGAACGTTCGCGTTTCGAACTGCACGGTCAACTCTCCGTTTGACGACGGTATTTGCCCGAAGAGTTCTTTTGCGCTGGGTTATGCGCGCGCCACTGAAAACGTAACGATTACAAACTGTCAGGTCAGCGGTTACGACGAAGGCACTCTACTCGATGGCACATACAAGCGCGATTACAATCGTTACGGCGCCAATAGTGGGCCAACGGGACGAATAAAATTCGGCACTGAATCAAACGGCGGATTCAAGAACATCACCATCGACAACTGTGTGTTTGATTACTGTCGCGGCCTCGCGTTGGAAAGCGTCGACGGCGCTCTGCTGGAAGACGTGACCATCTCAAATATCACAATGCGCGACATCGCCAACTGCCCAATCTTTCTGCGGCTCGGCAGCCGGATGCGCGGGCCGTCGGGCGCGCAGGTCGGCGCGTTGCGGCGCGTCACTCTCAGCAACATCATTGTCTATAACGCCGAACCAAAGTTCGCATCGATAATCAGCGGCATTCCGGGCCATGATATCGAAGACGTGACGCTCAACAACGTTCGCATCTACTACAAAGGCGGCGGCACGAAACAACAGGCTGCGCTTGAGCCGCCGGAAAAAGAGACCGACTATCCCGAGCCGTCGATGTTCGGCGAGATTCCCGCATATGGCTTTTTTATCCGGCATGTGCGCGGACTGGAAATGAGCGGCGTCAACATCAGTTACTTAAAAGACGATGCGCGTGCTCCGTTCATGATTTCCGACGCGAAGTATGTCGAGTTCCGCAATCTTAAAGCGCAACGCAGCTCAGGTGTTCCGGCCTTCATTCTGAAAGACGTCGACGATTTTTCGATTCGCGACAGTTATCCATTAACCGACGTGCGTCTGCCGAACGTAAAGCAACAAGTAGTGAATTGAAGATTGCGTTGAGCCGTAGTGTCCTGATTGTGACCCCTCAACGAGAAACCCCGCAGCCCTTTATCTATGAAAATTACCAGCGATCATTTTGGCGTTACGCCAGAAGGCCAGGAAGTGCAGCTATTCTCTTTAACGAACGATCAGGGAATGGCAGTGAAGATTACGAACTTTGGCGGCATCATCACCGCCATCAATGTTCCGGATCGTAACGGCAAACTCGACGACGTAGTGCTCGGCCATGAAACCCTGGAAGGATATTTGCACCGGTCAAGATATTTCGGCGCGCTGATCGGGCGATATGCGAACCGGATTGCCCATGGAAGATTCTGTTTGCGCGGCGCCGCATACACGCTGGCTAAGAACAACGGCGAGAACCATCTTCATGGCGGATTGAAGGGCTTCGACAAAGTAGTTTGGAGCGCGCGGGAAATTCAGGACTCCGAGGTCGCCAGTCTCGAACTCACTTATCGAAGCAAAGATGGTGAAGAGGGTTACCCGGGAAATCTCGAGACGCGCGTAACGTATGGGCTCACGAACGGAAACGAATTGCGGATCGAATATTTCGCGACCACCGATCAGAACACGATCTTAAATCTAACGAATCATTCTTATTTCAACCTGGCGGGTGGCGGCACGGTGCTCGATCACCAGTTGGCGATTAACGCGGACAATTTTACTCCCGTTAATAAAGGCCTGATTCCCACCGGCGAAATACGAAGCGTGAAAGATACGCCGCTGGACTTCACGTGCCGGACCGCAATCGGTGCGCGCATAAACAATCATGACGAGCAACTCTGCTTCGCGGGTGGCTATGATCACAATTTCGTCCTCCGCACAGAGACCGAGACGTTTAGAAAAGCCGCGACAGTTTATGAGCCGATGACAGGAAGAGTCATGGAAGTGTCGACCACGCAACCGGGCATGCAGTTTTATTCCGGCAATTTTTTGGATGGCTCGATCGCAGGTAAGAGTGGCCGGGTTTACATAAAGCACTCAGGCTGTTGCTTTGAGACCCAGCATTTTCCGGATTCACCCAATCAGCCGTCTTTTCCGTCGACCTTGCTGAAGCCGGGCGAAGAATATCGGCATACGACGTCCTTTAAGTTTTCGGTTGAGTAATTGCGTCATCATTTCACGAGCGATGACGCATGTTTGTCCGTGGCGATTGACCGAGGCCCAGTTACAGAACCGCGAGCGGTA
>DNNE01000220.1:2096-4100 GCA_003487805.1 Blastocatellia bacterium | reverse complement strand
GCATCGAGTTTGTTGGATCGGTGATGGACGTCACCGAGCAGCACGAGGCGAAAACGGCGCTGGAAAAGGCTTATGACGAAATCAAGAAGTCAGAGGGTCAACTTCAGCTCGTCATCGACACAATTCCCGGGATGGTCTGGAGCGGTCTGCCTGACGGCGCGTTTGATTTCGTTAATGAACCTTGGCTGACGTACCTCGGTCTTTCTTGGGAAGAGCTTTCTGCCCGAGGCGGCTTGGTGTCCGTGGTCCATCCAGACGACGTCGAGGAGAGCGTCGACAGGTGGAACGCGACTCGATCAACCGGGAGACATACCGACCATGAGCTCCGAATGCGCCGAGCTGACGGTCAATATCGCTGGTTTCTCACCCGCGCCCTTCCGCTTCGCGACGACTTGGGGAACGTCGTCAAATGGTATGGCACGGCTACCGACATTGAGGATCGCAAGCGTACCGAGATGTTGCTGGCCGGAGAGAAGCGGCTGCTTGAGATGATCGCCAGAGGAGATTCGCGCGCGCTTATTCTTGATGCCCTCTGCCGGTTCGTCGAAGGGCTCGCCAGCGGTGGTCTCTCTTCGATTCTCTTGTTGGATTCGAACACCAACCGCCTTCGCCACGGCTCGGCGCCCGGCCTGCCTACAAAGTACGTTGAAGCGATCGATGGTCTCGTCATCGGTCCGTCCGTGGGCTCATGCGGGACAGCTGCTTACCGTGGAGAGCCCGTGATCGTCTCCGATATCGCTACGGATCCGCTGTGGGCTGATTACCGCAGGCTGGCCTTAGCGCACGAGCTGCGAGCGTGCTGGTCCACGCCGATACTTTCGTCAGCAGGTAAAGTGTTGGGGACTTTCGCGATTTACTACCGCGAACCACGTAGTCCGAATCCGGAAGATTCAAATGTCATAGGGCAGATCACCCATCTTGCGAGCATTGCGATCGAACGCGCGCAGGCTACACAAGCGCTGCAGCAACAAGCCAACTTGCTGGATCAGGCGCACGACGCAATCTTTATCTGGGAGTTTCCACGGACAATCGTCTATTGGAATCGAGGGGCAGAACAGCTCTATGGCTTCTCCAGAGAAGAGGCGATTGGCCGACTCGGCCACGAGCTGCTCCATACGGAACACCCGATGGCTACACCCGAATTCGAGGCAGCGCTGGAACGCGATGGAGAATGGACTGGCGAACTGACACAGACCATCCGGGACGGTCGGAAAATTATCGTCGAAAGCCGCCAGGTGATGATGCGCGAAACAGACGGCCGTCGCCTGGTGCTCGAAACCAACCGTGACATCACGGACCGTAGGAGGGCAGAGGCAGAGCAGAAGCGCGGTGCAGAGGCTCTGCGCGAGGCGCAGGCGGATCTCGCGCATGTCAGCCGAGCGACGACGATGGGAGAACTAACTGCTTCCCTGGCGCACGAAGTGAATCAACCTATAACCGCAGCCGTGACCAACGCCAATACCTGCGTGCGCTGGCTCGCCGGCGACACCCCTAATATCGAAGAGGCGCGCGATGCTGCGATCAGAAGCGCAAAAGATGGAACGAGGGCGGCGGAAATCATTAGTCGCATCCGATTACTTTTCAAAAAGGGCACCACGGAACGGGACGTAGTGGATGTGAACGAAGTCATTCGAGAAATGATCGTCCTCCTGCGCGGCGAGGCAACGCGGTATGCGATCTCGATCCGCACGGATCTCGCTGCCGACCTTCCTCCGCTTATGGCAGACCGCGTGCAGTTGCAGCAGGTCATGCTGAACCTCATCATGAATAGCATCGATGCGATGAAGGATGTCGATGGGGCGCGCGAACTCGCGATCAAGTCTCAGCGAGCAGAAAACGAACACCTGCAGGTGTCGGTCAGCGACACCGGCGTGGGACTGCCTGCGCAACAGGCGGACGAAATATTCAATGCTTTCTTCACCACGAAGCTTGAAGGGACCGGTTTGGGACTGTCCATCAGTCGCTCGATCGTTGAATCGCATGGAGGCCGCTTGTGGGCCGCCG
>DNNE01000220.1:0-1789 GCA_003487805.1 Blastocatellia bacterium | reverse complement strand
CAACTCTCCACGGGGCGCAAGTTTTTGTTTCAATCTATCCACTAAAGTCGAGGCGCCCGAATGACGTCAGCCGAAGATTCCACGGTGTTCGTGATTGACGATGATGCGGCCGTGCGTGCGGCCATCCAGGGTCTATTGAAATCGGTGGGCTTGCATTCAGATTCCTTCGGAACGGCGCAAGAATTCTTAACCAGCGAGCGATCGGATGGGCCAAGTTGTCTTATCCTGGATATCAGACTTCCGGGAATAAACGGACTGGACTTTCAGCGCCAGTTAACCGACGCGGGCGTCCACATCCCCATCATCTTCATAACCGGGCATGGAGATATTCCCATGACCGTCAGGGCCATGAAATCCGGCGCGGTAGAGTTTCTAACAAAGCCTTTCCGAGACCAGGATTTACTGGACGCCATCAATCAGGCATTGGATCGCGATCGGGTAACGCGGCAGCATGAGAGTGAACTTGCTGAGGTAAGAGAACGCTACGCATCGTTGACCCCGAGAGAGCGCGAAGTAATGCGCCTGGTTGTATCGGGTATGCTCAATAAGCAAGTAGCCTTTGAGTTAGGAACCAGCGAAATCACCGTAAAGGTCCATCGCGGTCACGTAATGAGCAAGATGCAAGCCGAGTCATTGGCGGAATTGGTAAGGATGGCGGAAAGGCTGCAGCTTCCGGTCGAGGATAAGTCCCACCCAGGGAATTAGCCAACCTATACAAACGTATAATTGTTTCCTTGCTCCCGCGGCGCTAACCTGTCTCCCATGGTCATTCATGAAGACAATAAAGTAGTCGCGATTGTAGATGACGATGCTCCCGTGCGCGTAGCCTTGGAAGGTTTGCTGAAATCTGCTGGATTAACCGCACGGGCATTTGAGTCAGCGGAAACATTCATAGAGTCCGGACAACAGTCTCAGGTGGCCTGCCTGATCGCCGATATTCGGATGCCGGGGATGTCCGGTCTGGAGTTGCAGGCGAAACTAAACGCTGAACATTGCAGGATTCCAATCATCTTCATCACCGCACACGGTGATGCACAGATGCGCATGCAGGCGCTCAGGGCAGGGGCGGTTGAGTTCCTGGCAAAGCCATTCAATGATGAAGCGCTTCTCGACACCGTTCGAGCAGCTCTGGAAAATTGAGCAGGTAACGGAAGTGAAACCGGATTCCCCCGGGGAGGTCTTCTGTGCAAGCTGTCGAAACTCTAAAATTCAGGGATCCAAATCGCGATCAGCGAAGGTTTGAGCAGGTCATTGGTAACAGCGCCTCCCTCGAATCGGTATTCGAGCAAGTCGAATGCGTTGCCACCACGGATTCCACTGTCCTTATTCAGGGAGAAACCGGTACGGGCAAAGAACTAATCGCGCGTGCCATTCACAACGTTAGCACGCGGTGCGGACGCTCTTTCGTAAAGTTGAATTGCGCGGCAATTCCACTCGACTTGCTGGAGAGCGAACTCTTTGGTCATGAAAAGGGCGCTTTTACGGGAGCTATCGCGCAGCGGATCGGTCGCTTCGAAATGGCTGACAAGGGGACGCTATTTCTGGATGAAGTCGGAGATATTCCACCGGCACTGCAGCCCAAACTTTTGCGAGTGCTGCAGGAACAGCAGTTCGAACGGCTTGGCAGTACGCACACTCGACAAGTGGACGTTCGCTTAGTCGCAGCGACCAACCGTGATCTTACGGACATGATGAAGCAGGGGGATTTTCGCACCGACTTGTACTACCGGCTTAACGTCTTTCCGATTCGAATTCCGCCTTTACGGGAACGTCGTGAAGACATTCCGTT
>DNNE01000176.1 GCA_003487805.1 Blastocatellia bacterium | reverse complement strand
AACCGCTGTCCGCCGAACTGCGCCTTGCCGCCGAGTGGCTGTTGCGTAATCAGCGAGTACGGCCCAATCGAGCGCGCGTGAATCTTGTCGTCAACCAGGTGCGAAAGCTTCAGCATGTAGATATAGCCGACGGTGACCTTTTGTTCGAACGGGTCGCCGCTCAATCCGTCGTACAGAATGGCTTTGCCCGACTCGTTAACGATCTCAGGCAAACCAAGCTCGCGCGCACGCGCACCGGCCTGTAGCAAACGCACTTTGATCTCTTTTTCAGTCGCGCCGTCGAACACCGGCGTGGCGTAGTGCAAACCGAGCACGCGGGCGGCCCAGCCGAGGTGGGTCTCGAGGATTTGGCCCACGTTCATTCGCGAAGGCACGCCGAGCGGGTTGAGCACAATCTCGACCGGCGTTCCATCCGGAAGATAAGGCATGTCTTCTTCCGGCAGGATGCGCGCAATCACGCCCTTGTTTCCGTGGCGGCCGGCCATCTTGTCGCCGACCGACAGCTTGCGCTTCATCGCGATGAACACTTTCACCATCTTGATCACACCCGGTGAAAGCTCGTCGCCCTGGCGCAGTTTCGCAATCTTCTCTTCGTAGATGTCCGAGAGAATCTTGATCTGACGCTCAGTCCGATCTTCGTACTGTTTTACCTCCGCGGCCGCGTCGACTCTCGATGAAGCGACCTGCGCTTTGCGCAGAGCTTTGGGCTCGACCGCCTGCAGCATCTCACGGGTAATCGGCTCGCCCTTCGGAATCACGACTTCGCGATTCACGGTAAGATCGGCAGCCAGCTTGCGGCCTTCGAAGAGCTCATAGATTCGTTCGTTGCGCTGCTCCTGGAGGATTCGAATTTCATCCTCAAGGTCGCGGCGCAGACGCTCTTCCTCGTCCTGTTCAATCGAAAGCGAACGCTGGTCCTTCTCCTGGCCCTTGCGCGTAAAGACCTGAACATCGACGACTGTGCCGTCGATTCCCGGAGGCGAGACGAGCGAGGCGTCTTTCACGTCCGCAGCCTTCTCACCAAAAATCGCGCGCAGTAGTTTTTCTTCCGCGGTTAGTTGCGTCTCGCCCTTCGGCGTCACTTTGCCGACCAGAATCGAGCCGGGTTTGACCTGTGCGCCGATACGAATGATTCCGCTCTCATCGAGATCGCGCAACATGTTCTCGCCGACGTTTGGAATGTCGCGAGTGATTTCTTCCGGTCCCAGCTTGGTATCGCGAGCTTCGATCTCAAGCTCTTCGATGTGAATCGAGGTGTAGTAGTCCTCTTTCACCAGGCGCTCGGAAACCAGAATCGCGTCTTCAAAGTTGTAGCCGCGCCAGGGCATGAACGCCACCAGCACGTTTCTTCCCAGGGCGAGTTCGCCGCGATCGGTGCAAGGCCCGTCGGCAATAACCTGGCCTTTGGCGACCCGCTCGCCGACGTGAACAATCGGCCGTTGATTGATGCAGGTGTTCTGGTTCGAACGCTTGAATTTGATCAGCGTGTAGATGTCCGCGGTCACTTCGCGCGAGATCGTGCCGTCTACGTTGTGATCGGCCTTGACGATGATGCGCTCTGAGTCCGTGTAATCAACGACGCCATCGCGACGTGCGATCACCACGGCTCCTGAGTCACGAGCGGTCACGTCTTCCATGCCGGTTCCAATGTAAGGCGCTTCCGCGCGCAGTAAAGGCACCGATTGACGCTGCATGTTCGAACCCATCAAGGCGCGGTTCGCGTCATCATTTTCGAGGAATGGAATCAGCGACGCAGCCACCGAAACGAGTTGCTTCGGCGAGACGTCCACGAATTCGATCTCGTCACGATGGGCCAGAATAAATTCTCCAGCCTTTCGCGCGGCATTTCGCTCGTTGACGATGTAGCTGTTGTCGTCGAGCGCGATGTTCGCCTGTCCGACGACATGTTTGTCTTCTTCCCAGGCAGTCAGGTAAAACGGGTAAGGCTCGTAGCTGGCCTTATCGCCGCTAGCGCCGACGCGCTTGTTGGCCTTGTCGACGTCGTCTTGCGCCACGTGATCATTCGGCTTGAACTTCGTATCACCGCCGTTTCTGATGCGCACAAATTCAGTCACCACGCCGTTGACAACTTTCCGGTACGGCGCCTCGATGAAGCCAAACGCGTTGATGCGGGCGTAGCACGCCAGCGAAGAAATCAATCCGATGTTCGGCCCTTCAGGTGTCTCGATCGGGCAAATGCGCCCGTAGTGCGTGGGGTGCACGTCGCGGACTTCGAATCCGGCGCGCTCACGGCTTAGTCCGCCGGGTCCCAGCGCGGACAGTCTGCGCTTGTGAGTAATCTCAGAAAGTGGATTTGTCTGATCCATGAACTGCGACAACTGTGACGAACCAAAGAACTCACGCACCGCCGCCGTGACCGGCTTGGCGTTGATGAGATCGCGCGGCATCGTCGTCTGCATCTCCTGATGGATCGACATCTTTTCTTTGATCGCTCGCTCCATTCGTTCGAGACCGATGCGAAACTGATTTTCCAGCAATTCGCCAACAGCCCGCACGCGGCGATTGCCCAGGTGATCGATGTCGTCAGCCTGATAAATCGGTCGCTTCTGGTCATCGACGGGGTTCCGGCGCATCTTCAGAACGTAAGTGACGACTTCAAAAAAGTCGCTCGCCTGAAGCAACGGATCTTCGATCCGATTCATTTCCGGCTTGCCCATCTTGATGTTGAATTTCAGGCGGCCGACGCGCGAAAAATCGAATTTGCGCGGATCAAAGAACATGCCTTCGAGTAATCGATAGGCAGTCTGCACCGTCGGCGGATCGCCGGGGCGCATCTTCCGGTAAATCTCGAGCAACGCGTCGACTGGTTTTGTGACCGTGTCCTTCTTAAGGGTCTGAGCGATGACAACGCCGACATCGTCGCTTTCAGGAAAAAAGACCGAGAAATTTTGCACTCCGGTTTGAATAATCTCCTGAAGCTTCGCCGGCGTGATTTCGTTATTAGCTTCGACGACGACTTCGCCCGTTTCCGTGTTGACAACATCGGAAGCGGCACAGGCGCCTTCGAATTGGGCTGAATCCATTTCGACTTCACCGATGTTTGCTTTGCGCAGACCTTCAAGCGAAGTCCGGGAAATCTCTTTTCCCTTGCGAACGATTGGATCCGGGGCGCGACCCTTGATCTCAAAATCGACCTTCATGCCCACCAGATTGGTCTTGCCGGCTTCGGGCACCTGGATCATCAAACGGCTGTCTTCCACCCGGACTTCGTCGACTACATAGAAGTGGCGAATAATGTCTTCGTCTGTGAACGAAGAGTTTTTAACGGCGTCTTCCAACAGGCCGTCACTGCCGAACGACTTGCTGTGGAAGCTTGATTGCAGCCACACGCCGAGCGCTCGCAAAAAGATAGTCGCCAGAAATTTCCGCTTGCCGACGCGCACGTACAGCAAGTTCTTCTGGTCGTATTCGAATTCCACCCACGAGCCGCGGTAAGGAATGATCTTCGCGACAAAGAGCTGTCCGCGCTTGAAGAACACGCCGGGCGAGCGATGAAGCTGTGAAACGATTACGCGCTCGGTTCCGTTGATGATGAAAGTTCCATTGTCGGTCATCAGCGGAATCTCGCCGAAGAAGACTTCTTCTTCCTTGATATCGCGAATCGACTTAACGTTCGTGTCGGGATCTTTGTCGTAAACGGTGAGACGAATCTTGACCTTGAGCGGCACGCTATAACTCATACCGCGCTCCTGGCACTCCTGCTGATCGTGCTTGTGTTTCAAGCCGACGGGTTCACCGCAATTCGGACACAGCTCAGGGCGCACTGAATTGAACGTGCCGCAAACGTGACAGAGCGTTTCGCCCGGGCGCAGCGGATCGACCTTGATGCTGGCGCCGCAACTCTTACAAGCAGAGCGCAGGAAGCGCAGGCCTTCCAGGTTGCCGCACTTGCACTGCCAGTTGCCGATTTGATACTCGACAAAATCGAGCATCGCCGTCTCGCGAAAATCGGAAATCGGAAAGACTGATTTGAACACTGCCTGCAAGCCAGTAGGCTCGCGCTCTTCCGGCAGCATGTCCATCTGCAGAAAACGATTGTATGACTCGCGCTGGATTTCGATCAGGTTCGGAATGGGTACTGCCGTTTTGATCTTGGAAAAATCCTCCCGCACGGGAGCCTGACTTGTTCGTCGACCTAATCCAGTGTTCGTTGCTTCAAGTAAGTTTGCAGACATGAATATTCCTTATCGTCGTTTCGGCTAACCATCACTACGCCGGCCACAGACACGTATGCGGTCAGGGCGCACAAAATCCCTGACCGCTTTAGATTGAAAAAGCGATTGCATTCTTCGAGTTTTCCGGGAGCAACGCCAGCGCTTCAATACTCCCCTAAGTTAACCGCTAAACTGCGAAAAATCAAGCCGACTGCAGCAGCCGGCACGACACGACAAGCAGGCGCCACCCAATAGATAGCGCCCAACAAACCAACGAAGATGCTTATTTGACTTCGACAGTCGCGCCCGCGTCGGCGAGCTTTTGCCTGACAGTCTCCGCTTCTTCCTTGGACACGCCCTCTTTGACGGCCTTCGGAGCAGCTTCGACGAGGTCCTTCGCTTCTTTCAAACCAAGCGCGGTAACTTCGCGAACGACCTTGATGACGTTGATCTTTTGGCCGCCCGCGGCCTGAAGAATGACATCGAACTCCGTCTTTTCCTCAACCGCAGCCGCTGCTTCGCCACCACCCGCAGCTGCCGCTGGTGCCGCCGCGACCGCAGCTGCTGCGGACACGCCGAAGGTCTCTTCCATCAACTTCACGAGCTGTGAAGCTTCCAACAACGTCATTTCTTTTATCTGATCGACTATTGCCTGAATATCAGCCATGACTAATCAACTCTCCTGTATCACTCTACACAAACCGAGGTTTGTCATTCGTAGCGCCAGTCCCGACTGCATCGCCGCGACTCTTGCCTTCAATTGGCCGTCCACTGACTAAAGCGACGACCGCTTCTTGAATTCTTGAATCTTGAATTCGAAATCTTATGCGCCCTGCGCTTCTTTTTGCGCGCGCACCTGATCCATAACCACAGCCAGGTTGCGCGGGACCGCTTGAATCACAGTCACCAGCCGCTGCGCCTGCACGTTAATCAGGAAGAGCACCTTTGAAATAAGCTCTTCGCGCGAAGGCAGATTGGCGATCGATTCGACTTCCTTAAGTTCGACAACCTTGCCTTCTACAAGCCCGACCTTGAAACTGAAGATGTCAGGGTTCGCTTTCGAAAATTTTGAAATTGCCTTCGAAAGTCCAACCGGATCGCTCGTGCTCAACGCCACGGCGGTTACGCCCTTGAACTGATCCGCCATCGGC
The DNA here is from genome assembly GCA_003487805.1 of Blastocatellia bacterium. GTDB lineage: Bacteria > Acidobacteriota > Blastocatellia > Pyrinomonadales > Pyrinomonadaceae > UBA11740. The sequence continues at coordinate 3,014 of DNNE01000176.1, read as the reverse complement.
TCGAGCGGCGTACCAGCGGCCGCCTTACGCGCCAACGTGTTCTTCACGACTGAGTACGTCACGCCGGCTTCGCGAAGCTGCCGTCGCAGCTCCTGGTCTTTCGCGACCGTCATATTCTTGAAACTTACCAGCATCGCCGCGTTCGCCTTTTTGAATTGTTCCGCGAGGGCGTCCAGATCTTTTTGCTTTTGCGCTTTAGTCTTCATCGTGTCCTCACTTATTTAGCAAACGCGGTTTCGTCGAGCAGCACGCCCGGGCTCATCGTTGCGGCCAGATTGACCTTCTTCATGTACTTGCCTTTTGCAGTCGATGGTTTAGCCTTGACGACCGCTTCAATCAACGCGCGCGCATTCTCAGCAATTTTGTCTTCCTCGAACGAAACCTTACCGACGGCCGTGTGAATAACTCCCGTCTTGTCGACGCGATACTCAACCTTGCCTGCCTTCGTTTCTTTCACGGCAGTCTTCACGTCGAACGTTACCGTCCCGGTTTTCGGATTGGGCATCAGACCCCGCGGGCCGAGCACCTTACCCAGGCCACCCACCAGCCGCATCATGTCCGGGGTGGCGATAACCGCATCGAAATCGAGCCAGCCACCCTTAATCTTGTCCACCATGTCCTGCCCGCCGACCAGATCAGCTCCGGCTTCCTCAGCCTCTTTGATCTTATCTCCCTGAGCAATGACCAGAACTGTTTTCGATCTTCCCAGGCCGTGCGGCAGAACGAGAGTGCCGCGCACCAGCTGATCAGCTTTGCGCGGATCCACGCCGAGCCAGATGGTCAATTCAACTGTTTCATCGAACTTTGCGAACGCGATTTCTTTGAGAGTCTTAACCGCGTCGGCCAGGCTGTATTTGCGCGTGGCGTCGATCTTCTCTGCCGCGGCGCGATATTTCTTTCCGTGCTTCTTCATGTTCCAGCTCCGAGGTGCAAACGAGATTCTGGAATTTCAAATCTGGAATTTGAAATCGGCAGCACTCTCTCCCTCTCAATCGAACGGCGAAAGCGGGTCGGACAATTCGAAATCCGCAATTCGCTATTCGCAATTATTCAATCGTCAACCCCATCTGTCGAGCGGTCCCTTCAATGGTCCGCATCGCGCTCTCCAGGCTCGTGGTATTCAAGTCAGGCATTTTCGTTTTGGCGATCTCTTCGACCTTGGCGCGCGAAATCTTGCCGACCTTTTCCTTCTTGGGATTGGCGGCGCCCTTTGAGATTCCCGCCGCCTTCTTCAACAGATCGGCGGCCGGCGGCGTCTTGGTTTCAAAAGTGAACGAGCGATCCGCATAGACCGTGATTACGACCGGAATCTTCATGTCGGGATCCATCTGCGCAGTCTTTGCGTTAAAGGCTTTGCAGAATTCCATGATGTTGACGCCGTGCTGGCCCAGGGCCGGACCAATCGGCGGCGCCGGATTCGCTTTGCCCGCCGGGACTTGCAACTTGATATAACCTGTAATCTTCTTTGCCATTATTCTTCTTCCGTAAACGTTATCTTCTCAACATCGAGAAACTCCAGTTCGATGGGTTCGGTCCGGGCGAAAATCTTAACGATAACTTTCAGAGTCGCCTTGTCTTGATCGACCATTTCAATTCGCCCGGTGAAACACTGAAATGCGCCTGACTTAATGCGCACCATCTCACCAACCGAATAATCAAACCTGGCCTTCATTCTTCTTCGGTGAAAGTGACCTTCTCGACATCGAGAAAATTCAGCTCAACTGGCGTCGAACGCCCAAAGATCGTCACCGTTACTTTCAACGTAGATTTGTCTTCGTTAACTTCTTCAACCTTGCCGGTGAAGCTCTGGAATGGACCAGACTTAATGCGCACCGTCTCGCCGGCGGCATAAGAAAATTTCGGCTTCGGCTTCTCTTCGGCAGCTGCCTGCTGATTAAGGATCTGCTCGACTTCATCCTGAGTTAGCGGGGTCGGCGTTTGGCCTCCGACAAAACCGGTCACCTTCGGCGTCGAACGTATCGCGTGAAACACATCGTCCGGAATATGGCCGCGATCATCGCAATCGATCTGGATCAGAACGTATCCTGGATAAAACATCCGCGAAGACTCGACTCGCTTGCTGCCCCGCATCTCGACGACAGTCTCGGTCGGCACGAGTACTTCGGTGATCGCGCTTTCCAGATCGGTACCGGCGACGCGAGCCTTAAGGCTTTCGCAAACCTTTTTCTCGTGTCCGGAGTACGTATGAAGTATGAACCACTGATTCATTTAAATTCTTTCTTATTCAGCCGCCCATCAATGTCCTTAGATGTTCGATCAGGTAAGCCCAGACGCGGTCAATTCCGAACAAATAAAGAGCAAAAAAGATAACCGCGATCAAAGTAATAATAGTCGTGTTCTTTACTTCGTTTGCCGTCGGCCACGAAACGCGCCGCATTTCTGAGCGCGTGTCACGCACAAACTGAGCAGTCCTTTGGAAAAAGCCCGTGCGCGGACCCGCTAAATTTCTTTCGCGCCTGACCGCCCGGCCTTCTGCGCCTTCTCCAAAAGCCGCCGCCCTTGGAGGCGGCGTTCCGATCGGCTTCTCGACAGAAGTGTCGCGGGCCGGGGTAGGTTCCGGCATCCCAAAATCGTCGTCTTCTTCTTCTCTTCTAGCCACAAACTTTTGCCTTGATCTTGGCAGGGGTACCAGGATTCGAACCCGGACTTTCGGTTTTGGAGACCGACGTGCTAGCCGTTGACACTATACCCCTTCGTCAAAGGTGTCAGCCGCCTGGACCGGCGCCATTCATTTAAAGACACCGGCAACTGGAACCTGCCCACCTACTTCGTTTCTTTATGATCCGTGTGCTTACGGCAGCGCCGGCAGAACTTCTTAAACTCCAGGCGATCCGGAGTTGTTTTCTTGTTCTTGGTCGTTACGTAATTGCGGCTCTTGCAATCGCCGCACTGCAATACAATGTTATCGCGTGGCATTACTCCAACTCCCCAATTTCAGATCTCAGATCTGAGATCTGAAATCAAAACCTCTATTCCACTACATCCGAGACGGT
>DNNE01000147.1:6977-7655 GCA_003487805.1 Blastocatellia bacterium | reverse complement strand
GTTTAGAGGCGGGCTACCGCCCGCCATCTTTGAAGATGAAATCGTTACTCCGTTTAGAGGCGGGCTACCGCCCGCTATCCTGGATATGAAGCTCTTCAAATCAAACGAGCGCAATACCTTTCATTACGTAACGTCAGTGACGTATAACCGCGTGCCTGTGTTTCGTAGTGATCACGCATGCGAGATCGTCGTCGAAGTGTTGAGCGAAGTGCGAGACAAGTTCCCTTACAAATTGATTGGCTACGTGATCATGCCTGATCACGTTCACGCGATTATCAACAACGCTACGGGAACTATCAGCGACTGGTTGCGGCGCGTGCGCGGGAACTCGGCTCGACAGATTCTCGATTGGTTGCGAGAAGAGCAACATCTGATGTCGCTAAAGAAGCTCGCTTTGAATCCGCCGCAGAAACGCCAACACACTCACGCCGTTTGGCAGAAAGATCCGTCAGTCATTGATTTAACGAGCCCCAAGTTTATTCGGCAGAAGTTGAATTATCTTCATCTGAATCCTGTCAGAGCAGGACTTTGCCAACACCCCGCTGACTGGAAGTGGTCGAGCTACAGGCTTATCTGCCGCACAAACCAAGCGATGTTCCGATTGAGATTGATTGGCGAGCGTATTGGAAAGAAGAAGAATTTGAAGTAAGAAAGACTGTCGACGTTTAGAGGCGGGGG
>DNNE01000147.1:6500-6635 GCA_003487805.1 Blastocatellia bacterium | reverse complement strand
AGTAGCCCGCCTCTAAACGGTCAGAGAGTTTCTAATGAGTAGTCGAGACGACATTCGAATCGCGATTGTCATCGTGCTAGCAATCGTTGTTCTGCTGGTAGTTAGTTCGAACAAGATGGCGGGCAGTAGCCCGCC
>DNNE01000147.1:5766-6197 GCA_003487805.1 Blastocatellia bacterium | reverse complement strand
AGTAGCCCGCCTCTAAACGATCACAGATTGATGACAGCGGCACCCCCAGCCCCACTCGAAGGTTGTCTCAAGTGTCACGACCAGATCGAGCCAATGCACCGGTACGGACCGACGTCGACGCTCGACAAGCTTGATAATGGCAAGGACGCGCTAGGTCTGACGTGCACTGCGTGTCATGGTGGTAATCCCACCACGACGACTAAAAAAGAGGCGCATGTGCGACCACGTTATCCGCGCGAATGGATGCATGATGGAAAGTTTCGCATTCCGGAACGCTCCGGACCCTTGCTGGAAAAAGAGAGTCTTGAGTTCGTGCGCTTCCTCAACCCCGGCGACTTGCGAATAGCTGCGAAGACCTGTGGCACCTCAGAATGCCACAGCACCCAAACGAACGCGGTCGGCAAAAGCATGATGACGCACGGCGCGATGCT
>DNNE01000147.1:4585-5444 GCA_003487805.1 Blastocatellia bacterium | reverse complement strand
CTTTACAACAACGGCGGCTTTCCGATCAAGGACACGAACTTTGGCGAGAGCTACAGTGCGAACGGCGCGCCGCAGAGTCTCGTGCAAATTCCACAACCAACGTTCGAACAAAAAAGAGCGAAGGGAATCCTGTCTTTTCTCGATCCTTTGCCGCGTTGGGAAATTTCACAGCCGGGAAATGTCCTGCGCGTGTTCGAGCGTGGCGGAAAGCGACGCCTGGAAACGGCGCTGCCCGACAAGGACGAAGACGCGGGCAAGCCGGACAAAGGATTGAGCGCGCGCGGACTGGGAACAGCGCAGCGAACCGATCCGGTTTATCTGGGATTGCAGAAAACGCGTCTGTTGGATCCGACGCTGAACTTCCTCGGCACGAATGACCACGCGGGTGACTATCGATCTTCGGGGTGTACTGCCTGCCACGTTATCTATGCGAATGATCGCGATGTGAGGCATTCGGCTTTTTACGGTGCGGCGGGAAATCTCGGCAGGTCGCAATCGGCCGACATAAGTATTCCGAAAGATGAATCCGGTCATCCAATCAGACATCAACTGACCAGCCGCATCCCAACTTCGCAGTGCATGATCTGTCACATGCATCCGGGCGAGAACATGGTCGCGTCTTTCATGGGTCTGACGTGGTGGGACAACGAGACGGACGGCGACAAAATGTATCCCGCTCAGCAACACGATCCGTCTCAATCGGAAGAGCAAACAAAGCTCAATAGCAATCCCGAAGCGGCCAGCCTGCGCGGGCTCTGGTCCGAGCAGGAATTTCTTAACAAGACCGGCACGCCGGAATTTAATGCCCAATTGAAGCGAACGCAGTTCGCGGATTCTCACGGACACGGCTGGATCTTTC
>DNNE01000147.1:4091-4282 GCA_003487805.1 Blastocatellia bacterium | reverse complement strand
CACGGACACGGCTGGATCTTTCGCCAGGTCTTCAAACGCGATCGAGAAGGGAATTTGCTCGACGCAAAGAACGCAATAGTCTCGTCTGACGATCCGGATCGATTCAAGAAAGCGGTCCATCTCAACGATATTCATCTCGAAAAAGGGATGCACTGCATTGATTGTCACTTTCGTCAGGACGCGCACGGCAA
>DNNE01000147.1:3245-3759 GCA_003487805.1 Blastocatellia bacterium | reverse complement strand
ACAACGAACCGCGGGCGGCGATTCAGATCGGATGTATTGACTGTCATGGGACGATTCGGAAAAAAGCAACGCTAACAGCGTCGGGTTTTGCTGCGAGCTTGAGTGTCAAAGACGACAAATTTGATCAAGGTGTCGTGCGCAATCTCGCGACGATTCGCTTTCGCGATCCCGAAGGCGGACGCGTGTTGCTGTTTCAGACCATCAGGGCCGACACAAAGAAGAAAGACGAGAACGGAAACGAAGTTGCTCTGAAAGCCGGAGACGTCATTCAAAATTCGATGGTTGTGCCGGGGCGCTGGTGGCGCGTCAAGCAAACCACCGACACGATAAATCCTAACGCCGCGCATCCTGAGGATTACAGCGTCAAGTCGCGTTATGCGAAGACGATAGAGACGGACAATGCGACCTGGGGCGACGTGCCTGTGGATGACAAGTTGTTGGCCCATCGTGATGAAAACATGACCTGCTTTGCCTGTCACTCGTCGTGGATGACGAGCTGTTTTGGTTGTCATCT
>DNNE01000147.1:2566-2904 GCA_003487805.1 Blastocatellia bacterium | reverse complement strand
AATCGCAAGATGCCGAATCGTCATAACGAAGGGGGCGATACGCGTAACTTCACGACGTACAACTATCAAGTCCTGCGCGACGATGTGTTCATGCTTGGACGCGATGGAACGGTCACCGGAAATCGTGTGGCGCCGGTGCGATCATCGAGCGCGGTTTTGGTCAGCTCTCAAAATCAAAATCGCGAATGGATATATTCGCAACAGCAGACAGTTTCCGCTGAAGGTTTCTCAGGCCAGACTTTCAATACGCATGTGCCGCACACGGTGCGCGCCACAGAGACCAAGACATGCACCGACTGTCATGTCTCGAAGAGTAACGACAACAACGCGTGGATGGC
>DNNE01000147.1:1994-2278 GCA_003487805.1 Blastocatellia bacterium | reverse complement strand
AACGACAACAACGCGTGGATGGCCCAGTTGCTTTTACAGGGAACCAACTTCGTCAATTTCATGGGCCGGTATGTTTACGTTGCATCCGATGATGCGCTTGAGGCAGTGGTCGCGACTGAGCGCACAGAGCCGCAGGCTGTCATCGGCAGTACGCTGCAAAAGATCGCTTACCCGAGCAACTATCAAAACTTTGTGAGCGGCGGACGCGAGCTGCGCGAAGCATACGAGCACAAGGGCAATCCGCGCGCGTTGCAAGTGCAATTGCGCGGCGAGTACGCCTACGT
>DNNE01000147.1:1557-1700 GCA_003487805.1 Blastocatellia bacterium | reverse complement strand
TTGCGCGGCGAGTACGCCTACGTCGCAGCCGGCGAAGGGGGCTTACGAGTTTACGACGTGGCGCAAATCGATCAGAAGGGATTTTCGGAACGCATCACCACAGCGCCGGTGTCGCGGTTTGGTCAGAAATTCTGGGTGAAGAC
>DNNE01000147.1:0-1253 GCA_003487805.1 Blastocatellia bacterium | reverse complement strand
GGTCAGAAATTCTGGGTGAAGACGAAATACGCATCGGCGGTGGCGGCGCCTTCGACGCTGGCGGTCGATCCGGCCCGCTGGCGGATGACCGTTGACGGCAAAATGGTTGATCCGGAAACGGCGAGACAGTTGGGAGCGGATAAATTGATCAACGAAGAGCAGCCGATTCATCCGCTGTATGGTTATCTCTACGTGGTCGATAAGTTCGAGGGACTGATCCTGGTCAATGCCGCGACCCTGCTTGATGGCGACCCACTGAATAATTATCTGAAGCGCCAGCTGGACGACGAGAAGTATCCAAACGGTGCATTCAATCCGAACGGCGCGCTCAGCGGCGCTAACAACATTACGATCGCCGGAAGCAATGCCTACATAACGACGGAGCGCGAGCTGGTGATCGTCGGTCTCGACGATCCATTGAACCCAAGAATCATCAACCGGATCGGATTCAAACATCCGCGCGCGGTGGCAATCCAGTTTAGATATGGATTCCTGGTGGATGACGATGGATTGAAAGTGATTGATCTAACGAACCCGCAGTCTGCGCGTCTATTCGAAGGCGCCGCGGTTCCTTTGTCCGACGCGCGCGATGTTTATGTCGCACGCACTTTCGCTTACGTCGCTGACGGCAAAGATGGCATCGCGATTATTGACGTGAAGCGGCCGAACAATCCGCGTCTCGATCAAATTTACAATGCTGAAGGAAAATTGAGCGACACGCGACAAGTGAAGATCGCCATGACCAACGCGAGCTTGTTTGCTTACGTCGCCGACGGCAAGAACGGTTTGCGTGTGCTGCAACTGACTTCACCGGAAACCATGCCTACCTACGCGGGTTTCAGTCCGCGACCAGCGCCGCAACTGATTGCGACGTTCAAAACGAAGGGCGAAGCACTGGCAGTCTCGAAGCCTCTCGATCGCGACCGGGCAACCGATGAAAGCGGCAACCAGATTGCCGTCTTTGGCCGTCGTGGGGCGCGCCCTTTCACCTTTGAGGAAATGCAGAGGATGCTGCGCACGGGTGATGGCAAGGGCGATTACTTTACGGTTACAGATGAACCCTCGAACGCGCCGCGCAGCTTTGCGAGCACCAGCGGAATGAATTCGAGTCTCCTGACTAGTTTGTTGTTGGGAGTTTTGGTTTCGGTCACAGGTTATTGTGGCGCAAGAAGGCTAAGACGAAAAAAGAGGCAATAACATTTTTCGTGATTCCTGGTTCGAGTGATTTCATGGTTTGGTTCTCGTTGATTCAT
>DNNE01000143.1:46953-51498 GCA_003487805.1 Blastocatellia bacterium | reverse complement strand
CGGAAAGGCTTTGCCTTTCCGATGAATCCTTGGATTGTAATTTTCTAAGTGAATTCGAGGCTCAGCCTCGAATTCATTTAGAAAGAAGTAATTAAGGTAAGCGTAACGGTGAGGCAAAGCCTCACCGCACATCAGGTGGCTGAGCCACCGGTCGCAATCTCTTTAACAGCTTCAATCAACCGCTCAACCTCTTCATCGCTCGTGTAGCACGCGCAACCGACGCGCACCAATCCTTCAGGTTGCAGGCCGAGACGATCTACGACTGTCTGCGCATAAAAATCTCCGTGCGAAACGAACAGGCCACGTTCCGCCATAAGGCGAGCCACTTCGGTTGAGGCGACATTCTTGATAATGAACGACACGGTCGGCGTGCGTTCGACGCCCGGCGGTGGTCCATAAAGACGAACGCCGTCAATTCGCGCCAGCGAATCCCAGAGAACCCGGACTTGAGGCGAACTGTGAGCGCGCAGACCGGCGAACGAAGATTGCAAAGCTTCGCGTCGAGTGGCACGCGCATCCTGCGCGTGATGGCTCACGGGCGGGACGCCCGTGCTACCTACCAGCGACGCATAGAAGTCCACGGCCGCGGCTGCGCCCGCAATGCCTTCGTGACTGAGTGTGCCTACCTCAACTCGCTCGGGCGCGGTATCCGGCGCCGGCTGCAACTTCGGAAAATCGATTGACTCGAGCAGGTCTTTCTTTCCGTAAAAAACGCTGATGTGAGGGCCATAAAATTTATAAGCTGAGCAGGTCAGGAAGTCGCAATCCATCTCTTTCACGTCGCACAAAAAATACGGCGCGTAATGAACCGCATCAACCAACGCCAGCGCGCCGACCGAATGCGCAAGAGCAACTGCGCGGCGATAATCGTTCACCGTTCCCAGCGCGTTACAGCCCGCGCCGAACGCGACCACCTTTGTTCGCTTGTTGACCAATCTCTCAAAATCATTCCAATCGAGCTGCCCGGACTCGGGATCCATTTGTGCAACGTTTAGGGTCAAACCCCGTTCGCTGACTAACGCCTGCCACGGCGCAACGTTCGCGTGATGCTCGAGTTCGGTGATGACGATCTCATCACCTGGGCCCAGCCTGCGTCCGAGAGCTCGCGACAGGTGATAGATCATCGAAGTGGTATTCGCCGCGAAGACAATCTCATTTGCTGAGGCGTTCAAGAAATCGGCGAACGTGTGGCGCGCCGATTCGATGATCGCGTCGGTTTCGTGACTCGTCGGATATTCCCAGTGCGTGTTCGCGTTGTGATTCAGCAAGTAGTCCGTAACTGCATCGACCACTGCGCGCGGCGTCTGCGTACCGCCGGGCGCGTCGAAATACGCAACCGGATATCCGTTGTGTTCGCGCTCAAGCGCAGGAAACTGCGCGCGAATTTCTTTCGTCGAGGCAATCTCGTTTAGCTGGTGTGTTGATGGTGTGCTCATACAATCAATAACGGCGTCATCGAAGTACGTGATGCTATCAGAAATATTTGCAAATTTCGCGCGCCGAATCCAGTTCCCGGTTTCTTGTAACACAAGCTGTTAGCTTGCGCGCCAACTAACGGTTCGCTTCACACTTTGGCCCTGACTAGATCCTCTGTTGATCCGGCATCCTAGTTGCACCAACCATCATTCGAACGTTGAGCATTCGGTAAAAGGCCATTTGGGTGGCGCCTAAGCGAACGCTCAGGCGCGGAACTGTACGTGAAGACGACACCAGCTTCGCGTACAATGTTTTAGAGGCGGGCTGTAGTCGCCTCTAAACGAAAGACGATGCTACGGCGAATCAACATCAGCGCGGTGCTTATCGTTCTTATTTGCTTCTTCTTGCCGTGGGAGCAGGTAAGTTGCGGTGGAGCGAAGGACACGTTGAACGGCTTGGATCTGGCGCGCCATGATCACCCATCGCTCTGGTTAATTCCTTTGCTCATGTTGGCGGTGCTGGTCGTTGGACTTATTCGTCGTCAAGGTGAAAACGTTCGATTACTTTCGATCGTGAGTATCGTGTCCGGCGGCATGGCCGCTTACTTGATGAACCAGGAGAGGCTGCGCGTTCATAACGACTCCGGCATAATTTCTGCCCAGCTTACGGGATGGTTTTGGTTTGGGTTTCTGTCATCGCTGGCGATCATAGTCACGGCGTTGGCGATGCTGTTAAAGAGGCAACGAGCGCCCTAGGATTACGTTTATGGCTCTGTCACTAAAATCAGAAAGGCTGAAGCGCTACAAAGATATTGTCGCGCTGTTGGTCAAGTACGGTCGATCGGATTTAGTCAACCAGTCCGATATCACTCCCGCCGAGGCACTATCACGCCAACAAATCGCAACCGCTGACGAGAAGGCGTCCGAGCTCGCTTCCGACCTCGAGGCGCTGGGCCCGACTTTTATCAAACTGGGCCAACTTCTTTCGACGCGCGGCGATCTCTTGCCCGAGCCGTACCTGGAAGCGCTGGAGCGTTTGCAGGATCAGATTGAACCCTTTGCCTATGAAGAGGTCGAGCGAATCGTTTCGTCCGAACTCGGGGGCCGCCTCTCAAAACTCTTTCTTGAATTCAAAACTGAACCATTCGCGGCGGCATCGCTGGCCCAGGTGCATCGCGCCACCATGCGCGACGGTCGCGCCGTAGTAGTAAAGGTGCAGCGCCCCGGCATCCGCGAACAAATCGTTGAAGATCTCGACGCGCTCGAGCAAGTTGCCGAGTTTATCGACGCGCACACTGAAATCGGCAAGCGCTATGAATTCACTAACATGCTCGCGGATCTGCGTGGGAGTCTGCTGCACGAATTAGATTTTCAGCGCGAGGGCGCGAACCTGCACAAATTGCGCAAGAGTTTGCGCGAGTTCGAAAACATAATTGTTCCGGAGCCAATCGACGATTACACCACAGCGCGCGTAATCACAATGGAGTACATTCCCGGCAAGAAGATCACGGAAGTCAGTCCCCTGCGCTTGATGGACATGGACACCTCAGGTTTGGCTACCGAAATCTTCCGCGCTTATCTCAAACAGATCCTGGTGGATGGATTCTTTCATGCCGATCCTCATCCGGGGAATGTATTCATCACCGAAGATGACCGCATAGCCTTACTCGACCTGGGAATGGTCGGGCATATTTCAGGCAACTTTCGCGAAAACCTGCTGCGGCTGCTGCTGGCCATAAGTGAGGGCCGGGGCGACGAAGCGGCGGAAGTCTCTATAAAAATGGGCGAGCCAAAACCCAACTTTGATAAGCATGATTTCGAACACCGCACCGCGCGGCTGGTAGCGCAACATGGGGATGCTGCCGTCGAGCAGATTCATGCGGGCAAGATGGTCTTGGAAATTCAGCGAAATGCCGCGGAGTGTTGGTTCCGATTGCCTTCAGAATTCACGATGATCGCCAAAACGATGATGAATCTGGATCGCGCAGTGTATGTGCTCGACCCAACCTTCGATCCGAATGCGGTAATTCGGCAGGAAGCTACAAACATCATGGCGCGGCAGGTGATACAGAGTGTCGAGCCTGGTGCAGTCCTGGCACGGGCGATCGAGGTTAAGGAATTTGTTGAGCGGCTACCGACCCGGGTGAATAAGATTCTGGACTCGATTGGCAATAACGAATTAAAGATTGCCGTTGATGCGATCGATGAGAAGGTGTTGCTCGATGGCCTTCAGAAAGTCGCGAACCGGATCACGCTCGGGCTGGTGCTCGCGGCTTTGATCGTGGGCGCCGCACTAATGATGCGGGTTGATACTCCTTTTCGGATTTTTGGCTACCCTGGATTGCCTACGATCTTCTTTCTCCTGGCTGCGCTCGCCGGGTTAATCCTGGTAGCCAGCATCCTGTTGACTGACAAAAAGCCTAAGAAAAAGGCAGATGACGATTAATAAACGCCGCGGTAAGTTTCCCGAGAATCCGGGCCGGCCAAGAATCCGGTTTGCAACTATTAGCCAAATCAGGCATCATAGTGACCGTCAATCCTTCTCTCGCATCAACGGTGATGCGCCCGCGCACAAAACGATAAGCGCCGGACGTTTGGATAGTTCGAGAGCAGGCTAGTTACGAAATCTTCGAAGCCGCTCCTACTTGAGAGCATCCGAACCTGGTCCTTCGACCGCTACCGTTTCGCCGAAGCCCAATCTGATTCGCAGCTTCTTTTCATTCCCTAACGGGGAAAGGTTAATTTTACATGTCAACTAAACTCTATATTGGAAACCTCGCTTTCCAAACGACCAGTCAGGAGCTGCAGGAATTGTTTGCCCAAGCCGGTACCGTTGAATCAGCGAGTGTCGTTGAAGACCGCATGACCGGACGTTCGCGGGGCTTCGCCTTTGTGGAAATGTCCACCAAAGAAGAAGCCAACGCTGCCATCGAGCAATTCAATGGCAAAGAACTGGGTGGTCGCGCTTTGAAGGTCAACGAAGCCAAGCCGCGTGAGAGTCGCCCAGGCGGCGGCGGTGGTGGCCGTGGCTTTGGCGGTGGCGGCGGTGGTCGCAGCGGCGGCGGTTACGGTGGTAATCGCAATGGCGGCGGCGGTCGCAGCGGCGGCGGCTATGGCGGGGGGGGGGGGG
>DNNE01000143.1:0-46660 GCA_003487805.1 Blastocatellia bacterium | reverse complement strand
GCGGCGGCGGCGGCGGCGGCAATCGTGAACCTCGCTGGTAATAACCAGAGAGGGTGAGTAGCAAGCAGTTCTTTTGTGTCTCCCCCACGATCTGGCGTGTGAATGCTAATCATGGCGAACACGAAAGGCTGCGCTGCTCAGGAACTAATAGCGAAGATTTCATCTTCGCTCTAACCAAAGGAGTATATGGATTTTTCTCAACTGGGACTCGCGCCCGCGCAACTGAGCGCCTGCAAGTCTCTCGGATATAACGAACCGACACCAATTCAGCGACAGGCGATTCCTGTCATCCTCAGCGGCCGAGACGTAATCGGCTGTGCCGAAACCGGCNNGGCGGCGGCGGCAATGGTGGCGGTGGCGGCTACGGCCAAAAGCGCGAACCCAGGTGGTAATCAACTCAAGCATTAGGCAGTAACCACCTGTCTTACGAGTCCCCGCGGCGAGTTGTCCCACCAGGACGCTCCCCACGGCGACCGGGCTTGCATTACGAAATCAATCGCGGCTGGCTGAAGGTCAGACCCGGCCGCTTCGAAACCAGAAGGAGTTTATGAATTTTTCTCAATTGGGACTCGCGCCCGCACAAGTGCGCGCCTGCGAGTCTCTCGGGTATACAGAACCCACCCCAATACAAACCAGGGCGATTCCCGTCGTCCTTAACGGCCAGGACCTAATCGGCTGTGCCGAAACCGGCACCGGCAAGACGGCCGCATTTTTCCTTCCCATCATTCAAAAGCTCAGCGAACGCTCGAAACCGGGCCTTCGGGTGCTGGTACTTGCGCCGACGCGCGAGCTGGCGCTTCAGATTCAAAAGAATTATGGCGAGCTTAACCACGCTAAGACCAATCGCAGCGTGATCGCGATCGGCGGCGCAAACATCCGCACCCAAATCAGCGAGCTGCGAAAGGGTGCGTGCGTATTGATTGCGACGCCCGGCCGTTTGCTTGATTTGACCGAGCGCGGCTCTGTTAACCTTTCAACGATCGAAGTTCTGGTCCTGGATGAAGCAGATCGCATGCTGGACATGGGATTTCTGCCGGCAATTCGGCGGGTGCTCTCGATGTTGCCGACCAAGCGCCAGACGCTTCTGTTTTCGGCAACAATGTCCGCGAATATCGAACAATTGGCTCGTTCCACGATGAAAGAGCCGAAGCTAATCGAAGTAAATACGCGCGGCCAGGCGGCCACGATGGTCGAGCAGACTGCTTACCATGTTGAGCAGCATTCGAAGACGGCGCTCTTGCTTGATCTGCTGGAAAAAGAGCGCGAACCATTTGAACGCGTCCTTGTATTCACCCGAACGCGACGCGGCGCCGAGCGCCTTTCGCACATTCTGAAAGCCCGCGATCACAGCGTGAATCGAATTCATGCTGATCGTTCGCAACCACAGCGCGAAGCAGCGTTGCGCGAATTCAGCGACGGTAGTACGCGCGTGCTGGTGGCAACCGACATCGCCGCTCGTGGACTGGACGTTGATTCGGTTTCGCATGTCATCAATTACGACGTGCCCGCTGCGCCGGAAGACTACGTGCATCGCGTCGGCCGCACCGGCAGGGCCGGCAACCAGGGCAAGGCGATCACAATCGTTGCACCCGTCGATGAGTTGTCGATGCGGGCAATTGAACGGCTTACTGGACAAGTCGTAAAGCGAGTGGTGCCCAAGGGTTTTGGCGGCGTGCAAATTCTGGACGCTTTGCCAGGCAAACCGATCGCGGGCATGGCACGCCCGCGCAGTAATTCAGTCCGGTCGTTTCGTCCGCGTCGCTCGCGATAGTTGATTTGTGTCTGAAGCCCGCGCGTAAGCAACCCCGACGCGTCGGGACTCCCTGACGGTCGGGCTTCTGACACATTCGGCCAGGACAGGTTTTGTGATTAATTTAAGGAGCAGCAAAATGGAAGACAAACAAACTTTTGCAATCGGAGATCGTGTCGAGCAGATGTGCGCTACGTGTGGTGAAGAGCGCGGTCACATCGTCGCATCAATGACTAAAGCCGGAAAGGTTACGCGCGTTAGTTGCCCGATATGTGGCTCGCGGGTTCCTTATAAGAGCGGCACGACACGTCGAGCCTCTAACAAGGTGGGCGCACCTTACGATCGCGCGCGCACGTATCGTCGCGGACAAACCATCATGCATCCGACGTTCGGTGAAGGTGAAGTGACCGCGATTATTGAGTCGGGCAAGATGGATGTGCTGTTCGCAGATCGAATGCGCCGGCTAATCCATTCGGTTTAGCTTTCGCTGTAAGCATCGCTGAGTTTGCGAAAGTGATATCCCATCGCTGCCAGGCGCAGCGATTCGGCGATTCTGGTGTGGTGTTTGAAAAGAGTTCGCGTGAAAAAGCGCCAGAACTCTTTGCGCTCACGATCGATTACTCCCAACCTGACCAAAACCCGTGTCAATGATGCAAGGGCCCCGATAATGTTGTAGTGCTGCGGCTCGCTAAATTGCTGCGCCGTCCGCTTCATCGAAGCCAGCACGCGTTCGTAGTATTCGCGGGGACTGTAAATAGTCCGCATGATTGTCTGATAGCCCTGGACCAAAAACGCGGGATCCATCCGGGTCTTAAAGTTTAAGGTGCAGACAGTATTGTTTCCGGAAGCTTCACCAAGTAAGCGGCCCTCGCGTTCCAATCTTTTCCAAAGTTGCGTTTCAGGAAGCGCGTTGAGCAGTCCCACCATCGCGAGGGGAATCGCGCTCTTGCGAATGAAATCGATCTGCCGGTCAAAAATATCGAGTGGATCATTATCAAACCCGACAATAAAGCCGGCCATCACTTCCATCCCATAGCTCTGAATCTTCTTAACGGAACTCAGGAGATCGCCGCGGTTTTGCGACTTCTGTGCTTCGTGCAAGCTCTCTTCGACCGGCGTTTCGATGCCAATGAAAACGCGCCGAAAGCCCGCGTCGCGCATGTTGGCCAGCAACGCTTCATCGTCGGCGAGGTTCAGGCTTGATTCCGTGATCAGCGAAAAGGGGAAGCCATGATCCTTCTGCCATTTTGCAATGTCGGGCAGCAGCAGTCGCACATTCTTTTTGTTGCCGATGAAATTGTCGTCAACGATGAAGAGTGTGCCGCGCCAATTCAGTTTGTATAGCGCATCGAATTCCGCCAGCATCTGCTGATTGCTCTTGGTCCGTGGCACGCGCCCGTAGATCTCGATGATGTCGCAGAACTCGCACGAGAAAGGACAGCCGCGCGAGTACTGAACCGACATCGCGCTGTAACGCTTGAGATTCGCCAGCTCAAAGTGGGCCATCGGCGTTGCCGACAATGGCGGACGCTCGGCGGCTTGGTAGGTGCGCTTGGCTTCGCCGCGCGCCAGATCCTCAATAAAGATCGGCAGCGTCGTTTCAGCCTCGCCGAGAAAGATGTGATCGGCTTCGGGCAAGTCCTCAATCGTTGTGGTTACGTACGGGCCGCCGAGCACCACTTTCTTGCCGCGTGCCTTCGCCTGTCGGACCACATCTCGAAGAGAGTCTTTTTGCACCAGCATCGCCGTGGCGAATACCATGTCAGCCCACTCAATATCCGAAGCCTTCAACTTCTGTACGTTCAAGTCGACCAGTCTTCGCTCCCACGATTGGGGCAGCAAAGCGGAAACTGTCAGCAGTCCCAGCGGCGGAAACGCGCAACGTTTCCCCTCGAACGGCAACGCATGCCGAAAACTCCAATAGGTATCGGGAAATTCAGGGTTAACCAATAAAACTTTCATCTTTTTCCGCCTTGTCTATCCAGCAAACGCGACCCACAAAAACCAATCGAGCCGCGCACGGGCGGCCGACACAAATGATCGAGAGCTTGTCGCTCTGTAAGAACGTGATGGCTAACGGCGCGACTTAACAGGTTTATGGTTGCGACCCATCGTCAGCACATCGCCGGGCTTACACTTCAGCGTTTTGCAGATCGACTCGAGGGTATTAAACGTAATCCCCTGGGCCTTGTCTTTCTTGAGCCGCCACAACGTCGTGTGGCTCACGCCGGTCTCTTTGGCCAGCCAATAAAAAGATCTGCCTTGAGCTTTCAATAAATGATCGATGTGAACTCTGATCATTGCACCTTTTCTACTAATTCTACTAACGGTTGCAGCATACACCGTATGTCTCACTTCTGTCTAATACTAATTGACGAGATATATCCCGTGTTTGACATATAGTGCGTATGACGGTAATCTTTCCGACAGATAGAGTTCCGGCTAACTCCGTGCTCAGTCTTCTGGGATTCTCCAGATTACCTGAAGTCAACTGAATGTCCGCGGACTTAAACTCAAAACGAGTTCGATTCTTTTCGTGTATCTGGATGAGTGGCGGGATGCCAAATGATCGTTTGTGAATTTTGCGTGCACTATACCGAAGCCAGGGAATGCAGGATGGGCCTGAACATTCCCAAGGCAATGAGTTGCCGCGAATTCAAACCGGTAATCGAAAAGTTTTGCGCCGATCCAAAAGATTTCGTAAGTGAAAACCAAATTGTTCAGATGGCAACCTTCTTCGGTTTTCAGCGAACCGAACTCAAGAAGGTCAAAGCCATGGCGGCGAGCGAAGTTAAACGCTCGCTGATAGCCTGTGAAGCGCCCTGATAAGAAATGAAGACATCGAAGACACCAACAAGAACAAAGTCACGGCCCGGCAAGAAGGGCGTGAATTGGGGAACAGCCATTTTCCTCATTTCGGCTCACCTCGCTGGAATCGCAGCCTTATTTTTCTTTAGCTGGCCGGCGCTCATCAGCGCTGTAGTTCTGTATTGGGTCGGTGGCAGCGGCATTGGGATGGGCTTTCATCGGCTCCTCACTCATCGCGGGTACCGCGTGCCAAAGCCAATCGAATATTTTCTGATTATCTGTGGATCGCTGGCTCTCGAAGGCGGACCCATTCAATGGGTCACTACACATCGCATTCATCATGCGCATACAGATCGAGACGGCGACCCACATACACCGCGCGATGGCGGCTGGTGGGCGCACATGGGTTGGATCTTGCGTGGTACTGCACAGGATCATGATCAAGCGACCCTCGAGCGATATGCGCCCGACCTGATCAAAAATCGATTCTACGTTCTGCTCGACCGTTTCTATTACGTGCCATTGATCATTCTCGCCATCTTGATGCTCGCCTTCGGCGGTTGGAGTGTCCTACTGTGGGGAATCTTTGTGCGGGTAACGATCGGGCTGCACGCGACCTGGCTGGTGAACTCGGCCACGCATATGTGGGGCAGGAGGCGCTTCGAGACCGGCGAAGACTCGCGCAACAGTTGGTGGGTCGCCTTGCTCACGTTTGGCGAGGGCTGGCACAACAACCATCATGCGCATCCGACCTCCGCGCGTCATGGACTCAAATGGTACGAAGTTGATTTTAACTGGTGGGGTATCCGCGTACTGCAATTGCTGGGACTGGCGCGAGGCATAAAACGGGCGCGCTTTGATTCATCGACAGCAGCCTGGCGGCTGGTCCGCGGTAAGAGCAAGAGGAAGCGTTCGTTTGCGAATGCGCAAGCTGGCCGCGCCTAATAAATGCCGAAGATTATTTGGTCATGTTCTCATTGTGGCAAGGTTCTACCAATCTGGCAGTTCAAATGCACCAATTGCCATCGGCTGGCGCTCAGTTGGCTGCACCTGATCGTAGTGAGCGCGGTAGCGCTGTCGGTCATCTTCATTGTATTAAAGCAGATCTAGAAATGAACGGCCTGCGCGTTTACATCGACGGCGACGGCGACGAAGCCGAGACGCGCAGGACCCGACCCGTGTTCTACTGCCGGCGCGAAGATGGCCCATACTATAAATGGGTCTATGACGATGCGCTTCGCCAGTGGCGTGTAGGACGCGTGATGAAATCGGCCAGCTTTGCGAAAACGCTCTCAGCTGCCGCTTGGAAAACCTTACCTGCTACACTCCAGAGAAGCATCGTCGAACATTATCAGGACTAAGATATTCAGGAGGAGACTCTAATTGGCAAAAGATGATTTAATTCCCGCGGAAGGCACAATTATTGACAAACAGCCCAACGCTTTTTTCAAAGTTCAACTCGACAATAGTACCCATGTCGTGTTGGCCGCCATCTCCGGCAAGATGCGCAAGCACCGCATTCGCATTCTGGTCGGCGATCGCGTCAGCGTCGAAATGTCGCCCTATGATCTAACGCGCGGACGAATCACCTATCGGTACAGGTAAGTGTCTTAACGAAAGAGATCTACTCGATCTTCTTAATACTTCCTACCAGCTTCAAATAATCAGCGGCGTGCTTTTCGATAAGGTTCGGAGCGGCAAAGGTCAGGATAATTAAAGGTTTTTTCGCTCCGAGCACATCCACGCTCCAGGCAATTGTCGCTCCGTTTACTACACCTGTGCCGCTTTGTGCAAAATGCGCCATCCCATTGTGCGTATCCTGGGTGGGCTTATCTGTTATCTTAATGTTCTTGATCGTCTTGTCCAACTCTTTATCAAGATCCTTGACCGCCGCATCGAACGAATCTTCGTCAGGAACCCAGAAGACCACTTGCAGGCCGTCATCCGCCGACGAAACGGTAATGACTTCCCCGTCCGGTTTTGCCTTCCAGCCTTTCGGCAGAACGAACTGAACGCCAGCTTCTGTATGGGTGAATTTTTCGTCACCCTGGCCGCTAGCGACTTTCGATTCCAGTCGTGCCTTCGCCGAAGCTCCGCTTAGTAGCAAACCAACCAGCGCGACACAGATCGTGATTGTTAGTTTCTTCAAGACAGTTTCTCCTTTGGTCATGATCTCTGATGAGTTAGGCTGCGCGACGCAACGAAGCCGGAGCATTCTTTATGTCCAACTCCTTAAGCAGGTAACCGGCTCCGCCGAACTTGTCGGCAATGAACAGAACGTAACGAATATCGACTGAAATGGCCCGATCCTTCGCGTCATTGTAGAAAAAGTCATTTCCCAGGCCTTCGTAATTACCGTCGAAAATTATTCCTACCTGTTCGCCGCGTCCGTTCATGATCGGCGAACCTGAATTCCCGCCGATGATATCCGTCGTCGAAAGAAAATCGACCGGCACATTTTGTCCGTCGGGTGTCGCGTACGGACCGAAGTCGCGCGCGCGATAAAGCTGTTTAAGTTTCTCGGGTGCGTCGAAAGGCTCGCGACCGGTGTCTTTCTCAATCACTCCGGAAAGATTTGTGAATGGTTGATAGAGGGCTGCATCATGCGGCACATATCCTTTCACTTCGCCATAAGTGAACCGCAACGTCCGATTCGCGTCGGGATAAGGCTTGTTGGCACGCATCTCAGTCATTCCACTCAACAAGAGCGGACGCCATCGCGCGACGATTGCGTTGAAGGTACGCGTGCGAGCGTCTGCGTCTGAACTCAACCCATTTAAGTCGCTCGCTAGATCTATCAGGGGATCGTGCAAGTCGCGTAATTGCGCGGCGGACATGTCGAACAACGCATTCATCGCTTGAGGCGATGAAGAGTTTTTGCTCTCAGCGATAGAACGCGCGAATTCTTCTTCAGCCCGAACCCGAGCATCGCCGGTCAAACTGCCAAAGCGCTTTTCAATCGTCTCAATCTTCTGACCAGCCGGCAGTTCAGCAGCTTCACGTAAGAGAGAGGCGAGCACACGTCGTTCGAAGCCGGGCATTCGCTCCGCAAGTACGCCCGGCACGGCCGCCCGCACTTGCATAGCTACCAGGGCAAGATTTGCGTTGCGCTGGGGCTGTGGCTTTTCTTTATCTGCGGCAACCGCGGCGATCACGCCGGCGACATCAAACGTGTCGTCGACGCCGGCTATTTGGGCAACCAGTGTGTCGCGCGGCTGTGTTTTTGCGAGTTCCTCGTAAGCCTTCTGCAAGGCAGGTAACACATCACCATATTTCTTCTGCCTGTCCGGATTGGCGTTTACCCACCGAGTGAATTCCGCCTCGTCCTTCCGCTTCTGGTCGACGACTCCCTCACGTCGCAGCGCAATAACCGACCCTTCAAAATCCTTCAGGGTGTTCGCGATGTCGAAGATTCTGCTTTGCAGCTTGATTTGAAGGTCGCGGTTCCCCTTCCCTTCTTCTTGCAACGCATCGATCTGCGCATGAAAGAGATTGGCGAACAGCGGCATGAAAACATCCTGGTTGTAGGCGATAGAATAGCTCTCACGATAGCGCTTGGTCGCACCCGGATAGCCCATCACCATCACGAAGTCATTTTCCTTAATACCGCCCATCGAGATCGACAAAAACTTCTTCGGTTTATACGGCACGTTGCCCGCTGAGTATTCCGCTGGTTTGCCGTCAGCGCCGACGTACACACGCATGAAGGTAAAGTCGCCATCATGACGCGGCCATTCAAAGTTGTCCGGGTCGCCGCCGAAAAAGCCAATGTTCTTCGGAGGCGCGTAAACGATGCGTACGTCCCGCAGCGTCAGATAGGTGAAAAGGTAATAAGAAAGACCTTCGTTCAGCGGCTGTACTTGCGCTGTGATCCCATCGTCTGGCTTCGCATTGGCAGTTTGGATCGAGCGAATTTTCGCCCCAATCGCGGCGCTGCGTGCCTGCGCAGACATGGTGTCAGTCACGCCGCTGAGAACTTCCGACGTTACGTTTTTCAGATCCTGAGTGATTTGGACGGTGTATTCCTTAGCCGGCAATTCTTCGCCGCGATTTTTCGCGAGATAGCCGTTCGTCGCATAGTCCTTCGTCGGATCGGAAGCCGAAACCAGCGCGTCGAATGCGACGTGATGATTCGTCAACAGCAGGCCTTCGGATGACAGGAACTCACCGGTTCCGCCATCGACAATGACGACCGCGTCTTTAATGCTCGGGCCATTCGGATTGTAAATGTCGGTGAGGGGAATCTTCAGACCCATCTGCTGAAGTTTTTTTATCGGCAAATCGTTCAGCGTGTCCGGCAGGAACATCCCCTCGTCACCGAGGACAGACACCGGAATGAAACTGATAAGAAGAAACAGAGAAGCGAAAAGCGCAGCCGCGCGCCGGCGATTCGAAGTCATCAAATGGATTCCTTTGTTGTTATTCGACAAGAATGGGATGTTAGCAGACGCGGAAAACAATGCGAAACGAGGCGAGGGGCGTCAGGGACGGGCTCAAATTACGGCGTTAGAGTACCAACTTTAGTTGGGTCTTTCGATCGTCAAGAATGTCCCGACTAAAGTCGGTACTCCAACAACGCTTCGATTACTGCTTTTCAGCTCCGGGTAAGTATGGTTTCGGATCGACTGGCTGATTATTGATGCGCACCTCGTAATGCAAGTGCGGGCCGGTCGAGCGACCGGTCGAGCCGACGAGACCGATCACGTCGCGGGTGTTTACGGTCTGGCCCACGACAACGTTAATCTTCGACAGGTGACCATATCGCGTGGACAAGCCGCTGCCGTGATCTACATAGACCACGTTTCCATAGCCACGCTGCCAACCGGCAATGGTCACTTTGCCTGCCGCGGCGACTTCAACGGGAGTTCCGTATGCCGCGTCGATATCTTGTCCTTCGTGATACTCGTGTCCGCGGCCGGTGAATGGATTGCGTCGACCACCGACACCACTCTCGAGTCTTCCGAAAACAGGCCAAATCGAAGGCACCACGCCGCGTGAGCGCAGGAACGCTTCGTACATTCGCATCTCACGCTCGAGCTTTTCAGTCTTTGCTTCCAGGGCTGCGAGCGCCGCCGCGCTATTCACTGGTCGCGCGGGTCCGCCCTGGCCGTGCGGGACAGGCGAGTCTTTATCCACGCCTGACACTTCAGCGAGTTTGCGCGAGGTGTCTTCGACAGCATCGACCCGATGGTTCAAGTTCTGCAGCTCTTGCCGCTGCTTATCATTCTCTGCTCGCAGTCGCTGATTTTCGTGCTCAACGCGCAGATGCTCAGCTTGCTGTGTCAGTCCGTAAAATCCATACATCAAACCACACAGAACCACGAATAGGCCTGCGGCAGACGCCTTCAGCCAACGCTTGTGAACCGATATACGGCGAATGTGTGCTCTGGATCTCGAAGTACGGGCAACTATAAACGCATAAAACCGGTCGTCTCTGGTCATCTTCTGCTCCTGTCGATCACAGCGCGCGCTTTGAAAAACGGGGGCCGCACTGCGACCGCAAAGTTACAGACGCCGACGGAGGGCGACTGAAAACTATTCGAAATATGAGGCTAAAAACAAACGAACCTGCTAGAAGGTTCAAGCCCTGCTTGAAGCTAACAGCGGACGCCGATATGAATCGTCGGGTAATATCCGATTCAGGATTCAGGTCCTTGATTGCTGCTAGAGCGCGAACCCTATCACACGGGAAAGCCAGAAGGCAAACGCAGAAACGCACGTCTGGTGATGCGGATCACGCGAGCAAAGAAGTATGGAAGGAAGGTGAAGAAACGAGTGCGTTGATTACTACTCTTTGACGTTCTTGTCGCGGCACCAATCGCGGAGCATGGCGACCGCAATCGATACGAGAACGATGACGAACGCGATGATGATAACGAACTTAACGATAGCAAACAGAAAACCGAAACCGATGATCAGCCACTTGAGTAAAGCGAACGCAAGAATGATTGTGGCCGCGACTGACGTGCCGCGAAAAAGTGCGATTAGAATTCCCATAATATGTAGCGCAATCCCGACGAGTCGGGGGTGGCGATTTAGCTGACAATCAAAACATGCAAGTTAACAACTTGCACTACTTCATGCGCGCCGAGCGAAGCTGCCGCGCACTTGCGTGAGTCGGAAAATCGCTATCGCCAAATCTTCCGGATTCGACGCGCCAACTCGCGACCGATGATGGCGGATTGACTTCCACCGCGCGCAATTCCTCGCGACGCCGGCGACGCTTCAAATAATCAAACAACATGTAAGAGCCAAGGATCACAAGGGCCACCGGCAATGTTCGCTTAACGGGAAACTGAACACCCAACAGAGTGTGTGCCAGGAACACTGAGCCTAAAGCAACCAGAGTGACTCCCCAGGCGATTGGATTGCCGTACAGCTGTCGTGCGATTGCGTCTTCCTCCGCGTCCGGCGCCAGACCGGCGCGTATAAGCTGCGCCGTGCGACATGCGTCAACCGCCGCAAACAGCCACGTGCCGATTACGCCTAATACAAAGAACGTCACCCCGTCGGTGACGACAGCCATCTGAAAGAAGCTGGCAAAAATTGCAAAATGGACGATCGCCTTTGACGTCTGGCCGTTATATGCGGCGCCTAGTCCAGGTACGAACAGTGAAAGGAATGTGGCGATGAATGGCGATGTCTTGCGGCGAATGACCTGCGCATCAGACGTACGCGACTGTTGATAGCGGAGCATCTCGACGCCGGCGACAATACAATCCTGACAGAATGGAAATCCGCGAATGCGATGGTCGCATGCCGGACAAAGCGCTCGCGCGCACTGATTGCACTGCACGGTGGCGGCGTTTCTTGTGTGATACGAGCAGTTCATTAAAATCTCGCGCCGGTATCGATCCGGCTCCTTAACTCAGTTAGTCGCGGCGACAGAAGAAGCTTCAACGGCCTTTCGGTTGCGCACCGTTACTTTTCGGCTTGCTCTGCGGATTCGGCGACGCATTGTTCTGATTCGCCTGATTCTGATTCTTATTTGCTTCATCACTTGTATCCGAAGCCTTGTCAGTGCCCATCAAATCGTCGACGCTGCCTTCCAGGTTCTTCATGCCATCGGGAACCACCGAACTCCTGGTCGCGTTGTCAGCCGTTCGTTGCGCCAGTTGTAAACTCGCATGATAGATTCCACCGACCGAGCCGTCCGTCGATACCGTGTTCGTTAATACGAACATCGCGACGAGCAACATAGTTGCGACCGTCGCCAACTGCGGCGAAACGATTGGGTCGAGCGCGCCGCGCACCCATTCAACTAATCGCGACGTAAAGGGCGCTCGGACTTGTTGCGGCACAACGTTTCCGATGGTGCTTTGCAGAATTCGAGCTTCCAATCCCGCCGGCACCGCCAGTTCATCTTGTTTGTAGGTATAGCAAGCACCGATGGATCGGACGACATCGCCGGGCAATTCACTGCAACTTTCACAGAGAGCGGCGTGTCGCTCCCAACGGTGATACAGCGGCGCGACCAGAAACCCATCCAGATAATCGGTCAGGTAATCTTCGAACTCCGCGCATGCGATTGCCGTCTCCGGCATTGTCTTCATCAGGATGCGCGCTTCCAAACCGACACCGGCCGGCGGCGCTTCCGATGCTGAACAAGCTACCAGCGTGCTCTTGACCTCGCCCAGTAGATCATGACAGAGCGGACAACGCATCGCATGTTCGGCAAAATTCTTGTGTGCCTCTACGTCGAGCGTTCCGTCGAGGTAATCCGTCAATTGATCTTCAAATTCGTGACAAAGCATCTTTTTCTCAAATTCAGAGGTGAGATCTCATATCTCAGAAACTACGCCTCCACTACTCGCATACGACGCAGTATCTTCGCAAGTTCAATGCGGCCCCGATTAATCCTGGATTTGACTGTTCCTTCAGGGATTTTCAACAAATCGACAATCTCTTGATAGCTGAGCTCTTCAATGTCTCGGAGGATCACGCAGGTTCGCAGGTCGGGCGATAACTTGTCGATGCCTGCCTGGACCTGAACGCCCAATTCACGCCGCTCCATTTCGCGCTGCACCGTGGCGCCCGAGGCCCGCAGATGGTATTTGTGTTCTTCGAGATCGTCCGCGGCTTCATCCTGCGGGGCGCGTTGTCGCTTGCGATAATCGTCAATGATGAGATTGCGCGCCAGCCTCATCAGCCAGTTCTGCAAATCTCCCTGATTCGGATTATATTGCTCGAGCGAGCGGTAGACGCGAATAAAAACTTCCTGCGTCAGGTCTTCAGCAGAGTCAGCGCGAGACGTAAATCGATACGCGAGGTTGTAAATGCGGCGGCTGTAGGTCTGGACAATCTCTTCCCAGGCCGCGCCGTCACCCTTGCGGCATCTTCTGACTAATTCAGCGCCTTCACTGGTAACCAAGAGTTTGGCGACTCCCAAGGTTTCCGTTCTCCGATTCGCGCGGCGTTAGGATCCCGGGCTAAATATCCCTGCCCGACACGACCGTCTTACGTCAGGGATTGATTCAAAGTTCCGCCGAACGATTGATTGCGCGCCAACAAGTTTTCGCGGATCTCAGCCATTCTTGCGCGCACCATTAAACTGTTGTAGCCTCTTTGCGCCACCCAATATCTTGTGGTTACGTGTTAGTTTAGTCAAGTTTGATTGCCGCGCTCTTTGCTGCGAAAAGCGAGTGTCCACGAACATTTTTTCCAAGCATCGCAAGTCCATCGAGTTCATCGCCCTGCTGCTGCTGGCGGCGCTAATCATCTGGCTTTTTGGGCGGCGACTTGATTGGCATCAGGTAAAGCTGGCCGTGCAAAAATCCGATTGGCGACTAATCGTCTTGGCAATTGTAGTCGTGCTTTTGGCGTATCTCTGGCGCGTCGTTCGTTGGCAAGCTTTCTTAAAGCCATTGACTCCGGCCAGTCTTTACCAGGTGTGGATTGCGACCTGCGTCGGCTTCTTGGCCCTGTTGACAATCGGTCGCGCCGGCGAAGTCGTGCGCCCGGTCGTCCTGCCGATGCGCGATCCTCGCGTGAGGCCCGCCGCCGCGTTCGTGACCATCATGGTCGAACGGCTTTACGACACGATGACCGTCGTGCTGATGTTCTCAGTGAACCTCCTGTGGTTCAAACCGACCAGCGGTTCTGCCGATCTTAGCTGGGTTCGCATCATTGGATTCACCTTTCTCGCGCTGCTCTTCATCGTGGTCGCATTTTTGATTTGGTTTAGACTGAGATCGCAAACACTGATTGCATTCCTGGACGGCCGGATCAAACCGCGCTCGGATTTAGTGGTAAGGCTCAAACATGGGCTGTTGAGCACGCTCGAGCAACTCGCAACCGCGCTCACGGTCCTGGCCGACATTCGTCTGTTGGCTATCAGCATTTTCTGGTCGTTCGTTCTTTGGGGGTCAGTCGTGCTCGCGAACCTGTTAGTGTGTCGCGCGTTCGGCATTCAGTTCGGAGTCTCGCAAATCATATTCGTCCTGGGATGGTCGATGGTTGGCTCAGTCGTGCCAACGCCGGGCGGCGCGGCCGGCGCGTTTCACGCTGCGACTGCCGCCGCGCTGATCCTCCTGGGCGTAGGGCGAGATCAGGCAGCGGCCGTGGCGATAGTCCTTCATCTGGTGGATTTCGGGCCGGCGGCTCTGTTCGGGTTGTTCTATTTCCTCCGAGGCGATGTGAATATGACGCGGTTGCGAGCGTTGATTTCTGTGAAAGCGGTCGAACACGCGGTTGAAGATGAACCTGTGGTTGTCGCTGAGGGAGCTTAAGCTCTTCGTTGACACTCAATCCTCAAAATGAGGTGAATCATGAAATGCCCATTCTGCGGTTTTCTTGAAGACAAAGTCGTCGATTCGCGCGAATCACGCGAGGGAGAGGCTATTCGCCGGCGCCGTGAGTGCTTGAAATGCGAGCGCCGCTTTACTTCGTATGAGCGCATCGACGAAATCCCGTACATGGTGATCAAGAAAGACGGTCGCCGCGAAGCCTTCGACCGTAACAAAGTCATGGCCGGGCTGTTACGCGCCTGTGAAAAACGCCCGGTACCGTCATCAAAGCTCGACAGCATCGTAAACGCCGTTGAGAAGTATGTGCAGGAATCCCCTGAGCGCGAGCGACCGACGAGTAAGATTGGCGAACAGATCATGCGGCGGCTTAAGGAACTCGACAAAGTTGCGTACGTGCGGTTCGCTTCGGTCTATCTCGAGTTTGAGGACGTCTCAGAATTCATGAATGAGCTGAAGACACTGGTGCGCGCGCGCGCGACTGGATCGCTCAAGCGCGCCTGACCGCGGCGAACGCATATTCTTTTGGATGCTCACGCTCTTTGTTATTTGCGGTCGCGGCAATGTTGATTTGTTATGCTCTTGAAGATCGCAGCCACTGGTTCATCATTGCGTTCGCGTTCGCTTGTTTGCTCGCTTCGTTTTATGGCTTCCTTCAGGGAGCCTGGCCGTTCGGATTGATTGAATTGATTTGGTCACTGGTGGCTGCGCGCCGTTGGATGCGCGTAATACAACTGAAGGCTTAGAGATGGTAAAGAGCGTGGGCGCAGCAGGTCTCGAGCGAATCGAGCTAAAGCGACTGACCGAACGGATTGGTAAATTGTATTCCGTTCTGCATGAAGCCGCAGAAGCCGAAGTTACTCCGCTGGCGTCGTTCAAACCACCGGCCGATGTTTGCGAGACGTCTGATGCGGTGTACATTCGGGTCGAACTCGCCGGCGTTGCGGCGAATCAAATTAAGATCGCGCTGAACAGCGATAAGATTCGCATTTATGGAGAAAAGAAAAAGCGCAACCCGCGGCAAAAAGTTATTTCGCATCTTTGTTCCGAGCGAAACTATGGGCGTTTCAGTCGCGTCGTGCCGTTGCGTTGGACAATTAGCGTGAAAGACACCAAGGCCGAGCTGAAAGATGGTGTATTGCTGATTCATTTGCCGAAGATTAAGGATCGGCGCGGCTCGGAACACAGAGTCCCGATCAAGGAAATAGAGTCCCCGAAATAATAATTGGTAAAAAATGGCAGATAACATCACTGACGAAATCTCTGTAGCCCTTGAGCCGCCGGAGTCTGAGCTGCAGCTACAAATCCCAACCGAATTGCCGCTGCTGCCGCTGCGCGACATCGTGATCTATCCGTTCATGATCGTGCCGCTGTTTGTCTCGCGTGAAAAATCCATTCGCGCGGTCGATGAAGCGCTTGGCGAGCACCGGATGATTCTTCTCACCTGTCAGAAAGATTTGGATAAAGAAGAGCCTCAGCAGGATGATCTATACAAGGTCGGCACCGTTGCGGTGATCATGAGAATGCTGAAGCTGCCCGACGGGCGCATTCGCATTCTGGTACAAGGTGTTTCGCGTGCGCAGGTTGAATCAGTAAGTTCGGAAGGCGAATGCCTGCACGCGCATTTGCAAGTGATGCCCGAAGAGGGGGCGCCAGAGCGTTCCCTGGAAGTTGAGGCCCTGATGCGCAATGTGCGCGCCTCGATGGAAAAGGCCGCGAACCTTGGCAAAAACATTTCTCCCGAAGTCATGGCCATCATCGCCAATCTGGACGACGCCGGACGGCTCGCCGATCTCTCAGCTTCGAATCTCGAATTGAAGGTTGAAGACGCTCAGTCAGTGCTTGAGATTGCGGACACAACGGCGCGCCTGCGGCGCGTCAACGAAATTCTCAACAAGGAAATTGAAGTCCTGACTGTCCAACAGGAAATCAATACCCAGGCGCGCGCCGACATCGATCGCTCGCAACGCGAGTTCTATCTGCGGCAGCAAATGAAGGCGATTCAGACCGAACTCGGCGAAGGAAATGAGCTCGCGGAAGAAGTGCAGCAGTTTCGCGAAAAGATCGAAGCGGCGAAGATTCCCAAGCCCGCTGAAGACGAAGCGCTGCGCCAGCTGAAAAAACTTGAGCGCATGCATCCGGATGCCGCCGAAACGGCGACCCTGCGGAATTGGATGGAGATCATGACGGATCTGCCGTGGTCCAAATCTTCGAAGGACAATCTCGATCTACACAAGGCCGAAAAGATTCTTAATGAAGATCACTACGGCCTCGAAAAGGTTAAGGAGCGCATCATCGAAGCGCTCGCCGTACGCAAACTGAAAGAGAAACCAAAGGGGCCGATTCTTTGTCTGGTAGGACCTCCGGGCGTCGGCAAGACCAGTCTGGGGAGATCAATTGCGCGCGCGCTGGGGCGCAAATTCATGCGCCTGAGCCTTGGCGGAGTGCACGACGAAGCCGAAATTCGCGGCCATCGACGGACATACGTGGGCGCGATGCCCGGCAGAATTATTCAGGCGATTCAACAAGCCGGCACAAATAATCCGCTAATCATGCTCGATGAAATCGACAAGGTCGGCGCGGACTTCCGCGGAGATCCGTCGTCAGCTTTGCTTGAAGTCCTCGACCCCGAGCAGAACTTCAGTTTTCGAGATAACTACCTGGGCGTCTCGTTCGATCTTTCGAACGTCATCTTTATGACGACGGCCAATATTCTCGACACAGTTCAATCGGCTTTGCGAGATCGCATGGAAGTGATCAGGCTGGCTGGATATACCGAAGAAGAAAAAAGCGAAATTGCGCGAAGGCACTTGCTGCCAAAACAGATGGAAGAAAATGGCATCACGGCGCGCAATCTCAACATTTCCAGATCGGCGCTGCTGGCAATGATTCAGCGTTACACCCAGGAAGCCGGACTGCGTCAATTGGAACGCGAAATCGCATCGATCTGCCGCAAAGTCGCCCGTCGTATCGGCGAGGGCGAACAGCGAGCGGTGCGCGTATCAGCGAACAATTTGCATGAGTTCCTGGGCGCGCCCAAAATAATTCCGGAAGAAGTGTTGAAGAAAGATCAGATTGGCGTCGCCACCGGGCTCGCCTGGACCGCGGTCGGAGGTGATGTCCTGTTCGTGGAAGCGCTGCGGATGAGAGGCAAGGGCAATCTGGTTTTGACAGGCCAACTCGGCGAAGTGATGCGCGAATCGGCGCAGGCGGCTTATTCATACGCCAAGTCTCGGGCGAATGAACTCGAAATCGATCCCGAGGACTTCAACACTTACGATATGCACATTCACATTCCTGAAGGCGCGATCCCGAAGGATGGCCCGTCGGCGGGAATCACTTTGGCCACCGCGCTCGTTTCGGCATTGTCGCAACGGCCGGTGCGAAAAGATGTCGCGATGACGGGCGAAATTACTTTGCGGGGAAATGTGCTGCCCGTGGGCGGGATCAAAGAGAAGATGCTCGCCGCCCGCCGCGCCCGGGTCACGAAAATCATTCTTCCTGCTCAGAACCGCCGCGACCTCGATGAACTGCCGAAAGAACCCTTCAAAGACATAAAGTTCGTGTTCGTCGAAAACATGCGACAAGTCTTTCGTGAAGCGCTAAAAGAGAGGATTGCCCCGGCCGTTGGAACAAGTACGCGACCGACTCGTCTGCCCCAGGCCGCCAGCGGACGAAATGTCTGAGGAAATTCAGGCGATCTGCTCTCGGAATTCTCTGGTGAGGTGTTTTGATATGGGTCGACGGGCCGAAAAAATTAATGGGCAACGTAACCAGTCCTCAGGCATCTACTTAAGAGGCAGGAAACAACTCGCCGAGGCCATTTTTGGCGGGTTAGAATGGTTTGACACCCCCCGACCCGTGTGATAACCTCGCGACTCGAGTGGCTGATTTTGAGCCATAAATTCGGAACTTTTCCACGTTCCGTATTGTTTTACTAGTAGTGAATGCCGCAGCGCGACTCGGTGGAAGTCGCAGTCGTGGATTCGCCCAGCAATAACAGAGGAGAATAGCGATTGATGACCCGTACCCGTCTTGGTATAGCTATAAGCGCCGTATTTGCAGCCGGAACTCTATTTTACCCCGCAATCATTCAGGCCCAGGGATTAGGCGTTTCTTCGGCCCGTGATATTCCAAATGAAGTTCAGAAGGCAGAGCCGCGCGTCGATCAGGTAATCGAGCGCGCCGAAGCTTTCTTCAAGCAAGGCAAATTAAACCTCGAAGACAACAAGCGCGACGCCGCTCGTTCGGATTTCGACAAGGCAGTCGACGAGATTCTCATGTCGGGAATGGACGTGCGCGCTAATCAAAAACTGCAGAAGTTTTATCTTGAGTTGGTCGAGCGCATCTATCGCGAAGAGGTGCCAGTTCTCCAACAGCAACCACAAAACACGCAAGTTGTCGCCCAAGATGCTCAAAACCCAAAGTCTGACAAAACGGAAGAAATCGCCAAAGTTCAGCAACCCAAGCAGGTCCAAATTGGTTTCCGTCAGCAGGGCTTTGATGCTTCCCCGCTCGATCCACTGAGCAAGCTGATTCTCAACAACGAAGAGAAGAAGGTTTCTGAATCAGATATCGCGCAACTCGAGCAGGCGAAGAATGCGCTGGACTTTAACTTCACGATCAATCCGCTGATTCAGCAGTACATCAATTACTACCAGGGCCGCGGCCGGTCCACGATGGAAGCCGGTCTGCGCCGCTCCGGCCGTTTCATGAAGATTGCCCGCGAGACGTTTCGGCGTGAAGGTGTGCCCGAGGACATCGTCTGGTTAGGCCAGGTTGAGAGCGCGTGGAGTCCTAAAGCCCGTTCGTGGGCGGCGGCTTCAGGTCTATGGCAATTCGTTCCCAGCTCCGGGGCCCAATATGGTTTGAGACAGACCGCCTGGGTGGATGAGAGAAACGGAATTGAAAAGCCGACCGCAGCATCTGCCCGGTACCTCAAGGATTTAGCGAGACGATATAACGGTGATTGGCTGCTCGCTATGGCTGCCTATAACACTGGTGCACTCAATGTTGATCGTGGCATTTCGCGCGCCGGCGAAGCGAATTACTGGAAGATTTATCCCTACATCGCGCAAGAGACGAGAAACTATGTCCCGAATATTCTCGCAGTGATTTTGATAGCCAAGAATCCTGAGAAATACGGATTTCACGGCATTCGTCCCGAAGCGCCCATGTCTTTCGAAACCATTCCGGTTCAGTCTGCGACCAGCCTGCGCCTGATTGCGGACATGACTGACTCCAGCGTGGATTACCTTCAATCGCTGAACCCGGAACTGCGCCGTGACACCACACCGCGCGGCGAGTCTTACAATCTGCGCGTGCCGGCCGGAAAAGGAAAGCAACTTGCCTCTCTGATGAAGCGTGTGGCACCCGATAATCGTGATACCGCTCGCGTGATTTCAGTTGCGCCTGGTGAAGATCTGCAGTCAGTTGCCAACCGCACCGGCGTTAGCGTCGCGACCCTGCAGGCAATGAACGGCGGAGTCGATCTGAAATCAACGACCAAGCTTGTGGTTCCTAATACGAACCTCCGGCTGACCAATTGGCGGCGCGGAACGACGAACACACCAGATAGCTCGAACGCTGCCAGTCCTGGCAAAGTGCGTGCGCGCAAGGGCGATACGATCGCCAAGATTGCTGCCGCACATAAACTCGCGGCTGACGATGTAGCACGACTTAATGGAATTGCTCCAAACGTTGAGCTGCAAGCAGGTCAGGAAATCAAACTACCAGCGACCACCGCGCCGGCCACCTCCGGACCGCGAAGGAGATAACTAGAAACTAGTCTTCAAAAACAAGCGGACCTGAAACTGTCGCTTTAAGAACTTGCAAGCGCGCTTCTCTTTCGAGGCGCGCTTTGCTCGTTCTTGGGCATCGCAATAACAAGGCGTTGGCAACTTTAGAGTTAAGAGAATTTGATTCTGTTCTTACCCTCACATGCTATTCCGCACTCTATCCGCCGCTGTTTACGGCATCGACGCGAACCTGGTCGATGTTGAAGTCGATCTGACGCCCATTCGGAATGAGACCGATACGCCGGCATCGGTGATCATCGTTGGTTTACCTGATCTCGCGGTGCGCGAATCGCGCGAACGCATTCGCGCCGCTATCAACAACAGCGCATTCTTTTTCCCGTTTCATAAGACGACGATTAATCTCGCTCCGGCCGATGTGCGCAAGGAAGGCGCTAGCTTCGATCTGCCAATTGCGCTCGGGATACTCGGAGCAAACGGCGACCTCGTCGACGCTGAACACCTGACGGATATTTTATCCGTAGGCGAGCTCTCACTTGATGGCCGTGTCCGGCCCATCCGCGGCGCGTTGCCCATCGCCCTGCGTGCGCGTGAGTCGCAAATCCGGCATCTCTTGTTGCCAGATGAGAATGCGAAGGAAGCTGCCGTGGTATCCGGCATTAACGTTTATGCGGTTTCTGATTTGCGCGGCGCGGTCGATCTAATCGCCGCTCTTCGATCAGAAACACCGCCCGAGCCGATCCGAGTCGACCTTGCGGAGATTTTGATTCATGACGATCACTACAGCGTCGACTTTCGTGAGGTGCGAGGACAACAGGCTGCAAAACGAGCGCTGGAAGTCGCCACCGCCGGCGGTCACAACATTTTGCTAATTGGTCCGCCCGGATCCGGCAAGACAATGTTGACGAAGCGGCTGCCAACCATCTTGCCGCCGTTGGAATTCGACGCCGCACTTGAACTAACCAAGATACATTCCGTCGCCGGACTTACCGGACGAGCGGGTTTGGTGACCCACCGTCCCTTTCGCTCGCCTCACCACACCATCAGCGACGCCGGTTTGATCGGCGGTGGCGCGATGCCCCGCCCGGGTGAAGTATCGCTGGCGCACCAGGGAGTTCTGTTTCTCGATGAACTGCCGGAATTTGATCGCAGCGTGCTCGAAGTTCTGCGACAGCCGCTCGAGGATCAGAAAGTAACGATCAGTCGCGCGGCGATGTCTTTGACCTTCCCAGCCTCATTCATGCTGGCGGCCGCTATGAACCCCTGCCCTTGCGGGTTTTGGAATGATCCGACTCGCGAATGCCGCTGCACGCCCTTACAGATTCAGCGTTACGTTGGCCGCATCTCCGGACCTTTATTGGATCGCATCGATATTCATGTTGATGTTCCAGCGGTTAAGTTTCGGGAACTTACCGGCGACCCGCCGGCGGACGCGGAAGACTCTGCTTTGATTCGACAGCGCGTCATTAACGCACGCAATCGACAGCGTGAACGATTCACTTCGGACGGGATTTTTTCGAACGCCGCAATGACCCCGCGTCTGATTCGCAGCTACTGTCGCATCGACACTGAGAGTGAAACTATGCTCGAACGCGCAATGGCGCGGCTGGGACTGTCGGCGCGGGCTTACGATCGAATCCTGAAAGTCAGTCGCACGATCGCGGACCTCGACGGTTCAGATGAAATCAAATCCGATCATGTGGCGGAAGCCGTGCACTATCGCTCACTCGATCGCACATACTGGACTTAGCCTCGCGTCAGATCACGACTTACTCACATCAATGAAGTAAAGATCGGTTGCGACTGCGAATTCGTCCTTCTTGAGCGGCGTCTTCATCGTCTGCCAATTAACGGTGGGCCGGATAGTTTGCCAGCGCTCCTTTGTCCCCACGCGCACGGGCATAGCAAAACCCGGCTCATCAACTTTCCACCGATACGAAACCGATCCGGCTGGCTCGTCGAATTTCAATTCAAGTTTGGGAATGGCCGTGTGCCGCAGGTATTGATCGAAGATTGGCGTCAGATTCATCCTGGTCTTCTGATTGAACCAGGCCACGATGTCTTCGGTCATGATCGTTTGATACTTGAAATGCTGGTAGAACTCTTTGAGCAACGCCCACCAGCGCGCATCGTCATTGACCACGTTGCGCAAGGTGTTTAGAAACAGCGCCCCCTTGAAATACATGTCCTGGGGCGGCGTGGCATTGACACCGCGCGGCGCAATTATGGGTTGTTGGTTGCGGACCTTTGATTTGTATCCGTTCGTGTACCTCAGCCCGTCATCCTTGCCATACATGTATTCCACATAGAGACATTCGAGATAAGTGGTCCAGCCTTCATGAATCCACATATCAGATCGGTCGGCCGCGGTAATGCTATTGCCAAACCATTCGTGCCCGCTTTCATGAATGATGATGAAGTCAAAACGTGGTGAGATACCTACGCCGGTCCAGTCACGCTCGAGATAGCCATTCGCAAAGTGATTCCCATACGTTACCGCGCTCTGATGCTCCATACCTGAATAAGGCGCCTGGATCAATTTGTATCCGTCTTTCTTGAACGGGTACTCGCCGAAGTAATGCTGGTACGCTTCGATCATTCCTTTTGCCTGCGCGAACTGTTTCTTTGCTTTTTCCAAATCCTCCGGCAAGGCGTAGAAATCCAATGGCACATCGCCCACGTGGTCTGAGAAGTGTTCATACTTCCCGATATTCAGTGACACGTCGTAGTTGTTGATCGGGTATTGGACCAGCCACTCCCAACGCGTGTAGCCGTCGCCCAGATCCTCTTTGCCCATGAACTTTCCGTTCGACACATCAGTCAGGCCGTTCGGAATGGCCACGCTAATCTCCATCGATTGGACTTCATCTCTCCACTGATCCTTGTTGGGCCACCAGATGCTGGCGCCCTCGCCTTCGCACGCGGTGAAGATCCAATCGCGGCTGGCCGGGTCTTTGGCAAAGGTAAAGCCTCCGAAACGTCCGATTGTCTGCGGGGTTCCTGAGTAGTAGAAATCGAGGGTGTAAGTCTGGCCGGCTTTCAAGGTTCGCGGAAAATCCACAAAAACAGCCCCTGAATCTCGCGAATACTTCAGGATAGTGGGGTTCGCCAACTTCGTAGTTGGATCTCCTGGCCGCGAGCTGAGCACGTTCGATCCTGGTTCAAAAAGGATCTCATCGATCTTTAAGTTGTCATAGAGGTCGAGCTGAATCCGCGTATCATCCTTGAGCATCTTGAACCGAATCGTGTTTTTGCCGCTGACGAATTTCTTCTCCGGATCGACCCGGATGTCGAGATGATAGAAAAGCAGATCGTTGTTCGCGCGATAGCGCCCGTACTCTCCACGCAGAATGTTTGCGTGAGTGGGTGGCTGCTGCGGCGGCCGCGTCTGGGCCAAAGAAAGGATCGTGACGGCCGCGATCGAAACGAGCAGCACGACGAATCGGGAAATAACCTGTTGGAGCATGCGCGCTACTCTAATCGATAGTAGCGACTTGTTTCCAATCGACCGTCGCGTGCGCGAGTCCGGCCTTCCAACCTCGGTCGGAAAAGCATGATCCACGAAGTCACACGAAAGACGCGCGTGTTCCGTGATGTTTAATGTGATCTTGTGGTTCGTGCGCTGGTATCAAATACGAGCGCCTCAAAATGGATCCGATATGAAGCTCAGACTTTGTTAATCGTGCGGCGACAATTTTGCGCGCCGCAGTGACAACGTCGCGAGTCTGGCAGGAGTGTCTGTTCGTAATCGATGGTGATCTCTTCGCCGGCTTTAATATCCCGCCGCGCGAAAAACAGAACGTGCCCGTGCATCGTCTTCATGTAGGCGTTAGGGTCGCAGGAATGATTGATGTAATGCGTGCCGTTGCCGCCGCGCGCGCCATCCAGACTGAACCGCCCGTCGATATCACAAATTCGCAGATGCCGGCGCCCGCGCGCTCTTTTCAGGGCTTCGAAATCTGAAATCCGCTCGCCGGTGTATTCGGCGATCTTTTTTCGTTGCTCGAAGGTTTTCGTGGCGAAACAACCCTTGCCGCTGATTGGTGACTTCTTGATTGCGAGACCCGGGGCGAGTTTGAGTTTCATGCAGCTTCATTGTACTCGACTCCGGTTCAGAATCGCTGGCATCACGCTCGGCAGTAAGCGACAGCTGGACTTCACGCGCGTCCCCAACTCGACTCGTCAGGGTAACAACATGGCTGGATCTGCTTTGTGTGGATTGTTTTTGTGTTCGTGTTGTTTCGTGGTCTGCTTTGCCAGGAATGAACGAGAATCAGACGACGAAATCACACGAACGAACATTAAGATCTTTTCTTCGTCTGTGTTCTTGGATAGTTTCGGTGCGCAAGAGTGCGGTCAGTGTTTCGGACGACGAGGAGGCTGTTTTGCAATCATCTCGCCCATCTCAAATCGCTCAGTTGTTTGCGGCGGCGCTATCCCACCCTGAATTAGCTCAACCTGATGGACTGGCGATATCATTGCTCCCATAGTCATTCGCGGCGCAAATGGCCGAACCTCGCTTAACCGATAAAAACCTACCGTAGCCATAAAAGTGAGCGCTGCGGCGCCGACCGCCTTGGTCCAATACGAAACTCGATCGCGGATCGCGCGCAAGCCAACCGGACAGTCCCTGGTAATGATCGAACCGTCTGTCCGCCGGTAAAATCTAACGCACAGTCTGCCCTCGTTTCGAGCAATAAGAGATTCAGCCTCATCTCTCGTCATCCCGGATAGATTGTAGACATTCAGGTCGCATTGACCGCAAAAACGCATTTGTTCTGAGCCGATCATTTGGTCCCAGTCAGCCTTGCACGGCGCGGCGACCTCTACGTGATTCAGTAGATGCTTGAATCGGGGCATTTGTCTTCCTCTAACTCGTCATACTGATCGAGGCTGGAAAGAATCGAACCCAGCCTCGATCATCGAACGAACTAGTTTGCAGAAACTTGCGGCGCGACGTAACGAATCGACTTCAGGTCCGCCAGTGCGGCAAGCTTTTCGATGGGCAAACGGCCAATCACCATCTTGGCAGTCTTTGGATCAAGCACGACTTCGAAACCAAGCTCCTTGAGCTTGGCCATCGTCTCTTCTGATTTGTCCGTAAACCAAATTTGAATTTCAGCTTTGCCGTTGCGAATGAACATCGATTCATCAGCGCCCGGGATCAAGTTCTTCGCCTTGAGGCGCTCGATTATCGCGAGTACAGATCGGTGGAACTTCGATTGTAGCTCTGCTTGCTTCCTCTCTTCTGGCGAGAGAGATCTAGAACCATCGATCGCAAATAAGCCCCCGGAAACTGTGGCTGGCGCTGCCTGCGGTGGGGCATTGCCTGCGGCTCCTCCTGCTGAAACGACCGCGCCGCCGCCAACATTGCCGGACTTACCGGGCCCAAGTCCCGAGCCATTGCCAGCACCCACCCCGGCGCCCTGGCCGGACCCGGTTTTCGGCAAGCGAGTTGGTGCAGGTTTATCGGCGGAACGCGTAACGTTTACGGTCTCCGCCGCTGTTCCCGGCGCAGCGTTCATATAGAAGCTCGAGAGATTTCGTCCGCCGTTGAAAGTCCCGCTCGGCCTATCGTCTTCTCCGAACACACTCGCTCGATTCACACCCTCAGGCACTTCAATCGGCACATCGATTCGTCGCGGCTGACCTCCGTCGGTAACAATCATCTCTTCAACTGCCACAAACGAAGTGAACTGAGTCATCAAGCGATAATCGAGACCGAGTTGCACGATGCTTTGTTTCACATCCTCTTTCATTGCGCCTCGCTGTGCCCCGTTGAAATCCTGGCTCATCAAGTCATCGACACGCGTGCGCGCCCACAATGTCGCCAGCACGTCGTGCGTCTGCACGCTGGAGAAATCTATCGGAATCTCGCGTACAAAATCGCGCCCCGACATTTTGCCTTTCAAACGAATCACGCCGTGTCCATTTCCGGAATAACGCCCTGTGAGGATCACGGGTTTCGCGCTAAAGAGATCGGGAACGTTCTTTGGATACACGTCTGAGACGGCCAATCCATTCCAATCGATCGAAATGTCAGTGAGCAAGGGACTGCGTATGCGTTCATAAAAGCGGCGCGCTGCGGCGGAGCCGTCATCATTCAAAGCCACGTACTCGACTTCACCGCGCCCGTATTTCGCCATGTTATCCAGTAAGAAGCGGTTCACACTGCCGCCAATGCCGAAGGCGAACACCCGGGCATTCGGATGCTTTTGCACTTCGCCGATAATCTCCATTTCGTTGCCGACGTAACCGTCAGTCATAAAGCAAACCACGCGCACATGATCCTGTTTATCCGAAGGATCCATGGACGCTTTGATCGCCTTCATCATTTCCGTGCCGCCGCCACCTTGACGAGTTTCAAGAAACGCCTGCGCCTTCGCCAGGTTTTCTTTGGTCGCCGGAACCGGCTCAGGAAACAGAATGTGCTCGTCACCTGAGAAGGTAATCAGATTGAAAGTGTCGTATGCGTAAAGATTGTCCAGCGCGAGCTTCATCGTCTCTTTGGCTTTTTCAATCGGAAAGCCGGACATCGATCCCGAGGTGTCGAGCACGAAGACCAGTTCTTTCGGCGTCACATCTTCGACCGTCACGCGCTCAGGCGGTTGCAAAATCAGCGTGAAGAATCCTCCCGTGCCGGTTGAATGCGTTAACACCGCGTCGGAAATCTTCGCGCCCGCCACGTCATAGCGAAGAATGAAATCCTTATTGGGAATTGTCGCGAGATCTTTCAGAGTTATCTGCGCGTGATGATCATCCGGACGCTCGATATTAACGTCGTGCGTTTTCGAACTTAATCCATCGATCGGCACGCCGGCATCGAGCGAAACCTGAAGCGAAACGTCATGACCGGCCCTCAGCCCGGCAGGCGCCGGTTGAGGGGTGATCCGCGAACCATCCGGCACGCGGTCCGTGTCTGGCGCAAACCCGTCGCCCTGTGCGCCGGTGGCCCCACCCGGAATGTAACGTGGACCAACCACCATCGGAAAAACAAATTCGTACGAGCCATCTTCATATTTCAGGGTCTCGACATAGCTAATCGTAATCTTGATCTGCTCGCCGGGCAGAATGTTCGCCACCGATTGCGTGAAGATGTTCGGCCGCTCCTGGTTCAGCAAGCTCGCAGTCTGGCCATTGTTCTTCGCAGCTTCATAAACGGCTTCTGCCTGTTCGCGTCGCATGATCTTTCCCCGCACCGTGCGATCGCCGACCACCATCGTCATGTCATCGACCGCCGCGTTTTGTGGCAAAGGAAAGGTATAGACGGCTTCGATCTTTTCTTTGAAAGGATTTTCAAATTCCTGATTAATGGTTACGCGCGACAGAAAGCCGCTGATTTGAGCCTTGACGTCTGTGTGCTTTAAGGGACAAACGGCTTTTGGCTTTCCGTTTGGATCGACGACTTGCAGTGCGCCCTGCGTTACTGTGTTCTGCGCCGAGACAACTGAGCCTGGGCTCCTCAGTGTGCTCAGACCAATCGCCGCCGCCACGATAATCGCGAATAACGTCAGGGATTTAACAAAGAACTTCTGCAACATAGCCTCATCCTCCGTAACATTTGAGAGAGCGTGCGAACAACCTGGCAGCTCGCACGAAATTGTTTTGTCCGTTGGTTAGAGACCTGACCGCCGTCTCTGGTTCCACTTCGTCTGGGGATTGAACGAGAAAAGATTGAGAGCTTGCAATTTCATCTTCATAGATGCGTCCGGCGTTGCTCTCGATGGCTGACGGCTTCGTCGTTTTTCGCCTGGCTTTCCTGGCGGCTCTGCCGGAGCGCAAGTGCGGTAAGCCTCCGGCTTACCGGCAAGCCGGTTAATTCATCCGAGGCTTCGCCTCCAATACCGAGGCGTAGCCTCAGAAGTGGGTTCATGTTTCCGGTAAGGCAGAGCCTTACCGCACATCGCGCGGCAAAGCCGCATGCATGATTCTTCAATACAAATTAAAGTTGTATTCCAACTGCATGTACACGGATACCGTTTGTCCGTTGCGCGTCGCCGGAACGAATCGAATCTGCCGCGCAGCCACGATCGCTTTTTCGGTCAAGCCGCAGCACAGCGTCTGCACCGGACGAATGTTCGTTACCTGTCCCGTGCGCGAAAAGATCACGCTCAATGTCACCGTGCCGGTAATCTGATTGCGCCTCGCTTCTTCGGTGTATTGCGGTTCAGGTTTGGAAACTACCCGCGCACGTACGTTGACCTCCGTCGGTTTGAAGATCCGATCGATGTCGTCGTTTGGATTGTTCTTGCCGGCCGATCCTCCCTCTCCGCAGCATCCCGTACCTTTGTCGTTGCCGCCGATATTGCCTTTGGTTCCCGGCCCAAAGCCTGGGCCATTACCTTCGCCAACTCCGGGGCCTTGATTGGTCCCAACTCCGCCTCCATTACCTGGACCATTTGAGGCGACGGTCGATTTCGATCGCGGATCGCCGTAATTGGGAAATGGCAGATCCTTCCACAGCACCGGATCGATATCGATACCCGCGGCGGGCAAAGCCTGCGGCGGAAGACGAGCATAGGTCGTTGGGATTGGTGCAGGAATCGCAGACGGAACCGGTACTCGTCCCTGTGATGATGGCAATGGAGAATTATCGCCGCCTCCTCCTCCGCCCTGGGACCGCGCGGGTTTGAGACCAGAGCCTTCGCCGCGACCCTTGTCAAAACCGACGCGCCCGTTTTCACCAGCACCGACGCCTGACTCTGAATCATGGTTGGGTGCAGTTCGAAGATCGATCATTACCATCGGCGCCAAATCATTCGCCTTCTCGTCATCCGGCGCTCGATTCAAACCACGCCTGTCTAACAGTGTGATACTCACCATGACGCACAGGACCACTGTCACCGCGACGAGCAACCCGTTACGAAAGTACGGTCTCGCGAAAGCTCGTCTGGCATTGTTCTTGAACTGACGAAACTGGTTCTGAAGAGACCCAAACGGATCAGCTTTGAATTGTGGCCAAGTCGCGCGAAAACGCTGGACGAGAAACGTAAATTGAATTGCTAGTCGTTGGGCCAACGACTCATCGCTGATAATCGTGGGCCGGTAGTCGAAAGGCGTCGGATCACGATTCGTGTCCAGCGATTTACCATCGTTCGGACAGAAGTTGAATTGATTCGCAAATTCCTCACCACACGCACCACACCTTTTCATAGCAAGCTCCTCTCAATTTGAATGGACGTTGCTGGGGAGAACTGCTCTGTTGGGTAAAGCGTG
The DNA here is from genome assembly GCA_003487805.1 of Blastocatellia bacterium. GTDB lineage: Bacteria > Acidobacteriota > Blastocatellia > Pyrinomonadales > Pyrinomonadaceae > UBA11740. Next base: position 17,387 of record DNNE01000143.1, on the reverse strand, counting down.
AAAACACGACGAATGGCGCGCTTTGGACCAATCAGTCCGGCGCACTGTTCGCGCTCTAACATAGATCGTCGTTTAGACGGCGGACCTGTCCGCCGAATCGGATGGCGGGACAAGTCCCGCGTCCAAACGAATCGTGATAGTTGGCTCGAAAGCGGGGAGACCCTAGTTAGGTATTACGGGAGACGTCTGGAAAGTTACGGAGAAAAGTTTAAGTTCAGAGCTAAATAGACAGGATTTACAAGATCAACAAGCCAGAAAGACTTTGCCCATCTAAATCCGGATTAAATCTTGTCCATCGTGTAAATCCTGTCAAAGCTCTTATTTCAATTTCAAACTGCGCGCGATCAAGTCCGTCTGATTGCGAATGCGCAAGAGCTTGTCTCGCAGACCTGTAAAGCGCAGCACGTAAACGGTCCGGCTATCACTTTGAAGATAATAGGTTCGGCCAGCCATTGGCTTGCCGGCCTGGGTGTATTCGTACGACAGCGTCACACCCGAAAGCCGCCCGTTAAAAGATTCGTCCTTGCCGTCGACGAAGCCGGGAAGAAATCGAGTTCGCTGATCCTGGTCACGACGAGCGAAATCCTTAACCGTGATTCCTTCTTCGACCGCTTCCTTGCGAATCCGCAGGTAGCCGTCATTGCGATCGCCATAAACAAATTCCGTGTGCTGGTGGACTTCGTCCGGCTCGTCGACGAGCTTCCATGCCGGTGACGGAAAATCTACCACGTAATCAACCTTGGGGCTGGTATAGCTGTGCTCTTGAGTCGCAGCGAAATGTGGGGCGGACGAAGCAAGCGCCGCCAGTAAGAACAAGCCCAGAAAAGCGATTAGTGCTCGCATGGATGTCTCTCCCGTTGAATGCGCGACCGCTTCATCAGATGCGGAAGTTGAAATCGTTGTTGTCTCTCGCTCAGGGATTAGGGTGTTGGGTCTTGGGTGTCGGTTTGAGAGTGATCCCCCAGGTCGCTTTGATTCCACTCACTGCCGTCTCATTTAAACAATCCCCGGTAGTGCCCCATTAGTGTATTGCCGAGATCACAGTGTTACCAAGTCGCCTGGAGAGAACGCCCTACAACCGTTGCGAAGGCGTTTAGCTCCGTAGGAGCCGGATGTTTATGGCAACAGCCGACCCAACGACCCTAGCTCCGTAGGAGCGAAATGTGACTCAACCGGCAATATTTCGCTCCTACGAAGCTTTGCTCAATTATGTTGGGCTCCCTGGGCTATAAACATTTCGTCCCTACGGGGCTGAAGCGGCGCACTAACCAAACCCCATAACCTTTGACGCTACACCCTACACCCTGTCCCCCTCACCCAATCATTGCCGCCTCTATCGCATAGCGTTGAAGCGTAACCAATTCCGCAATTCCCTTCTTCGCCAACTCCAACAAGTTGTCCATCTGCTCGCGTGTAAATGGTGATCCTTCCGCAGTGCCCTGCACTTCAATGAAGCGACCATCGCCCGTGCAGACCACATTCATATCGACTTCGGCGCGCGAATCCTCATCGTATTTAAGATCGAGTAGTGCTACGCCATCAACGATGCCGACGCTGACGGCGGCAACCTCGGCGACAATTGGCGACTTGGTGATTCTGCGATCCTTCATCAGTCGCTTGCAGGCAATCGCGAGCGCCACATACGCCCCGGTAATTGCCGCGGTGCGAGTGCCTCCGTCCGCCTGCAGCACATCACAATCAAGTGTGATCGTGCGCTCGCCGATTACTTTGCGGTTCGCGATCGCGCGCAGGCTACGACCGATCAAGCGCTGTATTTCATGTGTGCGCCCGCTGGGACCACCGCGGCCAGTCTCGCGCTGGCTGCGCGTGTGAGTCGAACGCGGCAACATTCCATATTCGGCAGTCACCCAGCCTTCCGTGCGTTGATAGCGCAGGTGCGGCGGCAACTTGTCTTCAACCGACGCCGCACAGATCACGCGCGTATTGCCCATCTCGATCAGCGCCGACCCCTCGGCATTGGCAAGGAAGTTCGGCGTGATCTTTACCGGGCGCAGTTCGTCGAGTGCGCGATTGTCAGTGCGAGTGTAAGTCATAAGAAATGAATCCACAGATTACACAGATAAAAACCAGGCAGTTTCACACACGCTCACAGTCACACACTTGCACCACATCTCGTCTGTTTAATGCTTATCTGTGAAATCTGCGTAATCTGTGGATCAAGCTCTTAGTCTATCCTCTCCCCAAATCTCAACCGCCTCTAGACGCGACGGTTTGCTGCCCAGGAATCTCTCGGCGACGCGCGAAAATCTCTCCGCCGCATCAGTCACGTAAAAGTGATCCAAATCATCGCACAGTTGCCGTTCGAGCGCACCGGTCGGCATTGTCAATCGCGCCAGGTCTTTTTCCTTGAGCAATGATTTCACTTCGACCGCGGTTGCCTCGCCCGAATCGATCAGCTGAACGCTATCGCCGACTGTTTGCTGAATCACCTCTCGCAGAATTGGATAGTGAGTGCAACCCAGCACCAGCGTGTCGATGCTGGCTCGCACGTCCTGCAAATAAGTCTCGGCAATCATGCGCACCACGTCGTTGTCGGTCCAACCTTCCTCAGCCAGCGGCACAAATAAGGGACAAGCCCGCTCAACCACCGTCGCGTTGGCGTCTGCCTTCTTGATCGCCGCAGTGTATGCGCCGCTCTGCACTGTCGATTCCGTCGCGACGACGCCGATCGCCTGGGTACGCGCGCGTCCCGCGCGCTGCGTCTTCACGGCAGCTCTCGCACCTGGACCAATCACGCCAACGACATCGATGTTCAATTCAGATCGGATCGCCGGCAGCGCCAGCGCTGAAGCGGTGTTGCAGGCGACGACCAGCAACTTGATTCCATGCGCGGCCAGGAAGCGCGCGTTCTCGACGGCGTATCGCTCAACGGTCGCGAGTGACTTCGTGCCGTATGGCACGCGCGCGGTGTCGCCGAGATAGACGAAGTGTTCATTCGGCAGGTGCTCATGCAGCGCGCGATAGACAGTGAGTCCGCCGACGCCGCTATCGAAGATGCCAATGGGAAGATGTGAATTCATCCGCAGACTACACAGATTACACAGATAGCCACAAAAAAGCACAACAAGCACAAATCACATCTTTATTATGTGCGTCCTGTCCGTCTTTGTGGGCGTGTCTTCTTATCTGTGTAATCTGCGTAATCTGTGGACATAAGCGATGCTAGTGATTTCGTTTCTTCTTGAGGCTGGCAATCTCTGTTTCCAGATCATGGACCTTGCGCTCAAGTTCCGCGACGCGTTTTGAGAGATCCGGCGCCAGTGTCACCGCCGGCTCTTCATCGCCCAGAATCTCGTGAGCTATCCCTCCGCGCAAATCTACATTCAAATCATAAAGCGTTGCGGGCGCGGTCACAGCCAGGGTGATTGTGTGGCGGCCATAACTAACATCGATCGAGTTGCTATTGAACATCTGAGTCTCATCAAACCGGCCGACGGCTTTTCCGTCGAGATAAACGCGACCGGATGCCGGGCGATCTGAGAATCTCACCATGACACGCATATCCTCGGGAGCATCTGCGTAGCGCGGGTTGCCACTCTTGTCATGGGCGACGTCGATGACGAAAGAAACTTTGTCCTGAATCGCTCGCCGTCCCTGCGCCAGTTGGACTCGACTCTGAGCCACGCCGGTGCCTCCGACGAACAGTGTTAGCAAGATCACCAGCCAACTACGTCTGACTAAGTTCATAAGCCACCTCCAATGCGATTGGGATCAACTTCAGCTCGATATTCATAGCACGCTTCAGGGATTGCGAAGTTCCATACTTGCCACCTCACGGCCCGAACCGTTTACGGTACTCAGAGGAACCGATGAAGGCCTTCACCATCTCAGCGCCTATGTAATCGCCGTTGAACTGATTCAACTTCGTCAACCAGAAATCGTATCCAGTATAATCAGTATCCGGTGCGTCATTCGGATTGCGTCTTAGGTAACCGAAATATTGCATTAGCACAAACGCGCGATTGAATTCCGCGTTCACCAGATTTGGATGTTCGGCGATGGTGCGCAGGATCTGGCCCCTGGTCTTCGCCTTCGCCGTGAGATCGCTCACTAACTGATCACGCTCAGTCGTTGACAGCGGATTGCCAGCCCGCGAATTCAACTTGTCCACAAAAGCCGCCGGGGTCATGCTGTCTGGATAATCGTTAACAAAGCGGGAACGTATGACAAACCCCTCCGCAAAGGTTTGCTTGTTGTTCTCTAACTTTTGCTCCCAACCGGGCTGCAGCACCACAACGCCAGCCGAAATAAGGGCGCTATCCGAAAAGAGTTCATTTGCGCGGACGATCGGTACGGCGAGTTGATGCGGACTATTCAAAGTCGAACTGCCCATAGCATCGCCATATGCGGATTTATAGAAACGTTCGACGAGATAACCTGTCTGCTGGAACTCAATCGAAAGGAAAAACGCCCCGGAAGTATTGATTCGCTGCACTTCGGCGCACGCAGCATCCGCGCCGCAGTTATTGAGGTTGTTTGTCCAAAAGATGAAACCATCTGTGTCGGGGTCGCGGCCGAGAAAGTCGAGGTATTGTTGCCGGACAAAAAATCCGTTTAGATCTATCGGATTTCCCGTCGAGCTGTCATCACTGACTATCGTTATGGTGGCAGAGGGGCGCGCAAAGGTTACGTTCTGTGGATTTGACAGCTGGATGGAAAAAGTTTCGTCTGGCTCAACATTCGTGTCGCCAGAAATCGAAACCACAAAGGTTCGCGTCGTTCCGCCTCCCGTGAAAGACAGACTTCCCGAGGTTGCGGTGTAATCACTTCCGGCGGTTGCGGAACCATCAGCGGTTGCATAATCAAAAGTGACGGGCTTGGCGCTTACGCGGTCAATCGTCGCTGTGATGGTTAGATTGGTTGTTCCGGAATTAAACTCGCGCCGTACTAAGTCACTGACAGAAACGGTTGGCGGCGGATCATTATCGAGAATGGTAGCCGTCCCTTTTGCGGTGCTCAGCAACGCCGCCGTTGGGTTGGAAAGATTAAGCGTAAACGTCTCATCGAATTCGTCGGTTAAATCTCCAATGACGGGCACCGAGATTGTCTTCGACGTCTCGCCAGCCGCGAACGTCAATGTACCTGTCACGCTGGTGAAATCCACTCCGCTTTGCGCAGTTACGCCGGCCGTCGCATAGCTAATGCCGACTGGGTGTGTCGACGGCGCCGACAGAGTGACGGTGAAATCAGCATTGACGTTGGCGGCGTCCCCTTCGTTTACCGATGTATCTGAAATCGAAATGCTTGGCGGATTGGGAGGTAGAGCCCCGATTACACTCGTATTCCCAGTTCCATTGAGGTTGTCCCAAGCCCCCAACAATTCATCCGATGGACCGTAAACAATTAGTTGCTGTTCCAGGTTCACGGGGGCTGTTTGCTGCCAGATTGTCGAGAAGGACGGCAAGCTCAGCGCGAGCAGACCTGCCCGATTTAGCAGATAGAGCCGCGAAGCATCCCTGGAGAAGGCCAGGTCGCCCTTCTGAGTAAAGTTTGCGGGGAAGTTCGTTTGATTCACGCTCACTAGGTGCGCAGGGTCAGTCGCATCGATGAGCCTGATTACCGACGAACCGTTCTGGCCGAAAAACGGCATCGCTTCGAGGATAATCAGACGGCGCTGGCTATCTTCAAAGAGCTGCTGGCTGATGAAGCTTTGATTATCGTTTATGGATGAGACGACTTGCTTGTTTACCGTGTCGATGACCGAAAAAAATACCCCCGGATTGACAAAGAAAATATAACGGCCGTCTCCGCTGAAGACTATCGAATGCGCAGGACTTCCACCGTTACCTGAGTGATTCAATGTAAGGGTCACATCACCCAACGGATTTGGAGGGGCTGCGGGGTCGGTGACGTCGAACCATTGCACCCCGACTGTGCTGCCCTTGAGCATTGCGATGGTTCTCTTCCCACCCACTTCTGAAAATCCCATCTCTCCGCCCGCCAGCATCGTGGTCTTTCTGATGATGCTGCCGTCCACCAGACTGAATGCCACGAGATCATTCATGCTCGAATCTGAACTCGATATAACATTAACAAAGCCAACCTGGCCTGGGCCGCTAAGAACGACTCCGGATCCGCAATCACAATTCGAAGTAGTGAGCTGATTGTCAGCCAACTGGGTCAGCTTACCTGCCGCACTTAGACTGAACACTGCGATTCGCCGCGGCCCACCGTTGCTGGTTAGAACAGCGACCCTCAATCCGAGACTGGTTTGGGCCAGGTAAATCCCGAGGGGACCAAATCCGGATGGTTTTGTATCCAATTGAGCGCCGGTCAAAGGATCGAAGACAATCACGCGATCGGTGAGCGTGACCCCCAGTCTACCGTCAGGACTCAGATCCATCACGTGGCGGACCGAATTGAGGGCATAGCTGTACGTCCCGGGCATGTTGAAGTACTGCGCCTCTGCCGCTGCTGGTAGAGACACGACAAAGATAATGGCGAACAAATAACCTAAGAATTTCATTTCTGATTTGATGAAGACACTTCGAAATCAAGCTCAGCCGGGTGGTTATGATGCTTCCGAGGGGCTTCTCACTGCCAGCTGCCGACTGATTTGGTGGAGGCGCCGGGAATTGAACCCGGATCCAAAAGCCAACGCCGAAGGACTCTACATGCTTAGCTGCTTCTCTTTTCGTCAGACCTTGCGGCCTGACAAGTTTCGCCCAGTTCCAACTAAGTGAAGCAGCAAGACGTTGGCACGGGCTAGTCCGGCTTTGATCTCGCCCATCGCCACGGACCGAAGCGATGGGCCAGCTCATCTGGTGTGACATCTCCATCCGCGCGCATGAGCAACTTGCGGCGAAGACGCTCACTGGCTAATTAGGCAGCGAGAGCGAACTCGTTAGAGTTTGCATTTGTGTTTCCCTGCGATTTGATAACGGTCCTCACAGAGACGAGGCCCGGCATGCATCGCGACGGACGTTACGGCCCCTGTCGAAGCCTGTCGCCCCCGTAGTGAAGCAAGATGATTATAGGGGATGAGAGGGGAGATGTCAGGTTTGGTTTGGCCAACGGACAATCGACGATAATCAATTCATTGGTGGGTTCGGGGCAGTAGCCCGCGCGTAAGCAAGGGTGTCGTTCGTGTCAACCCCGTGCGGTTGCGAGGTGGATCAAAGCTCAACGTTGAATCATGATCCGGTCGCTACCGCTCCCGGTTCTGACACTCGTCGCTAAAGCGCCGACGGCGCGAAATGTAGAAGCCTGGGCCAACGGCCCAGGAATTCAGTCCAATAAATCATCGAGCGCTGAAGGCGCGGGATAAATAGCCGAACAACTCATTTCGCCCCTACGGGGCTCTGATCTTTTTCTTCATTCATCCCAGGGGCGTTGCCCCCGGCTATTACATGTCACGCTTTCAGCGTGAAGTCCCGGTCGCTGTCCCGATTCATCGGGATTCTGACACGCCCTACTTCGCCAGCAACACCAGCACATCATTGTCTTCTTCTTCCGCCACGACGATGTCGCCTCTACCGTCGTGATTGAGATCGGCCACCGCCACGCCCTGTGGAGTTCGGCCCACGCGCATCGGAGAGTACGCTGCCGGAGTGATTCCATTTCGCCCACCCAGGTAAATCGTCAAGGTCCCGTCCAGAGTGTTCGGCACGACAATGTCGGCGATGCCGTCGCCGTTCAAATCACCCGCGCCAAGTGTCCCTGGATAATTTCCGGTTGAAAAAGGCGAGCCCTTCGCCGGTGAGAAGTTTTCCTTGCCATCGCCGAACAGCATCGAAAGAGCGTTCTTACTTGGATCGTTTCCATGACCCGAGTAATGCACCACTGCGATATCCAGTTGGTGGTCGCCGTTAAGATCGGCGATCGCAATTCCGAAAGGATTGGGTGGCGTCGGAAAATCTTTACGTGTGAAGTTTCCCCGGCCGTCGCTGAACAAGACTGAAACAGAACCTGCTTCGAAGTTCGACGTCACGATGTCCGCATTGCCATCCGCGTTCAGGTCGGCAGTGCGCAGGCGATGGTAAGGCATTCTCCCAGTCTCGAATTTCATCCCCGGCGTTTGAAAGGTGCCATCACCCTTGCCGAAGATCACGAGTACTTTATTTTCTCCCCAGCTATCAACGGCAATGTCCGGCTTCTTGTCGCCATTGAAATCCGCGGACGCGATTCCGTGCGGATGAGGACTACTCTCAACATTGAATGGCGAGCCCGGGGCCAGTGCAAATTGTCCCTTGCCGTTACCCAGCAGCACGGTCACGGTTTTGACTCCGTGATTTGAAACCGCGATATCAGGACTGTCGTCGCCATTGAAGTTTGCGACGGCGATGTCCGAAGGACTCTGACCCGCGGCAAACGGAGAGCCGGGCGCCGGCGAAAACCCGCCTTTACCGTCGCCGAGATAAACTGAAACGTTGTTGCTGTCACTGTTCGCGGCGAGGATGTCGATGTGCCCATCTTTATTTACATCGGTGGTATTAACCATATCAGGATGGGTGCCGACTGCCAGATGTTCTGCTCTAAATGGAACATCTGGAGCAGCGGCATACTTCGATCCACGAGTCTGCATATTGCAGCCAATTGACGTCAGTTCCAGAATAACGATCGCAAGAAGTAATTTTCTCATTCGCTGTTTCCTCAAGTCTCCGGAACAATTTGATCTTAGACGATGATGGAGGCGATCTTCTTCCAACCGAAAAGAAATGAGCCCTCCCTCACGATCGGGCTAAGACTCCGAGTCGGCCTCGACAGAAGCGCTAACAGCGCGAAATGTAAGAGCCTGGGCCAACGGCCCAGGTAACCGTGCATTTGATTTCGGTAAGCGCTGAGGGCGCGAAATGAACCCAGAAAAAGTATTTCGCCCCTGCAGGGCGAGGATGTTGCGTGACCTGATCCCAGGGCGTTGCCCTGGGCTATTGCATTTCACGCCTTCAGCGTGATGCGGGCTACTGCGACGTTTCAACTAATTCTGCAACATCTGAACGAACTGCTGCAGCTCCGCGAGATTCAGATCCGAAATGGCCCACCACTCCATGCCTGAGTTGGTCCAGCGAATCAGATTGTATCCCTGGCTCACCGAAGCTTGAGTCGTAGATTTTGAGCTGCTCTTTGCGGGCCAGACAAAGACGTTGATGAGATGTTGCCGCCGTTGATAGACCAGCGCTGCGACCGGCCGGTTATCAATATAGTCGAGGCGCCCACCCTTCAATTCGAATCCCTGCTCCTTCGGGTCTTTAACTGGCGGCGAGAAATCGAGCTTCCCATCGAACCAGGGTTTGACCGTGTGCTGATCGGAAGACGGAACGTCGGTGAGATGCTGGGCCATGAGTGAGCGCACGTGGCTCGAAACAACTTCCTGAGCGACTAAATTATCTGAAGACGGTCGGTTGAGAATCATCGACGTCACCCAAACCGCTAACACAACAACCGCGAACGAAGCCGCGGCCATGGACCAGCGCCACCAACCTTGCTTCACCGGCTGGTCTTTCGCTTCACGCCGCACGGCGGAACGCAGACGCTTTTCGAAACTCGCCGAAGGTGTAAAGCGAAGCGACGCGTCTTTCATTGACGACGAAAGAGCGCGAATTTCTTCCCGAGCAAGCGTGCACGATTTGCACGTTCGCAGATGCGCTTCCATCTCGAGGCTCTTGGTGATATCCAATTCGCCGTCAACGAATGCGTGAATCAAACGTCCCGTTTCCTGACAAGTCATGCCGCGCCTCCTTTCGAGCGGTGTTCTTTCACTTTCAGTCTTTCTCTACGCTCCTCTGCGAAATCCTCTGCGCCCTCTGCGGTTAATGACCGGCCGCAAAACATTAACCGCAGAGAAAACCCGAGGTCTCGCAGAGGATAAACAGAGAATCTCAAATTAAGACACTCCTCCCATCCGAGTTACCAACAGCGCATGCAATCTTTTCCGGCCGCGCGCCAGTCGCGACATCACGGTGCCGATAGGCAGATCGGCGATCATCGCGATCTCTTTGTACGAGAGTTCTTCCAACTCGCGCATGACAGTGACCTCGCGAAATTCAAGCGGCAACTCAGCCAAAGCTGCGCGGACCATTTGGGCATCGGCGTCCTGGACCAGACGCAACTCAGGATTATTGAAATCAGATGCCTCTATTTCCGTTTCGTCGATAGAGTCGGTCAGCTCGCGAGAGCGGTTTCGTTGCAGCCATGAGTAGCAAGTGTTGCGCACAATCGTGAGCAGCCACGTCCGGCTCTCGCCGCCGCGATAGCCGTCAAAGAATTTGAAGGCCCGCAGGTAAGCCTCCTGCACTACATCTTCGGCGTCCTGATCGTTGCGCACGAGCCAGCGCGCCAGGTTGTATGCGGCGGGCAGATGCGGCAAAGCAATCTGTTCAAAGCGAACCGCGCTGCTCTGTTCCGGCAAAATGCACCTCGCTCCTGAAACTAAAGACTCTCGCTCACTCTATTTTATTCCCGCGAAATTGTGCGACTTATTTCAGGAATATTCACACAGCGGAGTTGGTCTGTACAGGTGAAGCAAATTCGAAAGGAGACTTTTAGAACAATGAATAATCAAATCAATTGGTTGCTGCATCCGCCCGTGGATGGGCCACGCGCCACAATCCTGATCAGGGTGATGGCCGGGACGGTTTTTCTTTGGGAAGGCATCATGAAATTTGTCTTTGCAAACCAGGGCGTTGGGCGATTTACCAAGCTCGGATTTCCGGCGCCGCATTTTACCGCCACGGCTGATGGCTGGTTCGAGATCGTCGGCGGCATTCTGATTATCGCGGGTCTATTGACGCGAGTGATCGCCATTCCCTTCATTATCGAAATGTTAGTGGCGATGGCTTCGACAAAAATTCCCCTGTACCTGGGCACGTCGCCGCTGCCACTGCCGCCAGTGCCGCCCCAAATTGGATTCTGGGCGGTCCTGCATGAGATTCGCTCGGAATACGCACAACTCGCGTCGTGCGCATTTCTATTGTTGGCTGGGCCAGGGCGTTTGTCCCTCGACGCATTGTTGTCGAAACGGAGCTCGGAAGTGACGGGCCTTAAACGATCTGATAATTCGGAAGCGCGGCTGATTAACGCTGCTTGAAACTTCGTGTCAGAACCCCGAGCGGTAGCGAGGTGGATCGATCAATCAACGTCGATTCCATGATTCGGTCGCTACTGCTCCCGGTTCTGTAAAGGGTCGAAAAAGCGCTACCAGCGCGAAATGGAGAAGCCTGGGCCAACGGCCCAGGAGTTCAACGCGTTGAATCGCCGAGCGCTGAAGGCGCGAAATAAAATGGCCAGTTCATTTCGCCCCTACAGGGCTAACCTCTTCTATTGGGTAACCCGTACCCAGGGCGTCGCGCTCCGCGCTTTGCCCTGGGCTATTACATGTCACGCTTTCAGCGTGATGGTTGCCGCTATGACTTCTCCGCCTAATCTGTGTAATCTGTGGACAAACAACCGGAGGCATCATGAACCTAACAGATTTCCTGCTCGCTGAAATGAATCGCGAAGTAGAACGTTCGCGCCGCGCGCTCGAGCAAGTGCCTGAGGGCAAGCACGATTGGAAACCGCATGATAAATCGATGGCCTTCGGCTATCTCGCCAATATGGTGGCCACGATTCCGATGTGGATCGGGATGCAGATCAATCAGAACGAACTCGATATCGCGCCAAAGGACGGCCCAAAATTTGAACTGACGCGGATCGAAACGAGCGCTGAATACATCGAGGCGCTCGACAAAGCCGTGGCGGGCGCGCGTGAAGCGTTTGAGAAAACATCAGACGATCACTTAAAGACGAACTGGCAATTGAAGGCTGGTGGCAACGTCGTCGCCGAAGCGCCGCGCTACGAGATGATTCAAGACACGTTTGGCCACTGGGCACATCATCGCGGCCAGATGACTGTGTACCTGCGCTTGATGGGCGCGAAGGTGCCGGCCATCTATGGGCCATCGGCGGACGATAAAGAATTTCGGTAGTTCCTGTCGCGCGTTAATTCCGCGGCACGGGCTTCATGAACGTTCGTTCGTACTTCGTGAAGCATTTTGTTTCTTCGTAGTGGCGGGTCTCTGCAACGCATTCCGGATCATCGGTAACGTCACGGCGATACTTTTCGTATGCTTCGATGGTGGGAAAGCTGAAAAGCGCTACCGCGATATTTGACGGACCTTCTTCACCAATATCGGAAAAGCTAAACTGCGCGGCAGGTGGTGATTGATCCGGCAGGAAATACCCTTGATGAGTTCCACCGTATTTCTCAATCAAACCCATCCACGTGCGCGCGTATTGCTCAAAGTCAGCCAGCTTGTTCGGATCGAGAGCGTAGCGAATGAAGCAGGTAATCAAATTGTCTCCTTGAATAGCCTGTCATAAGACATCTGGCCACGGATTAACACAAATTCGGGCGGATAAGATTGAAAGCCTCGAACCCGTGTTCTTTTATCATGTGACTCTAAAGATTCCTACAATCCCAGCGAGCCCTGCCTGGCAGGGGTCTTAGTTTTTCTTTGCGCTCCTTTGCGCCTTCGCGTCTTTGCGTGAAATAACTTTTCTGGCAGCGAAATTCACGCAAAGTCGTAAAGTCGCAAAGGAAAACCGCAAAGTAAGACATTGCTGTCCGTCTTCATCGCTCGTTCATGTGCTTCGTCTAAGCTATAATTACCTTTCAAACTCCCCATGTAGCGCAAGTTGCTAACTTGCGACCCCGGTTCGGGCGGCGGGACGCAAGTTAACAACTTGCGCTACAACTGTGGGAAGCCACATTGTCCGGAGAGCATCGTTTAAAGGATTATTTGGGCTAGAAAGACCGGGAGAGAACTATGGCCGCGAAACCACCAATAAATCGCTTGAAATCATACACGCCGGGCGCAATCGTGAACGCGCCTGCGGGCGAACGCAAACACATTCTGCGCCGTTTCTGGTTTCCAGCAGTAATCCTTCTGGCGTTGGCGGCGGGCGGGCTGACGGGCATCATCGCGGCGTATCAGCTCAATTATTCGCAGGCGGCCAGCGAAGTCGCCGCGCTCGCAACTTACCGGCCCAGCATCGTCACGCGTATCTATGCCGATGATGGCACGACGGTGATCGGAGAGTTCGCCCTCGAAAAAAGAATTCCCCTCAAGTACGACGAGATTCCGGCCAACATGAAGAACGCGATCCTCGCGGTTGAAGACACGCGCTTCTATGATCACGTCGGCATCGATCCGATTCGCATCGTGGGTGCGGCATGGAAAAATCTAACCAGCGACAAAAAGGAAGGCGGATCGACGCTCACGCAACAGCTCGCCAAGAATCTTTTTCTGACGAAGGAGCAGACGCTCAAACGCAAGGTTAATGAGTGGGTATTGGCGCTTCAGATCGAACGTTACTACACGAAAAACCAGATCATGGAGCTGTATGCGAACCACATCTTTGTAGGCGCGAACTCTTACGGAGTGGAAGCGGGCGCCGAAACTTATTTTGGCAAGCAGGCGAAAGACTTGACGATCGATGAAGCCGCGTTGCTCGCCGCAATTCCAAAAGCGCCCGGTGAATACTCGCCGACTGCGAATGCGGTAAAGGCAAAAGAGCGCCGCGATCTCGTGCTGCAACTCATGGCTAACAACGGATTCGCCTCGCAGGCAGAAGTCGATGCGGCCCAGGCGAAACCCATTGTGCTGGCCGACTCAGCTTACTACCAGGCGCCGCAAGCAACCGAACCGGCGTTCGACTATCCCGTCGAATACATTCGGCAGGACCTGGAAGACAAGTACACCACGCGCGTCGCGCAAACTGGTCTCGCGGTTTACTCGACGATCAATATCGCCGCGCAGCGGAAAGCTTACGAGGCTGTGCGGACGGGTTTGCGCTGGTACGACAAGTCACACGCCGGTTGGCATTCTTCGTATCAGGCGATTCCAACTTCGTCAAACAGCGGCGTGCCGACACAACAAGAGCTGGCCGGCTACAAATACCCTGATTGGTATCGGGGCGACTACACGCCCGGTCGCTACCTGATGGGGCTGGTGACGAAAGTCGACCAGGGCCGCGACGAGGCCACCGTTCGCTTCGGGAATTACACCGCAACTGTCGCCGGGGCAGATATGGGCTGGGGCCATCGCGCGCCTCGCAGCGAGTTCAAGCCCGGCTATCTTGCCGAGTTCATCATCAAAGACGTTGATAAGAAGAATCGCAAGATGAAAGTCGAGCTGAATCAGATTCCCGGAGTGCAAGGCTCGATGATGACCATCAACGCCAAGACCGGCGAGATGGTCACCATGGTCGGCGGCTATGATTTCCTCACTAACAAGTTCAATAACGCGGTGCAGGCTTACCGCCAAACAGGATCGTGCTTCAAACCGTTTGTTTATACGGCAGCGATCGAATGGGGCATGACGCCGGACACGACCGTTAGCGGCGCGGCTATCAATATCAATGGATGGCAACCCCACAACTATGATGGCTCGCTCAGTTCCGGCGACGTGCCGTTAAAGACTGCCTTGGCCCACTCAATGAATATTCCCGCCGTGCATCTCCTGCAAACCGTCGGGATTCAAACCGGCGCGCAGATGCTGCGCCGCTTTGGCGTCAAGGTGCCGATGGCGCCTTACCTGCCGTCGGCTCTGGGTGCGACCGAAGTGCCGCTCGATCAGATGGTTTCAGCGTATTCAACGTTTCCAAACAAGGGAGTTCGCGTCGAGCCGCACATGATTCGCAAGGTTCTGGATCGTGACGGCGCGGTCATGGAAGAGTGGGAAAGGACTACTTACAAAGTCATAAGCGAATACGTCGCGCTGACCATGGTTGGCATGATGCGAGGTGTGGTGCAAGGCGGGACCGCCACCAGGGCGCAAGCGCTCGGTGTGCCGCTCGCCGGCAAGACCGGCACTGTTAATGACCACACAGACGTCTGGTTCATCGGCTACACGCCAACTTATGTTACCGGCGCCTGGATGGGTTATCCCGGCAGAAAGAAACCGCTCGGCAACGACATGGTCGGGTCAAGTGGCGCGCTGCCGATCTTCCTCGACTTCATGAAAGATTTCTTGAAGGACAAGCCTAAGGAAGATTTTCCGAAGGCGCCTTCGATGCCGGAAGACATGAAGGAGATGTACAAACAGCGTCAGCGTGAACTGCAGCTCGAGCGCGCGCAGATGGCCGTCGATGACCAGACTGATGAGACGGACAAGAACGCCAAGCCGGATGCAAACACAATCACGACCCCGCGTCTCGAAGATAACACTCTGCCCGCTCCCAAGACTGAGCCCGGCGAACCACGCGTGAATCCGGAAACGCCTAAGAAGGAACCGGCGCCGGCCGCGACTCCACCGCAATCACGGCCCCGCGAAGCTGAACCCGCAAAGAAGAAGGGTAAGAAGGGCGATGATGGACCACCGGGGTGAAGGGCAAAGATGAAGGCGGAAGGATAAAGGATGAAACGCGGCGATTATTCGCCGCGTTTCTGCATTTCAGCACGCTTCTTTATACGCTGCGTCGGCTCCACACTTTGAGACAGTTTGCGAAGCGCGGAAGCTGGAAATGCGAGCAGGCGATTTCCAATATCCTTCCGCCGAACATAGTGATCGTATATTAAGTGACCAGGCCCATTGAATATCTCGTCATATCTTCCGTCAGGATACAACTTGAATCCTAAGTAATAATCGGGCGTTGTCTTGAACGTCAGATGATCCTTGAATGTGGCTTTGATCTGAACTCGTCTCTTATCGGAAGTTGTGCCGTCGTGATTGGGTAAACAAACCGTATCGAGATCAATGTCGTAATACAATTCTGCTATCACTTCGCCAATGTCACCAACGAGGCGGCCATCGATCGTGAATTTTCGGTTACGAAATTTATCTGTCAGGCGCTCGATTCCTTGAAAGATCAAACGAAGAGCTTCCTCAATCGCAGCCTGGCGAGGATCAATCGCGCCGACAACGCGAAGTCTTTTGCCAATATGTCTGCCTCTGACTCCTCCACTGAAATCATATTCTTCTCGCATAACTTAACTTCCAGATTAATCGTACATTACTTCGGTGGTACTTGATCCATTCGATCGACATCCTTGCGCAGATAGTCTTCCGCACAACCACGAAATTTAAGGTCTCGTTTTTCGCATCGCGCGACTGCTTCTTTCATGTACTTCGTCTCGTCGGGCCCATGATTCTTTTCCTCTAACTTGGCCAGACGAACGCACGTAATCTCTGCATCCGTTCGAGCCATGTCGCCGCCGTTCGGATCATCACTTATTTTGTCCAGGAACTGAAGATAATCCTGCAGCGCCGCCTTCGCCGTTTGATAGTCCGCCGTCCGGTATTTGCGGTAAGCCTCGTCACCGCGGCGCGCTGATTCTTTCAGGATTTCTATACCGGGATCAGTCGTAGGCCGTTGTTTACAGTCGGGGACGATCACTCCTACCAACAGCAACACAATCAACCAAACGTGACGAGGGCTTTCCATTCTTAGCCTCCGACGATCTTCCCCAAAACATGCGGCAGCATCTTGCGCCACCAGGGCCAATCGTGATTCACGTCCGCGCCCCACAACTCTAGATTATGCGGAATCTCTTTGCTCTTCAGAATGTCTGAGAGTTGCCGGCTACGGCTCGGATCTTCGTACGAGCCTTGTCCCGACAGAATGTAAATCGAGTTGGCCTGGCGCAGCAGCGGCAGGTAATGCTCATCATTTAGATTCGGAAGATAGTCGGCCGGATTATTGAAATAGACGTTGTCGTCGTAATGACCTTTCAGGTAAGAACGAATGTCATAACTGCCACTCATCGCGACCACTCCGCGAAACAGATCGGGATGTTTGAAATATTCGTTCGCCGCCAGAAACGCGCCGAGACTCGCTCCAGTAGTTATCGGCCGCGCGTCTTCTTCCTTATTCTCGTTGCGAACGAGGGGCAGCACTTCTTCGGTGATGTAGCGATCGTAACGCGTCAACAATTCCGCTTTCAGTTTGGGCGGCATCTGCTCGTTGAGCAGACTATAACGATTGACGCTGTTGATGGAGTAAGCCCGGACCAGTCCTCGTTCGATGAAAGGCTTGATGGCATCGACGAGATAAAATCTTTCATATTCCAAATAGTCAGCGGCCGCCGTGGGCAGCATTAAGAGAGTCTGGCCCGCATGGCCGTAAGCCACCAGCGGCATCTCCATCTGCAAATTAGGACTAAACCAGCTTGTGGTTCTGCGTTCCATTGGACCTCGCTTGTTATCAGAGATTTGGACTGACGCCATCAGCGGCCAGAAATATTGTCTCACTTCGCATCCAAGCGCAAGTCGACGCTTCCCATAGGTTTCTAAAACGCTGCGACCTGCCTGAAAATAGACGGCCACATTCGCTTTGGGTTGGCCTTATCTTCGTTTGCGCAAACTGCTGCACAAAAATATTGACCTGCCGACAGAGATATTATAGCCTCTGCGACGCCTCGCGATTTTCGGCCGGTCCTCCGAGCC
>DNNE01000187.1 GCA_003487805.1 Blastocatellia bacterium | reverse complement strand
ATTTTCAAGACGGTATCTACGGACCTGGCTCGTTCTGGTCGGCAGTTGCTATAAACATCCGGCTCCTACGGAGCTAAGCGGAAAACAGTTGTGTGGCCTTCTTTTCTTGGGAGTTGGCAAACTGTTTCTCAGCCAACACGCTAACGGAGCACCGCCTCATTTCTAACTGAATTGACACAACCTCCCGGCGAATTCATTGACGACCAACCCGGCTGGCAATAGAATCGCGCCACCAAACAGTTCTATCACCTGCTGACCCGACGAGGAGAATGATATGAAAGCAAAAGTGATCCTGCTTACCCTGGTTGTGTTTTTTCTTAGCGCGGTTGTTTGCTCCGCTGACAATCCAAACCTCGGCACCTGGAAGTTGAACGAAGCAAAGTCGAAGTTCGGCCCAGGCGCCAGCAAGAACAACACTGTAGTCATCGAAGCCGCGGGCGACATGATTAAGGTTGCTGTGGACAGCACGGACGGCAGTGGCAGTCCAGCCCGTAACGAGTGGACGGGAAAGTTCAACGGCAGATATTACGCCGTGACGGGCAATCCAACTTCCGATAAGAGATCGTACCGACAGATCAATAGCCGCACTCAGGCATTAGCTGAGAAGAAAAGCGGCAGGGTAGTTGTAACCGGGCGGATTATGGTTTCGCGCAATGGCAAGACTCGCACTGTTACTACCACCAGCAAAAATGCGAGCGGCAAGACGATTCACAACACCGCGGTGTACGACAAGCAGTAGCGTCACAGAACCGCGAGCGCTAACGAGCAGTTGTCGGCAGATTACACAGATTACACAGAACGAAAAACATTGGCCACAAAAAGGCACAGAAAGCACAAAAGGACATTGCCCGATTTGCTCTTGTGCCGTTTGTGCTTTTTCGTAGTTAACTCTTTTTCGTTCTGGCCGTTCTGTGTAATCTGCGTAATCTGTGGACAATAATGCCGTCATAGATTTGAAAGACGCGGTGCGGTCTTGGCGCGCAGAGGCTCAGGTGTGAAGTCTTCTCCGGGATTGATGAACTGGTCGCGCTCAAATTTGTATTGCTTGTCGTAGAGCTGCCGGTAACGCCCGTCAGCCGCGAGCAGTTCTTCGTGAGTGCCGCGCTCGACGATCTCACCGTTTTCCAACACCAGGATTTGATCGGCGCTACGAATAGTCGACAGCCGGTGCGCGATCACAAACGTCGTGCGCCCGCGGCGCAGCTGGCGCAGTCCGTCCTGAATCAGGGCTTCACTTTCGCTGTCCAGACTGGATGTTGCTTCATCCAGGATCAGCAGTTTTGGATCGGCGAGAATCGCCCGTGCGATCGCGATGCGCTGACGTTGGCCGCCGGATAGTTTTACTCCGCGCTCGCCCACAATCGTGTCGTACTTCAGCTCGAATTTTTCGACAAACTCTTCGACGTGCGCGATCCGGCTGACGGCTTGAATCTCTTCGCGCGTGGCGTGCGGTTTTGAGAAACTGATGTTGTCCGCCACCGTTCCGTCGAACAGAAAGTTGTCCTGCATCACGACCCCGAGGTACGAGCGGAAGTCGCGCAGCCGCAGAGTGTTCAAGTCTTTGCCATCGACTTTGATCGTGCCGGAAAGCGGTTGGTTGAAGTTCATCGCGAGACTGATCAAAGTGCTCTTGCCTGAGCCGCTGGATCCGACGAGCGCCGTAGTTGAACCAGCCGGGGCCCTGAAGGAAACATCTTTCAGTACGGGCACACCTTTGTTGTATTCGAACCAAACGTTCTCGAACTCAATCTCGCCCTGAACCTGGGGCAGCGGTTCGCGAAAGACATCCTGGTCGTCTTCGGTTTTCATGTCCATCACTTCGCGAATGCGATCGAGTCCCGCGAAGGCTTCAGTGATCTGAGTTCCAATGGCCGCAAACTGGATGAGCGGCATCGCCATCATTCCGGTGAAGATGACATACATGAACAGATCGCCAATCGTCATTTTTCCGCTGACGACCGAAGGCCCGCCGACCACGATGATCACTACGCCCACCGCGCCAACGACGAGCGATGCGAAGGCGTTCGTGGCTGAAACTCCGGTCATCGATTTGGCGACGTTACGAAAAAGATTGTGGGCGCCGCGCGCAAAGGCGATCTCCTCGCGCTTTTCAGCGGTGTAAGCTTTGACGATGCGAATGCCGCCGAGCGATTCGGTCAAGCGTCCCGTGAGGGTCGCCGTTATCTCTCCGCGCTCGCGGAACAAAGGTCTGAGCCGGGTGAAGGCGTAAGACAAGGCCGCGCCGAAACTCCCGAGCACTACAATGGTGACGGAAGTCAGACGCCAGTTAAGCCAGAACAGAACGCAGAGAGCTACCATCGCAGTGATGAAGCTGCCGACCAATTGGACCAGGCCGGTGCCGACCAGATTACGAATGCCCTCCGCGTCGTTCATGATTCGCGAAATGAGTTTGCCGACCTGGGTCGAGTCGAAATAGCTGACCGGCAGACGGGCAATCTGGGCCTGCACCTTCTTGCGCATTTCCGTGATGGCGCGCTGCGCGGCGACTCCGAGAACCTGTGTCAAGCCGAACGAGGTTGCGGCTTGCACGACGGTCGCGACGCCCGCCGCCAGAGCGATCTTCCAAAGCAGATCCGTGCGTCCTTTGACGATCACCTGATCGATCAAGTACTTGGTCGAGGCGGGAAGCACCAAACCCATCACCTGATTAATCACCATCAAAACGGCGCCGAGTAGAAGACGGCGGCGATGCGTCCAGACCAGCTCGCGGGCGTCGCCCCAGGCGGCCGACCAGCGGATCTTTTTCTTTTTTTGCGGTTCAGCCATTTGTTTGTGTCGGGCAGTAGCCCGGCTTTTGCCCTTACGACGGCGACATAAAAACGCCACCGTCTTCGGTGGCCATGATTATCGACAAGAAATGTCGCGAACGCTACTTCTTATTGTCCTTCGCCGCCGACTGTGAATAGATGTAGTTGTCGCGCGCCTTCACGACGAGTCCCGGTTGATTGACACGCACCTTGATGTCGCGGCGCTGGCCTGACTGACCGGCGGGTGGGTAATAACCAATGCTGTATTGGCGCCGCAATTCGTCAGCCAGCTCGCGGAACGCCCCCGACAGACCAATTATGGTGTCGCCACGGTAGTATTCGCCTCCCGACTCGAAAGTGATCTCGTGCAGGTATTCATTAGCGACGCGATAATCACCCATCGGACCGTTAGGATTAGGAAATCCTCCGCCGTTCGGCCCGGGATATCCGCCACCACTCGGATTCGACCCACCACCGCTCGGGTTCGGATTACCGCCACCGCTCGGATTCGGGTAGCCGCCCCCACTCGGATTCGGATATCCGCCGCCACCATTTGGATTGGGGAACCGGCCACCGTTTGGATTCGGGTTTCCGCTCCCACCAGGCATGGGAATTCTTCCACCGTTGACTGTTTTGGTGCTGGCGCCACCGCCGAAGAGGTCTCCCGACGTGTCGTATGCGACCACATAGACTCCGGCGTCTGACTCTTGCACCAACTTGAGGGTGCTCTTGTAGGTCGCGTGGCCACTGGCTGTGTCAACGCCGTCCGTGAACAGCACTACCGCTTTGCGGCCGGGAATCGATCTGAGCTTTTGTTGGATCACCTGCTCGACAGCATCATACAAGCGCGTGCTGTCTCCAGTTTTCGTTTGACGAATGGCTTGAATCAGCGTGGCGCGATCGCTGGTTGGTTCACAAAACGTCTGAATCCGGTCGTCGAACGACATCACCATCACGCGGTCTTGTTCCTTGAGCTGATTGACAAAGCTGATTGCTGCGCTCTGAATGTCTTCGATCTTGAATTCCGTCGAGCCGCTCGTGTCCAAAAGCAAAACCACCGTGAACGGTTGATCGACCGTCGCAAAATACGCGATGCGCTGTTCGACGCCATTCTCAAACACACGGAAGTCTTTGCGTTGAAGGTTCAGCACATTCTTGCCGCCATGATCCATAACCTTTACCGGTACAGTGACGAGCCCGGTGTTGATGGTGAGCGTGTCGCCTTCGACCGTCTCACCCTCGCCCGCTATCTTCCCATTACTCGCAGTCTGCTCCTCCTGAGCTGAGGTAGTGGCGGCGGTATTGGATTGACCCGGGCTCGGCTTGGGCGTTGGAGGCGACTTCCGTCCCGACTGCGCGCGGACCGGTAAAGACAGGATCGCCAGGCAAAGCATGACCGCGACAATGGCCGCAGCGCTAATGGTCTTCAGTGAGAATAGGCGCGCCGTCTGGCCAATGCGTGGTGCCGGGTTGCTTTGCTTCATACGACTTTAGACGTGAATTACCGCGCGGTCCTTTGCCTGACGCTGGCAAACTTTGTCTGGGGCTGAACCGGGAAGAGTTGGTAGCGCATACGGGACTCGAACCCGTGATCTCTGCCTTGAGAGGGCAGCGTGTTAACCAACTACACCAATGCGCCGTGGTTGGGATTATAGAGAGGGTGTCTGGACGTCGCAAGTTTGACGTAACGCAAACTGTTAGTTTGCGCCGGCAAGCTAACAGCTTGCGTTACACGATGTGCTCCGCGTCACATTTAGCTTCTCCCAACGCGTGATATACTCCGCCTTCGCAATTTCACTCATCTGATTCGGTGATCCAGGCCAAGCTCAAATGAACATAGCGGTGCTGAATGAAACCGGAGCGAACGAAGCGCGCGTTGCGCTCATGCCGGATTCGGTGCAGAAGCTCGTCGCCGCGAAAGCATCCGTCTTCGTCGAGAGTGGCGCCGGCCTTGGCGCAGCGCGCACTGACGACGATTACACTGCGGCCGGCGCCAGCGTGGTGGCAGATCGAAACGCTCTGCTCGCGAATGCGGATGTGCTCGTCGTTGTCAGTCGTCCTTCCGAAGACGATTTCAAGAAGATGAAGCAGGGCGCGGTTGTGCTCGGCTTTCTGCGGCCCCTCGATGAGCCTGCGAAACTAACTCCCGCAATGGAAAATGGTCTGACGACTTTTTCGATGGAGCTGGTGCCGCGCATCACGCGCGCGCAGGCGATGGACGCGCTCTCTTCGATGGCCACGGTCGCCGGGTACAAAGCAGTCCTGCTCGGCGCTGATCGGATCCCCCGCATGTTTCCTTTGTTGATGACGGCGGCCGGAACGGTGCCGCCGGCGCGCGTGCTCGTCCTGGGCGCGGGCGTCGCCGGGTTGCAAGCCATCGCCACCGCGAGACGTTTAGGCGCAGTAGTTGAAGCGTACGATGTGCGCGCTGCCGCCGGCGAACAAGTAAGATCTCTGGGCGCGAAATTTTTGGAAGTCGATCTCGGCGGCATTCAAACTGAAGACAAAGGTGGGTATGCAGTCGAGTTGTCAGAAGAAGCTTTACAGCGCGGCCGCGACCTGGTTGCTGAACACGCAAAGACTGCCGACGTGATCGTCACGACGGCGTTAGTGCCCGGTCGTCGCGCGCCCGTGTTGATGGAAGAGTCCGCGGTCAGAGCTATGAAGCGCGGATCAATAATTATCGATCTCGCTGGCGCGACGGGCGGCAATGTGGTTGGCAGTAAGCCGGATGAGATTGTCGAGCGCGATGGCGTGACGATCATGGCGCCGACAAACTTGCCGGCGACCGTTCCGGTTCATGCGAGCCAGCTTTATTCTCGCAACGTCACGTCGTTTCTTAATCTCTTAATCAAAGACGGCGAGTTGCACGTCGACATGGAAGACAACATCGTCGGCCCGTCGTGCGTGACGCATGAAGGAAAGTGGATGAATCAACGCGTGGCTTCGATGTTGAGCTGAAGCCCGAAGAGGCGAAGTGAAACACTGTCCGAAATGTAACCGGCCTTACGGCGATCACGAAACGTTCTGCGGTATTGACGGCGGAAAGTTAGTCAGTGACGCAGCTACAACTTCTGACGCGACGCCTCACCCGCCAATGAACACGCCGATCGTGACAGAAGCGCCGCGAGTCGCGTCGGCTCCCGCGGCCACTGACGCAATCGAACGCATCGCCTGTGAATGGTGTTACGCGCAGAACCAAAAGACCGCGCTCTCGTGTCGGGCCTGTGGCGCGCCGCTCGACATTCGCAATTTAGTGAGCGAATCCGGCTGGCGTGAAGCGCCGCGCATCCGCGACATGACGGAAATTCACTTTGGCATGAGCACTTGTCAGGTGGAAGGTGAGATCGTGCCGGTCGCGGAACTAAATCTGGGACAAGGCGATGCGGTTTTCTTTGAGCATCACGTGCTGCTTTGGAAAGACGACCACACACCGATGTCGGTGATGCCTTTGCAGGGCGGCGTCAAGCGCGCGCTGGCCGGCATGCCGTTCATCATCAGTGTCGCCCACGGGCCGGGCCGAATCGCTTTCTCTCGCGATGCCACGGGTGAGTTGGTCGTGCTCCCGCTGCATCCGGGAATGGAGTTGGATGTGCGCGAACACGCTTTTCTGCTGGCGTCACACCATATCAACTATTCTTACTTGCGCATCAAGGGACTACGTAACATTCTTTTCGGCGGCCAGGGCATGTTCATGGATCGGTTCGTGACTTCCGATCAACCTGGGCTTCTGCTGCTTCACGGTTACGGTAATGTCTTTGAGCGCGTCTTGCGGCCGGGTGAGAGCATCATGATCGAGCCGGGCGCATTTCTTTACAAAGACTCTGCCGTCACGATGAACGTCGAATCGCAAAAGCTGACGACCGGGTTTTTTGGCGGAACCGGAATGAACCTGGCGCGGATGACTGGTCCGGGCCGGGTCGGAATTCAATCAATGTACGTGCATCATGCCACGGACTAATTAACTCTGCGATGGGCGATCAGAAAACTCATGCTTGTCCGTGGTGCGGCCTGGTGACCGATGCGTCGACGCTCAGTTGTCCCTCGTGCGGCGCCACGATCGACGCGCGCGAAGTTGTTACGGACTCGGGTTGGGCCGAATTGCCGGGCCGAAAGGACATGGCGAAACTTCAATTTGGAGATTCGTTTTGCCAGATCGAAGGGAATTACGTGCCGGTCGCCGATATGAATCTGTCGTCGCAGGATTGGGTCTATTTTGCGCATCATGTACTGCTGTGGAAGGACCCCCAGGTAAACATCACGACGATGGGTTTGAAGGGCGCATGGAAGCGTTTGCTTGCGGGAATGCCGCTGGTGATGACGCAGGCGCAGGGACCGGGCCACATCGCTTTTTCCCGTGACGCGCCCGGCGAGATGATTGCTTTGCCGCTGCAACCCGGGCAGGCCGTCGATGTGCGCGAACACCTTTTCCTGGTCGCCACCGGCAACGTAACCTACGATTGGTTTCAGTCGAATATCTGGTTCACGACGAGAAACGGAAACGAGACCGAGACGCATTATCCGCTTGGCATGTTCATGGATCGTTTCTTTACACCGAGCGCGCCCGGCTTGCTGTTACTGCATTCTGCGGGGAATGCGTTCGTGCGTTCGCTCGCACCAAACCAAACGATTCTGGTAAAACCCACGGCGCTGCTTTTTAAAGATCCAACCGTGCAGATGCGACTGCACATTGAGCGTCCCGCAGGCACCTGGAGTTCGTGGCGTTCGTGGGGCAGTCGCTATTTGTGGTTGAGATTGTACGGACCGGGCCGCGTCGCGGTGCAATCCGCTTACACGCACATGGAAGACAACGGGCGCAATATCACGCGCCATAGCGGTGCGACTGAACAAAATTGGGGTTAAGCGTAAGTTGAAAATAAAGAATTTGATTTCGGAGAGCGAGACATGACTTTAGGAGCAATGCTGTTTTCACTTCTGCTGCTCGAAGGATCGGAAGTGGTGACGTCGACCAACATCATCGCGGCGCTTTATGTCTTCGCGCTGGCGGCGTTTCTTGGTTATCAGGTCATCTCACGCGTGCCGCCGCTCTTGCACACGCCTCTGATGTCGGCGACGAATGCGATCTCGGGAATCTCTTTGGTTGGATCGATCGTAATTGCCGGCGGCACTGGGCCACATCACAGCAAGGTGGCGATGGCCCTCGGATTCATTGCGGTGGTTTGCTCGACGACGAACGTCGTGGGCGGATTCGTGATTACTGATCGCATGTTGAGGATGTTCAAAAGGAAGAAATAGTCCACAGATTACACAGATTACACAGAACAAAACATCGGCCACAAAAAGGCACAAAAAGCACAAAATGAAATCAAAACCAGCGACAAAGTTGTCATTCAGGCTGATGCTGAATCAGAGCTTTTCTTTTGAGCCTTTTGTGCTTTTTCGTGGCTAATTCTTTTTCTGAATCTGTGAAATCTGCGTAATCTGTGAATAGATCGTAATGAACTGGCAAACCTACTTCATAGAATTCAGTTACCTGCTCGCTTCGATCCTTTTCATTCTCGGATTGAAGGGCCTGAGCCATCCCGAAACCGCTAAGCGCGGGATGCACATGGCTGAGTTCGGCATGCTGATGGCCATCATCGGCACGCTGATGCACTTCGAGATCGTCAGCTATACCTGGATCATTGTTGGCTTATTGGCGGGTGGGCTTCTCGGTTCGGCGATGGGCGTCTGGGTGCCGATGACGGCCATGCCGCAACGAACTGCGCTGTCGCATGCGTTCGGAGCATTCGCCGCGGCACTGGTGGGAATCGCCGAGTATTACAGTTACACGCACGGCTTCAAACCGCTCGCCGATCTGGGCCATGTGAAGATGGGCGCAATGGGTTTCGAGATCATGCTCGGCTCGCTCACGACCACCGGCAGCCTGATCGCCTTCGGAAAACTTCAGGGAATTGTTCCGGGCAAGCCGCTGGTCTATCGCGGGCAGAACATCTTCAACATGACGTTGTTGGCGGTCACGATCGGGTTATTCATCTATCTGATCTTCGTGCCGACCGCCGTCATTCCGTTTTATGTGATGTTGGGGCTGGCATTCGTCTTCGGAGTTTTGCTCGTGTTGCCCATCGGATCGGCGGACATGCCGGTCGTGATGTCGCTATTGAATTCGTATGCCGGTCTTGCTTCCGCCGCAACCGGGTTTGTGCTCGGCAATAATGTTTTGATCATCGCGGGCACGTTGGATGGGTTCTCGGGATTTATTCTCTCAATCCTGATGTGCCGGGCGATGAATCGCTCGATCACGAATGTTCTGTTTGGCGCGTTCGGCAGCGCGGCGACGGCCGTCGTTGGTGAGGGAGCGCAGGGCGAGATGCGCGAAGTAAGCATCGACGACATCGCGGTGCAACTGGCTTACGCCAATAAGGTGGTGTTTGTGCCCGGCTATGGTCTGGCAACCGCACAGGCGCAACACGCGGTGCGCGAACTCGCGAGCGTCCTGGAGAACCGCGGCGTTACCGTGAAGTACGGCATCCATCCGGTCGCCGGCCGCATGCCCGGACACATGAACGTGCTGCTGGCGGAAGCGAATGTTCCCTATTCGCAGTTGTACGAGCTTGAGCAAATCAATCCTGAGTTTCCCACCACCGATGTCGCGATGGTGATTGGCGCGAACGACGTTGTGAATCCGGACGCGCGCGATAATCCATCGAGTCCCATCGCGGGCATGCCAATTCTGGAAGTCGATCACGCAAAGTCGGTTGTCGTCCTCAAGCGCGGGCAGGGCAAAGGTTTCTCCGGCCTCGAAAATCCTCTATTCTTCAAGCCCGTGACCGGGATGCTTTACGGCGACGCGAAAGACACGCTGACGAAATTGGTCAGCGCCGTCCAGCACGTGTGAGGAGGATGAAGATTAAAGGAAAGGAACCAAAATTCGTGGTTTGCGTGCGGAATCCTGAGGCAGGCGATTTGGAAATCCGCAAGATCTATCAAGTCATACCGGATGAAGCCGCCTCTACTGACGGTCTGCTGCGCGTAGTGGACGAGTCTGGAGAGGACTATCTGTATCCGTCAGATCTCTTCATACAAATCGAATTACCACAGGCAATTGAAAAAGCACTACTGCCGGCTGCCTGATGCTTTCCGCCGCTTGCGCCGTCCAGCACGCGTAACCAAATCCACTCAGAGCGCGTATAAGTAAATCTAAGTCTGTCCGCCAATCTAATCATGATGAAAACACTGAAACTCTACACGCTGATTTTGTTGATTGCTGTGTCCGTGGCTTTGCCGACGGCTTTGGCCCAGCAAAAGCCGGCGAAAACCGCGAGCGCTCCTGCGGCATTTGCCAACCGTGCGGTCTATACGATTTCTGCCGAGCAGTTGCGCACCTATCTGACATTCATCGCTTCCGATGAAATGGAAGGTCGCGACACGCCTTCACGCGGTCTGGATACGGTCGCAAAATTCATCGCGCTCAATCTGACGCGCTGGGGATTCAAACCGGCGGGTGATGACGGCACCTTCTTTCAGAAGATCGCTTTGCGTCGCGATCAGATCGATCCCGCGCACACATCAGCCGAAATCAACGGCCAGAAGTTCGCAGCCGGCGATGACTTCCTGCCCAACACGATCGCCGCGACGATCACTGGGCCACTGGTCTATGTCGGACGCGGATGGGTCGTGCAATCAAAGAACATCGATGATTACAAAGGCGTCGACGTAAAGGGCAAAATCATGGTCGTGTTTGGCCAGGGTTTCCCGCAAGGCGTAACGCAGGCCGATTTTCGCGGCGCGCCGCCAAATACCGTCTTTAATCCCGCGACCTATGCGCAAACGCATGGCGCGAAAGCAATTCTGACTATTTTCACTCCGGGCGCAGGACAGAGTTGGGATGTCCAGCGTCAGCGCGCGATGCAACCCGGGCGCGCGGTCGTGGAAAAGTTTCAGGCTCAGGCGCCGGCGACGGGCGCGCCTCCGCGAAACGTAGCAGTGCCGAATGTAGTCCTGTCGACAAAGATGGCGACCGCTCTGCTCGACGGAGAGAAGTTTGATCTCGCGACTATAACGAGTCGATCTGCGACTGCCGATCCAGTGGCGCCATTCGATCTAAACGCGAACAAGAACGTAAGCGTCACGATAGGTGTAGCTCCCGCCCATGTCATGACCCAGAACGTGGTCGCTATTTGGGAAGGCGCCGATCCGAAATTGAAAGATGAGTATGTCGCGGTCGGTGCCCATTATGATCATATCGGCATGGCCGGCAGTGGACAGTGCCAGGCTATTAACAGCGACACCATTTGCAACGGCGCCGACGACGATGGTTCCGGGACGACTGCCGTACTTGGCATGGCAGAGGCAGTGTCTCATGCGAAGCAGAAACCGAAGCGATCCATTCTGTTCGTCTGGCACTGCGGCGAAGAGAAAGGCTTGTGGGGTTCGCAGTACTTCACCGACTATCCGACGGTTCCGTTGGACCATGTCGTGGCCCAGCTCAACATCGACATGATCGGCCGCAGCAAAAAAGACGGCGATACGAATCCGCGCAACGCAGAACTTTCGGGGCCCAATGCGATTTATGTGATTGGCTCGACGATGATGAGTACGGAATTGGGAGCCCTGAGCATGCAGGTGAATAAGTCGTTTCTCAATCTAAACTACGACGTCCGTTACGACGATCCGAAGGACCCGAACCGCTTTTTCTTCCGCAGCGATCACTACAACTACGCGCGCAAGGGCATTCCGATCATTTTCTTTTTTGATGGCGTGCACGAAGACTATCACCGCGCGGGTGACGAGCCGCAAAAGATCGATTACGAGAAGATGGAAAAAGTCGCGCGCACAATCTACATGACTCTGTGGGAGGTTGCTAATCTTCCGTCTCGTCCGAAAGTCGATAAGCCCCTGCCGGCACAGTTAAATCCGGGACGGGGAGAGTAAGGGATTGCGAAAACGATGGGACGCTGAGCGAATCTGACTTCGGGGCGTGACTTTATTACTTCTCGTAGTAGGTAATAAAACGTAAATCGACTTGTTTCGAGGTCAAGTCCGCGGAGTCCAATGGCATCCAGCAGCTTTCTCTTCTAATCCAATTGCCTTTCTGATCGAACTCATAACTGAAGAAATGTGTTGTGATCGTTCCTTCGGGGTTCCCATATTGCGTTTCCGTAAGAACATTGCCCTTGTCGTCGTAAGTCGAGACGATTCTCTCGAAAAGCACCATCTCTTCCCCTTTTGCATGGGACTCGGTCCATTCAGTTCGGTTACCCTTCTCGTCAAAAGTCCACATCAGTTTACGTTGCAGCTTGTCTTCTGAATCATAGGTGCTCCCGCTGATCACATTTCCTTTCCCATCGAATGTCGTTGCATACCTTCTGATTAACTTTCCGTTGCCGTCCCGCTGCAACATCTCGGTCGTGTGTCCCGCCTCGTCGTAACTCCAAAACGTCTTTACGGTCGTTTCGGGAGAGGGCCCCTCACAATCAACTTCAATCTCCTGCCCCTTCTCGTTGTGTTTTCGAGGACAGTCTCGAGCTAACGGCGAACCGCCGCGAAACCGGCCGTCATTTCCCTTTTCGTCATAGGTGATTATCGTGTCTGTCGTTCGCGGGCCCTCGGTCCAGATGCCTTCTTCTGTCCTCGTGAGCTGTAGATGAACCGTGGTTACCGTGTGAACAGGTCCGACCAGCCCGTCGATTTCCTTTGAGGTTTTGGATTGAGCAAGCGTGAGCGCCGCTAAGATCAAGGTCAGGCTAAGCGCGGAGACTATTTGCTTCATACTTCGCCCACGTGGTTGTCTAGTATTCGATGGCTGCGTGAATCCTATCACGCGTGCGCTTTCAGCCGCGCGGCGATTGCCTGCTTCGGTTGCGCGCCGACAATCTGATCGCGAGCTTTCCGTTCTTGAAAATCCAGAGTGTGGGAATGCTGCGAATGTTGAATCGCGAGGGGGCGTTAGCGAATCGCACGAGCGGCCTCAGTCTATTGGTAATTCTTTCATCAAATAGATCCGCGCCCACAGATAGCCGAGCAGGAATCCGAAGATGCTGAAATAACAAAGTATCGTTATTACTAACGCGCTCGGAACTGCATTTTTGCCAAACGCATCCGCCATGTACTCCGCTAGAAGGCGAAGGTTCCCGGGAAGCTTGCTGAGTTGAAAGAGTCCCACGCCTACGATCATTTTGGTCAACCAATCAGAGATTTCCACGAGGTTGGAATTAGGTTTGAGACGCGCCGGCGGGTCTGGCACAGGACCGCCTGGCGGCGGCGGATTCCCAGTCGGTGGCGGTGGGTTAACTTGCTTGTCGTTTATCTTTGGAATTCCAAATAAGAAGCCCAGGAAAAGGCCAGCCGCTACCGAGGCCGCGGCAATCATCAGCGAAATCGGAAATGTTCGCCATTCGCCGGTTCCTTTCCATGCGTACAGGGAGAGAAAAACTACTCCGAGAATTAAGGCTAGTGCCTGATAAAAATCCCATCGGATCTGGGGGTTTCCTTTGGCGTCTTTTTCTAAGATCACAGCCCATGCGAATCGATGAAACAGTCCGTCTGCCATAAGAGTCTCCAAGTGTTAATATTTTAAAACGCGGCGTTGGCGATGGCCAGGCGATCTTTGGATTCCTGCCTTACTCATGCGGCGACAGAGTAAAGAGTCGCTTCACGAATTCAACTAGAGTTTTGGATCGCGGCCAAGACTATTATTGCGAGGTTGGCGCAGCTTATTCGGATTGTTGCCACAAGTCAACGGATTTGTTCGTCAGCCATGACGGGCGAGCCGCGCCGCGATTGCCTGCTTCGGTTGCGCCCCGATAATCTGATCGACAAGCTTTCCGTTCTTGAAAATCAAGAGTGTGGGAATGCTGCGAATGTTGAATTGCGCGGCGGTGCGAGGATTCTCATCGACGTTCAGTTTTGCGATCTTGTATCGGCCGCCAGACTCGGCAGCAAGTTGTTCCAGGATGGGCGCGACCATGCGACATGGCCCACACCATTCGGCCCACGCATCAACCAACACTGGCCGCGATGAAGAAGCGGCGACAACATCGTTCGCAAACGTCATGTCCGTGACGATCTGTGGTTTTCCATTAGGTGCCCCGGTGGCGTCAGGTAGTTTCGTACCGCATCTTCCGCAGACGGGTTGCTTATCGAGCGATGCGTTTTCGTCTACCCGATTCTTAGCACCACATTGTGGACAAACTTGAATTGCCATCACGCCACTTCCTGTTTTCGCAGATGCGTCAATGGACTGGAGCGCAAGCGTCCTCGCTT
>DNNE01000034.1:6921-7092 GCA_003487805.1 Blastocatellia bacterium | reverse complement strand
TAGCGATTGCGCTCGTTGTCTTCTCGAAAGCGTTTGACCCTCTGGCAAGGATTCTGAATTGCCATTCCCTGATCAATCGCTAATGAGAAAATCTTTGAGAGTAATTCCAACTCCCGGTTGACCGAAGACGGAGCACGCTCTGTCCCTCGAACCGTCTTAGCCGCCCGCCGA
>DNNE01000034.1:0-6617 GCA_003487805.1 Blastocatellia bacterium | reverse complement strand
TCTTCCCCCCCCGCCGATCCCGTTTGTATTTCTCGATCAGAATCGGCGAGATTTCGTCCATCGTTTTGCCGCCCATTGCCTTAATCAGCGGACGCGAGCGAAATTCATCATGCAAC
This sequence comes from Blastocatellia bacterium, assembly GCA_003487805.1. Taxonomy (GTDB): domain Bacteria; phylum Acidobacteriota; class Blastocatellia; order Pyrinomonadales; family Pyrinomonadaceae; genus UBA11740. Next base: position 6,501 of record DNNE01000034.1, on the reverse strand, counting down.
CACGTTCGCTTATTTGCCTTAGACCATGGCAAGAACGTGTCCGCCACGAAGTCGCGCAACTTCGGAGCATCGATGCTCTTGCCGTAAATGCCCTCGTAAACAGAATCGCGGATTGTGACCTCCGCGCGTTCTGCCTGGGCTTTCACTCGCGCTTCCGGGATCGCTCCGCGATAACGCTTGCCGTCTACCCAGAAGTCGTATTGCCATTTGTTACCCCTCTTGAACACTGACATGGCTGTTCCTTTCTCGCGGATCGCAGCCCGTTTGAAGGAACGGCGCAATCCTAGCACAAGAGGGTTGAGGCGAGATCATCTTTTGAGTCGCAAAATTGTTCATTCTCTTTCGCGATCCGGCTTTGTCCATTCCAATATTTCGTCAAGCAGAAAGATCGTGCGATCTCCCGCTTTGCGATACGGAATGCGTCCCTCGCTAACCATGTCGTAAACGGTCCGCGTCTTAAGCCGCAACATCTCGGCAAGCTCCTTCACATCGAGGAACCTCGGACGGCTGAGTCCCGCGTCCCTTGCTTTGTTCACTGCTTCAATTCGACTGCTCATCACTTAACCTCAACAATGTCGTGCACTTCTTCTTCAACACCGACGCCACGTGCGCTGCGCCAGAGTCCGGTTGTCTCTCAAGCAATGTGCCAAGCTGGTTTTCTGGCCGGTTCGCTGCTGGCCGGGCGCAGGACGATCTTCCGATTCGCTAAACGTAAGAAGGCGAGATGGAACTACATAACAAGGGAGAGGGCGAAGCAGAAGGTGTTGTAAAACACGTCAGAGTATGTAATTCACAACGTCCTTTTCAGAACCGAAATGTTCCCGAACCTTGGCAGCGGTCAGCGCTCCTGCAAATACTCCTCTGACATTTCTCGGCCGTTCTTTGGATAATGCTTGACATTGTCAGGTCTGTTATGACATGCTCCCAAGCGTGTTGGGGGTAACGTAACGTGCCGGACGGAGATCGATTCGAAAGAAAGCTTCGCGGGCCGGGTTGGAGGAAGGCGTACCGACTGGGTTGCGGGAGTGCCTCGTTTGAACTCATTGGTAAGGAACTTATGACCGCTGTTGCTGCGGCAATGCGAGGCCCTTTACCTTTCCCAAACCTCCAGAAAGCGCTCCATGCCATTTACATTGCGCTCCAGAACAAGTCAGTCTTAAAAACTTCAGTTTCGTCTAAGACGGAGGGCAAAGATCCATATAGAACCCTCCTAGCCGGCTTTGGCCAGCCAGGATCTAATGAAAACTTCATTGCCAATGAAATCGAAGCGAAGGTAGTACAAAGCGTCTATCTACAGCTGGAGTCTGACTGCGATTCAATAACATTGCGACAGGTTCAGGATCGATTCTCCGAAGCACTTGTTGAGAGAATTATTCGGCATGGCTTTCTTGCGAAGGTCCGCGACGGCATAGCAGCTGAAAACACTCGGTCTGCCGAAGAGCAATACGCATGGGAGAGAAAACTTCTGGACAGTCTCGCAGACGGTTCAAGAGATATGCTCCGGCCGATTCTTGAAAAGGGAAGAACCGTAGTCCGAGCGCCGAAGCGTACTACCCCACAAAGAAGAATGACTCGAGAAGAATTGGACCAGCCTTTGGTATAGAGGAGACAGACGTGAGCCAAGATTTACTACCATTTCGCTTGGGTGATTATACGTATGACTTTACCGATCCGACTGTCTTGCGCAAAGTCCCACCGGGCGTCAACGTCGACAACGACGTTTTGCAGATGGGTACGGAGTACTACATCAACGATGAAACAATCGCTGATTCCTTTGGGCGCAAGCTTGCTCCGCTGCTTTCCGATTGGATCGATATCGCCCTTGCCTGCTACTTGGCCGACCGCCTTTCCCGGAGACCGCAACCCCACGGCCCCAGCTTGGAACAATGGTCTCGTGTTCTGAATCTCAAGATTTCAGTGCGTCGTCTCAACGTGTGGAAGCAACCAAGTGTTCAACGGCGTCTGGTCAGCCTCCTCAATTTGTTATCGGACGACGATTGGCGAATCCAATTTGTTAGACGCAAGACTCCCGGTCGGCTTGCAGAAAAGCAGGGACATCTATTTCGCACTCGCTTCTCGAAGCCGCCTATCGTCGCGTTGTTCAGTGGCGGGTTGGACTCATTTTGCGGCGCAGTACAACAAGTGAGCGACCTTAGTAATCATTCCTTTGTCTTCGTGTCGGGAGTTACAAACTCGCGACAGAAGTTTGCTCAGAGGGAACAAGTCAAAGCCATTAGCAGGCACATGGCCCGAGAGTTGTGCCACGTAATAGTGCCGTTCGGTTTCAATTGGAACGGTTTCTCCATGGAGCGGTCAACAGAAAACTCGCAACGCACTCGGGGCTTTTTGTTTCTGACGTTGGGAGCAGTGGCCGCACTCGCCGCACGTTCGAATGAGATTCGTATTTTTGAGAATGGCATCGGCGCAATCAACCTTCCGTACGACTCGTCGCAAATCGGCAGCGCTAATTCCCGAGGGGTTCATCCAATTACGCTCTTGCGCATGGCTGACTTTGTGAAGGCTTTAACTGGAAAATCGATCGGTTTCAATAACCCATTTTTGTTTAAGACCAAAGGTGAAATGTGTCGCCACGTTGCCGTTCAATCACTAGCATCAAGTATCCCTAGAACTTTCTCCTGCGACGGCTTCCCGGTTCGCCACCGAAACAAGCCGCAGTGTGGCTCATGTACATCTTGTCTGCTTCGTCGACTCTCTCTTGAAAGTGCAGGCCTGTCAGAGTTCGACCCATCCGATCAATACATCTTGGATCTTCTGACGTCGGGAGGAACGACCGCAACGAGCAAACAGTTGCGACCTCTTCAGGCGATGGAATGGCAGTTCCAAAAGTTGTCTCGTTTGCTTGGACAGGGGTCAAAATGGAGTCGGCTAGTAACTGAATTTCCTGAGCTTCAACATATTGTCTCTGAAATTTCCGTCCATGATGAGATTGCCGAGACGAAACTCCAACAGTCCATGTTAGGGCTTTACCGGCGCTATATTGCAGAGTGGGCAAATTTCTCGGCACGCAATTCCCTTCGTCTCCAAAAGCGGGCAGCATGAAAATACCTTCGGAGGAGAAGTAACCATGCATAAGCACGTACTTCAACACATCGATCCTAAGGTGTTAGGTTCCCGCATTCAGGAAGCACGCAAGGCCAGGGGCCTAACTCAGCAAGCAGTAGCAGACGAAATGGAAATGGCCCGGACGACTTTGGTTGCTATTGAAAAAGGAGAAAGGCGTGTCACTCCGCACGAATTGATCCAACTAGCTTCGTTATACGGTCGGTCTGTATCTGAGTTTATCAGCAGACCGATTATTAGCGCTGGATTCGTTCCTCAGTTTCGTTCAACTTGGAAAGAATACCTGACAAAGGAGTCGGAACTAGAACAAGCTGCTATGGAACTCCAAGGCCTGGCGGAGGATTATGTGGAATTGGAACGGCTGTGTGAATTGCCACGAACGAAGGCTTATCCACAGCCTTATGAAACAGGAGGGCCTTCTCCTGAACAGACTGCAGAAGAGATTGCTACTGCCGAACGAAATAGACTGGGCATAGGCGATGGCCCGATATCGAACCTGCGCGATAGGCTGGAGAACGACGTGGGTTTGAGGATTTTTTTCCTTCCGATGCCCTCGAATATTTCAGGCGTTTTCGCCTATAACGATGTGCTTGGCGCTTGCTTCGGCATTAATGCAAATCACCCGCGAGATCGACGTAACTGGTCTCTTGCTCATGAATACGGTCATTTTCTTACTAATCGTTTTCAGGCTGAGATAACTTTCCTGGCTCAGAACAAGAGGCACTCGAATGTAGAGCGTCTCGCTGATGCTTTCTCGGAGAATTTTCTGATGCCGGCAACTGGTCTAAACCGGCGCTTTACTGAAATGCAGCGAGTCAGTTCAGGCAAAAGCATCACGCTCGCGCAAATATGTAACTTAGCTGATCTTTATCAGGTTTCAATCCAAGCTCTCATAATTCGTTTGGAGAAGCTACGAAGACTTCCGATAGGCACCTGGGACAAGCTCAAAGCGGAGGGATTTAAACCACGCAGAGCGCAACAGTTGTTAGGAATCGACGCTGTCGGTGATGAAGAAGAACTACTTCCGAAGCGATATTCGAATTTAGCGGTCATGGCATATTCGAAAGGCTTGATAAGCGAGGGACAACTCAGCAAGCTCCTGCGTTTGGATCGTGTTTCCAGCCGAGAGTTGGTTGAGAAGGTAAGTAATCAATTCAATACGGCCGTTGAAAGTGGGTATGAACCGTTTGAATTGGATCTTGCCCAGCCGCTAGCTGGGAGGTAAATGGTTAAGTGACCTCCCGAGCGCAAATCATCGATGCGTGCGTACTTATCAACCTTGTCGCTACTGAGGAACTCGAAGCGATCTTGGAAGTAACTACTAAGCCGTCGCTCATTTGTACTGTAGTCGAGAAGGAGACTATCTACCTTCGCACACGTGATCCTCAGAATCCAAAAGAGCTAATCGATCTCAGTGATCTTATAGGTCGTCGGATACTAGAGGTTTGCAAAATTGAAAACGAGAGAGAAGAGTTGCTTTACGTTGATTTCGCAGCTGTCTTGGACGACGGGGAAGCAATGAGTTTGGCAATTGCCGTGGCTAGAGATCTCGATTTGGTTACCGATGAACAAAAGGCGCGAAAGCTGTTCCTGAGGGAAGTTGGACATCCTCGACGTTTGGTCTCAACCTCCCAGTTGTTACGAAAATGGGCGACTGCAAGCGGACTAACGTCGGAGAGAATTAGAGCTGCCCTGTTGAAAATTGAAACGCGCGCTCGCTACCGACCCCCTATTGCTGACCCCGACTACCGATGGTGGATGGATTCCTGTCATTGAACTTTCAACGTTGACCGCTAGTGTCAACGCCGCAATTCCTAGCACGCTACTTTGCCTGTCATCGCTTCTTTTTGCTCTTGGACGGTCGGCCTGGTTTTCTGACTTCAATATTCGCCAAATCCGATTTCTTGATGAGATAGACGCTGGCGACTTTCGTTGCCTTCAATCTCTTCTGGTGAATCAGTTGAAGGACCCGCTGCCGAGTTACGCCCAGAATCTTGGCGGCCTCTGGGGTTGAGATATAGTCATGGTTAGCCTTCTTCACGACGGGATTATGACAAACCTCTTGTCGATCCAAAAGCAATTATTAACCACTTGTCTATTGACAAGTGGTTAGGCTGGCGTATAATAGCTTGTCTTAAGACAAGTGGTTATCGCTGCCTGACAGTGGTAGAACTGGGGGAACATGAGCGACCAAAACGAGTCTCAATGTAATTGCAGAGAGCTACTCGCCGATCAAGAAACCTGGGAGATCATCCTCGACCCGGCGTTCTGCAATGACCCCGGTGCGGCTGACTGTCTGGCTCATCTTCTGTTCATCCTCAAGAAAGCGATCGCCAGCGGCCCGGAAGGCAGCATGAGAGTCATTAACACGCTGCAAGACGGAATCAGAATGGTCTGGCCACACACCGAAGAACACAAACTCGCGCGTGAACTCTATGAGATATACCTATCGGGTGATCTAAAGCCTTGGGACGAGCCGCGACAATTGCTTGAAGGCGCGCTTGAGCGATTCAAGACTAAGGGCCGGGCCAAGCCGAAGCCGGTACGAGGGCGAAGCGAGCGGCGAAAGCGCGGCACAGCCCAAGCTAGACGGTGACTGATCGAGACGAGAGCTCGCGTCTATGCTGCCTCGCAGGGAAGGCCAGTCCCTAACCGGATTTTCGTCTGCGCGAAAGTAGATCGTCAGCGATTACCTCTGTGTGGTAATCGGCGTCCGCAGTCATCTTCTTCCACATTTCAGCCGTTGCATCTTGCCCTCCGATTAGCATCCTGAATCCATGCCCGACAAGATAGCGGACACGCGCGATCTCTTAGTAGATTAGTCGGTCATTTTTCGTAAGCCCAAAACCTTCGGTCAATTGGATGAGGGCGACCTTCCGGCACCAACTGTTAGGGTCTTCGCCGGCTGCCAGAGCCGCGTTCTCCACTTGCTCATACTGCTCATTCGTCAGGCGGAACGTGATGTTTCGTGATTTCTTAGTTTCCTGGCTTTCATCCATTTCCATTCTCCAAGTAAGCGAAAAAAGGGTTTGTATACAGGCCCCCTACCCTGTCTACACGTTTGTCTACAATGTCTACAAAAATTCGCTAACTCCTTTAATTGTCAAAGTAGACATTGTAGACACGGATGTCTACAACGTAGACATCTCAGCCCCGAATTCAGGGGGTGACGTGTCAAATACATCTCAGGTGCGTAGCACCTACTGTGCCGACCATTCAAGCTTGGGTAACGGACTCATACTGCGCGAGAGAGCCATTGCGCTGTGAGTTGTGGGGATAGAAGTGCGTCGTGTTCTGCTGTTGGTCTTGAAGAAGATGGTTCCCCGGCTAATGACGTTGACTGCGACTGGGCGCTCGACCGCACACACAAAGTGCCGGAACGAGGTGGAGGACTTGGAGCGCAGCGTAAAGTTGTGCGGT
>DNNE01000189.1:33622-47238 GCA_003487805.1 Blastocatellia bacterium | reverse complement strand
TCGACCGGGTCCCAGAACCACCATCCGCCCCAACCAAGTTCGTAGTAGGCCCAGAAACTTCCCAGCGCGATTCCGCAGGTAAGAAACATCCACGCGACGGTGGTCCATGGTCGCGACCAACGCGCCCAGGTGGCGTCGAGACGCCCACCGATCAGCGCCGAAATCGCAAAAGCAAATGCGACGCAGAACCCGACATAGCCCATATAGAGCATCGGCGGGTGCGCAACCATCGCCGGGTCTTGCAACAGCGGATTGAGATCACGACCATCGGGTGGAATGGGGAACAAACGTTCGAAGGGGTTTGAAGTGAGCAGCATGAAAAGCAGAAAGCCCGTGCTGATCATGGCCATCACTGAAAGGACGCGGGCGACCATTTCACGTGGCAGGTGACGACTGAACAAAGTCACCGCCACCATCCAGATCGTCAGCATGAACGTCCAGAGGAGGAGCGAACCTTCGTGCGAACCCCAGGTGGCTGCTAATCGATATTGAAGCGGCAATTGCGAATTCGAATTTGTAGCGACGTTGAGAACAGAGAAGTCATTAGTGATGAACGAATAAGCCAGACATGAAATCGCAATCGTCACAAAGATGAATTGCGCCTGCGCCGTTGGCCGCGCCATGGCAACCAACTGTGGGATACCTTTGGCCGCGCCAATCAGCGGAAGCGTCGCCTGCGTGACGGCCAGCAGGAGCGCGAGAATTAGTGCGAATTGTCCGATTTCTGGAATCATTTATTTATAGTGGAACCTGCACGCGACAATGATCAGTTCTTGAGACGTTGCTTTGTAAACCAGCCGATGTTCATCATTTATTCGGCGCGACCAGTAGCCCGACAGATCACCTCTTAGGGGTTCAGGTTTTCCGATTCCCGCGAACGGAGAACGAAGCGCGTCCTTGATGAGAAGGTTGATCCTTTTGAGTAGCTTTCGATCATTTTCGTTGAACCACAGATAGTCATTCCAGCCCGATTCTGTGAAAGCTATTTTCATGCATCGACCAGTTCCTTTTGCTCGAACTTTCCAATGCGCGCTTCCTCAATCGATTTGCCGAGATGTGCCGCATTGGCAGGATTGGACAGTAAATAAATTGTTTCCTTCCAGGAATTGAATTCATCGAGCGGTAGCACGACGACTTGCCGTCCTGAGTCGGTGCACACGATTGCAGGCTCAGAATCGTCAATAACCTGATTAACAATCTTTTCTAGGTTCTCCTTAGCCTCGTTGAGCGTCATCGCGGTCATGTGATTGTCTCCTTCAGTTGGCAGATTTCCACATTGCAAAGCCGATTGCGGACGGCTTATTTGTCGACCAATGTCTTTGCCGCCTTTGCTTGATCGATAGCCTTTCCTGCTTCTGGTGGCATGTAATTTTCGTCATGCTTTGCCATGATTTGATCCGCATAGAATACACCGTCCGAGCCCACACGTCCCTGCACCACACAGCCTCGTCCCTCTTTAAACAGGTCTGGCACGGGGTGCGACGCCGTCTCCTTATAAACTACTGGAATGGTGTTGGCCGTATCGGTTACCGCAAATCTGAGCGTGAGCCCGTCGTTGTCGCGCTTAAGAGTTCCTTTCTCGACGAGCCCACCGACCCGTAGAACCCGATTGGCGGAAACCTTCTTAGCCATGATCTCGGTGGGGCTCATAGAGAAGGCCAAATTGTCTCCTAAAGCACGGAACACGAGCCAAGCCGCGAAACCAAGTGCTCCCAGGCAACACACGATAAAGATGATTCTCTTGTGACGACGTTTCATTGACTTTCCTGTAGAGAAGTTTCGAATTGCGACTCGCGAGAATCCAATCCCGGGTTATCCCTCCCGGCGATTTTTCGTTTTCGTTTCCAAAGCATGAAAACCTCGCCGGCCAGCAACACAAATGTCACGCCATAGGATCCCCAAACATAAACCGCGTACCTGTCGGTCGCAAAGTATCTGATCAAATTCATATCGTAGTCAGGCTGTCGCTTCCGCCAGCCAGGGAGCCTCCTGCTCTCTTTCACGAATTATGTAACGCACGCGAACCAGGACCACGGCAATTGAGTAGAGCCAACATGCTCCCAACAGAATCAACATCGCGGCGGCCATTGACGGCGCCATCTTGAAGCTGCTTTTCGTAATCGTCGCACCCTGGTGCAAACTATTCCACCACTGCACCGAAAAATAAATTATGGGAACGTTGACCACACCCACTAACGCCAGCACGGCACCCGCACGATCGGCGCGACGCCAATCATCGATCGATGATTGCAGCGAAATGAATCCGATATAGAGGAACAGCAGGATTAGTGTCGAAGTAAGCCGCGCATCCCAGACCCACCAGACTCCCCACGCCGGCCGGCCCCAAAGCGATCCCGTCACCAGCGAGATAAAAGTAAAGATTGCTCCGGTGGGCCCAATCGCCGTCGCCATCATTGAGGCTAATCGCGCATTGAACGCCCAACCGACTCCCGCATAAACCGCCATCAGCACGTAAAGAAACATTCCCATCCATGCCGCCGGCACATGTATGAAGAGGATGCGATACGATTCACCCTGGACAGCATCGGTAGGTGCGACAAAAAACCCAACATACAGTCCAACCACAAAGAGAATCGCCGCCGGGATGGCGAATACCGGGATCATCTTCCCTGCAAGTGGGTAGAAGTTCGCAGGCGCTGCGTACTTGTACCAATTGATTCTGTGTTTGCTCATGAAATTTCCGCAACCATCGACGTTCGCGTCGGAATGCGTCGCAGCTACAATTCTTATTCCACAGATATCCGCAAAGCCGCACTGGTTGCCCAGGGAGCGAATACTAACGAAACGATCAGTGTCGCTCCTAATAATAAGAGCCACGCTTGCGGACTCGATCCCGTAACACTTGCCTGGACCGCGCCGCTGCCAAAGATGAGCACCGGAATGTAAAGGGGCAAGACGAGCAAGGCGACTAATACATTAGCGGCGCGCAATCCCAAGGTGAGTGCCGCGCCAACCGATCCGATGACGCTTAGAACCGGCGTTCCCAGCAAGAGAGAGACAACTACGATCGCCAGACCATTTTGCGACAAACCGAACTGAAGTCCAAGCACCGGCGCAATGACGACCAGCGGAAGTTCGGCAACAATCCAGTGCGCGAGCACCTTCGCGAGTACGACCAGGTAGGCCGGCTGCGGGGTCAGGAGCAATTGCTCAAGCGTTCCATCCTGATAATCGTTGCCAAAAATTCGACCCAGCGACAGCATCGAAGCGAGCAACGCCGCCACCCAAACAACTCCCGGCGCGATCGTGCGCAGCGTTTCCCGCTCTGGTCCAATTCCGAGCGGGAACAGGCTCACAACTATGATGAAGAAGAAGAGCGTCGCCAGTACGTCCGCCCGGCGGCGCCAGGCCAGAATGAGATCGCGCCACACCAGCCAGCCGAACATCGATTGAATTGAAGAGTTCGCCACTAAGAAAGTTGTAATCGCTGGAACCGCGGCGCCGCCAGGCTCAAATCCTGATGCGTCGCGACTATCGCAATGCCATCCTGCTTAAGATGTTCGCTGATAAACTCACGCGACAGGTTCATTGCGGCGTCGTCGAGTGATGTCAATACTTCATCGAGAATCCAGAGCCTGGCCTTCGAAGTGAGCAGGCGCGTCATCGCGAGACGTCTCCGTTGGCCCGCGGACAATACACGAGCCGGAAGATTCTGCTGTTGAGTGAGCCCGACACGTTTGAGAATCTCTTGCGCTTCTTTCTTATCCAAAGCAGAGCCGCAAACCGCGCTCGAGATGCGCAGGTTTTCGATCGCGGTCAACTCGTCTTTGACCGCGTTTTGATGGCCCAGGTAGGCAACTGAGCCACGGTATTCTTCGCCCAGCGATCGAATCCGGGTTCCATTCCATCGAACTTCGCCGGCAGCAGGCATCGCGAGTCCGCACAGAATTCGCAGCAGGCTGGTCTTGCCGCTGCCGTTGGGACCGCGCAATTCAACTAACTCACCGCTCTCAGCAGAGAAGCTCAGCTCTTTGAATAGACGCCGGGTGCCGCGCACACATGTTAGGTTGATGACTTCGAGCATTTAGCGTTTTCGGAGCGAGCCCAACTTGATCCAGCAATACAACACTTTGCGATTGGACTCGCATGATAGTCGAGTCATGGTGTCGTTGTCATGGCAACGACGAAACCCATTTCCATTTGATCGGAGCGCGCAAGACAAGCGGAACGCTGTGCGCCAAGGCAATTATTTGTTCGTGCGAACTTCAGTTGCCGTGGCGGACCAGGCGTACTTAGCACCGGTCCAAAAAATTAAGCCTTGACGGCCGTTCGTCGTCTCGCTGATCGCGTCGCCTCTGAGAGGAGGCAACCTGGGGGTTGCAGGGTCACGGCGTAAATCATTGATTGATCGAACCAGAATCTTCGTCCCGCCTCCGTTTCGTAACAAGAACGCCTGCCGGGCTTCGCTATTGCGCCAGCCCTGCGCGCCGACTCCATGAATGATCGCCAACAGGGAATCGGTTTTCTCAACTTTGACGGGTTTGGGTCGCTGCAACTCGTTAGCGGCTTTGCTTCCCGGAATCGGTATCGCGCGCGGATCTTCCAGAATCCAATTCGCCAGCTCATTGTTTATTTCCGCGAGCGAATTCTCGTTTGCTTTGGTAACAATCGCCAGGTCTTCTGAACCATCGCCATTGAAATCACCGACGACGAATGATGGAGCGTGAGCCTCGTCCAACGATACGGCCTTGTCGAATACTCGAGCGAGTGCATCGACCACTTCATCTGCTTTCGGTGGTCGCGGACTCTCGCTTGGTCCGGCGGGAGTAGGAGTAGGAGTAACTCGCCCCAGTGCGACAAGCGATGGTGTGGGCGAGCTACTGCTGGTTATCGCGCGTGGCTCAGGTTCAGCGCTTTTTGGTGTCTCTGCCGGTTTGCTGCACGCCAACGAGAAGAGCAAAAAGGCAGCCGCCAAAAAGAACATCATAGTTCTCAATTTCGCAGCCATCTCTTACGATCTCTAAGTAGTTTTTAATTGCGATAAGTGGGCCGGAGGTGTCGCCGGCCCACCCAGGTTCAGACACGTCACAAAGAATTCAAGAAGTCTATCAACTGATTCTTTTGTGTCGTGCTCAGATTACGATAGTTGTTGACGACTCCGGTGGCTTCGTTTGCGTGACGCAGAATTGCATCATTACGCGTGTAGTTCAAGCCATCGTGCATCAGTTCGTTGCGCGTGCGCACGCCCCAGAGCGGGGCAGTCCGCATCTTGTTCCTCATGCTCTGATCAAGCTGGCCCGTGTTGGGATCAATGACCTGAGCTATCCCATCACCCGTCCCCACGTCGTGCAGCAGAAAATCGCTGTACGGGTGAATGATCTTGTTGCCGAGCGCATTCGGTACGGTAAACGCCCCGCCGTTGATCAGAGTGCCCGGAGCAGCAGTGGTTAAAGTTGAAATGTGACAGACGTCACAACCTATTTGGTGGAAAAGCGAAGCTCCCGCCTGGGCACTGGCCGTCGCGGCCAGGCGTGTGTCTCGTGATGGCGCCTTAGTCGCTCGCATGAATCGTGCGAACGCATCGATATCGTTGTCCGGATCTTCGCCGCATCGGATTTGTGGATTGTTGTTGCACGGCGTGGTGTCAGACACGTCATCGCACAAGGTTGTGACTTCTTGCAAGTTAAATCGGTTAGTGATGCCCATCTCGTTCAAATAAGCGCCACCTGCAAAGGTGAGCAAGCTGGCATCCTGACTCTTCCAACCGAAACGCCCGATGCGCAGTGCTCCATTAGCCTCGGCGACCGGAACCTGGGTGAGTTCTCCCTTCATGCCTGACGGTTGCCCGTTGGGAATGCTTTGTAGAGTTTGGTTCGAGATACACTCTACAAATCCCAATCCCATCAGGTTGGTAGTCATGCGGCGAGCGCGAACCGTTTCAGTTCCGGGCACGCGTTCCTGCGCCTGTTCATTAGGGTGATTGTAGATGATCGCATGCGTTACCAAATCGGTAACCACGCCCGGGCAGGTCGCCCGCTGATTGATGAGCGATCGGTTGGCGATGGTCACTCCCGTCAAGCCGCCGCCATCATTGATAGTTAGGGTGGCAGGAACGAAATTACCAGAGCCGTCGCTATGACCGGCGCGAAGTTCTGATATCTGGCTGATGCCGCCGGTCACGGGGTTTTGGTGACACTCCGCGCACGACTGGGCGTTGTAAACGGGTCCCAGCCCCTTTAGGACGTCGTCACGTTCCTCAAATGTTCCTCTATCGCCATCGTGCGTTGCCTGGCTGACAAAGGTTGCATCGTTAGTCAGAGTGTCGAATCCTGTCGGAGCTTCGGTTGCTGATTGCCCTTCGACTGTTCTCGATGCCCAAATGGGCAAAGTGAGAGCCACTGCGAAGAGAACGAAGATCAAAAATCTCAGGTAGTTAACCATGTTCATGGGCCTCCTTGATCCCAAAGCACAGTTTGAGCGTTGAAACGACTGACCAACCGCCAACGGCAGTTTCGTCGCTCCCGGTTTGTTTGTTTTCCTGACCCTTGCTCGAAAAGCTGGCCTAAATGAGGTGGGTGGTCGTTCCAGTGAATCGGCCAGCGAAACCTCGACCGTCGACTTTGGAAATTAGCTTTAGTCGACGCTATCGAGGGGCGAAGCAACGACCGCTTGCAAGTGCCGCGAACTCTAATACGGTTAGCTTGTTATGTCAATAGCAAATATTTTGCATTAGAAAGGCAATACTGTTTGGCAACTCGCCCTGATTTTAGTGACCGAAACGTTTTACGCCTGAGGTTTGAAAGCAAGAACGCCGGCGCAGTTTGGTAAACGAGATGCTTTCGGGTAAAAAGGCTCGAGCGTTTCGCAAATGAGATCACTCTCCGATCAAGATCACCAGGTAACTCGATTGTCCGAGCAGCTCGTTGAGATTGAGCAACGGCTGATCCCCACGGGGCTTCATGTCTTTGGTCGCGCCGCCGAATTAAAAGAGAAAGCCGATCTGCTTCGCATGGTAGCGTCGTTCGATCGCCCGGAGCAGGAAGCGCGCTCGCTGCCCGGATTGGTGGCTGAGTCCCTCGGCATCGAGGGTTACGACGACATCATTCAACAGACGACGACCAGTGAGACGAAGGAGCTGATCGACAGCATCGTCAAAGAGGCCATCGATCGATTTTGTGAAAGTGGTGCGAGGGCGGCGAGTTCATGGTTGAGTTCGCGCGCCAACGTCGAAGTCGAAAAATCTCTGCCGACTTTCAAATTGCTGGCGACGATTAACGAACATCTCGATTCAAATTGTGAAATCGATTCACTGCTGCGCTCCCTGCGCGGCGAATACATCGAGCCCGGGCCCGGAGCAGATATCGTCCAGAACCCCCTGGTGCTACCCACTGGACGCAACACACACGCGGTCAATCCTTATTCGGTGCCATCGCAAGCTGCGTTCATGCGCGCGAAGGCGGTCGCCGACGCTTTGCTGCAGAGATACTTTGATGAGCACGGGCGCCATCCCCGCGCGCTGGCATTGGTGCTCTGGGGATTGGATAACATCAAAACGCAGGGCGAAGGCGTCGCCCAGGCGCTGTGGCTTCTGGGTGTGCGGCCGGTCCGCGATGCGCTCAATCGCGCGACTGAAATTGAAATAATTCCGCTCGACGAATTGAAGCGGCCGCGCATGGACGTCGTGATGACCGTGTCCGGCATCTTTCGCGATCTGTTTGCGCCGACGATGAGTCTCCTTGATAAAGCTGTTCGCAAAGTGGCGCAACTGGATGAGCCGCTTGAGATGAACTACGTGCGGCGCAACGTTTCGCAACGAATAGAGAATGGCGCAGCAGATTTTGACGATGCAGTCACGCGCGTCTTTTCGAATGCTCCGGGCAATTACGGAGCGAATGTGAATTTCATGGTGATGCAGTCGGCGTGGGAGAACGAAGCAACGCTGGGCGATCTCTTTGTGACGCGCAAGTGCTTTGCCTACACGCGCGATTCCAAAGGCCGAACTATCGAAGGGCGTGAAGCTCCCGAATTGATGAATGACGCACTGTCTCGCGTCGAAGCCACCTATCAGAACATCGATTCATTCGAAGTCGGCATCACCGATGTCGATCATTACTTTGAATACCTCGGCGGGATCTCGAAAGCAGTGGAGACACGCTCACAAGCTCGACCATCGATTTATTTATCTGATTCGCTTTCGCCGCAAACTAAGATTCGTTCACTGGAAGAGACCGTGCGCCTTGAGACGCGCACGAAAACTCTGAATCCAAAATGGTATGAAGGAATGCTGAAACATGGTTTTCGCGGCGTGGCGGAAATCGAGAACCATGTGACGAACACTTTTGGTTGGAGCGCGACCGCGGACGCCGTCGATCCATGGATCTATACAGAGATTGCGCAGACGTTTCTGCTGGACGAAGCGATGTGCGAACGATTACACGAACTAAATCCGTATTCGCTGGAGTCGCTGGCGAAGCGCTTGCTTGAAGCACATGAGCGTGGGTATTGGAATCCGCAGGAAGCGATTCTGGAGAGGTTGAACGAGATTGTCGAAGCAACTAGCGGGGCACCCTTTCCAAGGTAGGCGGCTAATGGTTTTCGTGTGATTTCGTGGATCGTTTTGTTCGGACAATGCATGAAGGACGATCCACGAAATCACACTAAGCAAGACGAATTAAGGACAGTGTTAGATTGTTCTTGAAAAGAGCGCCCTCACACGGGGGATCTCTGGTTTAGTGGATCAGCTTTTAGACTAATGCAAGTTTTTATACTTGATGGCCATGGTTAACTGGAACCCGCAGATCAGAAAGCGTACCAATACGAAAGATTGTCGTGGCGGAACTGATACTGGCGGACGAGGTTTACCAAATTTTCGGCGCGGCGCTGGAGGTGTACTGGCAGCTAGGGCGCGGCTTCCTGGAGCCTGTTTATCAAGATGCCATGGAAATTGAGTTAACGAAGAGGTTAATTCCGTTCGAGTCACAAAAGCGCCTGACGATTCAATATAAGGGCCAGCCGCTGACGAAAGAGTACATCGCCGACCTAATTCTGTTTGATCAGATAATTGCTGAACTAAAGGCTTGTGATCGGTTAGGTGGTCAAGACGAGGCGCAGCTCTTGAACTATCTCAAGGCGACCGGAACAAGAGTGGGACTGCTCTTCAATTTCGGCGGCGCGGTGTTTGTTAGTGTGGCTTAGTGGACAGTTCTTCCACCAACGAGTGAAAGCGATCCACGAAATCACACGAAAGAGCACGAATGCGAAGTTACACGAAATACGAATGAACATCACGGTCCTTTACGTCGGTTCAAGTCTGCTCGCGCCGCTGCGAAATGCGGAGCGCGAGATCAATCGCAAGTACGGGCTTGATCTGCGCCTGGCTGTCCGCAACTTCGGGTCGCAGTTTACTGAAGATGAATGGCAAACAATCGAGAGTGATCTCGCTGCGTCCGAAATCATCTTTGTGATTCACGTGATGGATGGCGAGAACGCCGGGCGTCTGCTGCCATTGCTCGATCGCTATCGGTCTAAAACGGCGGTAATCGTGATCAATTGCATGCCTGAGTTGATGAAGCGGACACGTGTGGGCAAGTTGGATTTTGCGAAGCTGCCGGGAGTTAGTTCCGGCAAAGGGCAAAGAGCAGAGGGCAAAGAACCGGAAAATTCAGGTGTCGGTAACTTACTAAAAGGTGTTGTGTCGTGGATCGGGCGGCAGACTCGCAACGGAAAATCGAATGGCCACGGCCGCGCGGATTATTTGAAGTGGGCCGAGCGGCTGCCGGGCCTACTCCGATTTGTTCCCAACGCCGGCCGCTTGCGCGACGCCAAGAATTACTTATTGATCGTAAGCTATTTTCTGCAGCCGACGCCGAACAATATTCAATCGATGATTTTGCTCGCGCTGAAAGAATATGCGGCGGGCGATCGATTGGGATCGATTGACATTGCTCAACCCGAGGCGTTGCCCGCGGTCGCAATCTATCACCCGGACGCACCCGCGCTGTTCGAATCATTTGAAGGTTACCAAACCTGGTACCAGGATCGTATTTCAAAGTCCAAAGACGAAAGTCCAAAGACCAATGTCGATCCTTTGGAGCCAAACTCAACGATTGGCCTGCTCCTGATGCGACCGCAAATCGTCAGCAACTCGCGAAAGCATTACGACGGATTGATCAGGGCAATCGAAGCCGAAGGGTTAAGCGTTATTCCGGCGATCTCGACGTTGATGGATAACCGTCAGGCGTGCGAGAAGTTCTTTGTCGGTACGCAGGCTTCCGGCGTGCCATCATCTAAGCAGCCGGGACGGCTGCGTACCCAGCGCGTCAGTCAAATCGTTTCCTTGACCGGGTTCAGTTTTGTCGGTGGCCCGGCGATGAACGACAGCAAAGCGGCGTCAGAATTCTTGCGCGACCTGAACATTCCTTATCGTTCGCTCGTGAGTCTCGACACGCAGACAATTGAATCATGGCGCGAATCGTTCACCGGCTTGAATCCGGTGCAGACCGGAATGCAAATCGCCATTCCTGAGATCGATGGCGGCACGGAACCATTCGTGTTCGGTGGCATTTCTGCCGCCGCCGTTGAACCGGCGCCGTTGGCAGACCGATGCCTGCGCGTAGCCCGCCGATTGAAACGATGGAACCGTCTGCAGATCGCGAATCGCGACCAATTGAAACTCGCCCTGGTGATTTACTGCTTCCCGCCGAACAAAGGAAACATTGGGACTGCTGCTGACCTGGATGTGTTCGCGAGTCTGTTCGATATGCTTGCTCAAATGAAGTCCGATGGATATCGCGTCGATCTGCCTGACAGCATCGATGCGCTGCGCGAGATGTTGCTGGCTGGTAATTCGGAAACATCCGGCGCAATAGCGAACGTCGCCTACCGGATGAGCGTTGATGAGTACCGCAGGCTTTGTCCGTTCGTTGATGAGATCGAAAAGGAATGGGACGCCGCACCCGGCAAGATCAACTCGGAGGGCAGGGAATTATTGATTCAGGGGATCCAGCTCGGGAACATCTTTATCGGGGTGCAGCCGACATTTGGTTTCGAAGACGATCCGATGCGCTTGCTGATGTCCCGTGGCGGCGCGCCTCATCATGGCTTTGCGGCTTTTTACACTTATCTCGAAAAAGTTTTGGGAGCAGACGCGGTTGTCCACGTCGGTACGCACGGCGCAACGGAATTCATGCCGGGCAAGCAAGTCGGACTATCAAATGAATGCTGGCCGGATCGGCTGATTGGCGAAATGCCGAACATCTACATCTACAGCGTCAACAACCCATCGGAAGGCACGATCGCCAAGCGACGCTCTTATGCGCAACTGATTTCTTACCTAACACCTCCCATCGAAAGCGCCGGCTTATATAAAGGACTGGCAAGCCTTAAAGATTTGATTGCGAGCTATCGCAGTTCGACGGATAAGCAGGAACGCCACCGTCTCTATCAGGCGATTGACGAAGCGCGAAAGAGCTTGAATCTGGAGCTGTGAAGTGGCACGAGCCCGCCCGTGAACTCACGCGCAAGATGCGCGTGCCACTAAGATTAAGCCCGCCCGAAAAGGGAAGTAACGTAAACCCTGAATTCATCAGCAGCCAATCGATGACGAAAAGCTTCGACGCCATTGATGAATAAGACGGGAATTTCATAGCGATACAGCGCGAAGACCTTTGCGTCCTGTTCAATGTCGACTTCTTCGAGCGTGTACAATTCTTCACAGCCGGCGTCCTTCATTACTGCTTTCATCTCGCCACACAAGCCGCAGTCAGGTTTCGTATAAAGAACAACCCGCACCTTTTCTCGCATTGGATATCTCCTGGTTATGTAAATTCCTGTTTCGAGACTTAACGTGATTTCTTAACTATCCGCTTGCCAACAGCCGCGTGAAAGATGTATAAAGAGCCTTCTGTCAGTACATTTTATTATTCTTTGTTGTCGGCCGCACTTCTAGTGAACAAGACTGAATCGGTTTTCACAGAGACATCAATCCCTGTGTCACGGGGAATTGTATAGGCTGTTTACAAATTCCCGCGTTGAAGTGTGAGTGATCGACGATGTGATCCAGATCACACGGAGGTTATTGGAGTGGATAGCAGCTTGGACCAACAGAGTTCAGCAGGCGCCCCGCCACCGGCGAGTCCGGCAGCGCCTTCTGCGCCTAAGGTTCCCGTCAAGCCGGCCGGCAAACCACCGGCCGTCGTTATCGAGTCGACTCCTGATCCCCCGGTCAATAAAATTCGCCGCCGAATCGTCTGGGCAAGCGTCGTGGGATTTCTGACCACCTGCTTCCTGATGTTCATTCGGTTCTTTCTGCCGCGAGCAATTTTTGAACCTTCCAGCACCTTCAAGATTGGCTTTCCAGGCGATTATGCGCTGGGAGTCGATACGAAATACCAACAGATGTATCGCATTTGGGTTGATAAGACCTCTGATCGATTGTTTGTTGTCTATGCGCGTTGCACGCATTTAGGCTGCACGCCGGACTGGAAGCCGAGCGAGAACAAATTCAAGTGTCCGTGTCACGGCAGCGGTTACGACAGCGAAGCGATCAACTTCGAAGGGCCGGCGCCGCGGCCGATGGATCGCGCGCACGTCGAGCTGGATGCGGAAGGTCAGATCGTGGTGGACGTGAGCAAACTCTATAAATGGCCAAAGGGCGAGAAGAACGAGTTCAACGATCCGGGAGCATACATTCCACTGTAACAATGGAGTCAGTACCGGGAGCGGTAGCGACTGGGTAATCAAATGGACGACCCCAAGGACGTAAAAGAAACGAAGCAGATAACCGGCGAAAAGACCAACGTCGGCCTGGTGGAGCGCGCGAAAGACACCGCGATGTCTTTGAAGGATCGCGCCCTGGAAGAAGCCAAGGATTACAAGGACCCGCAGCAGACTCAGGTTTGGAAATCGATCTTTCGCGTTTCTCACGAGCGCTCAGATCCGCGCAATCGTTCACTCGCAATCCTCTCGAACGTCTTTCTGCATCTGCATCCGGCGAAGATCAATCGCGACGCGGTGCGTTATCAATATACCTGGGGAATGGGCGGCATCACGTTCTACCTTTTCATCGTGCTGACCTTCACCGGCGTGCTGTTGATGTTCTACTACCATCCGTCAAAGATCGTCGCCTTCCGCGACATTCTTTATCTCGAGCACGACGTTCCGTTTGGAAGGCTTCTGCGCAACATGCATCGCTGGGCGGCGCACCTGATGGTGATCACGACCTGGCTGCACATGTTTCGCGTCGTGCTGACTGGATCGTACAAAAAGCCGCGCGAATTCAATTGGTGCGTGGGCGTGGTGCTGCTGGTACTGACGCTTCTGCTTTCGTTTACGGGATATCTTCTGCCGGACGATCAACTCGGCTTCTGGGCCGTGACCGTCGGCACGAACATGGCGCGCGCAACGCCGATGTTTGGAAATGAGGGGCCGTTCGGGGCACAACTCGGGTTGACTCCTTACAACGACGTGCGTTTCGGTCTACTCGGCGGATCGATCGTTGACGCGAATGCCTTACTGCGCGCCTATATCTGGCACTGCATCGGAATTCCGCTGGTGGCTTCGATCTTTATGGCAGTGCATTTCTGGCGCATCAGAAAAGACGGCGGAATCTCCGGGCCGGCACCGGTGATGCTCGAGTCGGAAATGAAGGTGTTGAA